>JBBQXB010000007.1:0-78040 GCA_038210015.1 Tepidisphaerales bacterium
TTAAGGTCACTAGCAGAGACTGCGGTACCCAGTGTAACAGTCCCCGCTACATCGCCGAAAATGGCGTTGTCTGGAGTGGCGTTGTTCACCCACGCGACGTTGTTGGCGCCTGCGTCGAGCGTCCAGTTGCCCAACGTAGCAAGCGTGCTCCATGTACCGGTACCACCGGTGATCGCGGCATCACCTGCCCCGACGGTGCCAGGTGTAATATCCCATGTCAGGTCCGCGGCCTGAACAACATTCAGGCCAGTCACCGCGGCGGCGGCGAGTGCGAGAACATTAAGTTTGCTACGAATCATTGAAACTCCTCCAAAAGAGACTAAAAAAAGATCTGCGCTCCGCTAACAAGCGGCTGCGCGGAAAAATCAGAACTAAAAAGCAGGCAAGGGGATCGCGTGGATGGGTAGGTGAGAGCTTGATTCGCCATTCCGAGCACGGGTGACGCCGAAGCGCGTGCCAATGCGGGGGTGACGCAATTCAAGTTACACATCCAAATTCTCCGCTCGACTACAATTCGTGTCCCCATCGTGTTTTTAACGAAACACGTCGGATGACACACCTCCAACTTCGATGGCCACAGACGCTTGACGCCTTTACTGACAGCAGCTGATCGAGTCCGACTTAACATACCCGACGCATTATCGTAGGTAAAGAAAAAAATGAACAATTATTTCCTAAAGACTATTAGAGTCTAAAAGGGGCTTAAAAAGTGTCTTTTTCAGCTTTTGACAAAAATTATCAGCAATATATCACGCGGGTATTCTACAGGCCGTCGCACGCATTGTCGTCTTCAATGTACTGATACGCGACAAAACCGATGCGAGAGGCATGTCAGAGTTGATGTGATCCGCGTTCACGCGTCACTCGGGCGCGCATCGCTGTGGCGATATGCGCGGGGTGACATTTGACGCCAACCCGCAGACGCTCTATAGCAAACGTTTTTGATCATCGCGAAAACAGATTTTTACAGGACAAATGGACAAATGAGCAGCAAAATCAAGTGGGGCGTTTTGGGTACGGGTGCGATCGCTAAATGCTTTGCAAACAACTTGAAAAACAGCCGCACCGGCGTGTTGCAGGCGGCGGGGTCGCGGACGCAGGCGTCGGCGGACAAGTTCGCAGCGGAATATCCGGGAATCGCTGCGCACGGGTCTTACGAAGCGTTGCTGGCGGATAAAAATATCGATGCGATCTACGTCAGCCCGCCGCACCCGATGCACGCTGAGTGGTCGATCAAGGCGCTGCGCGCCGGCAAGCATGTGATGTGCGAAAAGCCGTTCACGCTTAATCACGCCCAAGCGATGGCGGTCGTCGAACAGGCGGAATTATCCAACAAAGCGTTGATGGAAGCCTTTCAATGGCGTTGCCATCCGCAAACGGCGAAGCTCGTCGAATTGCTGAAAAGCAAAGCGATCGGCGATGTACAGTTGATCCAGTCGAGCTTCAGCTTCAAAAGCGGTTTCAACGCCGATTCGCGTCTCTGGTCGAACGATCTGGCCGGCGGGGGGATCATGGATGTCGGCAGCTACGCGGTCGCCGGGGCGCGTCTGGTCGCAGGTGCCGCGATCGGTAAGGATTTTGATACGCCCACCCACGTCACCGGCGCCGCCAAGCTCGCGTCGACTGGCGTTGATGAATACGCGATTGGTACGCTGAAGTTTTCCTCCGGGATCGTGGCGCAGCTGACAACCGGCGTTGGGATGAACTCCGAAAACCTCATCCGTATCTTCGGCACAGAAGGCAGCATTATCATCCCCGATCCGTGGGTGTGCGACCGTAATAAGCCGAATCAGGGCAAGATCATCGTTAAGAAAGGCAAAGAGACGCAGGAGATCGATATCCCTTGCGAATACACCAGTTTCACGCTTGAAGCCGATGCGTTGGGTGACGCGATTCAGGCTGGAAAAACGCAGGTCAATCCGCCGGGCATGACCTGGGCCGATTCGCTTTCGCAAGCGCAGACATTGGATAAATGGCTTAGCGCGTGCGGCGTGGTTTACAACATCACGACCGACAAAAAATATCCGTCCGTGACCGTCAGGGGCGAAACGCTTGCGGTGAAGCCGAACGCGATGAAATACGTCGAAATCGCCGGCATCGGCAAGAAAATGTCGCGGCTGGTCATGGGCTGCGACAATCAACAGTCGCTTTCGCACATGGCGATCATGAATGACGATTTTTTCGAAAAAGGCGGCAACGCCTTCGACACCGGCTATATCTACGGTGGCGGTTTGCAGGAAAAATTGCTCGGCCAGTGGATCAAGCTGCGCGGCGTGCGCGAGCAGGTCGTCACGATCGTCAAAGGGTGTCACACGCCTGAAAATGATCCGATCTCGCTGACGCGTCAGCTTAAGATCAGTCTCGAACGCATGCAGACTGATTACACGGATATTTACATGATGCACCGCGACAATACCGCAATCCCTGCCGGGGAGTTTGTCGAGGTGATGAATGAGCATGTCAAAGCCGGTCGCATCAAAGTATTTGGCGGAAGCAACTGGCAATTGACGCGCGTCGATGAAGCCAATGCCTATGCCAAAAAGAACGGATTACAGGGCTTTTCGGTCGTTAGTAATAATTTCAGTCTTGCGCGGATGGTCGATCCTGTCTGGGCTGGCTGTGTCGCTGCCAGCGACCCGGAGAGTCGCGCGTGGTTTAGCAAGACGCAGACGGCGTTGTTGAGTTGGTCGAGCCAGGCGCGCGGGTTTTTCCTGCCCGGCCGCGCCGCGCCGGACAATTTGGAGGACAAGGAATTATCCCGCTGCTGGTATAGCGACGACAATTTCAAACGTCTCGACCGTGCCAAAGAACTGGCAAAAAAATACAACGTCAGCCCGATCAACATCGCGTTGGCGTATGTGCTGCATCAGCCGTTCCCGTCGATTGCGCTGATCGGTCCGCGTCTACTGAATGAAACACGCACCAGCCTTCCCGGCCTGACCGTCGATCTCACGCCGGATGAAGTAAAATGGCTGAATCTGGAAGCGTGATTTTCGAGAGAAGAATTGGCCACCGATTTGCGCAAGTGGATTGGATTAACACAGATACAGACATGAGCCTTCTGACGATCCCGACCTGCTCACGACTGTCACCCTGACGTACTCCCAAGGGTCTGGCCGAATCGTCAAAACTTCTGCAATAGGCGAACGAATTAGGTGCTTCGGAAGTACCTCAGCAGGACATGGAAATTGTATGTGAGATTGTTGAGCGCTACCCGTGTCCTGCTGCTTTTTTGATCTTTTTGCGCGTACGACACTTCGCCGCGTTGCTCTCAGTAACTCGGCGGTGCGCTATGATCAATTACCTCGGGCAAACGTGGTTAAGATGTGATCTTTGTCGTCGTTGCGTATCATGCGACCTGATGCGGTTTTACAAACTTGAAAACGCCATCGACGGTGAGCTTGAGTTGGTGCGTCCAGCGGCGCGGTACATTGATGCGATGCTCGCCGCCTGCCAGCACCCGCTGGGCTGGGGCGACAAGCAGTCGGCATGGACGAGGCAGCAATTGGTCGATTTTATCTCCCGACATCCGGACGGCATCGATCACGGCGATGAAATCGTCGGTCGGTCGCATGGCTATTATTTCTGGATGCAGTTAAATGGTGGTCGCCAATCCCTGACTGATCGGGCGTTGGGTAAATCGTTTCCTCCCGTCCCGATGGCAGGTACGCTGTCGCTTAGGCTTGCGGATACAGAACAAATCAACCTTTATGCAGGTCATATTGGTTACGGCGTGTTTCAGCCGGCGCGGGGATACCATTACGCCGAGCGCGCCGTCAGGCTGATCATACCGCTGGCAAAGGCGCATGGTATGGATCATCTAATCATCACTTGCAACCCCGACAACCTTCCGAGTCGTCGAACGTGCGAACGCCTTGGCGCGCAGTTACTTGGCACGATCGACATCCCGGAATCGAATACCCTTTATGCTCGTGGCGAAAGGCAGAAATGTCGGTATCGACTGACACTGTGAACACATCGAATCCCACAAACAAAGTGCACCAACGTGCATGGCTGCTGCTGTCGATCGTGGCCGCGGCGTGGGTGGTGTCGCAGATCATTCAACATCATGGCGTGATGTTTTGGCGCAACGACTTGTTCGCAGGCGACGCCGCCCAGCACATCTGGTGGATGCAGCGGTTTGCCGATCCGCAGTTATTCCCCAACGATCTAATCGCCCGCTATATGTCGCTGGCGGTGTTTTCGCCGCCGGCGTATCAGATGCTATTTCGCGCCACATCGGGCTGGATTGAACCACAATCGATGAGCGAATTGCTGGCGATTGTTCTGGCAATTCTTAGTCTCGGCTTGGCGATGATGCTTGGCAAACGCTTGGGCGGTCACGCAGGCATGTTTGCCGCGATTATCGTGGTTGCCTGCTTCAATCTCACGACCTACACCGAAGGCGGTTTTCCACGATCGTTCGGCCTGCCCCTGTTGATCGCCGGGATGCTGGCAATTGTTTCTCAGCGATGGGTGATGACAGGCGGGGTGTTCGTGTTGTGCGCCTTGTTTTATCCGCCGATGATACTGAATCTCGCGCCGGTGGCGGGGGTGGTTTGGGTATGGGGTGTGATTCGGCGATACCGATCACACGAGAAAGTAGACGCGCGATGGATCGCGCAAATGTCAGGTTTTGTTGCATTAGGATTGGCTGCGGTCGGGATCATTGCAGCGCTTTATCTTAAACCGATGCCGGCAGAGATCGGTTCGTGGTATTCCGTTGACGAAGCCCGACAAATGCCCGAGTGGCAGGCGAATGGGCGCACGGCGTTTTTCAGACCGGCAAAAATCTACTGGTATCACAGTTCCACCACCGGCATCGGTCTGCGAAAAAATCACCTGGCGATTGGATTGATCGCGTTGGGCGTCACGCTGGGATTGTTTCCGCGCGCGATTCCAATTGAGGCGTGGCTGTTGCTTGGATTCGCGATTGCGATGTGGGCGTTGTCGCACGCGATGTTGTTCAAGTTGTATCTGCCGAGCCGTTACACAAGCTACGCGCTGCCTGTGTTTGCGATGATGTGGGCTGCGCGGTTGTTGCAACGTGTGCGTATCACAAATCGATCCATCGCGTTTGCGCCGGCGTGGGCGTTGCTCGCGTTGATTTTAATTGGAGCGATGACCACCCGTACCGTTTCAACGGCATTGTCATCGTCACCCAAGTGGGACCCACCCGCAGGATACTTTGAATCGCTTGAGGCGATCCGCCATCTTCCTAAAAACGCATTGATCGCGTCCCACCCCGACGACGCCAACGGTATCCCGCTTCTGTCAGCCAGATCGGTGCTGGTCAATACCGAAGTGTCGGTCTCATTCAATCGGGCTTATGATGCACAGATGCGCGCGAGTTTGATCGCATCATTTGACATGCTCTACGCAACGGATTGGCGGGCGATTGACCGTATCGCCGATGAGTTTGGCGTATCTTATTTTCTGTTGAATCGCGATCGTCTGGAGAACCCGTCGCCGTATTTTGAACCCCACGCCACACGCAATGCACCGCTGATCGCGCGCGGATTGGCGGACGGATTTGCGATGCTGAATCCGCCGACAGATCGGATCGCATCCGTCAGTGGGCGCATGGTGTTGTTGCGAGTTGGCACGGGGGGATCGAACTGAAAATTGTCGCGATTATTCTCTGTGTGTTAACCGCTGGCGTCGTGCTGGGCGTGCGTCTCTGGGGTCCGGGCGATCTTTACGAAAAAGATCAGCCCAAGACGATCGCCTATACCGCCGATATTGTGCTGCACGGTCGGTATGCGTTGCCGCGGGATGTGATCTATCAGCCTGCGACCAAGCCGCCGATGTTTAACTGGATCGGCGCATTGGCAGTAAAAATCACGGGGCGTTGGGACGAATGGGTTTTGAAATTACCTTCGCTGCTCGGATCGATCGGCACAGGATTGATCGTCTATGCGATGGCAAGGCGGATGCACCCGACGCGACCGGTTGTTTTTGGGTGTCTGGCGGCTGCGATCTGGTTTACGTTTGGATCGGACGTGCGGCATGGGTCGGTGATCCGCCTGAGCTATCTCGCCAGGCCGGACATGTTGCAATGCTTCTTTCTGACCGCAGGCTGGGCGTGTGCGACGTTGATGCTCGCACCGAAATCCGACGATGCCGAACAATGCAGGCAAGTTGGTATTTGCCGTTCGGTTTGCGGGTGGACGGTCTTATTCTGGCTGTGCGTTACCGGTGCGATTCTTACCAAAGGCCCGGCAGCGGTGATGGTGGTGATCTACGCGGTCGCTTACTCATGCCTGACAACCCGCCGCTGGCGATGGCTGATCGGGGCGATCATCCCAATCCTGCTTGCAGGCGCGTGGCTGGCGGCGGCGTATCAGCAAGACCCGGATCATGTCCGCCAAACAATTCTCGGCGCCGAAGTGATCGATCGTGTGACCGAAGAAAGCCCTGAAGGATTTAGCAAGCCGATCTATTACAGCCTGATGTGGTTTGTCACCAAGGCATTGCCGTGGGGTCTGACGGCATTGTTGGGGACAGTTTTGTTTTGCACTGATCGCAAGCGATACGCATGGCTCGTGCCCGCAGCGGTCTGGTTGGGGGTTGTGTTGTTGGTGCTATCGATCCCTGCCGGCAAACGGATGGATTACCTGATCCCAGCCTACGCGCCCGCATCGGTGATGGCAGCGTTTGCGATGTGCGAGATCCATTGGCGATGGATTTTGCGAAGCAAACCCGCGTCCGACAGACTCGTCTGGCTTATTCTGTTGCCATTGGGATTGGCGATCACGTTGGCGTATCTGCAGTTGACGCGATTCCACGAATCCAAAGAACACTGGACTGATCGCGCCGTCGCATTTGCCACGCAGGTTCGCCCGATCATCGGTACCGATAACACGCTGGTCATCATCCGCGGGAAGCATCCGATCCCCACGTTAATTGGCCGGCATTATGGGAGTTATCTGACGCCCGACGATCTCGCCGCCGCCAAATGGGTTATTTTGCCCGAACAACCTGATTTCACGCCGGTCGTTTTGTCTGAACCTGTTCCGATCGGTTTTGAAACAATTGAAAAGCGTCCGCTGGCGCGCCTTGGACTTTATCGCAGCGGACCGTCCGGTGTGCCGCTGCAAACCCTGATTTTCTTACAAAAACAGCTTGCCGAGTGGAAACGCGAAGAAAACCCGTATCACGCCCCCAATACCGTCTACCGCGACAAGTGAACCCAAAATCGCGTAGAATGTCGGACTATGTTTTGTTCGATCCCCGAAGCACTCGAAGAACTCAAAGCCGGCCGCATGGTCGTGCTGGTGGACGATGAAGATCGTGAAAACGAAGGCGATCTGGTCCTCGCGGCGGAAAAAGCGACGCCGGAAGCGATGAATTTCATCCTCCGGTATGGCAGAGGCACCGATTGCCTGGCGTTGACCGCTGAGACCTGCGACCGCCTGCGTCTGCATCCGCAGACCAGCACCAACACCGCGATGATGTCCACTGCTTTTACCGTCACGTTTGATGCGCATCCCAAATTCGGCGTCGGGACCGGCGTTAGCGCACGAGATAAAGCTCAATCCACGCTCGTCGCGGTTTCTCCCGATGCCCAGCCACACGATCTGCTGCGTCCGGGACACATCACGCCGCTGCGAGCCGTCGATGGCGGGGTGCTGGTACGCGCGGGACACACTGAAGGATCGATCGATCTGTGCCGTTTGTCAGGCCTGCGACCCGCAGCCGTGATCTGCGAAATCCTCAAAGAAGATGGCGACCTCGCAAGACGTCCACAGCTCGAAACCTTCTGCCGTGAACATAATCTCAAAATGTGCACGATCGCCGATCTGATCAGCTATCGCATGCATCGTGAGCAATTCGTCAAACGGGTCGAATCGGTCACTTTGCCGACGCGCTGGGGCGTATTTGCGTTGCACGCCTACACCTCGCCTGTCGATGCCCAGCCGAATCTGGCGCTGTGCAAAGGCGGTATCGGCGACATGGACACTGCGGGCTCACCGATCGTGCATGACGAGCCGGTTCTGGTGCGCGTGCATAGCGAATGTCTGACCGGCGATGTCTTTGGATCAGGCCGCTGCGACTGCGGCGATCAACTCGCCAGCGCGATGCAGATGATCGAAACCGCTGGCAAAGGCGCGGTGATTTATCTGCGTCAGGAAGGCCGGGGGATTGGTCTGGAGAATAAGCTGCACGCCTACAAATTGCAGGAGCAGGGACTCGATACCGTCGATGCGAATCTACGTCTGGGCCTGCCGGCCGACAAACGCGATTACGGCGTGGGCAGTCAGATTTTGCGAGATCTGGGCATCCGAAAAATCCGGCTGATTACCAACAACCCCAAAAAGATCTACGGCCTCGACGGTTTCGGCCTGCAGATCGTCGAACAAGTGCCCATCAAAGTTGAAGCCGGCGAACACAACCGCGCGTATTTAGAAGTCAAAAAGAACAGGATGGGACATACGTTGTGAGTTTGGAGTTGTGAGATGTGAGACGCGAGTTGCTAGAAAAGGCATTAGTAACAATGTTTGACTGATTCGCTCACAACGTAGAAAGCAAAGATCGCAATTCAACAATCGTAAATTCTTCCTCGCATCTGGCAACTGGCATCTCGCATCTCGCAACTATTAACATGCAACAACAAACCCTCGTCAATCTCACTTCCCTCGCCTGCTGCGGAATCGGCATCGCGACGGCGTTGGGCACTCGTCCATGGAAAGGCGAATCGAAAAATCGACTCGCCTGCCTCCCGGCGATTGGTGTGGCGGTGGCGTTTGGGGTTGCGATGTTCACGCTCGTCGGCGACGACCTGCAACTGTTCTGGCCGAAATCATCCGTTCATTGGCTGTTCTGGATCGCCGTGATCTGCGTGATCGTCGCGATAGTCGAAGCGATCTTCGGATTGAAGAAAATCGTCATGACGCTGATCGGTGTGGCGGTGATCGTCGGCGGGCTGATGCTGATCGGCGAAGGCAAACTCCATACCGGCCGAACCGCGTGGAGCTACAGCGATGCCAGCCAATGGATCGCGCTGTCCGGGTTGATCGCACTGATGAATGTGATCGCGAGCAACCTCGTCGCGACACGTTTATCAGCCAGACCCGTGCTGGCCGCGTGGACACTTGCGATCGGATTAAGTGCTGCCGTCGTCGGGTTGCTCGGCAAGAGTGAACGACTCGCGAACCTGATGCTGATGCTGGCATCGTCGGCGGCGGGCATCGGGCTGGTTGCGATGATCTTCAAAAAGTACCAACTCAATGCTGCGGTGTGTCTGACTCTGTCTGTATTGTCCGCCGGGATCGTTTCTGCTGCGATGGATGCGTGGTACGCCTATTTGCCGTTGCCTTACGCGATCCTGGTACTGGCAGCGCCGATCGCGTGCCTCGCGGCGTTTTTGGCGGACCGGCAACGCACTTGGACACAAATCGCGGTGGTCATCATTGCAGTGATGGCGATTCTCGCCTGGCCGTTGGGAAAAGCGTATGAAACCTACGAAAGTTACCGCGCGATGGGATTCGCATTAGTCGATTAGGAGCATGCCCGCTTGTCGCGATTACAACTGTTATTTCCGCTAATTTTTTGGGCGATGTGGGTCAACCATCGCGAGGCGGTTGCGTTGCGCATGGATGTCGGTGCGACGATCTACCTGCTGTCTCTCGGCTTGATCGTGATCCTGATGCGCCGCTGGGCGCGACAGGCGATGCGCGGGACGACGTTTCGATCCGTTCAAGCGACCAGCCGATTTCATCAAGGGATGTTTCTGGCGCGATGGATGGTGCTGGCGGTACACGCCGTCGCGCTATTTTTCCTCGGCTGGGGCGATTTGATCCATTGGATGGGGCTTGATTTTCATCGCAGATTTGAAGCATTACCTGCATTGGTGTCGATGACGCCTGTGGTGTTGGCGTGGATTGGATTGATCTGGGCACAATATCCGCTTGATCGGGCGATCCGCGAACAAAACGCGATGATGGCATTGAATCTCGGCGACTCGATTTTTGAACCGCCACCGATTGGAGCATACGTTCTTAGCAACACTCGCTTGCAGGTCTTGTCATTGCTCGCACCCGTTGGGCTGGCGATTTTGTTGCGCGATCTTGTGTTGCTGGGTCTGCACGCAATGCACATGCCGCGCGACGGCACGAGCGATATCCTTGCGACACTGATCGGCGCGGGATTCGTTTTCCTGATCGGGCCAGAGATTTTGAGGCGCGTGCTGCCCGTCACCCCCATGCCCGATTCACCGCTTCGCAACCGACTCGAAGCAATGTGCAGCCGTCTTAATTTGCGGTATCGAAATATCCTCATCTGGCGCACGCATTTCAGCTTCGGCAACGCTGCGGTCATGGGTTTGATCCCCCAATTCCGCTATATCCTGCTCAGCGACCTGCTCATCGAAACGATGAACGATCGACAGATCGAAGCCGTCTTTGCCCACGAAGCCGGGCATGTGATGCATCGGCACATGACTTGGTATGTCGTGTTTGCGATCGTCTTTTTTGCCTGGCTTGATGCGAGTGAAACCGTTTTGGGTTGGTTGATCTGGGGAGACAGCATTCCCGTAAGCGTGCCGTTCGACACGATCATTTTCGCGGTCGGCATTATCGGATTTGTCGTCATTTTCGGATCTCTATCGCGATCGTTTGAACGTCAGGCCGACCTATTTGCAGCCCGGAGTCTGACCGGCGGACAGGAAGATTCTGCTGTCGGCGTTGAAGGCGTGGAGGTTTTCAATTCCGCTTTGGCACATGTGGCGCGATTAAACAACATGCCCATGGATGCACAGCAATTTTCAGCAGGACGCGGGCGGATGGGTCGGGTCTATGCCCGGATCGTGCATCACGCCGGTACGTGGCTGCACGGGAGCATTCGCTCGCGGATGGATTATCTCAGGCTTTTGCCCGATGCCCCCGATCTGACCGCCCGCTTTGATCGCAGGATGACGATAATCCGCATCGGACTGCTGGTCGCGCTATGCAGCACCACTGCCTGGGTGCTGACGACGATGGCGAAATAGCGCCAGCCAAAAGAAGTCTGCACCGCCAAGACGCGTCGGGCGCACAAAGTAGGTTTGTCGTGCTATCGTCTAACGGGACTTCTGAATACCGACACGCTCACGCACGCCACCCTGAGATACGCCCAAGGGTCTACTTGCAACGTTCAAAACAGGCTCAATTTGCGGGTCAAGTAGATTCTTCGGCGTACACCGGCATGACAATTAGGGTGATTCAGAAGACGCTAACACATGTTCGACGCGTCGAGCCTCGGGTTGTTTGCTAATCCTTTATTTTCCAAGCGGATTGAAGCACAGCAGAATGCTCGCAGCGACCCTTTGCGTCTCGGCCGGTCAATTTCTTCTCTAATCAGACGCAATACAGATCATCCGCGATAGCTGCCGTCGATTTTGTCCCAGGTGTCGTCAACGGCCTCCAGATCAAACTCTTTCGTGCCGACTTCGGCGTTGATACGGATATTCGATAATTCGGCGCGGGTCGTCAGCGTTTGGTTTTTGTCGAGCGTCACCACCTCCACCGGCCAGCCCTCTTTGTTCACGCCGACCACGATGCTGGAAAACTTATCCGCGATCGGGCGGCCTTTACGAGGTACCAGCTCGATGTAGGTCAGATCGGGATTGGGTTTTTCAGGCTTTGCGGGTTTGACGTCAAATTCTTTTTTCACTTCGTCCGGCGATTGCCCGATCGGCAGCGGGAACGGGCCTTCGCCGAGCTTGAATAGGTCCAACTTCTCGCCGGGCTTGCGGACGATGCGGGTAACCTGGCGTTTGGTGGCGTAGTCGCGTTCGATCAGTTGTACGCCATCCAGCAGATAATCCTTGCGAGCCTCTTCAACGCGTTTACCGCGCTCACGTTTGGCAAATGATGCGCGCAGTCGGGTGTCGCCATCGGTTTTGCGCTCAACGACCAGCCGCCCGGTGCGCGTGTCCCAGTCGGCATCGCCGAGTTCGGTATCCGCAGTCATCAATTTCACGTCCGCAGCCAGCGTTTTGAGGTCATTCCCCCGCGTGTGGAGTTGCTCCAACACGTCGTCGGTGGATGCGAATGTCCATGATGCAAATAATAGAGACAGCAAAAACATCCGAAACATAAACACCTCTGTATGACATTCGAGTACGCAAGCATTGTCATGCTGAGATACGCCGAAGCATCTCCTCGACCTGCACGTTAGCGCTGTTTGCAATTGCAACCAGACCCTTCGGCGTACCTCCGGGTGACAACTACTAGACACAATTTTAGACGACACGTTTGAGCATATCCCACAATTCGCACAGATCATGCACCACCATATCCGGTACGGCGTCGAAAGTTCTATCCCGGCCAAAGCTGAGCCAGACGCCGGTCATGTTGGCGGCGTTGGCGGCTTCAATGTCGTACTTCCAATCGCCGACCATCCACGCTTCAGCAATACCCACGCCCAAGCGATCACAAGCTAAAAGTAACGGTGCTGGATCGGGCTTAAAAAGTCCATCTTCGCGGGTGATCGCGACATCAAAATGCAGTTGATGCAGATCAAACACCGTGCGGACGCTTTGTCGTGTGTTTCGCGTAATCAACGCCCGGCCGATCCGGCGCGTATCTAACCAGTGTAGCAGTTCGATGCAGTTGTCGCTTAATTCCGACCGGGCTGCGGCCTGCTGTTCGTGTTCGTGCAGCACTGTTTCGGCATTCTTGCGGTCATCAGGCGACATACGTTCCAGTGCTTCAAGAAAACCTTCGTCCGCTGCGACTTTCAGGTCGGTTCGCAGGTTCGCCCAATCGATGCGCTCGCGGGTGAGGGTCCCGTCCATGTCGAAAAGGATGGCTTTGGGTAAGATCATTGGCAGATTGAGCATACGGAAAGAAGACGCAGATGCACACGGATGAATGCAAATGCATGCATGAAACGCTGAATTGCAAACCCGCTATACATGCGTCATCAGCGCATTTCGTACATTTGTTTCAATTTTGTAGGGACGGCTTTAGCCGCCGGTTTCGGTGCGTCGGCGGGCTTCGGCGGCTGAAGCTGCCCCTACGGGACTCAAGATTTGAGGTGCCCAGCGCGGGTCGTCATACCCCTCCCCCCAGCCCATCCTTCAAGGGGAGGGGAGTAGTGCTCGCATGGATGTTGATGCTCGGCGGATTAATGTCAGCCGCTAACGCTTGGTCCGAACCGCAGTCCCCGTTTCGACGAGCTATCGAAGTGGCATTGGACGCAAAACAAATTGATGGCGATGAAACCGTGCAGGCGATTTTTTTTGCACCCGGAATGTCTAAAAAAGACGCCAGCGACATTCGCGTCGCGGCTGAGGACGGCAAGATCGTCCCGATGCAACTGATTCGGGGCGGATCGGACGATCGGGTCGTTCTAGTGTTTAATCCCGTCAAAGGTAAATCGCAGTATTACGTCTACTGGGGAAACCCAGCCGATCAAAAACCGGCGCCGGTTGCGGCGATTACGTCGGGGTTACTGGTGGAAATGAAACGCGCCGCAGCGGGGCAGATGGACAATATCAAGCAGTTGCAAACGCTTTACGAGCGCAGCGGGGATGTGCTGGCACGTGGGCTCATCGACCAGCCATTCGTCGGGTACAGCCCCGGTGGGGTTGATGGGCCGTCGATATCCAAAATCACCGCCACGCTTTTTGCCCCGCTGGATGGCGAATACCAAATCGCGCTCAGTGCCGACGATCGTGGCGGGTTGAAACTTGACGGCAAGGATGTCGTTTTCGCCCCCGGTTTTCCGGATGACATTCGATTCAATTCCAAGATGGATCTCAAACGCGGCACGCACGCATTCGAGTATTACCACTTCGATGGCGGCGGCGATTGGCGCTGGACGCTTGGCTGGCGACGACCGGACACGCCCAAGGTCGATCCGATCGGTGCCGATCCGTTTGGCAGGATCGCGCGATCAAAAGCCGGGCCGCTTGAGCAGCAAAAAAAGGATGTCGCTGCGGACATGAATGTCGCTTGGTTGGGCGAAGCGATCACCGCAGAGCGTTCGAGTTATCGCATGCGTTTTGAAGCGGTTTTTCCGTCCAAATCCACCAATCTGCGTGCGACGTGGGATTTCGGCGACGGCCAGACCGCAACGGGATTGAAAGTGGATCATGTGTATTTGTCGCCGGGGCATTATGACGTGACGATCGAAACCAAATGCACGCAAGGCAACGACAAACGCACATTCAAATTAGCGGTCGATCGGGATCCGCAACATCCGATCGAGCCCGCGATGGATGATGCGTCGCAACAATCGGATACGGTTGCGAAATACGATTATGAAAAGCTCAACTCAGCCCAACAAGCGATGGCGGCGCGGATCCTTTCGCGCGGCAAGGCGATCGATTCATTGATGCCCGCTTTATCTGCGCTGTGTGCGACAAATCGACACGCCGATCAACAGTGGACCACCGACGCGTTGGCAGAAGCGATCGACGCGGCGTTGGATGCAAAACGTCCCGACGATCTGGCGAAATCTCTGGCGTCGCTGACGCCGAAATCCAATCTGCAACCCAAGGCCGCCGATATGCACGCCGGGGTGTTGCTGTGGCGGCTGGCGGATTTCAAACAGGCTGAAACGATGCTTGCGGCGTTCAAGGATCGTGATTCGGTCAATCTGAAACGGCTGCGGATGTCAGCATTGTTGTTGGACGGGCGTGTGGATGAAGCCAAGAAATTGCTAGAACAGTTGCCGGTGAGAGAGGAATTGGGCAAACGCGCCGCGATTTCTGGGGCATTGGCGAGGTCGATCGAGTTTTATATCGACAATAACGAGCTGGATTCCGCCGAGGAGAGTTGGGACGATTGGCAGAGGCGGTATCCGGAAAGCTTATGGGAGGGTTATTCTGTTTTGCTGAAAGTACGGATGATGGAAAGGCGTTATCCGCGATCGGCGGCGAAAATCGCCGAGGCGTTTGTGCAGGCGGCGCCGGCCTCTCCCTACGCACCGCAATTGCTCGATCGCGCCAGCCGCATTCTGGCGAAATCGGACAAGACAAAGAGCGAAGCACTACGCAAATTGTTGAAGGAAAAATACCCCGAAGACCCCCTTAGTCAGTGATTTTTCCACTCGCGAGGTGCATCACGGATTTCGATATTCGCACGCAGTCTGATAGTATTTCAATCAAATGTGCGAAGTGAAGCACCTTCACGATGCAGAGGAAATCTAGCAGGTGTTGGCCACAGAGGCACAGAGAGAGTAACAAAAAAAATGGATCACCGAAGCCATCGCGGATGAGTCAATGTCGTTTTCCAATTGATGTTATCGGCGAAATCGGCAGTCGCAGTCTCTGTGTTTCTGTGTCTATGTGGCCAATTTAATTTTTGTAGAGATGGATATTCAGGCTTGCCCGTTTACTAAAGGAGCTAACTGTGTCGCGTAATGCATTGATCGTCTGGGGCGGTTGGGACGGGCATCAGCCCAAACAAGTGGCGGAGATTTTCGCGAGGGTTTTGAAAGACGAAGGGTTTGCCGTCGAAGTGTCCGATACCCTTGATGCGTTCAAAGATGAAGCAAAATTAGCGGGCCTGTCGTTGATTGTACCGGTTTGGACCATGGGCCAGATTACCAACGAACAGGCTAACCCCGTCATCAAAGCCGTCCGCGAGCATGGCGTTGGCATTGCAGGTTGTCATGGCGGGATGTGCGACAGTTTTCGCAATAACACCGAATGGCAGTTCATGACAGGCGGGCAGTGGGTCGCCCATCCGGGCAATGACGGAACGACCTACCGCGTTCGCACGATCAAAGGCAGTTCGCCGATCGTTGAAGGCATCCCGGATTTCGATGTCTGTTCCGAACAGTATTACATGCACACCGATCCCAGCAACCGCGTACTGGCAACGACCGAATTCCCCGTCGCGGCCGGCCCGCATTCGGGCAATGGCAGATTTGATATGCCAGTGGTCTGGACACGCGTCTACGGCAAAGGCCGGGTGTTCTATAACTCGCTAGGACACCAGACCAATATCGTCGAATCCGAACCCTGCCTGACCATCCAACGTCGCGGATTTCTGTGGGCGGCGAAGTAGGAGTGGGTTGGTAGTTGTGAGTGGATAGTTGTTAGCTGATGGTTGATAGGCGATGCATCGAGTCCGCACTGTCCACTATTAAACTATCCACTTATTAACTATCCACTAATTACAATCCACTATTAACCATGATCATCACCATCGACGGTCCAGCAGGTTCGGGCAAATCGACGGTCGCCGAGGAGGTGGCTAGGCGGTTGGGATTTGCATTTCTAAATACCGGGCACATGTATCGTGCGTTAGGACTAGCTGCCCACCGACGCGAGATCGATCTGAACAATCACATCGAATTGGTTTACATCGCCAAGCACGCGAAAATCGAGTTTGACTGGACAAAATATCCGCCAGCCGTGATTCTCAATGGCGAAAAAGTCACGCATTTGCTAGGCAGTCGCGAAGCGAGCGAGGCGGCGTCATATGTCGCAGTCGTTCCGCAGATTCGCGAATTGATGGTGGTTCAGCAACGCGAAATCGGCAAAGCACGCGGCGATGTCGTCACCGAAGGCCGCGATCAAGGCACGATCGTTTTCCCGACCGCTGAATTTAAGTTTTACATCGACGCCACCCCCGACGAGCGCGCCCGCCGTCGATACAATCAACTGCATGCCCGAGGCGAACACGTCGAGTTGAAGGAGATACTCGATCAGATACTCGCCCGAGACAAACGCGACCGCGAACGCTTGGTCGGCCCGCTTGAAAAACCCAAGGATGCGACTGAAATCGATTCAACATCACTTTCATTTGACGAGGTAGTGCGGGTAATTATTTCGGCTGTCGAACGCAAAAAACCGGGATGATGCGTTTCGGTAGCGGACAATGGTTCGTGCGAAAGGGTTAGTCACGAATCACACGAATCAAGCACGCATATATACAGTGATCGCGGCGTGATGTATCTGAAAATGAGCGCTTTTCTGCCCATGTGTCGTACCCCCGGCGTCTAGCGCGTGGGTATTTTAACGTGGCGATTGCTCTACGATGCAGGTTTTCAAACGAGGATGATCATGGTTTTACATCGGTCGGTTTGGATAGATCGGCGTCGGCCCACAATTTGCGAAGTTCGTCACGGGTGGTGGGGAAAATCTCATTTTTCTGGGATGGATTGACGGTTCCGAGATACTTCCCTTCCAGCGTGAGATAGTGGATGGTGGGATCACCTTCGTTGCCGAGTCGTTCGCTGACCGGAACGCCACGCAGATTTTTCCCGCCGATGGTGACCGAGGTTTCCAGCCCCACATCGATATATCGCAGCATGACCTGGCGGGTATCGCTGGCATAGGTGGCAAAGAGGTAGCCGGTCGGATTATTTAGCGGCACGAGCTTAGGCAGCAGTGTGCCAAGTGCCTGTGGGATATAGAACGGAGGCAGTTCGCGTTGCAGCGGTTGGCCTACGGCGCTGCGGGTTTCGGTGCGGACGAGCAATTTATATTTTTCGACCTCGCGGAACGGGATGAACTCAGGATCGTTGGGCTTGCGGTCTTTGTTTTTTTGATCCACTTCCTTGAAATCGCCCGGCGCAAGATCTTTATCGAACACACGCTGTTTTTCGACATCGCTCGCGCCGACTTCGGTGTACCAGATTTCGCGTTCCTTGGCGGTTTCGGCGGCGGGGGTTTTCAGTACGGTGACGTTCGACCAGACTTCGTGCTTGCGATCAAACGTGACAAACATCCATGATTCCAGATCGACGATTTTCCCCGCTTCGGGCCTCGTGCGCATCCGCATGCCGACGCGCACGCCCAACGCTTGTTGCGGATCGACCTGCACCTTGACGACACCCGCGCGGGGCAAGGAATCGGCGGCTTCTTCAACGACATAGGCATATCCCATCTCGTCCCAATCGCCTTGGTCGTTTTGCTTTCGGATGCGCAACATTTGCTCGGGTACAAGGGCTGCGGCGATCGCTTTTGGGGTCCAATTGACGAATAAGGCTCGAGCGCGGAATAGGCGGTCTTCTTGGTCGCGTCGGATCGCCGACAGGTCAATCGGTTCAATGCTTTCGACGATCGCCTTGAAAACATTGGCGGCCTCGACCATTTCAGGCGTTTCTTCGGCCTGCTTTTTCGGTGCTGGCGTGTGCATGACCAGCGAGTAATAAAGCCGTGGCGTAATTTCGATCAGCGCCTGCTGCATCAGCGAATACTCATTTTCCTTTAATCGAACCTGTGCAACGACCAGTCCGATCCGCAATGCGCCGGTATCCAGAATATCCGTCCGCAACACATCGGCAGATGGATCACTCGAGCGAATCAGATTGACCGCAGCGGTCAGATACCCCGGCTGATCGACGCCTTGCGCGGTGCGCGTATCGCGCAGCGGAATCGCCTGGGGCAATTCGGCTTTATCAAATACCAGCGACCACTTTTTCTTCTCATTGACGAACCGCAACAAATCGGTGGCTGCCATCCGATCGACGGGCTTGGCGTCGTTAAAGGGCTTGAAGGACATGTCGTACATGCCGGTGATGCGTTTGCCCAACTCCACCGGCGCTTCGGCGGCCAGCGTGACAGATGCGAACAGACACAAAATAACGGATGCAAGCGTGCGATTCATGGTGTACCTCGTTGGACAGGCGATTGTAACAGGGAAATGCCTCATTCGTCATCTATTTCATGAGACTATCATCAGGCATGGTTCGTTTGCTGGAATTAGCCCAAACTCTCGATACCGCATCGCAAACCCGCAGCAAACTTGTGAAGCAAAAAGTGCTGGCAGCGTTTTTTGATAAGTTACGCGAGCAGGATTTGCGACTCGCGGTGCGCTATGCCGATGGAAAAGCCTTTGCATCCACCGATGAGCGGGTGCTGGGCATCAGCTCGGCGATCATCCGGGAGATCGTCCTTGAATTACTACGCGTTGCTGCAGCACATTTTCGCGAAGTCACTATCCGCCAAGGCGACATGGGCGAAGCGATCGCGGAGCTATGGCCTTCGGCGGGCGGAAATGATCTTGACAGCGATTCGACAGCTTTAACGCTCAACGATCTGTCTGCCGCGTTCGATCAAATCGCCACCACCTCGCAAGCAGCGACTAAAAAACCAATCCTCTACAACCTGTTCGCCCGCTGCACCGATCCACGCGAAGCCTGTTATCTGGCGAAAATCGTGCTGGCGGACATGCGCACGGGCGTTAAGCAAGGCTTATTGCAGGCAGCGATCGCAGAAGCGTATGGGTATTTGCTCGATGACATTACGGGCGCGCAATTGTTGGTCGGGGATCTGGATGAAGTCGCGGTACTGGCATCGCAAAAGCGTGTGCATGATGCGCGATTCACGCTGTTTCATCCGCTACAATTTATGCTCGCCAGCCCGATCCAGACCGCCGATGAAGCGCCCGGCGATTGGATCGTCGAAGACAAGCTCGATGGGATTCGCGCCCAGGCGCACGTTCAAAAAGGCAAGGTTGCGATCTATACCCGCACGATGGACCGCACGGATGACAGTTTTCCTGATGTGGTCAGACAACTGCAAGTTATTCGAGGCGAGTTTCTGATCGATGGCGAAATTGTCCCGTGGCGCGAGGCCAGGGCGTTGCCGTTTGCGGTCTTGCAGAAGCGGCTAGGCCGCAAACGTGTGACTGCTGCACATCTTGCCGAAGCACCTGCGATCCTAATCGCGTTTGATCTGCTCTACCTGAACGGCCAACTCTTGCTGGATGAACCGCTTCGGGTGCGCCAGTCACTTTTACGCACACTGGCAGCGGACAATCCCGGCCTAATTGTGCTGCCATCATCCGTTGCGCATCAAACCGGCGACGTTGACATTGCGTTCGCCAAAGCGCGAGAGGCCGGCAATGAAGGGTTGATTCTCAAATCACCTGATTCTGTTTATGCCCCCGGTCGGCGCGGCGGACAGTGGCTGAAACTGAAAACGCATCTACCCACGCTCGATTGCGTCGTCACGGCCGCGGAATACGGGCACGGCAAACGTCGCGGTGTACTCAGCGATTACACCTTCGCGGTCTGGTCCCACGATCAACTGCTCAATATCGGCAAAGCCTACAGCGGCGTGACCGATGCGGAAATCGCCGATCTCACCGCAACATTCATGTCCATCAGTACGTCGGACAACGGCAGGGTGTTTCAGGTTCCGCCGAAGGTGGTTTTGGAGATCGCTTTCGATCAGATCACCGAGTCATCTCGTCACGCCAGCGGTTACGCGATGCGATTTCCACGCATCAAACGCATCCGTCACGACAAATCTCCCGCCGATGCCGACACCATTCACCGCGTACGTGAGATTTACCAAAGTCCCAGCAATCTCGGAAAAAAATTGGACGTGATTTCCACGAAGGCAGAACCGGGATTATTCGATTCGCTTTGACACTTCGGGTTAAAGCTTCCGAAAAATAACAGAAGGAACTCTGACCATTCTCAGGCTCATCACATTCGTCATGCTCAGGTACTCCGAAGCATCTACTCGCTGAAGGGGGGGCACCGATCGATGCGAATAAAACCGCGACGACTCACATGAAAATAAACAAGCAATGAATCGGCGTCATCGGCGAAATCTGTGATAAAAAATCGTCGCAGTCGCTCAGGTCTTTTCCTGAACATGCGCTTCAACGAACCAGAGGTATTGATCGGCTTTGCGCGAGACGCTGGTGAACAGATCCGCGGTGTCGTTGTCGCCGAGTTTATCGGCTTCGTCGATCGCTTTGCGGATGTTTTTACCGAATGCCGCCAACGCGGAGGACAGGGCTTCGACATGGTCCTTGCCACTGTAAATATCCAGCGGATAAGGCTTTAGCGAGCTGTCTTTTGCAACCGTGTGGGCGGTGCCATGTACGGTTCCGCCGAGTTGAACGGCGCGCTCGGCGATCTCATCCACGGTTCCGTCAATCACTTCATGCACTTCGTCAAACAGCTTATGCAGGCCGATGAAATTCGGGCCTTTCACGTTCCAATGTGCCTGCTTGGTCTGCGTGGAAAGATCAATCGCATCTGCTAATCGGGCGTTAAGCAGTTTGATGATTTTCTTACGCGTCTCGGCCGACAGGTCATTTTTAGTTTTGTGCATATTATGGATCTCCTACCTGATTGTAGGCCAGCGGTGAGATGGGCGTCGGAAGCGATGAAGCATTTTCCACCGGTGCGGTAACTTCGGTCACTTCGACATCGATCGACATGCGTTCCCCCGATCCGCCGTACACTGCGCCGCTGGTCGGTGCGGTATCGCGGTAATGTCGTCCCACCGCAACGCGGACGTGATCGGTCTGCGGCAGATTGCCATTGGTCGGATCAAAACCCTTCCAGCCGATGTCTGGGATGTACAACTGCACCCACGCGTGCGACGCATCCGAACCGGCGCGGAACGTGCCGACATTGCCTGTGTAAACGTACCCGCACACATATCTGGCAGGGATACCGAGCAAACGCGCCAGGCAGATAAATAGGTTCGCAAAATCCTGACAGACGCCCTGCCTGCTTTTTAGCACATCATACGGGCTTGTCGCCAGCGTGGTCGATCCGGGGGTGTAGTTGTAATTGCGGAAAAATTCGAGATTAAGATTAAACAACGTCTCCATGATGTCGCCGTTGTTGAGATTCACGAAATACATCGCATAGTCGAACAACTCACGAAGTTGCGTATACGGCAACTCCTCGGCGGTCAGATACGGTGCCAGCATCGTGCTTTCCCACGGCATCCATACGATCGGAAAATGAGGCCGGTTGATCGGCTTGCGGCTAAACGCGAACGGATCAATGTCCATGACATCGACAATCGAATCGACTTCAATTTTCAATTCCGTATACGGGCCATATACGACGCAGCGAGATGCCCAGTTGCCAAACACATCTTCGTGTTCGACCAATTCCACCGGCGGGGTGGTGGTGATACGCGACGAAATAACGTGCTGACGCCAATCGTGGGCAGGTCGCAAATGCAGCCAGTGTTCGCTGCGGGTGACGGGAGTCTGATACTGATACGTCGTCGCGTGACGAACTCTAACGCGGCGGGTGGTTCCATCCATGCGGTTTCTCCAAAATCCTATAAACGTGTGCGTTTCAAGCGTAGCGCATTTCCTATAACAGTGACATCACTCAACGCCATCGCAAGGGCGCAGATGATAGGACTGAGCAACCCAAAAGCTGCGATTGGGATCGCAATAATGTTGTAAAAGAAAGCGAAGAACAGGTTTTGACGGATCGTTCGCATCGTGGCGCGGGATAATTTAATCGCCGTCGGCACACCGTGCAGACTGCCGCTGACCAAGACGATCCCGCCGGTTTCCTTCGCGATATCCGATCCCGAACCGATCGCGATACCCAGATCTGCCTGCGCAAGTGCCGGCGCGTCGTTGATGCCGTCGCCGACCATTGCGATCACGCCTTTTTGGCCATCCTGCAATTTTCCTGAAGGGGATTGCAAAAAACGGATCGCTTCGGCTTTTCCGGCTGGGGGGATGTTGGATCGCACGTCTTCGATGCCCACCAGCTGCGCCACCCGCCGGGCGGCGTTTTCATTGTCGCCGGTCAGTAAAACGGTCGTTAAACCCATCCCGTGTAGCATCTCAATCACTTCGGCCGAGTCGGGTTTTAATTCGTCAATCAATTCTATATAGCCAAGATAGTCGCGACCTTGGGCGATGTGGACGGTCGAGGCATCTGCGATCGATTTAGACGTGCCTGTCTGGATGCCGGATTGTTGCAGGTAAGCTTCACTGCCGACTAATAGTTCCTGCCCGGCGACTTTGGCGCGAACGCCAAGACCGGGTTCGTTGATAAACTCGCTGGGTTCAGACAGATTTAATTTGCGCTCGCGCGATGCAGCGACGATCGCTTTTGCAAGCGGATGATTACTAAATTGCTCGGCGTTGGCGGCATGCTGCAGCAGTTGCGTTTCATCCAAGCCGCCTGTCGCGACGATCTTCCGCAAAACCGGACGACCGAGCGTCAGCGTGCCGGTTTTGTCAAACACAATCGTATTGATCCACTCGGCATTCTGTAATGCGTTGATATCGCGATACAAAATCCCCAGTTGCGCGCCTCTGCCCGTGCCGACCATTAACGCCGCGGGAACCGCCAATCCCAATGCACACGGGCAGGCGATAATCAAAACCGAACAGACCGCCCGGGCGATGTTCGACCAGGTTTCCCCTGCCGATAAATCCGACATTTGCCCATGAATGTACCAGCCAATCCCCGTCACCAGCGCGATCCCAAGTACGACCGGCACAAACACAGCAGCGATGCGGTCGGCGAGTTTTTGCACGGCGGGCTTGGAATTTTGCGCGGTTTCGACCAGTTTGACGATCTGTGCCAACGCTGTTTCACTGCCAATTCGGGTCACGCGGGCGGTTAACGCGCCGTCTTGGTTGACTGTTCCGCCGATGATCGGGTCGCCGGTTTGTCGTGTTACGGGGATGGATTCGCCGGTGAGCATCGATTCATCGACGCTCGAACGACCGCTGACGACAACCGCGTCGATCGGCACGCGATCGCCGGGGCGGATCAGCACGTGGTCGCCTACTTCGATTTGTGAAATCGCGACTTCTTCTTGATCGGATGAAGTGTCCTCATCGGTTGATTGCAGGATATTGAGTCGATTGGGCGCAGATTTTACTGGCTGTTTGATGCGGATCGCGGTCGATGGTGTGAGGTGCATCAAATCGCGAATCGCGCTACCCGCATGGGATCGTGCGCGTGCTTCAAGCCAATGCCCAATGCTGATGAGTGCGAGCAACGCCGTACCTTCGGTGAAATAAAGGTGCGGCAATACGCTCCAATATCCGCCGATGTATCCGAGCAATGCAACCAGGCTGTAGCCGTAGGCGACGGTCGCGCCCATTGAGATGAGCGTGTCCATGTTGCTGGTCCCGCGCATCGCCGCTTTGAATGCCGAGACGTAAAATCCGTAGCCGACAAAGGTTATCGCGAGCGTACTGGTGACCAGTGATAAGATAACAATCCACGTCACACCGTGGCCGTGATAACCGAAAGCCACCGTCAACCAATGCAATAATTCAACCGGCAGCCAGAGCACCCCTGCGATCACGCCACGCATTAACCAAGTGCGGGTGTGAGCGTCTTGTGCGTCATTGTCCGCCTGATTGCTTTCGGCACTTTGCACAGATGCGGGATATCCCGCATCCGTCACCGCTAAAGCGATGCGATCAGCATCAACTGCATTGGGATTAAATCGCACCTGCGCCCTGCCGAGCGCCAGATTCACCGCGACATGATCCACGCCCGGCAATTTGCGTACCGCCTTTTCCACATGCGCCACACAACTGGCGCAATCCATCCCCCGGACAGACAGCACTTGCTCAACAGACTCTTGCGGCATCGTCATGCATTGTAGCAACGAAATGGGTTAATCGCAGATTACGCAGATAAAGCCGATGAAATTGTTGTGATTGCGAACCTCTACACGGGCTCCGACATGTCACCCTGAGGTACTGCAAAGGGTCTTGTTGACGCACGAAATCCGAGGCTTTTTACGAGTTCATGTAGATGCTTCGGAATACCTTAGCATGACACTAAACGACCATGAGGGTTATTCAAATGTCCCCTCTGTGTCTGCGTGACTCTGCGGCATATTTCAGTCGAGACAACGTATCTAAGATTTGAAGTACTCGGCGTTTTTCTCGATGTATTCTTCCCACTCAGCGGGCAAATCTTCCTGAGGAAAAATCGCGTTCACGGGGCATTCATCCACGCACAGCCCGCAATCGATGCAAACATCGGGGTCGATATAAAGCATCTCAGCGTCTTCGTATTTATCCGATTCTTTGGTCGGATGAATGCAATCTACAGGACAAACCGCGACGCAGGCGGTGTCTTTTGTGCCGATGCAGGGTTGGGCAATAATGTGTGCCATGAGCGATCAAAACTCCTTTTACAGATTCCCATGTTTTGGGCAACAGATCGTATAGACTTCTAACGTCTGGGACAAATGATTATCGCAGCAATTTACAATATCTGAAAAAGACACACGATACACCTGATGCGCATCGTCGCAGCTTCCGTATAATCACCTAACTTGTCTATCATTCAAGACATTCTCGGCCAGAACGGGGCGATCGCCAGGCGATTGGGGGATTCCTACGAAGTCCGCCCGCAACAGCTTGAACTCGCGTCCGCAGTCGAAAATGCCCTTGATGTCGGCCAACACCTGATCGCCGAAGCCGGAACGGGGGTCGGAAAATCTTTTGCCTACCTCGTCCCGGCGATCGATTACGTGTTGCGAACGCGAAAACGGGTCGTCATTTCCACCCACACCATCGCATTGCAGGAACAGCTCGTCGAAAAAGACATCCCGCTTTTGCAAAGTGTTTATCCGGATGAGTTTAGCGCGGTACTGGTTAAAGGCAGGGGAAATTACCTTTGCCTGAGGCGGCTGGACCAAGCCAGGGCGCGTCAGTACATGATGTTCGACACCGATCGGCAGGTCGAATCGCTGCACGCAATCCAAGAGTGGGCCGAAACCACACGCGACGGTTCGCTCACATCCTTGCCGATGCTGCCTGATCCCGGGGTGTGGGAGAAGGTCAACGCCGAGCAAGGCAACTGCATGGGCAAGCGGTGTCGGTTCTATGACAAATGCCATTGGCAGGCCGCCAAGCGGCGTATGCAAGGTGGGCAGTTGTTGATCGTCAACCACGCGCTATTTTTCAGCGATCTGGCGTTGCGGGCGGCGGGTGTGAATTATCTGCCGAAGTACGATGCGGTGATCTTTGACGAAGCCCACACGCTCGAAGACGTGGCCGGTCAACATTTTGGCATGCGCGTGTCGGATGGGTCGGTGAAATATCAACTCCGTTCACTATACGATGCGCGTAAAGGCAGCGGCTTGCTCAGCTCGCACGGCGGGGCGGCGAACGACGCGATCCGTTGCGTTAGCGAGTTAGGCGATATCGTCGAAACATTCTTTGACCGCATCGCCTGGTGGCAGGAAACGCATGGCCGCGCCAATGGGCGCGTGCATGAGGCGAATATCCTGCCGAATGATCTGTCCCCGAAGCTGGATGATCTGACGAAATATCTGAAAGAAATGCTGCTTCGCTTGGGTGATAACGAAGAAGCGATCGGCGAAATCAGCGCGCAGGCCGGAAAAATATCGATGATGTCCGAGACCATCGGCGTAATGCTGAAGCAATCGTTGGCCGACGCGGTGTATTGGTTTGATGTCAGCAAGCGCAGCCCGCGCCGGGTGAGTCTGCACGCCGCCCCGATCGACGTGGCCGGGGGATTGCGACAGCAACTGTTCGCCAAAATCCCCCGCGTGATCCTCACCAGCGCCACCCTCGCGACGGCGGGGGAGAAATCCAACCCTAAGACGCGCGCGTTTTCTTCCCGTGGCACGGGTTTTCAACCCGTGTCTTCTTCTTCCGATTCCGTCCAACGTAAATCCGGTGCTTATCTCCCACACTGGACAAAATCCGATGGCATCTACGCCGTTACATTCCGTCTTGCCGATTCACTGCCGCAGCATGCGGTGATGAATGGAAAAAATGTTGCCCACAGTATTACGCACTCGCAGGACGCAGACTTGGATAAAGGCTATGGCGAATGCTGGCTTAAACGAGGCGACATCGCAGACAAAGTAGTCGCGACACTCAACCACTTTCGCGATGAACGCTACAAACTCCTAGCCTGGTGCGTGATGCCCAATCATGTTCATTTGCTCATTAAACCTTTGGCGAACCATGAACTGCCGGGCATTATCCATTCGTTAAAGCGACATTCGGCAAAAACATGCAATGAACTCCTTGGACGTGAAGGGCCATTTTGGCAGGCGGAATATTACGATCATGTCGTTCGGGATGCGAAAGAATTACAGAGTCAGGCTGAATACATTTTTAATAATCCCGATAAGGCCGGATTTGAGAATTGGGCTTGGCGAGAACTTGACTTTGACGCGATTGAATTGGCGGCATTTGGGCAGAATGAACACGGGTTGGAAACCCGTGCCACAGAAATGCCCACAGTAGCCCAACTTGCCACGGAAATACCCGCAACTAACAATACCAATGCCGCAAAGAAATCATCTTTACAGCAATCCAACCCCCGCTTCGCATTCATCCAAAGACGTCTTGGGATTGATAATGCGGTGACGCTCGAGCTGGGTTCGCCGTTTGATTATGCGTCGCAGGCGACGCTTTACATTGAAAATGATCTTCCCGACCCGGCGGATAATCACCGATTCATGCCGGCGGCGTGCGAAAAAATACTTCGCTATCTCGATATGACCTCAGGCGGGGCGTTCGTCCTATTCACTTCGTACAAAATGCTCACCGAGGCCGCCAACCGCTTGAAGACCGATATCGAACAGCATCTTGGATTGCCGCTATTGGTGCAGGGGCAGAACGTACCGCGAAAAATGTTGCTGGATCAATTTCGCACATTGGACAACGCGGTGCTGTTTGGGACGTCATCATTCTGGCAGGGGATTGATGTGCAAGGCGAAAAACTTCGCAACGTGATTATCGTCAAACTGCCATTTTCAGTCCCCGACGAACCGCTGCTTGAAGCCAAGCTCGATGCGATTCGCAAATCCGGCGGCAACCCATTTATGGAACTTCAGGTCCCTGAAGCGATCATCAAATTAAAACAGGGTTTCGGGCGTCTGATTCGCAGCAAGACCGATCGCGGGATCGTCGTTTTGCTCGATAATCGTGTGCGATCCAAGCGATACGGACCGTTATTTTTGCACAGTCTGCCCGCTTGCAAAGTGGTGGATGTGACATAATGATTTACAAAGTTGGTGTCGCAACACTTGACAACCTGAATCATAAGGCTTCAATACCGCCCAACCGTCTTGAAATGAGACGGAGACGCGATCGGACACGGTGTCCGGCCATTTTGTATTTGTGAGATCGGAACCACCATGAACGCATTACTCGAACCCAACTGTATCGCCCCGGTCTTCGCCGACGAGGATACGCTCGAAGCCACGCTTCGTCGTCTCGGCATCAGCCCCGTCATCATGCCCGAAGCCGCCAAGCGCGCAAAGGATGAAGACGACGAAGAACCCGCCGATGACGACGAAGAGGAGACCGAAGCCGAAGTCATCGAAGAGGAGGATGACGAGGAGGAGGAAGAAGCCGAAGACGAAGAAGATGCCGACGAGGACGATGAAGACGACGACGACGAAGATGATGACGAGGACGAGGAAGAGGACGACTACTACGATGACGATGATGACGACGACGATTTTGACGACGACGAAGACGACTTCGACGACGACGATTGATCGAACTCATCCATCCCAATCCACCTTACGACCCCGGCAATCATGTCGGGGTCGTGTTTTTTATCGCGATGATTGCCTACCGGGCGCAACAGGCTCACACGGGACTTTTGAACAAACCACAGTCACATCGTAATGTCCACCGTGAGCTAATCCGAAGGGGCTGCTGACGTCATAAATGTGATGCTTTTGAGCGCCAAGTAGATGCTTCGGAGTACCTCAGAGTGACAATGAGAGCACACAGGATCATATTCAGGTGGATCAAATAACTTTGACCGAAGTGACTTGCCCCATCAAAAACTGAATCTCCACGCGCTGATTCGTTGCAGGAGGGGTCGTGAAGGCGTGTGATGGGGCGCGGAGAATCATTTGCGATGGTTCGGCTTCGGTAGAATTATCCGGCGTGACCTGCATTTCGTAGTAGGCGTCGCCGTGGATCGAATAAGCCCGCGCCGCCATGATCCGGACTTGCCATGTGCCGATCATCGGGGGTTGCATCGTTACCTCGTCAGACAAGTTGAATGGTTATACGGCTGCCAACGGTTCGGCGTCGATGATTTCGACATTCGCGTAATCGTCCAAGTTCAGCACACTGATCTCGCCGTCCGATTTACGCAACTCGACGCGGTCCAGCCACAGGCGGTCATCGCGGGAATGGGCGTACCATGATCCGGTGGGTTTTTGCGCGTAAGAAATGACAATTCCTTCGATCACCGCGCCGAGGGAATAATGCCTCGCAGCGATCTGCTGCGTGATGCGAACCTTTGCCCCGGGAACCAGCAATTTACGAATATCGTCGGCCATGAATGCATCGTATCACGAAAGAGACGTTTGGGCACCCCCGCCAATTGTGCCGACCGACAAGCCCTGCCACTTGTGCAACGGCGTTCGCCCGATACAGTACGCCACGCATGAGTCGAAACGATACCACATCACTTTCCCCGCCTTTGGTTGCGTTGGCGGGATGGATTTTGCCCGGGCTGGGCTATTGGTTGATTGGTCAGCGACAGCGGGGCGTGATCGCGGGTTCGGTGATTCTGGCGACGTTCCTTCTCGGACTGCTGATCGGCGGGATTCGCGTCATTGACGTGCCGGGGTACGACGCATCGGGTGAAAAACGCATGACCAAGCCCAGACAGCAAGGCGAATGGCGATTAAAAACCGAGTTCGTGCCCGAAGTGATGAATAAGCCGTGGTATATCGCACAGTCGCTGGCGGGTCCGATCAATATCGCGGCGACGTGGGTATCGCTTGATCAGGCAGACAAAAAAGTTGCGATGTCCACCTCACGGATTTTCGATATCGGCACGCTTTATACCGCCGTCGCGGGGATGCTGAATCTGCTGGTCATTATTGACGCTAGCTACCGCGCCACCCATCCGCGTAAGATAGAATCACCAGCGACCGAATCGTCTACGACGCCTGCTTCGGGAAGTGCGGGTGCGGCATGATGTCGATTCTGGCGTATACGCTGTTCATCACGCCGCTGCCGGTGTGGGACTATTGGGTGTGGCTGATTATCCCGCTGTGCACGGCGGTGTCGGTGGTCTACAAGAC
Organism: Tepidisphaerales bacterium; assembly: GCA_038210015.1. Taxonomy (GTDB): domain Bacteria; phylum Planctomycetota; class Phycisphaerae; order Tepidisphaerales; family Tepidisphaeraceae; genus BPJO01. The sequence continues at coordinate 29,750 of JBBQXB010000007.1, forward strand.
CATCAAGTGCCAGCACGTGCGTCAGATTCCCAAGGAGGCCGCTGGCATCACGTTGTGGATCATCGCCGCGATGATTGGGGTGGCAGCGGGGGTGTGGATCATTTACATGATCTTTGTGCAGTGGACGTGAGTGGAACTTCTCACCAACCTCGCGCCACTATCCTCGCGCCACTAACCGTGTCATGCTGAGGCACCCCGAAACATCTGCCTCTTCCGCAAATTTAGGTTTTTTGACGTTTCAGCGAGACCCTTCGGAGTATCTCAGTGTGACCGTCGTGGAGGGGTTGGGTTATTCACAGGACTCCATTAGCTTGCGATCGCGTAGCGTTCGGTGCGTTCGACGGAGACTTGGATTTCTGATCCGAGAAAATCTTCGAGCAATTCGAATTTTTTACGTCGCCGATAAACGCGTTTGGCATCACGGAAATCTTCATCCTCGACAAAGCACCGCACGGCCAGCTTATTGCGGTTGATTGAAAACAGCAGTTGAGGCGACGCCGAGACGCGACTATCCAGCGCATCAGCAACCCGCAATAACGCCAGGACCATCCGAAGGGGACGACGCGGATCGAGTGGCCTTAAAAAATCTTCCTGCATCGCCACGGGAACGCTGCCACGGTGGTATCGCGCTAAAAATGCCAGCGCCCGGCGATCCATCGGCGACAGATCAATCGCGGTGGTGCCAAGCAACATCCTTGCACCTTCGATCGGATGATCTTTTTCTGATAACGATCGGCCAATATCGTGAGTAAGCGCGCCCAGACGCAGCAGGCGGCATTCGGATAAGCCAAGACCCAGAATGGGTTTGGTAAGATCAAATAATTTGGATGCGATCGCCAGTACGCGGCGTTCGTGCTGGCATTCGCCAAGCTTACGCTGCACCCATTTGGCGGCAGCGACTTCGCAGTCCGTTGCGAACAATCCTCGGGATGTGATCGTCATATCAATCCTCGCAATAGCCTATGACTTCCTTGTCGTCGTAATCTTGCCATCAAATTATATTCATTGCGCTAGCAAACTGTTAATTCAATCTCATCGGCATAATAACCCAATAGCAACGCAATCGAAATCTCGTCGAGGGTACTAAAGGAGCATTTTTTTGAAACGCTATGCCTGATTGGCGGTGTGGATACTTAATGTCATGCTGGGGTACGCCGAAGCACCTACTTGACTCGCTCAATAACGTCGGATGTGTGGCGTCGGCTGAACCCTTCGGAGTACCTCAGTGTGACACACGATGATGCAAATTGAGGTATTAAGGTGACACCCAAAAACAAAAGCCCGGTCGATAAATCGACCGGGCTATGGGTGTTAAATCAAAGGTGCTTGTAGGGGATTAGGTGAATGTCAACGTGATGGTCTTGGTTGACCCGGCGGTCCCTGTGGCACGGTCGGCGGTGTAGCCGGTGGCTTTGAGGGTGTAGGTGCCTTTGGTCGCGTACCAGCTTGAGGCGGTGCCCTGGCTGTTGGCGAACAATTCATACGGTGCGTTGTTCTCGATGCGGGTGCTTCGGCCTGTCCAACTGAGCTTCACGCTTTCGGTCTTGCTGTTGGCGATCGCGAGGATCTGAATGTTTCGCGTCGGCAAGCTTGAGAGGCTGATGGTTTTGGATGAAGTGATGTTGCTGTATCCCGACAGCGCTCTACCGGTGGCACCGTCGATGATGGTGAAACCGCTGATCGTGGGTTTGGTCGTGGTTGACGCCGGGGTGTTGCCGGGAGGCGTTACAACAGGCGGCGGGACAACGACCGGGGGCTGAGTGATCACCGAACCGCCACCGCTGAACGACGATTTGAAGCTTTTGTAAACGCTGTAGAACGGTTCGTTTTTCGCGCCGCTGCTGTAGGTAATTCCCCCAGGGCCGGCCATTGAAGAATTGACGGTGCTGCAGAAGTAATAGGCGGCGTAGAAATTATCGCGAATGATCGGCCAGAAATCCTCGACGCCGGCAGCCCAGCTGGACTTGTTGCTTTCGCGCCCGCGGATATTCCATTCACTGGCGACCAACGGTTTGCCGTTGACGAATGATTTGACTTCACCGATGCGTTTTTTCAGGTCTTCAACCGTGTTGCGATAGGGATGATAGCCGACAAAATCGACCGAGCTAAGCATGCCCGCATCGACCATTTCCTTGACGACCATGGGATTCCAGCTCGGACCGGCGGAGACGACTTTTTCACCGGCGGCATGAAGCACCGACGCTGCGGGTTTGAGCAACTTCGCGACATAGCTGCTCGGCGTACCCTTCCAGTAATGTTCGCTATCCGGTTCATTACCAATCTGCCAGCGATCAACCGAACCTTTCAGATTCGCGCTACCGGCAAGCCAACTGAACAGCCCGCGAACTTGCGAATCGGAACCATTGATGCCGTTGTTGGGAACAACCGCGAGCATTACATCAAACCCGGCGGCGGAGAAGCTGCGGACGTATTTGAAAATGCCGGCTTCGCTACGCGTGTCGTAGCTGCTGAAACCGTACCAGAGGCGGACGGTTTTCGTGCCGGTATCTTTCAGGGCATTGACGATCGTGTTGTAGTTGCTTGATTTGACGTCATTAACATTAATACCCAAGGACAAAGAGGAGGCGAAAAGTTTGCGATCTTCAAGTGGCTCGAAAGTAGCCGAGGCGATTTGGGTACAGGGATTTTTCGTTTGCTTGTTCAGCATTTGGAGAGGACCTCTTAAAAGTACGACCGCTTTCGCGAGTCTGGGATTGCGACACCCGGACAGAACATCTTCCGGCTGCAAGTCGACGGGATTGAAAGCCCGCTACTTGCTGTGTCGTCTTTTCTGGGGTGCACCTTTTGGTACAAACCAGACAATCGTGAAAAAAAACGTCTAAAACCTACTAATCGTCGCACGACACGGGTATTGCCACCCGCTTTGCGGAACAGAGACGTGGAAAATCTCGTGTTCTAACGTTCGCCTGCATGCACGAACGCCCGATTATGAAAGTCACCCGAAATTGCGGTTTAGAACAACTTACCTGCACCGCACTCGGCGTCCTCTGGTCCCTGACCGGAGGAAGGCTCACTGTTATGACGCAGGAGTCGAACGTACACAACAACAATTTCTATAAAAGATGAATAAAAATTAAAGATTGATCGCCGATACGAGGATCATCGTTATAACGGCGAATAAAATCGTGGATTCTGGCTCAAAATCGCGGGGCTGCCCGAACATTCTTAGGACATCGGTGTGTGCGGCAAATTGCCATTACAATCGCTTTATGACAAATATTTCACGTTGCCCCCCGTCGTTATACGCCAATCCGCTGGCCGACCCGACGATTTGCCACTTTTGTCGCACGTCCTGTCGGACATTTTTCCAAACTCGATCCGTCAGCACGATCCATTCAGGCCAGCCATTGGGATCACTGGTGTTGAGATAATCATCCTCGCGTTGCTCGCGCAATCCGCCGCCTTGATGAAACGCCAGACTCGGTTCCTTGTAATCGATCATGTAACCCATCACGCCAACCGGTGCCCCGGCCTGTCGCATGATGGTTGCGATTTCAATACTTAATCTCAACGGACGATATCGCGAGAAATAAAATGTGTATGCCACGGCGATCAATAACATCATGCCAAGCCCCATCGCGCGTGCCGCAGCAAACACCCGCCCGCGCGTGAATCGCATCGCCGTACCCAGCCCCATCATCGCTGCAATCAATAATATCACGCTGGCGATAAACATCGAGAGCAGATCGTATTGTTTCGCGACGAACAAACCCGCCCAAGCACCGCATCCCAGGCCTGTCACCATTATCGCCCAAATCCACGTCACGAAGATGAAATCTTTGCGACGCAAATCGGCAAATGACCCGCGCGCCGCACGCACCAGCATGTCCGCCACCAGGTACGCCAGCGCAGGATAGGTCGGCAGCACATAATGCGGCAATTTGCCTGCGATTAATTCAAACATGATCCACGGCCCAATAAACGCCGCCAGCGCGAACCGCGTCGCGGGCAAGTGCCGTTGCCGCCACGCATTCACCAGCGCAGCGGGGATCAACAAACTCCACGGAAAAAATGTCCCCCATACCGCCAGCGTATAATATCCAGGAGGCCAGCTATGCCCTTCGTGCCCGCTGCGCGCGCGATCGATTACATCGTGCTGGATGGACGAGCTTAAAAAATCGGGTGCTCTTTCTTGAATCAGGTACAACCACGGAAATACAACGACAAACACCATCGCAATGACAATCCCGACGATGATCGGCAGATGTCGGAATTCAAATCTTCCCTGATCACGCATCGGCATCAGCCGGCTGAAAATCGCCAGCGCCAGAATCGTCATCACATGAACACCCACCGCAACAGGTCCTTTGGTAAGCCCCGCCAGACCAATGCAGACCCCCAGTAAAATGATCGTCCAGAGACAAAGCCCGTATCGCCATAGTCGGTAGATGCACAATTGTCCTGCGATTACGAACAGCAGCAAAACCGAATCGGTCAACGACATTTTCGCCGACATGATCGCAAGGCCGGTGGTCGCGAATATAAAAATCGTCCATAGCGTGCGGTTGGGACCGCTTTCTCCCCATAATGCCCCTGCAAGCAGGCCAAGCGTTAGAACCATCGCGACGACCGACGGCAACCGCGCTGCAAATGCGTTGTCGCCAAAAACTGACATCGCAGAGGCCTGACACCAGTAGATAAAGATGGGTTTGGCGGTGCGGACGGTATCGAGAAATCTCGGGACCACCCAATCCCCCGATTGAAGCATCTGCCGCGATGTTTGCGCGTATCGCGGCTCATCACGGTCCCATAACTGCACCGTCGCATTACCAAGCAGATAGACCACCGCAGCGGCGGAGAGGATCGCGATTAAAATCCAGCGTTTGGCGCGGGCGTTCATTCGACGACAGTGTACGCGCCGATCTCACAGAACAAAATTACAGGTGGATTTGCCCGATCAGCAGTATGTATCGTACTGAATTGGGTATCGAAGCAGGTCCGGGCGAACCATGTGAAGCCTGCGGGTTCGCACTTCCAAAGGTCGAATCACCGCCTGCGGGCCGAAAGTATCGCTGGCGGAGACTGGCGCGTCATGCGACACACCCAAAGAGGTGTGCGAGCCGAGGCTCAGGATCGATACGACAATGATCTGAAGCAGCGTTCGCATTCTCATCTGGTCACATGCCCTTTCGGTCAATCCGCCGGTTGGTCGGTTCGATGCGACTACAATGACACGTTCAGACCATTCTGCCAAGCTTTATCAGTTTTGTTATCAGGCGATTCTCGGACGACGTGTTAAAACGCGCAATTCCTGCGGCCAATGACGGGTATGCAACCTCAATACGTCCTCAACGAGGCTCAATTGGATTTCAGTTGCGGATGAAATCAGCGCGGCAAACCCTCTGTGGTCTCACTGATCTGTGTGGCTCAGTCATTGGTCCTGGAATACCCAACATGCTCAATTAAGCTCCCCGATTAGCCCTTTGCCTTCTTTTTGACTACACTTCCCCTCCCTATGAAAAGTGAACACCGGCACGAATTGCAGACCAATTCGCTCGCGTCCTCCGTGGCATCACTGCCTGAGACGCTGAAAAAGCATAGCTCGAAGATCCTGACGGTCCTGGCGATTGCGCTACTGGTCGTCGCAGCGATTCGCTACAAGCGCAGTCAGGACGCGATGGCAGACGCCAGCGTCCGCCAATCCCTTGCCAGCGCTTGGAACGGGTTGGATATGCTCCGCAATACGCTGCGCAATCTCGAACAGATGCGTATGTTCCTCCCGCCTGAGCAGGTGAAAGAGGAATTGCAGAAAGTGCTGGACGCTGCCGAGTCGGACGTGAAATCATCCGTGCAGAGCGTGATCGATGTATCCGATGCGGGTTCTGACAAACCCCAACTCGCAAGCGCCTACGCGGCATTGGGACAACTCTATTGGACGATGTCCAACGAATCGCCTCTTGCGAGCACCGGGCCTGCCACCCAGCCCACGACCCGCCCAACCAACTATCTTGATCTATCCCGCGATGCCTATCTGAAAATCGTGACTGATTATTCCGATCAGAAACAACCCGTCGTTGCCGCGCGATTTGCGCTGGCGGCGATCGCGGAGAATAAGAACGATTGGAAAACCGCACGCGATCAATACAAAGCGATCATCGAATCAACTGACGTGATGCCAACCGACAAAGTGATGGCCGAGCGACGCATCGCCGATGTTGATCATTTTGAGAAGCCGCTATTGCTTTTGCCAGCCTCGCAACCGGTTGAACCGCCGCCGCCGACCACAGCGCCCGCAGCGGGGCTGACCGAACTGCCCTCGTTTGATTTAGGCCCTGTCACGCCGCCTTCAACACAACCGACGACCGCACCGACGACGGCGCCGACAACCCAGCCGTAACCGATTCATCTGATACGCTCTGAGCCGATTGTGGCGTCGCCGCTTTCGATGACGCATGACCGAGAACGCCGAATCCATCGACGAATCCACGCCCGATTCCGAAATCACGGAAGACGGCGACCTGCGCGAATTTAAGTTTAAACTCGGCAAGAATCTGACGCGTCGGTTGGATCAATATCTCGTCGATCGCATCGGGTATCTGTCCCGTACTGAAATCCAACGGCTGATCACAGACGGTTTGGTCAAACTGAATGGAAAGACGACCAAGGCATCGGTCAAGCCTCGCGAACATGATATTGTTGAGGTGTCTGCCCCGCCGAAAATGATCGAGCAACTCGTCCCGGAAGAAATGCCGTTGGATGTGTTGTACGAAGACGAATACATGATGGCGCTGAACAAGCAGCCGAATCTGGTGGTGCATCCGGCGCGCGGGCAATGGACAGGCACGCTCGTCAACGGTCTGGCGTGGTATGGCAGTAAGTGGAGCACATTAAACGGCAACTGGAGGCCGGGCATTTTGCACCGGCTGGACCGTAATACCAGCGGCGTGATTCTGATCGCCAAAGCCGACGAAGCCCACTGGCGACTCGCCAGACAATTCGAGAATCGCACGATCCAGAAAACCTACCTCGCGATTGTCCACGGCATCCCGCAACTGCTCGCGGACGTGATAGACATGCCGATCGGCCAAGACCGGTACGTCCGCGAGAAACAGGCCGTGCGGAAAGTCGAAAACGGCGGAAGAGAAGCGGTCACGCGATACGAAGTTTTAGAAGCGCTAGAAACCCCGGCGGGACAAACGGTCTTTCAATTTCAAAAGAGCGCATTCGCCAACGATCAGCACTATCGCACGCCCAGCGGGAAGTTCGCGATCATGAAATTATTCCCCAAAACCGGACGAACGCACCAGTTACGCGTGCATCTTTCGCACATCGGACATCCGATCGTCGGCGATACCATGTACGGCGGGCAGATTGTCAACGAAACCGCGTCAAATAACCCGTCAACCAGCGGATCAACATCCGATCCCGATGCGCAAGTCCCGCCGCTACTTGTGTTTGCACGCCAGGCGTTACATGCCTACGAAATTACTTTCACTCACCCGGTTTCGCTTGAACAGATGACCATCCGCGCTCCGCTGCATCCAGAAACCGTGCGGCTGCGTACTTTAATTCATCGTGCAATTAGTGGTAATCCACCCCCGACCTTGCCTACAATAGATTTAGCATAGACGCGTTGTACAGTTAAGGAATCCTATGAACACTCTCCCACTTGCTTTAAGTATGCCCGGCCCGTTTGAGTTGATCTTACTGACCGGACTTGGTCTTTTGTTTTTCGGCAAGCGCCTCCCCGATGTCGGTCGAAGCATCGGCCAGACGATCGTGCAGTTCAAAAAAGGCTTGTCGGAAGTGCAGTCCGAAGTGGATAAGCCATCCGAAACCAAACCTGTCATCACGCACGAAACCAAAAACACCTGATTTATCGGGTCATCGTAATGATCACACCGAGCGCCCGCTCAGCCATGCGTGCTCGGCACGGTCGCCAAGGCACCAGTCGCCGATGATGGTCAGCTGCTCGGCATCCATCCGCACATTTGCCACACCAAGCGGATCACCCGCCAGCGCGTAGCGCCAACGATGCGCCGCGACATGCAACAGATTGCTGGTTCCCAGCACACGTTCTATTTCTGGCCGTAACAATGCGATGATCTCGTCTGGCGTGCGTTCCAGATTGTGTCGCGACCATTCGGTATCGACATGAAACGACCAGCATTCTGTATTCGTGTCTTCAGATCGGCTGATCGTTCTCATCATCCAGACCAGCGGCGATCCCTCAGGTCTGGCAGCGTCGAAGGTCAGCCCGCTGGGTTTTTCTAATCCGACCATCAACGCCCACACCGGTTTCATCTGCACCGAAGCAATTTGTCGGCATGCTGGATGGTCCGCCCCTAAGAGCGTCGTCGTCTGCTGCGGCGGAACCGCGATCACCAGCTGATCAAAAGTACCGTGCAGATTCTGATCCGCATCAATTAACCGCCAAGTCGTACCCACACGCTCCAACCGGTGAATCGATACGCCCAGTTTCAGATTCAGGCCCGCCGACAGGTACTTGGGTAACGAAGTCGCATTCGGATAGGAAACATAACGCGTGAAGGCCGTCTGCACAGGGATCGGCTTTCCATTAAGAGGCAAGCGCACGATCTGGCCGGTCCACTGGCGAAGCACGCCTTGCTCGCACCACTGCTTAAGTTGTTCAGTAAACTCGATCGACGCGCCGCGCAGGTACGCAAGCCCATGATGAAAGACCAGACCCGCATCAGCCCTTCTCGTCGCGATTCGGCCACCGACACCGCGCGATTTGTCAAAGATCGTCACATCACATTCCGACGCGATCAGTTTTTTCGCAGCGGTCAGTCCCGCGAGCCCTGCCCCGATAATTGCGACCGTCGGTGTCTGCATCCCACTAGCATAGCATCAGATACGATGATGGCGTGATCTGCGACAATGTGTCTTCAAGATTGAGTCGCAACCACATTTCAATGCGTTCATTGAGTTTACCTGCCCACATGCATAGGGTTGTGTGAGCATGAAGCATCTGGAACTCCCCATCCCCGGCGACTGCGAAACTCACGAACATTGTGATGTCTGCATCCAAGATCAACTTAGAGCGATGCCGGGCGTGGTGGCGGTCAAAGTCGATGCGCATGTGCTGGTGATTGATTATGACCAGTCGGCATTTGATCCGTCGTCGCTGCTGAATCGCCAGAGGTGGGGGGCGTGCCGCTTGGCAGAATCCTTGTTTGCAGCATCAAAAGTGGAAACGGTTTCTCGTACCGCTGCGCTGCGAGGATGGATCGCGCGGAACAACGAAATCGTGCTGATCGCGATCAGCGGGCTTACGCTGCTGGCCGGGGCGATCACCTACTGGACCGGTGGCCCGAATTGGCTGCGCCTGACATTGCTTGCGATCTCCGCTGTCGCATCCAGCACACGCACTTTTCCCGATGCAGTCCACATTTTGAAGCGATTTCGGCTTGATGTCGACGTGCTGATGTTCGCCGCCGCGATCGGCGCGGCGTCGCTCGGACATTTCGAGGAAGGCGCGTTTCTGCTGTTTCTATTCGGGCTTGGATCCGCAGGCGAACACCTTGCACTCGGTCGCGCACGAAAAGCGATCGAATCACTCACCCATCTCGCGCCCGATACCGCAATCCGAATCGACGCTCAGGGTAACGAACAAACCATCAAAGCCGACCAACTTGCTCCGGACGACACCATCCTGATCCGCCCATTCGATCGCGTAGCCGTCGATGCGGTCATCCTGCAAGGCGAAAGTGATCTGGATCAATCCTCCATCACCGGTGAATCGATCCCCGTCCCCCGCGCACGCGGCGATGAAATCTTCTCCGGTACGCTTAACGGCGAAGGCAAACTCACCGCCCGCGTGCTGCGACCCGTTAACGAATCAACGCTGGCGCGAATCGTCAAAATGGTCGAAGTCGCACAGGAACAAAAATCGACCACCCAGCGATTTACCGACCGGATCGAAATCTATTATGTCCCCATTGTTTTTATCGTCACGCTACTGTTGATCGTGAGCGTGCCGAACGTCACCGAATTGTCGTGGGGACAATCGTTTTACAACGCGATGGCGTTTCTAACCGCTGCCAGCCCCTGTGCACTGGCGATCGGCACACCCGCGGCGGTGCTGTGCGGCGTCGCCAAGGCGGCACGCATAGGCGTGCTCATCAAAGGCGGCGCTTATCTCGAAGCACTCGCACGCGTCAAAGCTGTCGCAATGGACAAAACAGGCACGCTCACGGCGGGAAAACCAGCGGTCAAATCGATCATCACCGTTGAAGGTTTTTCTGCCGACCGCGCTCTGGCAATCGCTGCGACCCTCGAAGAACACGCCAATCACCCGCTCGGTACCGCGATCGTCGCAGCAGCAGCGGCTAAGAAACTCGATCTGCCCCAAGCCTCTGATGTATCCCAAAAATCGGGTATTGGCATGATCGGAACGGTCGACGGAAAGATCTATCAGGTGGGCAAAATCAATCAGACCGACACGTGGCCTGCTTCCTTCATCGACCAGCGCGATACGCTGCAACGCGATGGCAATACGCTGGTGGCACTGACCACGGATCATCAACCCGTTGCGCTATTCGGATTGATTGATCAACCCCGCGAAAGCGCCAAACAAGCCGTCGCCGCGCTGCGAAATGCCGGAATCACTCAAATCGCAATGCTCACCGGCGATCACCGCGACTCAGCCAATCCCGTCGCCAAAGCCGTCGGCATCGACAGCGTATACGCTAATCTACTGCCTGAGCAAAAACTGGATTTGATCGACCAGATGACCAAAGAATACGGCCCGGTCGCGATGATCGGCGACGGTGTAAACGACGCCCCGGCGCTGGCGCGGGCGGAAGTCGGCATCGCAATCGGTGCCGCCGGCACGCAGGTCGCGATGGAAACCGCCGATGTGGTGCTGATGGGGCATGACCTCACCCGCCTCGCCGACGCATTACAGCTATCGCACCGCGCCAGACGCATCGTGATTCAAAACCTCGTCATCGCATTGCTCGTGATTGGCATCGTCGCGCCACTGGCAGCGATGGGAATGACCAGCCTCGGATTAGCCGTGCTGCTGCACGAAGGATCAACTGTGGTTGTCGTCCTCAACGCGCTACGGCTGTTGCGATGAAATCGCATTTTCATACCAATAGGGGCAGTATTGCTATCAGCGTACACCAGCTTAAAAAACTGCACCGTTGCGGAGTGATCAACCGATATCAGATAGGATGTACCGCGCGCTGATTAAATCCATTACCACGCTTATCCTCGCCACCGCGATCGTTGGCGGGGGATGGTGGTGGTGGCGATCGGCATCCGAAAACCGCGTGATCGCGGAACTTGAAATCCAAAACCAAAAACTCACCGCCCAAAAACAACAGCTCGAGCAGGTTGTCTCACGCCTCGGCGAGGGTAAACGCGTTGCGGATGTCATTGTGACCGACCAAAAAAAGCAGGGGGATGAAACCAAAACATCGTTATTATTCGTCGAATATGACCGCAACGGAAAACCCATGCCGCCACGTCAGTTTGAGATCGCCGGTGAAGTGGCACATGTCGAAGCGATGGTGATTGAGTTTGATCGCGATTACGTCGTCCGTGACGACCCACTGCGCGGCCACGCGATTGCGCTGTTCACCCGCATATTCGGCGAAAATCAAGCCCCGGCCAGCGCCCAGCGAATCGACACCCCCGGCAAAATCCCAGCGTTTTATCAAACCGCCGATCCAAAACTCGCCGAGTTTGAACAGCGACTTTGGGGCACGTTTTGGCGGCTGGAATCTGACGAAAATCTGCGAAAAGAAATGGGCGTGAGCGTTGCGATCGGCAAGGGCGTATGGGGCCCGTTCGCTGCCGACACCTTGTATACGATCACGCTAACGCCCGAAGGCAATTTATCCCGCACCGCCGAACCGATCCGCGGGGTCTATCAGCAATACATCCAAACGCTCAAACAAAAACTCGCCACCGGCGACTGACCGGCCTGACGATAAAATGAGCCGCGTCCGTAAAGCGATCCGGGATTGTGATTGACAAGCCGTGTGCAAATTAGAAGATTTGCCTAGCGGCGGCGGCTTGCCACGACGGCATTTCTGATATATATTTCCTATCCGACTTGCAAAAGTCGCGAGTTACAGGCTTGTTTTTGACGATATAGTAGACCGGCTTGATAACCATTTTCGCGGGTGTAGCTCAGTGGTAGAGCGTCACGTTGCCAACGTGAATGTCGTGAGTTCGACCCTCATCACCCGCTTTCATAAACCTCGGCCATGCCGAGGTTTATGCTATTTCTGGCCTTGGTTATATTATAGTGGCGTGGCGAAATGGGCGGGGGGAAGTTCTCGCGCAGTGGGACGGTCGTTAGGGCTTATGCCGTCAGCATCGCGCTGATGATCCAGAATCGCACGACCCCAGGGCGATGGCATGATTCACCCCGCGTCTGGCCAGTGACGTGATCGGGATGACTGTGCTACGCAAAACACGCTTTCCTCGTCAGTTTCCTAAAATCGCCACGAGGCCGGACGCGCAAAAAAACCTCATCCGCGCGTCACTTGCGGCGTATCCTCCGTCGCCTGCACCGTCCCACACTCCGGGCAGCGGTCGGGCGTGGCGCGAAGGTCGTAACCGCATGTTGCGCACTTACCGGGAGTCAACTTAGAAGTGCGATAATACCTTCGAATCATCTACAGCGGTGGTATCACAGCCACAGCGTCCCTTGCCCAGAAGGGAAACGTGATCGACGTCGTATGGGCAAATTCCCCGCTCACCGCAGCTTAATCGTCGCTAATGCCAACGCTGTTAGCATCGCGCTGATGATCCAGAATCGCACGACCACTTGTGTCTCGTTCCAGCCCTTCTTCTGGAAGTGATGATGCAAAGGGGACATGAGGAAGATGCGGCGGCCCGTGCCGTAGCGGATGCGGGTGTACTTGAACCAGCCGACCTGCATCATCACGCTGACCGCCTCAGCGACGAACACCCCGCCGATGATCAGCAGCATCAGTTCCTGTCGGATCACGATCGCGATGTAGCCGATCAGTCCGCCCAACGCCAGCGATCCGGTATCGCCCATGAACACGCGGGCGGGGTTGCAGTTAAACCATAAAAATCCCATGCAAGCCCCCAATATCGCCCCGGCGAAGACCGCCATCTGACCGGCAGCGGGGAGGTGGTGGAATAGCAGCGCACTGGATAGCCCGACATCGCCGACGATGATCGCCAGCACGATGAACGAGCAGGCGGTCAGCGTCATGCAGCCCGCTGCCAGACCGTCAAGCCCATCGGTTAGATTCACCGCATTGCTCGATCCGACGATCACCAGGGTGCCCAGAATCGTGTAGGTGATGAAGTTCAACTCCATGACCGGGCCCTGCACAAAGGGGACATAAAGCGCCTTGGCGGGAATGAGTTCATGCCCGTAATTCCATGTGAAATAGCAAAGCACCAGTGCGAGTCCGATTTGGAACGCCAGTTTCTCACGGCCATTCAATCCCTGACGCGATGCGGATTGGCGTCGGGCTGCGGTGAGTTTTAGCCAATCATCCACCGCGCCTAATCCGCCTAGAAGTAGCAACGTGACCAGCGCCATCGTGACGTAAAAGTTGCTCAAATCCGCGAGAAGCAAAGCCGAAGACGCGATTGCGACGATGATCAAAAGCCCGCCCATCGTGGGTGTGCCGCGTTTGTTGGTCATCAGCTCGTTCATCTGCTGTTCGTCGAAGTTGGCGAGGTCGCCGATTTTGGTTTTTCGTAACCAATTGATCACGCTCGGGGCGGCGAGCATGACGGTCAGAAATGAGAACAACACCGATGCGACGGCCTGAAAGGTGATGAACTTATGGAACACGCGCAGAAACCCGAAGGGCGAGTTTTCGAGGGTTTGCTGGAAGTAGCTGGTGAGCCAGTAAAGCATGTGTCTCCGTGTCGATTACTTGATGAACCGCGCTTCGATCGCCTGTTCGATCCTCTCCATTTTGATCGCCCGCGAGCCTTTGATGAGTACCAGATCGTTGTGCTGCAATGTCGGTGCAATCGCAACTGCGGCGGTATCGGAATCGGCGTACCAACGATCCGCGGGGTGATAGGCATTACCGACGAAATGGGCGTGAGCGGATGATTGGTCGCACGCGAGTTTTTTCATCTCCAGATGCGCTTGGGCGGAGGCATCGCCTAATTCGCGCATCTCACCAAGGACGATGATTTTGCGTCCCGGCCAGTCGATCTCATCGAGCGTTTTCAACGCCGCACACACGGAAGTGGGATTGGCGTTGTAGGCGTCGTTCAAAATCGTGATCCCGCCGATGAAGCGCTTTTGCATCCGCATTTCGGGTGATGATGCCGTCGCTAGGCCTTGGCGAATCTGATCGTTGCTCAGTCCGAAATGTTGTCCGATCGCAATCGCGACCAACGCATTGGAGGCGTGATAGCGCCCGATCTGCGGAATGGTAGCCGCGACGCCAGCGTCGCCCAATATTTGTCCTGGCGAAAAGGGCGAAGCAGGCGTCGCGGCTACAAAGTAGGTGCCTTCCAGCGTTGATCGCACGTCGCGTGCGACGTAATCACACTCGCTGAACCCGAAGGTTGCTGCGTCGGGGAGCATAGACCGCAAGGCGGGATCGTCGCCGTTGATCAAAACAAATCCGCCGGGACGCAACCCCGCGATGATGTCGGCATTTTCCTGTCGTACGCCGTCGAGGGTCCTGAAGAACTCCATGTGTTCTTCGCCGATGCTGGTGATGACGGCGATATCGGGTTCGCACATCAAGGACAGGTGTTTAACTTCGCCGGGATGATTCGTGCCGACTTCGACGACGACATAATCGTCTTCATGTGCGACCGCGAACAACGTCAGCGGCACGCCGATGTCGTTGTTAAAACTTTTCGGCGACATCGAACCCCGTAATTTTGTTTTCAGTACCGAATGGATCAGATGCTTCGTGCCGGTTTTTCCATTGCTGCCCGCCACCGCGATGACGCGCGTTTTAGTGAATTGCCTGCGGACGAAATTGGCGAGTTTTCCCATCGCAAGTCTGGTGTCATTCACCAGAATATGAGCGCGACCCTCGGCGTTTGCAGCATCGTGAACGATCGCCAGAAACGCGCCATTTTCGTAGGCTTGTTGCAGATGCGCGTGCCCGTCAGAGTTGTCGCCTCTGATCGCGATAAAAAGGCTTTGCTCGCGTTTTTCGCGTGAATCGGTGCTGACATCGCTGATGCGCGTCTGCGGACCGCAACCAACGAGCGTGCCTTGCGTGGCGTCGACAATTTGTTGTGCGGTCAGCGGGATCATTTACGCCCTTGCTGCGACGGTGAGCGCGAGGGTGGCTTCTTCCACGTCATCGAAATGGTGCTTGGTCGCGCCGATTATCTGGTAATTTTCGTGACCTTTTCCAGCGATCAAAACAATATCGCCGGCTTCGGCTTCTAAGATCGCTTGATGGATAGTGGTCCGCCGGTCGGGTTCGACGACGATCGCGCGGGTGCTTTCGATCGAAAAGCCTTCGACAATTTCGCCGAGGATCGATTGTGGGTTTTCGGTGCGGGGGTTGTCACTGGTGACGTAGATGACATCCGCGATTTTTTCGGCCACGCGCGCCATGCGCGGGCGCTTGCTGCGATCTCGATCCCCGCCACAACCGAAGACGACGCGGAGCTTGTTTTTTGCAAGCGGACGCAGGGCGCTGAGCACGTTTTGCAGGGCGTCATCGGTGTGGGCGTAATCCACCAGCACCGCGAAACGCTGGCCTAGCGATACCGATTGCAGCCTCCCGGGTGCGCCGGTTGCGGTTCGCAACGCACCGGCAACCTGATGGATTGTCAGTCCAAACACTTCGCAGCACAACGTAATCGCACATAGGCTGTTTTCAATGTTGTGTCTGCCGATGAGTTTGATTGCGATTTCAGTCCTGCCATCGGGTGCGTGCAAGATGTAGGAAGTACCGTGCATCGTGACAGAAATATCCATCGCGCGATAATCGGCAGGCTGACGAATCCCGAAGGTGACGATCCGTGCGCCGCAATCGCGGATCATGCGCTGATGATGCGAATCATCCGCATTCACCGCTGCCACCGCGTCGGCGGGAAGTTGTTCAAACAATTTTGCTTTGGCTGCGGCGTAGTGGTCGATTGTGCCGTGATAATCGAGGTGGTCGCCGGTGAGATTGATGAATCCCGCCCCGGCGTATCGAACGCCAGCGGTGCGATGTTGATCCAGTGCATGGCTGCTGGTTTCGATCGCGCAGGCGTTGCAGCGATTGTGCTTCATCGCAGCGAGCAGTTCTGCGACTTGCACCGCGCCGGGGGTGGTCATTTGTGATTCAATTTGCTTTATGCCGTCGTCGATTTCCACCGTGCCGACCATCCCGCATTTTTTGCCTACGTGCTGCAGGATATGGCGGATCAGATAAGTGACCGTCGTTTTTCCGTTCGTGCCGGTAACGCCAATCACATTCAGGTCGTGTGAAGGATTGCCATGAAAAGCGTGGGCGAGCGTGGAGGCGGCGATCGCGGCATTTGCAACCACGATCTGTGGGATTGAAATCCCTTCGATACGATTCTGCGTGACGATGGCAGCGGCGCGCTTGGATTGGGCGTCGAGGGCGAATTTCGCGCCATCGATTTTGGTCCCCGGACGCGCGATGAATAGGTCGCCGGGACGGATCAAGCGTGAATCTTCCTGAACGCCGGTGATCTCTGGATCAGGCCACTGCGGTAGCTCCAAATCGGGATCGAGATATTTCAGCAGGGAGTGAAGCCGCACGGGAACCTCCTTGTTCCAAACGAGCGCGTGTAGGACAAAACGACGACAACGTCGTGATAGGTCAGAAAAATACCAGATGCGAAGCGTTGCTTCAATTTATGTGTCGTGTAAAAGCAGATGTATCGCGACCGCCTAAGCCGAAGGCGCATAAAAAACCACACGGCAGTGATGGGGGCGCGAAGGTCGGGGAAACGCACTTACCCAGTCACTAACCGTGTGGAATATCAATGCATTATGCATCAAAATGGTGTGCTGTATTTTTTGTATTAAACCACAGCCATGGTTCAAAATCAAGTCATGTTGGGATACTTGGGTAAAAAAGGCAATTTGATGTGCTGGCTCGCCAATCTTCATGTGAGATGAGGCTTACGCATGCCATGAGATGGCATGACCTGCGTTACACTCCGGCGACTTGAACGACTCAACCGACATCGAACTTCGCAAGGATATCACCTGGCTTGTGACGGATGAATCCGGCCGCCGGCTCGTCCACAAACGCCTGCCGGATGATTGTTGCCCGCGCGGGCAGTTACATCCGAGCATCCAGCTTCGCCTGCAGCGCCTGCGCGAATTGCCGCTGGGCAGTTTCGTGAATCTTATTGGGGTTGAACGTACTGCAAACGGGATTGTGATGGTCAGCGAATACGTCGTTGGCACGCCATTGGACCAATTGCCACAGGATCAAATCTCGCGATTCGCCCGCGACGTGCGGCTGGCGGTGATGTCGATGCACCAACACGGGCTGGTGCATGGCGCGATCAAACCATCCAATATCATCATCGAACCTGCCGGCACGATCCGTTTGATCGATCCCAGCCCGTTTCTGCACGATGATCCTGCGATTGATCTCAAAGCCGTCAATCAACTTAGTCCCGCTGTCTCCGCAGGCGTGATTGCAAAAGCTGAATCAAATGAAGATGAACACGATCGACAGTATCGTCAACGCACGATCGTTATCGCGGTAGCGATAGCGGTGGCCGCGATCATCGTGGCGGTGGTGCTGGCGTATAACTCAGGTGCGTAATGCATGTGCTCGGCCGATTACTTGATCCCCAACTGGTTGAATCGCTCAACCATCTTGCGCTAGGCGCGCGCCGGGTTGTCGAAGGCAACACGATCGGCCTGCATCGCAGCCCGATCAAAGGCGCCAGCGTGGAGTTTCGCCAGCACCGACTTTACGTCCCCGGCGACGAACCGCGTCGCATCGACTGGCGCGTGCTGGCGCGATCAGATCGCGCTTTTGTTAAAGAGTTTGAAGAAGAAACGAATCTTCGCGCGACCTTGTTTCTCGATGCCAGCGGATCAATGTCATACGGCAAACCGAGCAAATTTAATTACGCAGTCCGCCTGATCGCCGGGCTTAGCTATCTGATGCTCGCCCAGACCGAGGCGGCGGGGCTGGCGATCGCTTCAGAAAATTCGCAGGACTACCTCGCGCCTGCGGCTGCGACAACGCAATTGGCGCGAATTGTCGATCTTTTGGAGCGTACCAAACCGCAGGCCGCGACGGTGTTGGATCGCACGCTGCTGCGTACCGCCGATCGGATGGATCGGCGATCATTGGTGATTGTTGTTTCCGATTTTCTGATGCCGCTGGAATCGCTTCGCAAGGGCATTGCACGTTTGAATCACGACCGGCATGAACTGGTTCTGGTACGGCTGCTGCATCCGGATGAAATATCATTTCCGTTTCAGTCGTGGGCGCGGTTCAAAGGCTTTGAAGGTGAATTACCACGATTGATCGAAGGTCCTCAGGTGCGAAGGCGTTATTTGGAAAACTTCAAAGCGCACGAGGATCAACTCAAGCAGATGTGCCGCGCGATCAAAGCCGATCTGCTGACCTGCCCAATCAACCAGCCGCTATTGGAAACCGTGATGGCGATTATTCGGAGGCGTGGCGGATGAACATTTGGCAAGTTAATTTCCTCCCTCCCCCCTTGAGGGGAAGGGCTGGGGTGGGGGGTGTCTTGGTTCGCGTGATTGCCAGCGAATCGCGTCAACGCATGGCATTGATGCGCCGGTGCGCGCGGCATCGTGAATGGAATGCCGAGGGCATTTCCGCGCGGCGTCATACCCCTCCCCCAGCCCCTCCCTCAAGGGGAGGGGAGATTCTCCCTCCCCCGGTGCCTCCCTCAAGGGGCGGGGAGAAATACCAGGGGGCATCATGTTCTTGAACGCCGTGATGCTCGCAGGACTGTCCGCTGCGGTGTTGCCGATCGTGCTTCACTTGTTGAATCGTGCGCGCTACCGCAAGGTCGAATGGGGCGCGATGATGTTTTTGCACGATACCGAAACCCGCCAACTCGACCGATCCAAACTCGCTCAGTATTTGTTGTTGCTTTTGCGGATTCTCGCGATCGCGACGATTGCGTTGGCGTTTGCGCGTCCGATCTCTCGCAACGCGATCGGCCCAACCGACGCCCAGCGGCTTGCGGTGGTGATCGTCATTGATTCGTCGCCTTCAATGCTGCACCCCGAACAGGCCGCCACGCGGTTTGATCAAGCGCGGCGGGCATCGCTGGGGGTGTTGGGACAACTCAAACGCGGCGATCAAATCGGACTGGTCGTTCTCGGTAGGCCAAGCGATCGCGACATACCACTCACGACCGATTTGCAGGATGTCGCGTCACAACTGGCGTCGTTGGAACCGGCGTTGTCCGTCGCCGATCAAGCGGACGGCGTCCGCCGCGCCCGTGCGCTGCTGACCGTAGCAGGATCAATCCCAAGTGAGATTTTCCTAATCGGCGACCGGCAGCGTTCTGCGTGGCGCAATATCGAATCAATTTCCCCGCCCGACGCGCAGCGGCAGCGAATCGTCGCGATACCGGTCGGATCAACCGAAAACGCCAACGCATGGATCGAATCGATCAGCATTCCCAACGCCCCGACGATCGCGGGGCAAACCGTTGAGGTTGAGCTGCGCATTCGCAATGATGGAACAGTGTCGCGCAACGATTTGCCGGTCACAATCAGCGAAAATGAAAAGCCGATCGAAACGCGAAATATCTATCTCGCTGCCGGCGCAACCGAGATCATCCGAGTCCCCATTAAGCTTCCCAAGCCCGGCGACATGTTGCTCACGGCGTCGATCGGTGCCTCGGGTATGCCCGGCGATGATGCAGCGATGCTGTCGGTAGACGTCTTGGAAACTGTGCGAGTGGTCGCAATCACCGGCGAATCGTCCCAGCAAATCGCGAAGTCCCCGGCTGCGGATTATTCAGGCGATACCGACTATCTGCGGCTTGCGCTGACGCCGCTTGCGACAAGTAGACAAAAAGGCGACGACGCGTTTCGTTTCAAGCTCTACTCCGACGATAATTGGCCTGAAATTGATCCGCAGCGCGATCGTGTGATCGTGCTGTCGGATGTCAGCCACATGGACGCGGCGCGGGTGCGGACGATCGAACAATTCGTTTTCGCAGGTGGCGGATTGTTGCTTGCTCCCGGTCAACGCACTGATCCAAAAATCTGGAATCAACTTCTCTATCGCGACGGTCAAGGCGTTGCGCCCGCTGGGATTCAGGCGATACGCGTCGCGGGTGAAGACACGATCCGATTGGTCGGCATCAATACGTCGCACGAAGTCTTTGGATTTTACGCTGGCCGACCCGATCCACTTCCGCCGGTGACTGTTTTTCGATGGGCGCAATTCGCCGATCCACCACAGGGGGCGACGCTCGCGAGTTTACAAAACGGCGACGCATTCATCCTGCAACGCACCTATGGCCGGGGCAGGGTCGTGGCGATCGCGACGGCGCTGGATGCAGACTGGTCGAACTTTGCGTTAAGCAATTTATATCTACCCACGATGCAGTCGATGGGCTGCTGGCTGGCGTCGGCAAATCTCAGTTCCCACAATGTCGCGTCCGGCGGGGC
Organism: Tepidisphaerales bacterium; assembly: GCA_038210015.1. Taxonomy (GTDB): domain Bacteria; phylum Planctomycetota; class Phycisphaerae; order Tepidisphaerales; family Tepidisphaeraceae; genus BPJO01. Next base: position 50,319 of record JBBQXB010000007.1, read on the forward strand.
GATTGAGTACACCTTCGACAATCCCAAGGAGCGGGGCGCCATGATTGTGCGTCCTGATGGGCGAACCGATAAGGTTCCGATCTCAATCGCCGGTGGAACCGGAACGCTGATTTATCCTGACACGAATATCGCCGGTCGTTATACCGTTCGCGCCCCCGGGCACGGCGCAGTTGATTTTGTGGTGCAGGCCAGCGGGGAAGAATCGATCCTTGATCTGCTGAATGATGAACAACTCGACGCGATGCTCGCGCCGACAACGATCCAACCTATTTCGCCTGATCAATTAACGGATGCGGTGGGGCGGATGCGGAAATCGACCGAGCTTTCACTGGTATTGCTCACGGTTGGATTGGCATTGCTGGGAGCTGAAATGTTACTTGCCCAGCGATCGATTCCGACGCCGGAGGTCGCGTGATGCCGCAACTTGCCTGGCAAACCAGTGCGATCGCGTGGCTGATCCTGGTCGGCGCGGCGATCGCGGCGTTGCACGCGATGATTAGTTATAGTCGTGCAGGGCACGTCGCGTCAGCAGGATGGTTGCGCCTGCTGCTGGGATTGCGATTGGTCGCGATTTCCACCATCGCAGTTGCGGCATTTCAACCGTCACTATTTATCAAACGCCAGACACCCACGTTGCCCAAACTGGTTTTGATGATCGACTCGTCGCGCAGCATGGGCGTCGTCGATTCTGCCAGCAGTACCAGCGATCTGCTCAGTCTGGCTGAATCGGTCGGACAGATTGATCGCAGCAAGCGCGTACGACCGGTTCGCATCCTGCTCGAACGCCTGCATGCGCTGCCCGAAATGTTGCGCCAGCAGCAATCCCTACGACTTGAAAGCGATCAAGCCAAAACAGCCGGTAAAATTGACGATAAAATCACCCAGCGCGTTCAATCGCAGCTCGAACAGTTAACATCGGAACTGTCAGCGATCACAACGCTGGCGCAGGCCGACCCCAGCACCTCATTTGCTGAGAATCGTCTGAAACAAATCTCCGAGGCGTTGCAATCGAACCAGACCGCGAATCCTCAACGATTGATCGAAACGTTACAGACGGAACTGCGTCGTCGTGATGCACAAGCCGACGAGCAACTCGCAGCCACCGATTCGGAAGTGCGGAAGCTACTCGAACAAATGCGCACGGCTTCGCGTATCGATCTTGCGAAAAAAGTAGCGACGGATTTGTTTCGATCGGTCGAGGGGCACTCGATGCCCGTCTTGCAGACGCTGACCGACGAATTGCGCCCCGACTCGCTGGTGGATTTGTCCGCCGATCAATCGCAATCACCGTTGTTGCAAGCGCTGCGGCGGATGATCGAACGCGCCGATGCGCGCGATCTGCAGGCGATAGTCCTGCTGTCTGACGGACGTTCGACCGAACCGCGCACCGCGCTACCGCCTTTACTGAGCGCAGCGGGGGTTCCGGTCTATCCGGTCTTGTGCGCTCCAAGCGATCGACAGGCGGATGTGCGAATCGTCGCGATCGACACTCCACCCACAGCCCTCGCCGGCGAAACAATCGCCGCGAATGTGCGCTTGCGATCGCGCGGCGCGGACGGAAAAACGGTCAAAGTAACTGTCACCGATGGGAAAACCGAGTGGTCTAAACCCGTCACGCTCACTGGCGACAGTAATGCGGTTGCGTTTGATATCCCCGCAGGCGCTCTGCCGATGTTGCAAATCAAAGCAACCGTCGAACCGATTAAAGGTGAGACGTCGCTCGACAACAACGTCGCCCAGCAGCAGGTTACCGTGGTCGATCAGAAAATCAGCGTGATGCTCATCGCCACCAGCGCGGCGTGGGATGTGCAGTATCTGCGAAACATCCTCAAACGCACGCCTTGGGTCACGTTGCAGGAGCAATTTTTACAGCCCCGCGAGACATGCCGGTTCTCAGTGGATGCGATTTTGCAGCAAGACGTGATCGTGCTCGCCGGCGCGACTGCGGAGGTGCTTTCGCCGCAGCAGATTGATGCGATTCATCGTGCCGCGTCTGAGCAATCCAAAGCGGTAATGTTGATGGGGGTGGATCCGCAAACGCTCAAGCAATACTCAGCCCAGCCGTTACTGGCGGCGATTCTGCCTTATCGTATCGACCAGACTCCTGCATGGCGTTCATCCCCAACCGACGAACCCACGCTGCGGCCTGTCCCAACCACGGCTGCCAATGCGTTGCCGATGCTGAAACTGGACGATCAGCCCGATGCCTCTACCCGCAAATGGCTGGCGCGGGCGCTGATGTATCGCGTCATCGAACTCGGACAACTCAAACCACAAGCCAAACCCGTCTTGATGGACCGCACGACCGAAACACCTCTGATGATCGAATCGGTTGTCGGCAGCGGGCGATCGATGCTGATGTTGATCGATGAAACCTGGCGATGGCGTCGCGATGAAGGCGGCGACGCTCACGACCAGTTCTGGCTGCGCCTCATCAGGCATCTGGCCGAGCCGCGATACAATGTGACCAAAGACGATCTATCGCTTGGCGTGGATCGCACCCGCGCAATTGCTGGTCAGACCATCGACCTGCGTGCGCGGACGGGCGCGAGTATCACCGGACCGGTCAACTTTATTCTCAAGCAAGGGGAGCAGATTTTGGAAACTCTCCCCGCATCCACTTTGCTACCTGACAGCGGCAGGTGGTCGGGTCGGCTGACTCCGCAAATGGCAGGCGATTTAGACGTGATATTGCAAGCGGGCGGTCGTGAGATTTCGCTACGCATTCACGTGGCGCCAGCCGATGAGTCTGAAACCGCCGATATCTCCCCCGATCCGGCGCTATTACGCCGTATCGCCAACGCGACGGGTGGGAAGATGTTCATGCTTCGCGATCTTTCGGATTTGAAACAGCTTCTCGCGTCGCCGCCAGCGAATCGCGACGATACAATCGCATACGCGGTCTGGTGCAGCCCGTATTTGTTCGGGATTCTAATCGCGTGCCTGGGTTTGGAATGGGCGTTTCGCAAACAGATCGGATTGGTATGACCGACACCTCCACACTCGATCAACTGATCGCGCAATTTGTCAAACGCAGACGACGCCTGCGCGCAACGGGCGTGTTTTGTCTGGCGATCGCGCTGGCGATGACCTGGCTTTTGATCGGCGCGGTGATTGATCGATTCCTCGCGCTCCCGCCTAGTGTACGAATGGCGACATTGATGCTGCTGGGGATCGTGATTGGGCTGGCGACGATGCGGATCGCCCAGCTATTTTTCGGTAGGCAGTTTGATAAGTTGATTGCTGCGCGTCAGATCGAATCAATGGAACCGGTTTTACGCGATCGTTTGATAACGGTTGTCACGCAGCAAAATCTTCCCCCGGCGCAACGGGGCAGCGAACAGATAACAGGATTGATCGCAACCGATGTCACCGCCACGCTGGCAAAACGTCCGCCGGAGAATCTGATCACCAATCGTCACATCGCCCCGGCGATGGTCGTGTTGGGGTTGATCACGATCGTCACAATCGTATTGGCCACCATCCCGTGGCTGGGGCTGCCCAAGTTGATCGCACGGCAGATCATGCCGCTTGCCGATATTCCGCCAGTAACCACCACCCGCATCAACGTCGTGACCGGATCAGTCGATTTACCGCAAGGCCGGTCTCTTGCGGTGGTGGCAGACATCACACGCGGCAAGGGCGAAACGGTGCTGCTGGTGGGGACGGACGATCAATCGTTACAACCCGTCGCGATGGCAAGAACCTTTGCCGATCGGTTCGCCGTCACATTGTCATCGGTGGAGCGCGACTTGATCTATCGCATTCGCGCGGGCGACGCTTTATCGCCAGCCTATCACGTGCGTATCCTCACCCGACCCGCGATCGCACGCCTTCGTGTTAAGCTCGATTTTCCTGAATATCTGCTTCGCCAGCCCCTCACGACCGATTCATCGGATGGCAGGATCGAGGCGATGCGTGGCACGCAGGCGCATCTGATGCTGACATCAACTGAACCCTTGAAAGACGCAGCCTTGAAAATCGACGGCAACCTCATTCCAACTACTCCGACCATCGATCCCTACGTGCGCGAAGCGGCTTTCACAGTGAATAATTCCTCCGAATGGTCGATTGAGATGACCAGCCAGCGAGACGTGCCCGGCAGCGGGTTTGACGCGATGCAAATTGTTTGCGTCGAAGATCGTGCGCCGATTGTGCAATTCGTGCGTTCAGATTTGCGTTTGCATCCCAGCGACATAGCAGCTGTACCGTTTCAGGTGATTGACGATTTTGGGGTCGATCGATTGCAACTGGATGTGCAGTCAGGTGATCGCAAACTGGTATCCAAATTGATCGATCTGGCGACTGATCGGCGGATGATTCGCGATGTCGCGACGGTCGATCTGGCACCGCATGGGCTGGCGTTTGGTGATGTCGTGACGATGTCATTGACCGCGACAGATGGCGCCGGACAGGTCCGCACCGGCACGCCATGCCGCATTTTGCTCTCGCCACGTTCGGTTGATCCGCGCGTGCTCAGGCGAATTGATGCGATCGGCGAGGCGCTTCAATTCGCGAAATCAATCCCCCAGCGACCCTCCGATTCCGCCGCCTGCTTGCGATCACTTTTGCAAGCATTGGCGACGAGTGATACACCCGCATTAAGTGATTATTTGCAGACCCAGATTGATCGCGCGCAGCGACTTACCAGTGCGCAGGTTTGGGGGCCGCCGCAGTTTTCGGAAGGGGATCTGAAACTGGCATCGGAGCTGGTGCAGATGTTGACGATCCTGCATCAAGGCCAGCAGGCGCGCCTATTGCAGGCAGAGATTGAAAACGTTAGTTCCGCCGAAGCCCGGCGAAAGGAATTGACGCGGATCGAGCGTGAGGCGTTGCAGGCATCGATCGCGCGGGCGAGAAGCGAACTCGACTCCCGTCTGACGGGTTTGCAAATTGCACCGCGATCGGCTGACATTCAGCAGAAGCTGCAGGCATTGATCGATACCGAAAACAGTCGGTATGTCGATCAAAAACCGCCGACGATGAAAACGCTGGCTGAACGCTGGATGTCTGGGCAGGAGATGCCGATTTTGCGGGATCGTGTCGCGATCGCAGCCCAGGCGCAGGTATTGCGAAGCGACAGCGACTTGCCGTGGGCGCGGGATATGCAGATCATCGCCCGCGCGATGACGCGGCTGGCCGAGCTATCTGAAGCAAAACCCGCGGACTTTGTCTCAGCGGTCGCTTTGGTCGAGTCATTGCATCACGCGGTGGTCAGCAAATCTGCTGATCACACGAATCTGATCGAACCCGCAGAAGCCGCACGGAAAAAGCTGCGCGAGTGGGCGGGTGAAAACGTGGTCGCGGAAAATCCGCCCGAACGCAATCGTTTCGCCGACGCAATCGAAAAACCCGCAGCGATACAAGAGAAACATGATCGCGAAATGGAACAGGCCGCAACAGGTGACAATGACGGTCCCGAAGTCTGGCAGCCGCCTTCGGATAACAAGCAGTCCGACCCTGCCGACCAGCAGGCGGCCAAGCTTTCTGCGATCGCGCAGCAGCAGCAGCGTGTTGCAAAACGCACCGAATCCGCAACGCCAGCATCCGCCGGCGAATTGTCTTCGCAACAGCAACAGGTCGCTGATGCGCTCAAGCAGGTTGAGCAAGATCGCGAGGAAGATTTCTTCGATAAGAATGACACGACCCAGCACGAGCACGCGTTGGAAGCACTGCGCGATGCGCAGCGGACGCTGAGTGACCTGCCGCAGCAGGTTGCGGATTTGAAACGACAAGCCGAAACCCTCGCTTCGATGAAAGCCGCAGCCGATCGCGCACAATCGGCTGCGCAGAGCGCCAGCGACGCCGATCGCAACGCCACGCAACGCGCCGCCGACGAAGCGCAACGACAGGCGGATCAGGCAGCGCAGCAACTGTCGCAAGCGGCGGCGAGTGTGTCGGGCGGTGCGAGTCAATCATTGCAGGCGTCAGCTGGCAAGCTCGGCGCGTTGGGTGCGCCGATGTCCGAGGGTGCGAAGCAACTCGCTCAATCCCTTCAATCACTTGAAAAAAGTGTCGCCGCAACTGATTTGCCCGGCGCTGCTAAACACCAGGCGGGTGTGTTGGATACCGTTGCGAACTTGCAGGCGTCTTTACGCGTCACCCAGCGAAAGGTGGTCGATCGCGATCCGATCGTGGCCGCCCGCTTTTACGCCCAACGCGCCGCCGAGGCGATGCGGCAGCAACCGCCCGATTTGTCCGGTGCCAGGGCTTATCAAAAGGAAACCGGCGACGCCCTGCGTGGTGCATGGGACGCCGCGATGGCGCGTAACGTGAAAGACAAACTCGAGCAACTTCCCGCTTTCCAAAGTCTCTTTTTCGATGAGCTAACGATGGACGCTGCCGGTCAGTCGCCGATGCCTCTGTTGTTGGATCGCACGATGACGCCTGAATGGGGACGTCTGCGAGACAAGCAAACCAACGCCGCCGGTGCGTCGGGCACGACCTTTGTGCCGCAGGGGTACGAACAGTCGATTCGACTTTATTTCCAAACGCTCGATCAGGCGAAATCGCGGGAGTTGAAATGAAGCGCCTTCTATGGTTACAGGCATTCTCGGTGGTCTGCGTGTTGATTTTCTGTGCGTCGCACGCCTCAGCGGATGTAAAACCTTCGCCTGAAATCGATGCCTCCGTCGCCAGGGGGTTGGCGTATCTATCCAAATTACAAAAGCCGGACGGATCGATCACCGATGGCCCGCACCCGGTTGCGATGACGGGACTGTCGTTGTTGGCGTATTTATCCGCAGGGCACACGCAGGATGCTGGCAAACAGGGATTGGCAGTTCGATCAGCCGTCGATTTTTTGCTCAAGGTGGTGCCTAAAGATGGTTACGCCGGTGCTGTAGATGGCAGTCGAATGTACGGGCATGGAATTGTCACCCTGGCGCTGGCGGAGGCGTACGGCGTTGAGACCGATCTCAAACGTCGCGAACTGATGCGCGAAACCCTCGCCAGAATGATTGATGTCATCCTCAAAGCGCAATCCGTGCAGAAAGATGATGCGTCGCAAGGCGGGTGGCGTTACGAACCGGGATCAAACGACAGCGACCTGTCGTTGTCAGGTTGGTGTGCACTGGCGTTGCGGGCGTCGCAAAACGTTGGAATGAATGTCGCGAAGGATCCGATCGACCGTGCGGTGGGATATGTCGCGCGATGTTATAAGCCCGACGAAGCCGCATTCAGCTATCAGCCCGGCCAGGCGGCGTCGATCGCGATGACGTCGGTTGCGATCCTCAATCTTTATTTGCTTGATGCCGCCAATCGCGATGAGGTGAAGCGCGCTACAGAATGGCTTGCCAAACAGCAGGTTAATGCGGAAACCAGGTTTTTTCATTATACGATTTACTATTCCACGCAGGCGGCATTCCAGGCTGGTGGCGAGATTGAGGAGCAAATCTGGAAAAGCACAAAGAAAAATCTTCTTTCGCGACAGCAGGAGGATGGCGGATTTTCGCAAAGCCCTGACGCCCAGGAACCCGGTCGCGCCTTCGCCACCGCGATCTCCGTGATGACGCTGGCGATCCCGTTTGAAACATTGCCGATCTATCAGAAATAGTCGCCGGCTGTGTGCGGCATCGCATGGGATTTCTGCGTACCATTGTCAGTCCACGCGAAGCCAAAAAAGTATGGGCCACCGAGACACAGAGGCACAGAGAAAATACAATATACGGTAAAAAACCTTGTTTTTGCGCAAAAACAAATGAAGCGATGGTTTTATCAATTGCCTCGGCGGTAGGGTTTTCCCCTTGCCTCTGTGCCTCCGGGGGCAATTTTATTTGTTCCAAATAAACTTACTCGGATGTCTCGCATTTCATTCGACTATGATGTCGCACGATGAACGCTCCACTTCCTGGTCTATTCTTCACCGGCGGCTTGTCGCGCGAACCTGATCGGGTCGAGATCGCCACGCATTCCAGTCAATTGCGGCGGATACTCGCATTTGCCGGATGGTCAATCGACGATGTTGTCAATAATCCCCTCGCGCGGCGCGATGTACAACGGTGGTTCAAAATCGGTCGGTGGATGCAACGCGAGATTGAAATCGGCGATTTAGAACGCCAGTGGAACCCGCTTAAATGATTCTGGTCGCCGATCTGGTTAAGATGCTGCCGAAATGAAAAACGCGTGGTGGATTTTGCTTGTGTACAGTCTGGTCGGGCCAGGCGCGTGGGCGATTTTCTGGTTCGCGATGGTGAAGGGTCGCGCGCGACTCAATCTGCGGCGTAAGACTGTTGCGATCACTGATACCCCGCTCGTGTCGGTCATCGTGCCTTGCCGGAACGAAGCCGGTCACATCAAAGCCTGCTGCCAGTCGCTGTTAGCACAAGATTACCCGAACTTTGAATTGCTGATGATCAATGATCGTAGCACCGATGATACCGGTGCGATTCTCGATCAACTCGCCAGTATGGATGCCCGATTGCGCGTTTTGCATGTGCGGGATGGCGAATTGCCTGATGGTTGGTTCGGCAAGACCTACGCGATGCACGTTGGCGCGATCGCATCGCGCGGCGAATGGATGGTTTTCACTGATTCCGATTGCGATCTAAAGCCCGCAGCGGTGCGCGAAGGTGTAACAATCGGTGTGGCACGAGAGTTTGATCTGGTCAGCTTTGTCCCCCAATTTGTCACGCGCGGCTTCGCGGATAGTTTGATGACGCCGATCGGTGGGATCGTCACCAGCGGCATGTATACGATGATGTATGCCAACAGCGCCCAGCTACCGAATATCGCGTTCGCCTGCGGGCAATACATGGCCGTGCGAAAAAAAGCGTATGAGCAGATCGGCGGGTGGGAATCCGTGCGACATTTGCCGTCAGATGATGTAGAGATCGCTAGGCGGATGAAGCAATCGGGGCTTCGCCCGCGCGTTGGGTGGGGAATGGATCTGGTCGCCGCGCACATGTACGACAACTGGCATTCCGTTTATCACGGCTGGTCGCGCAATTTTATCATGGCCAGTCGTGGCAAGCCCTGGCGGGTGCTGGCGGCGTTGATCTTCATCGTCGTGTGTGTCATGACACTTATACCGGCAGCGCTTTGGGGATTGACGCATCTTGAGGTCGTATGGATCGCGGTGGCGTGCGTTCATCTACTGCTGATTACTTCTGCGATGGTTTCGGCCTATCGCTGGGGCGGGTTTGAGGCGCGATATGGGTTGCTCTGGCCGATCGGTGTGGTTTTGCTGCTGGCGATTTTCATGCGATCGTTGTATCTGTGTATCGTCGGGAAAATGGACTGGCGAGGCGTCAGTTATTCGCTACGCATGAAATAAGACGCGTTATCGCGTCACGAGAGGAACATGATGGAACGCACCTTTATCCAACGCACAGGCCAGCACGTCGCGATCCACGGGGCGCTTCCGCGTTTTATAGTCGATCACCCGTTGGCCAGTGGGGAAATGTTCTCCCACGGCGCGCACGTCACCGAATGGCAACCGGCAGGGCATCAGCCGGTGTTGTTCATCAGTCCCAGCAGTGATTTTCAACCCGGCAAAGCAATTCGCGGAGGCGTACCGATCTGCTTCCCATGGTTTGGCCCGCATGCACAGGATGCGAATCTGCCGTCACACGGATTCGCCCGCACACTGCCCTGGACGCCCATCCAAAGCCTGAGTGACGCAGACGGCGTGAAAATCCATATGCAGCTTCGCAACCAAATCGCAGACCCCTCCAAACGCGGTAACGATTTTGTCGTCGATTATCACGTCAGCTTCGGAACCGTGTTGGAAATGAAGATGATCGTCACCAATCAAGGTAGTCAGCCGTTTGATTTTGAAGCGGCGCTGCACGCCTACTACAAAGTCAGTGATATTCATCAGATCAGCATCACCGGCCTGCAAAATGCCGAATACATCAGCAAATCCGAAGGCGGTCAGCGCAAAACGCAAACCGATGAGCTCATCCGTTTTACAAGCGAAACCGACCGCATGTATCTCAACACGACCTCCAACTGCGTGATCGAAGATCCGGGGATGAATCGTCGCATCACGGTTGAAAAGCGCGGATCAAACTCCACAGTGGTTTGGAACCCGTTTGAAAAGCGTGCCACCGAACTCACCGACATCGGCCCGGGCAACTGGCAAAAATTTGTCTGCATCGAAACCGCGAATGTGAATGAAAACCTCATCCAGCTCGCGCCCGGCGCCAAGCATGAGATGATCGCACGGGTGAGCGTCAGTCGCATCTAACAGTTAGACAAATCGGAGGAAGTGCATGTCAGAAAGAAAAATTGCGATCGTCACCGGCGCCGGCCGCGGCATCGGTCGCGCGACGGCGATTGCGCTGGCGGAAGCTGGATACACCTGCGTCGCGGTTAGTCGATCGCAGGCGGAAATTGATGAAACGGCAAACCTAGCCGGGCACGATTCGATCGCCATCGTGGCCGACGTGTGTAATCCGACGCAGACCGACGCCGTGGTACAGCAGACACTCGATCGCTTCGGACGGATCGATGCACTGGTCAACAATGCGGGTATCGCGCCGCTGCTGGCGTTTGATCAGATGACCGACGCGATTTGGGACGAGGTGATCGCGACCAACTTGACGAGTGTCTACCGCTTTACGAAGGCGGTCTGGCCGATCATGATCAGACAAAAATCTGGGGTAATTGTGAATCTTTCTTCAGAATCTTCGCGCGATCCGTTCCCCGGCCTCAGTGCCTACGCCGCTGCCAAAGCGGGTGTAAACCTGTTCACCAAAGCCCTCGCAAAAGAGGCCGACGCACACGGCATCCGCGTTTATGCGATTGCGCCAGCAGGGGTTGAAACCGCGATGCTCCGCAAATTTGCTTCGCAAGAGCAACTGCCCCCAAGCCACGTTCTATTGCCCGAAGATGTCGCCCGCGTCGTCCGCACATGCGTCTGTGGCGGCATGCTCTACGCCAGCGGCGAAACGATTTACCTGCACCGCCACGCGTAGCGGTTTCCTGGATTACGCTTCCAACGTGTGATCCGAAAGATCGGCCACCAACGCATCCCTCCCCCATGAAATACATGTGGAGAGGGGCACATGCGATTGCCTTGACACTTTACGCCGACGCGCGTCTGCGTTCGACATTTCCACTCATTCCACGATATAATTGCAGAACTTATTAACCGGACGTGCGTCCAAAAGATTAGGTCTGTCATGATTAAAACACGATTATTTTCATTTGTAGCGTCGCTGGTGTTGTCTGGGTCGGTGGTTTGGGCAGAGCAGGTGCAGTTGCCCTATCAGTCCGCAGACGAGAACGGTAACCAATGGGTTGTTTCATATAACGCGCAATTGCAGCAGCAAGGCAATCAACCGATTTTTGGACAGGCAGGGATGGTCACCGTTAACGGTCGCCAGCCGCAGCAAGTTAATCAGCAGGCGAACTTCGATGAAAAGAATAAGGAAATCACGACGGTTTTTCGACCCAATAAAAGTATGAGCCACGAACGCCGGGTGAAATTTCAAGAAGATGGCATGGTTCGCATCATCGATGTATTCGAAAACACTTCCGACAAAGAGCAGCCAATCAGTTTGCAGTATATGACTAACACGAACTTCGGGATCAACGGTGCCGAGACGATCGCCGACCCGAAAAAGAAAGGCGATCTCGGCTGGGTCGCTGATACCGGTGCGGGCAGGGCGGCGCTAAGTCTATGGGGAGGCAAGGGATCGAAGGTGTTGCCCAGCGTGCGATATCAGGAAGGCAACAACATGGTCAACGCGACCATCACCCTCAAAGCCCCGCCCAAAGTCAAAGTCGCGGTCGTGCACTGGCATGGCAGTTTTGAGAACATGGAGGCGGGTAAGAACTGGGTCGGGCAGATGAGCGAAGCTAAATTGCTAAAGGATTTGCCGGCAGAGCTTCGTAAAGCAATCGTCAATGTCACCGGCAACAGCGCCGGTTCGATCGGCGACCGCGAATTGCTCCGCGGCGACACCGCCGACATCATCGAAATCCGCGGCGGGGACCAGATTCGAGGCGATCTGAAAATCGAATCGTACAAACTCAACACCGCCTACGGCGTGATCGAACTGCCCGCAGCCAAGGTCGCAAGCCTGCTGAATGTCGGTGATTTTCGATCGCGACAACTACTGGTCACCCAAGATGGCGAAATCTTTGGCGGCGATCTGCAAGAACAAACCGTGCCATTGCAATTGACCAGCGGACAGGTCACGCAAGTGCCGCTGGCACAGATCTCAAGACTCGGCTATCGCACCGGCGGGGCGGAAACCCCTGAATGGAAGTTTGATAAGCCCATGCTGTACCTGCGTTCCGGCGAACGCTGCGTCATCGCGTCGCCGACCGCACCGATCGATTTTGTGACGCGCTACGGCGCATTATCACTGAAGCCCGAACAGGTCGCGATTGTAAACCTGAAAAACGCTGCGGGAATCCACGAAGTTTATTTGTCAGACGGATCAAAACTCAGCGGGATTGTTTCAAATCCGCAGTGGTCGATCAAGCTCACCAGCGCGTCAGGCGATCAGCCAGTTGTGTTCCCGCTGGCGGCGGTTGCTCGGGTGCAACTCACACCGCTTTCGGATGACATCGGGCAGGGCAAATCAACCCTGTCGCTGCAAGGCGGGGATATCATCGCCACGAGGCTGGAAGGCCAACTCAAATTACAGACCACGTTCGACATGATCAACATCTCCGCCGCCGAAATCCGCTCGATCGCCAAACCCGACGAAGGCCTGCCTGATGTTCAGGTGACGATGTTCGATCAAAGCACGTTTCGCGGCTCGCTTCAGACAACCTCGCTAAAATGTAAAATGGTCGGTGGATTGGTGCTTGATGTGCCGGTGGCAGCGATTCGGGATTACGACAATCCCCAGCCGTTTCCGTCGCAAACCATCGTCGATAAGGTGAAGGAGTCGATTGCCAAACTGAACGCCGAAGACTGGAAGGAACGCGAAGCCGCTGAGGCCGGTTTGATCGCGATGGGACCGACCATCACCAGCGTTTTAGAAGACGCGATCGACGGACAACCCGCAGAAGTGAAACAGCGACTCGGCGGGATTGTCAAGCGATTGAAAAAGGATCAACCCGCTGCGACATCGCGCTTGTCGCCGCCGGAGCCGATTCAATAATCCGCAGATCGTGGAGAAGTTGCTGCGATGCACATCCGGTTGTTAACCGATCGTGATATTCCAGACGCGCTGCGTTTAAGCACGCAGGCCGGATGGAACCAGACCGAAGCCGATTGGCGTCGGTCGATCGAGGTGTGTGGCGGGCTTGCATTTGCAGGCTGGGTCGATGATCGGGTTGTGGCGACAGCAACGATCGCGCGGTTCGGCGATATCGGCTGGGTCGGCATGGTGCTGGTTGATGAATCCAATCGCGGCGAAGGTCTTGGCGGGGCAATCTTCAAACACGCTGTATCCAGTGCGTCCCAAGCGGGTATCAAAATACTTGGGTTAGACGCCAGCGACATGGGCCGGCCGGTCTATCTGAAACAGGGCTTTGTCGATCATAGTCAACTCATCCGCTGGGTCGGAACGGCACGCAACGCCTACTCCACCAACACGCGACTTGTGTGCGCTGAAGATCTAACGGCGATCTGTGAATTGGATCGATCCGTCAGCGGTGTGGATCGTCGAGATTTGCTCGTGTCGCTGGCAACGCAAGGCCGGGTGATCGGAAGTGACGCGATCGATGGGTTCGGCTTTTTTCGCGCCGGTCGAACCGCATCCTGTATCGGCCCGGTCGTCGCGCGATCGGATGACCAAGCGAGGCAGTTGATCGAATCACTTTTAGGAGATTGTGATCCAGCCCATCCGGTGTTGATTGACCTGCCGGAAGGATCATCGGTTGTGCCGCAAGGGTTTGCAGTTCAACGACGTCTCACGCGGATGGTTCGTCCTGCGATCAACGGGAAATTGCTGACGGACGTGCACTTTTACGCCGGTGCGGGGTTTGAGTGGGGATGATGGATCGTAGCGAAACAACAAATGAAGAAGAATTAAGTGATTTTCAGGGCGGCGCGGACATAGCCTGTTACATCTGAATTAACAGGAGTCATCGAATTGTCAGTCAAACTCAAGCCGCTACATAAACAGGTTCTACTTATCACCGGTGCCTCAAGTGGAATTGGGTTGACCACCGCCCGAGTAGCCGCAGAGCGCGGTGCGAAAGTCATTTTGGTCTCGCGGAATCGCGGCGCACTCGATCAGGCAGTGCAGGAAATTAAAGATGCCGGTGGCGAAGCCTTTGCTGCAACAGCGGATGTATCCAACATTGATGAACTACGCCAAGCGGTCGAGGCAGGCAAATCCCATTTCGGCACAATTGATACCTTCGTTAACAATGCCGGGCTTGGCATGTACGGAAAAATTGAAGAAACCGACCTTAACGATGCTCGAAAGCTGTTCGACGTCAATTTCTGGGGCATCGTCAACGGCTCACGTCTGGCAGTGGAATATCTCCGCGAAACTGGTGGCGCGATCGTTAATCTCGGTAGCGAAGTCAGCGACCGCGCGATCCCGCTCCAAGGCATGTACAGCGCTAGCAAACATGCAGTGCTGGGCTTCACCGATGCGTTCCGGATGGAGTTGGAAGCCGATCAGTATCCGATCAGTGTGACGACAATCAAACCCGCGGGCATCGATACGCCTTACACGCGCCACGCAAAAAATTACACCGAAAATGAACCCACTTTGCCCGCGCCGGTCTACGCGCCAGAATTGGTCGCCGAGCAGATTCTTCACGCGGCCACCAATCCGGTGCGCGAGCTTTATGTGGGCGGCGCGAGCAAATTGATTTCAGTGTTGGGCAGGCAATTTCCGCAACTGATGGATTGGTTCATGGAAAAGACAATGTTTTCTCAGCAGAAAACAGATCGTCCCGCCGATCATTCCAACGAGGCATTGTACGAAACACAGGGTGGTCACTCATCCCGTGGCGATGTCTCCCGCGATCACATGATCCGTGAGCACAGCCTTTACAATATCGTCCAGCGCCATCCCTATCTCGTAACTCTCCTGACCGCAGGCGCAGGTGCACTGGCAGCCTACTGGCTGTTCGCGCCGCGTAAGGAACAAAGCACCACCGATCGCTACCGGGATAATTTTCGTAGTGCCTTTCATAATCTAAGCGAGCCGATCGGTCGCGTGGCCGAGAATGCGAAGAGTCGCATCGAGCAGTACTTAAGGTGAACGTCACTCTTGCGTTAAATTCAAGAATGCCAGCGTCTTTTACCAATCTGTGAAGGTGTCACAGACAATCATTACGCCAGCATTTTCACCGTACTATAAAAAAGGAGCACTTATGTTTCGTCAATTTATTTTCGCATTATCGGCAGGGCTTGTGCTTATCGCGGGCTGCCAAACGCAGTCGAACCCTAAAAAAGCCGCCGCCAAGGTCTCAGCAGAGACGATCGAACCGTCCAAAGACATGCAGGCGATCCTCGACGCACACGCATCGCTGAATCCCAAGCCGTTGTCCAAGCTGTCGGCCGAGGAAGCGCGCAAACAACCGTCTATGGCGGATGCGGTCAAGAAATATAAGCAGGATATGAAGATGCCGACCACGCCGCCCGGCGATGTCAACACGCGCAATATGACCGTGAAAGCCAACGGTGTAGAAGTGCCGGTGCGGATTTACACGCCTAAGGATGGTGCGGATAAAAAACCTGTCATCCTGTACATTCACGGTGGCGGTTGGGTGCTGGCAACTATCGATACCTATGACGCTTCTGCCCGCGCACTGGCAAAAGGGGTGGATGCGGTGGTGGTTGCAACGGAATATCGGAAAGCACCTGAGCATAAGTTTCCCGCCGCCCACAATGATAATTTTGGCGTTTTCAAATGGCTGCAAGGTTCGCCCGCTGAATTAAAGTCTGCCGACACCACGCGCATTGCGGTCGTCGGTGAAAGCGCCGGGGGCAACATGGCTGCGGCAATTTGTTTGATGGCGCAGGACAGCAATGTCGAGCAACCGATCCATCAGGTGTTGATTTATCCCGTGACCAGTACTGACACCAACTCGCCGTCTTACCAGCAAAACGCAAACGCCAAGCCGCTTGATAAAGCGGGCATGGAATGGTTTTTTGATAAAACAATCGCAAACGCAAAGGATCGTGAAAATGTCTATTTGGCTTTGCTAAAAGCTGATACCCAGCGCTTGAGCAAGGTCGCCGACGCCACCATTGTGACGGCCGCGATTGATCCTCTACGAAGCGACGGTGCGATGTATGCCGACAAGCTGCGTCAAGCCGGTGCAAATGTCGAATACCGCAACTATGACGGTGTGACACATGAATTTTTCGGGATGGCGGATGTTGTCGATCAGGCCGCCAGCGCACAAAAATTCGTCATCGCCAGGTTAAAAGAGGCGTTTGCCAAATCACATAAATGAATTGTGTTACGTCATTTGTGGTGACGGCGACCGTTTGACAAGTTTGTCAAACCGAAACCCGCACCACCAGACGATCAACAACGCCAGAATCAGCATCACCGCACCGGCGATGAATGTCATCGGTAGCAGGTAAAAGATAGGCCAATTGGCATGGGTAAATGGGATCCAGAATGAATTGGTGAACATGTAATCAGGGTCTAGGGATGACGCGGGGAGGGTGGTCAGTCGATCACTGCTGCCGCCATAAGCGTAGTAGTTCGAGCGTGATAGACGATCAATCCCCACGCCGATGTAATAGTACGGCAACCAATAGAGCGGGATCTCTACAATTTCAGTTCTTCGCATCCCCGGCAATCCGTATTGCATCGCTGCCAGGATCAGCGGTGCAAGTCCGTAGACCAATATCGGCGACATCAGATTTGCCACCACCGCCGTCGTCACACGATTGAACCGCAACGAATAGTAAAGCCCCGTCGCGATCCACAACAGGTTGAAGGTGATCGTCGTCCACAGCACGATCAGCGTGGACCAAATCGAAACCGCACCGGTCAGCGTGAAGATGCCCATGTGCAGCACCACGATCGTCCAAGGCCAGAACAACCTGCGGAGCACGCCCACGAACTTCGCCCACATTACCTGTTGCCCCGATACCGGCGTCACGATCAACAATGTCCAAGTGTCGCTTTCCTTTTCCGTCGCGATCGCGGTTGCGCTCAGCACCACCGACATCAATAGCAGCAGCGTGTGCATCGTGATCGCGTAACCAGTATGTGTATCGCGGTCGTTGAGGATGCCGCGTTCTAGGCTGAAGCACAGATAGGACATGAACAGCAATCCGACCGTCAGCAGGGTCGCGACAATTCGCATCCAGCGTTTCGGCAATAGCGGCCGACGCAGTTCTCGCCAGAGTACCGGATGATCGCCGACGGCTCGCGTTGGCTTGGCGGGTTTTGTTGTGGGTTTCGCATAAGGCAACACAGGCGGTGCCGATGCATCGCCCGTCGGTGCTAATGCCGCGATGGGCAAGGTTGTCGCGCCGCCGTCACTGACATCACGCCTGCCGATTCTGCGGACAATGATCGCAGACAGCAGGGTGAGGATGAATGTCAGAACCACTTGAATGAAAGATGTGACCCACCAACTCACCGAAAACATCCCGCGAGGCGATTCAATTTTCAACGTCGCGGTCATCAGCGGATTCGCGGCGGTCAGCCATTCAAAAACCCAGTAATTCGTGTTGCCTCGTGAGTAGACCAATTGGGCCATCACCACCGCGATCAAGATCGGCAGCAATGCATAGATCAATCCTTGAATGATGTACGCCAGTAAAATCACCGCCCAGGCGCGTTTGATCCAGCAACTCAGCAGCAAGCCCAGCGCCGCTGACGACATGGCGACCGTCGCCGCCAGCACTAGGGCGCCGAACATATCCTCTAACTCCACGCCGCCCAGCAATCGCACGATCGCCAATACGGGCAGTGTCAAGCCGAGCAGCGTGAAGGCGGTCAGCAAACGTGAAAACAGTTTGCCGCCGACTAGTTGCCAGGCGCTGATGGGCGTCATCAGCAGCACATCAAACGTGCGTCGGAGACGTTCGGAACCGATTGCGGTGCTGGTCAGCACCGGCCCGATCAAGTGCATCGCGGCGATGCTGAATAGGCTGAAAACGGTGAAAAAAATCTTCCCCATTTCTGCCTGACGCTGCGCCTGCATGACGAGGCTGGTTTCGCGATACCGGTAATCGTCCGACATCACTAGCCAAGTCAATCCCAGCACCGATAGCAGTAATCCCAGATAGCAGACCCGCAACCCATACGACCGCTTGCGCCGCGCCATCTCGCGAAGTTCTTTATTGAAGATGGGACCGAGCGGCCAAAGCTTTTTGAAAAGCGATTGTCGGGCAGGGACGATATGGATCGCGTCGGTAGCCATGCTCGGACTGTGATACCCGATACGTGCAATCCGACCAAACACTGAGAGTGTCTGGTCACTGCAAAAGACGTTGCACCGCCGAAGCGCTGAGGGCGCGGAGAGACAGTTTAGCACCGCATCTTCATGCGGGTTTGAGAATCGCAGAAAGCCCGCATCAAGATGCGGCGCTAAACGATGCAAACTACGTCGCGACAAGCGTTAGTTCGATGCAAGAGGAATACGAGCGGATTTGTGATAAACTGTTTCCACTCGTTTGTGATTTTGAAATAGTTTGCTTCGACGCCAGTGTATCGCCATGCCGAACCTTACCACCCAACTCGCCGGTCTAAATCTTTCCAATCCCACGCTCACCTGTTCGGGTACGTGCGGCTATGCGACGGAATACGCGGACTTCATGGATTTGTCGCAGCTTGGCGCGTTTGTCACCAAGTCGATCACGCGCGAAGAACGCCCGGGGAATGAACCAACCCGCATCGTCGAAACGCGGGCGGGGATGCTGAACGCGATTGGGCTGGCGAATGTGGGGTTAAAGCGGTTTCTGGATGAGAAAATGCCGGTCATTCGCAAGATGCCGTGTCCGGTCATCGTCAATGTAGCCGGGCATAGCTATGACGATTATGTTGAAACCTGTGCCGCGATGAACGATCTAGACGGCATCGTTGGCGTGGAATTGAATGTGTCGTGCCCGAATGTGAAGGACGGACTGACGTTCGGGACTGATCCCGTGCGGCTAAAAGAGATCACACGGCAGGTGAAACATGTGCTGCCGAATAAGCCGTTGATCGTGAAGTTGTCGCCGAACGTGGAGGACATCATCGCGACCGCCCGCGGCGCGATCGAAGGCGGGGCGGACATGCTTTCGCTGGTCAACACCTTCACCGCGATGTCGATCGATATCTTTAAACGCAAACCCCGGTTGGCGAATGTCACCGGCGGATTGTCCGGTCCTGCGATCAAGCCGATCGCGATTCATCTGGTTAGCCGCGTGTATCGCGGGATCGCCAAATCGACTAATACCCCGATCATCGGCATGGGCGGTGTACAGTTCTGGCAGGACGCGGTGGAGTTTATCCTCGCTGGTGCGACGGCGGTGAGCATCGGAACCGCATTATTCGTCGATCCATCCACGCCGAACAAAGTATGCACCGGTTTGAATGAATATCTGAACAAAATCGGTGTCGAAAAGCTAAGCGACCTGGTCGGCGCGCTCGAACTCCCCGGCGACGCACCGCCACCCAAAACGGCGTATGTTTGATCTCAGCGTCCAAAGTGGGAAAACCACAGATGACACAGATGGTAGAGATGAGTCATTTTTCAACCGCAGATTATGCAGATTCGCAGATAAGAAATGCGATTTTTCCATCGGCGTAATCTGCAGTCATGGATTGGTCTTCTCTCTGTGCCTCTGTATCTCTGTGGCAAATTCATCTCTCAACGAGGTTACAGATGCTCAAAATCGTAAAAGCACATGATCCACTTGACCCGTTTTGGCGTACTATCCTAACGTGAGCGCTTCCACGACCAACATTCCCGCCCGTGCGCCAGCCGATGACGAACCGTTCGGGCAGGCAGGAATCTTGCAGCATCTGGGCAAGGTGCTGAACGCCTGTGCGATCACCGGGCTGATGATCACGCTGGCGATGTGGTACCGCAGCACCGGTTACGTTGATAGTTTCAGTTGGCATGGCGGGACCGAAGAATTGCAGATCAGTTCGATCGCGGGCAGGATCAAAATAACCGGAGAAGTATTTGAAGGCCGTGGGAATCATAACGCCGGATGGGGTTATCGAACCCGATCCTTTAACATGGTTAAAGATGCATGGGAAGATTCGATCTGGAAAATGATAGGCATTGAGTTTTCGACCCAGGGTAGCGGCAACGGTGGAAACGGTTTTTGGATTCGGATCAAGTGGTATTTTATCGCAGGAATATGTGCTGCGATTCCGGCGATCAGCGTACTATTGCAATGGAAAAACTGGCGGGATGAGGCTGAATGACGACCACTCGATTTCGATTCATGGATTTGCTTGTGACGGTTTCCATCGCGCTGGGGATGCTGGGCGTTTGCATCGCCGCCAGGCAAAATGCGCAATCCGCTAGCGATATTGCAAACTGTGCCGCGAATCTTCGACAGATTCATACCGCGATTGGAGCGTACATCGCCGAAACGGGTGAATTTCCACGCACGCGCTACGAACCCGACGCACCGACCACCGCCTACACCCAAACGCCCGATGCCAACGACGTGACAGCAGCCATTTTTTTGCTCGCCAAAACACAATCGCTGTCCGCGTCAGTGTTTAATTGTCCGGCAGCTTTACGGAATGGTTTGGCGCAAGTCGATACGTTCGATCAATCGACCGTTAAACAGCGCACCAATTTCAAAGCGAGGATCAACTACAATTATTCACTGGCGAACATGTATCCGTCCCCGCAGGTGGTGGCAGCGGGATATGACCTGACTCGCCCGGATGCGAAACTCGCGCTCGCGTCGGATACCAACCCGGGACACGAAACAACTGCGTCGGCGACCACGCAGATGACCGTGCGCGAAGTCCGCGAAGGCAACAGCCCGAATCATCAACGCGACGGGCAGAATATCTTGTTCGCTGACGGATCGGTGATCTATTCGCCGACGCCTTTTGTTCGCGATGGCGCGGACAATATCTTTGCGTCGTCCGGCGACTATCCGCAGCCCGCCAACGCGCTCGATGCGGTGCTTTTGCCAGTCTGGTCAGACGGGCCGAATCTCGTCCCCGCGGGGTTGACGTTACGCCGGTGGGTTTTCTCGATCGCGCTGGTCGGATCGACATTGCTGCTTATTTTTATCGTGCTCAAAGGACGACGTAAGGAAGTGTCTGCCCCCAACAAAAGGTGACACGCTCATCGCCGCCGACGCAGGAGCGTGATCGCGCTGAGGCTCAGTAATCCGAATACCGACGTTGGTTCCGGCGCTGATACGCCGAAGTATTCGATCGTGCCGTTGGTCCACGATCCACGCAGCGTGTGGTTTTCAAGATCGCGCAGGAACGATTGATCGTTGATCCGCGTCCACTGCCCGTCATATACCCACAGCTTCAGCACGTTCTCCGGCAACCCAAGCGATTCGGCCAACGCGTCGTCGTAACGCACTTGTAGATCAATACCAGCATACCCTAGAAGCGACTCAACCGACCAAATGCCGATGAAGGTATGTCCGGTTGGCCGTGACGGTGCGAGAGTGGTATTGTTCGCCAGCTTTTGCATCGTCATCACGCCGTCGCCGGAGACATCTTCCAGTGCAAACGCGACGGAGTTGGCGGCGTTGGGAAGGATGCCGGCATTCGCGTCGTTCCAGTTGTAGGTTCCGTCGCCGGCGTGGACAAACACATCGTTGGATCGCAAGGTCAGCCAATCGTTCATGCGCTCGAACGAATTGCCATGCACCAACCCTGTCGAGCTGTAAGCGAGGTTGACCGGACCCGACGCTACGGTTTGATCTTCCGCGGCTGCGAAGGCGTCAAACGCCTGCAATTTTTGTGAGTGATCCAGATTATTTGATGACAGCGAAAACGCCGCCGGTGGTGGCACATAGCTGGCGACACGCGATGCGTGCGGATCGACCGGACCCGAAGCGACATGCACAGGCGCGGGAGATGTCTGCGGAGCGGATTCAGACGACGATCCTGAACCGCCACTGCCTGACAACTGCGGTGTACCAAACGATCCGATCGGAACGGATTTACTCACCGGCGGCGGCGGGTCATTCGTTGCGATGGGCGTTGCGATATTGTGTGCAGTGCTCTGTGCGACGGCTTGCGGTTTTAATTCCAGATGCGGCGCATGCGTTGAAATCGGCGGCGTCGGCGTCGCGATACGAAACGCCAATACCGGCTGCAATCTGGACGGTGCCGGCAGCGGCACGCTCGGCACGATTGCGGGATAATCATCCATCGGATCGCGTGGCGGCGTAACGGCTTCAACCACCTTCACAGGCGTCTTTTTAGGCGTCTCCTGCATCCGCGGAATACCAGGGCTGCGGAACAGATTTTCTAACGCCTTTGACGGAGACAGAAAATCAAGGTTAGGCCGAATTGATTCGGGTAAATGCCGCACCGCCTCAGCGGCGCCTCCCAGAAATGTGACCGACATCGCCAGAGCCACCGTTGCGTACCGCATCCGCGTTCGCGCCATGGATTGCGCGACTTCCTGCACCAGTTGCGGCACGACGCCGAGGCCGACTGGCACGTGCGCTCCGAGCGCGATCGCACTCATGCCGATCGGGCGGGCTGTGCTCATCGCCAGCATCGCCTGCGTGGTGGTGTGGATGAAACGTTCGCTGATGTAATAGTTGACCGAAAGCGCGATCGCCGCGCCGAGTGCGGTGGTTTCGAGGGTGATGCCGCGTACGGTCAGACGCTTACCGAGCATCTTACGTGCCCGGTGCAGTCGCACGCCTAACGCTGCGGTCGTGCAGCTCATCTCTTTGCCGATTTCCTCATGGCTCATCCCGCCGAAATAATGCAGCACCAACGGCATGCGGTACTTGGCGGGCAGGTGATCGAGTTCGGCGCGGATCAGTTCCTGCAACTCGGATTGTTCTGATTCCTGACTGGGCAGGACGCGGTAATGATCAGGCCGATTTTTTGCGGTGACGGTTTCGCGACGCGTGCGCCGTTTGCGGGATCGAACCAGATCAAGACTGCTGCGTTTGGCCACTTTTTTTAACCACGGACCGAGGTAATGGATCGTCGCGCCGGTTTTGAGCTGCACCGCCAGCGTTAAAAATGCCGCCTGCGATGCGTCTTCTGCGTCGGCGGCGTCTTTGGTGACTTTCATGCAAACGCTAAAAACCATCCCGCCATACGCGCGCATAATCTGCGCAAAGACCTCCGGCGACCCGCTGGCGCGGTATTGCTCCAGAAGGCTCGTGCCTTTCGTGCTTGGCTGCTCAACGATGCGAATCAAAACCGCACTCCCTGTTCAATAAAAAACGCCACCCCCACCCTATACATTACGAGAAAACCGCGCCCAAACGAGTGAAAAATTATAAATACTTGTCGTTTCAGCAGTTAAGATCGTCCTTCGTTGCGCGATCTACCGTTACGCCGCGGGCTTGCCCGCGCCCGTTTACTACTCCCTATATCCGTAGTACCCGCGCGAGCAAGCTCGCGGCTTAACGGGCAGACCATCGAAACCTACGGATGACAAACCAAGATATGGAAGGGGTGCATGACAGGAATAAACCACGAAGTACACGACGCCACCAAGAAAACATCGCTGATTTTTTCGCGGCGTTCGTGCACAGCTCACATTTTAAGGGACGATCTCAATGCTTTATTTTGCTTAATGTGCCGAGCTTCTCGCTGCGATTGATCCATTGAACATCATTCCGCTTTCGGCCTAGCGGTGTGTCGGAACGACACCACGATCACCCGGCGTTGTTCATCGTCGATTGTGTAGAAAACTAGATAGGTCTGCTCAAAGACCATCCGACGGATTTCAATGCCATGCTTGGCGGTCTGCCGCTCATCGACCGCGTGGCTTCGGGGCAGCATTTCCAGACCGTCGATTGCATTAAGCAGGCGATTCACCCATCGCGCTGCATTTTCGGGCGCCTGACGTTCAACGCCAATGTACCGAACCTGGGCTTCAATCGCCGCCCAAGCCTCGTCGGTAAGGTTTACTGTGTACTGGATCATGCAGGGCTAGATGCCAGATCAAGTCCCAACTCGCTCGCCAGCTTTTCAAGTACCGCACGCGCCGGACGCGTACGGCCAGCTGCGGCATCGGCCAATCCCCGCTGGATCGATGCGGTTGTCTCCAACTCCTCCATCCGGTCATGGATCAACTCCGCCGCCAACGCACCCACCTCTTCGCCAAGCGTGCGTGCCTGCTCGCGCAGCCGCGCATCGAGTTCGTCGGTAATGTCGATCGTCAGTTGAGGCATAAGCGTCTCTTTCAAACTTGGTTGTTATCCTAGAGTAACACAGACATCGATCGAAGTACCAGCATTTTTTTTCGGTGGGCACAGCTTCGCCTGTATTGCATGCTGGCCGAGAAGCACCGTGCCGTCCTGCGTGCGTGTGTGCAATTCGTGGTGAAGGCCACATTCTCAAATGGAGGCTGTTTCACCGGCGATAGCGTCTTCGTGGTCTTCACGAACTTTGTGGTTTAATTTTCTGACGATCAAGCAAAACATAGAGCAAACGTCCGTGCTACGATATGGCGATGAGCAGTTTACAACTCCCGCGAACGCGTGGCTGTCTGGTGTGCGGACAGGATAACCCGATCGCGTTGAAATTAGTCAGTTTTGTTGAGGTCGAAAGCGGTGTCGTCTCGGCGCGGTTCACGCCCGACGAGCGGTATATCGGTTTCACCGGCGTCATCCACGGCGGGGTGCTGGCGACATTGTTGGATGAGGTGATGGTCTGGTGCGCCACCTGGTCGGGCAAGCGGTTTTGTCTGGCGGCGGAGCTGGGGGTGCGGTATCGCTCGCCGGGGAGGGTGGAGATGAACATGACGATCGAATCGACGATTCAAATCGCCCGATCGCGGCTAATCACGACCACCGGCACGATCATCGCCGACGGGGTGCTGATCGCGGAAGGGACCGGCAAATACATCCCGCTGTCCGATGTCGAAAACGCCGCGATGATCGCCACGCTGGTCGATGATCCGCAAAGCGAGACGGCGGCTCGCCTGTTGCGGGATGTGGCGGGATGAATGATGCCCAAACGCAACATCCGTCATAAACGGACTTTTCGTCCGATCGCCCGATAAGCGAGATGGCCGATATTTGTGGGGGAATTGGATTGGAACGCGGGTTGATGGGTTTGGCGCGCGGGGTTTGCTCCCCTGCTTGGGGTGTCAGACGCGTTGCCTAGCCTCATCAGTGCGATCGCCGGCTTAAATGTCGTGCGCGCGGTGACTGGCGCGATCAACGCCAATCTCCCTAAGACCGGCCCGCTGGGAACGATCCCCGCTGCCGCCAATCCGCATACGCCTCAGCCGCATCCGAAGTTTAATGTCGATGCCGAGCCACGCATCGAACCGCGTCCGGTAATTCATCCCGCGCCACGTTTTGATCCGCGATTTGTCATTCATCCGACTCCAAAAATCGAGGATGTTCCGCCTCAATATGTAACAAGCCCCTGTGTGGAGGCGTCCCATAGTAAAAGCAGTAACCCGATCCAACCCCCATGGAAAACAATTCCCTGGCCGGAACATGAAGTTGTGATCATCGAACCTAAAGTTTTCCGCCAGACGGTCGATCTGATTCATAAGGGAACGCTGCTGGATTTGTTTGTGTAGAGACAAATCAGTGGCGCCGCCGGTTGTCTTGGGTGATGGAGGCCGCGATGTTGTCGTCAAACGAAGTTGAAATACTAAACGGGTCGATCCAGTCGATGGATCGCGAGTCGTTGGTCGCTCATTTGAAGACGTTTCGCTCGCGTTTTCCGTTGGATTTCACGCCTGATTTTTACAATCGCGAATCACTGCCAAAGTTGCGTCATATCCTGTTCGGCTTGTGCCTGCACAATCAGACGATGATTGATTTCAGCTGCGCGGCGTGAAGTATTGCTCTCTGGAAGAGCTACATCACGTCGCAGTCGATCTTTTTCTTGTTCGGTTTGCATAGATGGGTATCGTCGCTGCCTTTGGCGAGTGATATACTCACTGGCATGTCCACGCCTTCCACTGTTCCTCGCCTTGCGAGTGTTCAAGAGGATCTATCACTTGAAGAATCTGCGACCGAAAAGCATGAGTATGTCGACGGGCAGATCGTGCCTTTGGGTTACAACCGTTTCACGCCTCACGCACTGCCGGGCGGAACATACTTCCATGGTCTGATTGCAGCCAATTTTAATGGTGAAGTGAAATCGAGATTGAAGGGCAAACCGTGCCGCGTGGTAGACAGCAATGTTCGAGTGCGAATTGAGGCCGGCAATCACTTTCTCTATCCCGAAGGCATGGTCATTTGCGGCGAGCCGCAATTCGCAGCCAACGATTTGAAAAAAAATGCCGTACTGAATCCCAAACTGGTCGTCGAAGTGCTGTCCGATTCGACCGAAGCCTATGATCGTGGGGCAAAGTTTACGGCGTACCGTTCGCTGGAATCACTCGAAGAATACGTGTTGATCTGGCAGCATCAGGCGTCGGTCGAAACGTGCCTCCGAAAACCGGACGGCACATGGTCGTTGGCGTATGTGAACGATCTTGCGGCATCGGTGCGGCTGCGGTCATTGGATATCGAAATTCCGATGGCCGACATTTATGCGGACGTTTAACTGCAACGGACGAGCAGCGATAAGGGAGCAGCATCATGAAAGCCATTCTCGTGACAAGCTTTGGGAAACCAGATGAATTAAAAGTGGCCGACGTGCCCGATCCGGTCGCCGGACGCGGGCAGGTTGTGGTGCGGCTGCACGCGGCGGGAGTGAATCCTGTCGATGCCTATGTTCGAAGCGGGGCGTATGCGCTTAAACCTGAACTCCCCTACACGCCGGGCATGGACGGCGCTGGCGTTGTCGAATCCGTCGGCGACGACGTGATCGATCTAAAACCTGGCGATCGCGTCTGGATCAGCGCCACCACGCAAGGCAAGTTGCAAGGTGCGTACGCAGAAAAAGCACTGTGCGATGCGAAACACGTGCACCCTTTGCCCGAGGGGATGACTTTCGCCCAAGGCGCAGCCGTCAATGTCGCGTATGTCACCGCTTACCGGGCGTTGTTCGATCGGGCGCAACTCAAGCCCGGCGAAGTGGTCTTGATCCACGGCGCAACCGGCGGGGTGGGTCTGGCGGCGGTTCAGTTGGCGGCACATCACGGCGCGATCGTGCTGGGAACGGGTGGAACCGATGCCGGGCGTTCGCTGGTGATGCAAAATGGGTGTGCCAAAGTATTTGACCATCACGATGAAAATTACGAATCGCTGATTCTTGACGCTACACAAGGCAAAGGCGTGGATGTCGTGATCGAAATGCTGGCGAACGTTAATCTTGATCGCGATCTACGGCTTGTGGGCTTTGGCGGCAGGATTGTTGTCATCGGTAGTCGTGGCCGCGTCGAGATTGATCCGCGACATACGATGGCTAAGGAAGTGTCGGTCACAGGATTAAATTATTGGTCGGGTGGCGAGATCGGTGTGATGCACGCGGTCGCGGCGATTACGGCGGGGTTGAAGGACGGATCACTGAATCCAGTCGTCGGGCATGAATATCCGCTGGCCGACGCGTCCAAAGCCCATGAACAGGTGCTTTCATCCGGGGCGATTGGCAAAGTCGTTTTACTGATTGCAACTGCGGGGTAGAACGAGTGGTTACGCAATTTTTTTGCGCAACATTTGACCGGCGCGATTGAAAGACGTATCTTCCTACGCCCCTGTCAGCTACACTGACGGGTCATAGGCCCCATCGTCTAGAGGCCTAGGACACGGCCCTTTCACGGCCGCGACATGGGTTCGAATCCCATTGGGGTCA
>JBBQXB010000008.1:0-77127 GCA_038210015.1 Tepidisphaerales bacterium
GATTTCGTATCTTTGTAACGAGCGTCGTTGGCGGTGTAGGTGGGCATGGCGACATCGTACGCAGTGCGAAGTGGTCAAGCTAGTGCTCACACCCGCTTCGTGAATGACGAAACAAGAATGTCGAATGACGAGTGAATGACAAAATGCAAAATGCCCAATACATTCGGTAATTCGTCATTTGCTCATTGATTCGTCATTCGACATTCTGGTTTCGTCATTCGAGCGCCCGTCATTCGAGCGATCGTCATTTCGAGCACGGGTCATTCGATCGCTCGTCATTCTGGTTTCGCCATTGCGCAGCGGTTACGATGCGAAACATGAGTTGGACGATCGATCAGGATGTGGAGTTAAACATATTGCGCGTATTGGCAGAGCGATTCCCCACCGCTGAAGCGGCGGGTGCGGAGATCGCGCGGCTGTCGGCGGTGCTGACGCTGCCCAAGGGAACGATTCACGTCATATCCGATATTCATGGCGAAGATAAAAAGTTGCGGCATGTCATCAACAATGCGTCGGGCACGCTGCGGCCATTGGTCGAAAAACTGTTCAAAGACCGGATGAACGAAGCGGAGTTGCAAGATTTTACGACACTGACTTTTTATCCGGCTGAAGTAACAGAGATTCTTGAACAGCGTTTCGCGAACAATCTGCCCGGCCTCAAGTCGTACGCGGTGTGGACGTTGCAACATCAACTGGAACTGGCGCGTCTGTTGGCGTCCAGATACAGCGTTCGCCGGGCGATGCAGGTTGTCCCGGCGGCATATAACGAGTTACTGAGAGAGATGCTGTACAGCTATTCCATCGAACGACACGACACGTTTCTTGAATCCATCGTCGATTCGTTATTGGATGGCGGGCGCGTGCTGCAGATGATTCACGTTGTCGGCAGGTTGATCCGTAATCTTGCGGTATATGAGCTGATCATCGGCGGCGATTGCTGGGATCGCGGGCCGCGCGGGGATCGGGTTGTTGATTATCTGCGGCTACAACCTAATGTGTCGTTCATCTGGGGAAATCACGACGTATCGTGGCTTGGCGCGTTTCTGGGGAATGAAGCGTTGATCTGCACGGTGCTGAGAATCTCACTGCGATATCGAAGGCTGGGGCAGATTGACGAGGGTTACAGCATCCCGTTGATGCCGCTGGAGCATCTGGCGAACACCGTTTACAAGGACGACCCCGCCGAGCGGTTTTATCCCAAGCTGTCGGGCTTGAGGCCTAACCATCTGGTTGCGCGGATGCAAAAGGCGATCGCGGTCATTCAATTCAAACTGGAAGGCCAGATGTTTGACCGCAATCCCGCGTGGGGATTGGGGCATCGCAAATTGCTGCATACGATTGACCATCAAAAGGGGACAATTGTTGTGGAGGGCAAGACCTATGCGCTGCGCGACAAACACTTCCCGACGATCGATCCGAAAGACCCGTACAAACTATCGACCGATGAAGCCGACTGCATCGCAAGGCTGAAGAGTAGTTTTGCGGCCAGCCAGAAGCTCGGCGAGCACATGACGTATCTGGCACAGAACGCGTCGATGTATCTGCGTCGGGACGATCACCTGATCTTCCACGGCTGCGTGCCGACCGATATCGAAGGGTTCTTTCTACCGATGCCGATCGGTAACACTGAATTGCGTGGCAAGCGGTTGTTTGACGAAATCCAGCAATCGATCATCCGCGCCCACCACAAGCGGCAGCAACCGGATTTGGATCTGCTGTGGTATTTATGGTCTGGACCGCGGTCGCCTTTGTTTGGGAAGGATCGGATCGCAACGCTTGAGCGCGATTTTATCGCCGATGAAAAGATTCATCACGAAGAAAAAGACCCGTATTTCAAACTGATCCATGAAGAATGGTTCTGCGACAAAGTGATGCAGGAGTTTGGCGTCAGCCCGAAGCGAGGGCTGATCGTCAACGGACATGTGCCGGTGAAGATTGAAAAGGGTGAATCGCCGATCAAGCGATCCGGCAAAGCAATCACCATCGACGGCGCGTTTTCCGAAGCGTATGGCGATTACGGATTCACGCTGGTATTGGAATCGGACAAAACATTACTGGCGCGGCATCACCATTTTGATAGTGTTGAAACGGCGATTCGCGATGGCGTGGACATCGTGCCGCAGGTGACCGTGGTGAAGAAAGAAAATCATCCGCGGAAGATGAACGACACCGAGCGAGGTGCTGAAATCCGTGGCGAAATCCACATGCTCGAACGGCTGGTTGAAGCCTTCCAAACCAACTTGCTGCGTGAGAAAATCTAAATCTCGCTCGTCGCCGTTCCAGCTAAGTGCAAAGTTCGCATTACGTTTGGGATATGTGCATTCGGTGTAGGCCGTTCGCAAGTTAAACAGAGGTGGTGCCGCCCACACCGGCTGCCAGTCGCAATTTGTCCAATGCGCTACGCTCGATCTGCCGTAATCGCTGGCGCGTGATACCCAGTTCCTTGGCGAGCGTATCTGTATCGTCATGCGATACCCGTGACGACATCCCGTATTGCGACGAGATGATCTGACGCTCGCGATCATCCAGATTTGATAGCAACGACCGCACTTCGTCGCGGATTTCAACCCCGTCAACATCGGGGTCTGCACGCGACGGCATTTCATCCAGCGTTTCAATCAGCATCGCTTTTCGCGTCTTACCGATCATCTGCGGCACAGACCTTGCATACCCTTTCATCAACGCCAACGTCGCATAAGTGCTGAACTTATTGCCTTTGTGAGTATCAAAACTTTCGACAGCGCGCATCAGCGTGATGTTGCCCTCGCTGACCAATTCCATCAACGCAACACCGTTACGAACGTGCTTCTTGGCAACGCTAACCACCAGGCGTAGGTTGGCCTGAACTATCTGGTTTTTGGTCGCGATGGATGTATCGAGCAACGATTGCAAATGGTCGGTATCCCGAGCCCGGACGCTGGCGGGATCGACGCGCTTGCGGGCGTGGATGAATTGATACTTGTCGTAATTGTACTTCAAAAACAGCGCCCGTTCGCGGCTTGGCGTGAGCAGCGGCGTGCGATACAGCTCGCGCAGATACGGCGGAAGATCGTTTGGGATGCGGCTGGATTCGGGAGACGATGTCGATTCGATCGTTTCCTGATGCACCATCACGTCCAGCATTTTTGCAGCATCCGGCTGATGGTAGAGCGGGTCGTCGATAAATTTCACACGACGATCCATCAACTTAGCCAGACGGTCATCCAATACCACGCGATAAATCGCCGTCTTGCGGCGTCCTGTTTCCATCGCAGCAGTGCGCAGACTTTCGCCATTTCGGATGATGCGAATGATCTGCAATCGCTGCAGATCGTCCATAGGCGTTGGCGCTAATGGGAAAATTGCGTGATCCACATTTTCGGCATCGTGCTTGCGAATCGTCGCTTGGATCGTCAAGGGCGAGCGATTGAGTTTGCGCGCGATTCGGCGTGATATTTCATTGATGCAGCAACTACATTGCGTCGCAAGCCTGCGGGCGCGGTTGAGAATCTGGTCACGCTCGGAATCATCAACCTGCGAGAAGTTGGCGCCCCGCGCCACCGCATCCTGATGCGTCTTTAAAAATTGCTCAACGATCGAAAGCCTGAAACCCACACGCCTCTTGCCATCGGGGAAAATAAATCGTCGGGCAGTCAAACCGCGACGACGCCACCTTTGGATTGTCTTGCTGGTGACATTAAATCGGGCCGTCAGATCGTCGATCGTCAATACAGGTTCGCTGCGATCGGTGGTTTGCTGCTTAAGCGTGTCGGACACCTGCTCGACCAGCACGCCAAGATCGTGCTGAATCGCAAGACCTGTCAACAGATCACTTTTCGCGTCTTTAGGTGAATAACCCGTCACGCGGAAGGTAATGTAGGATGGCGGATAGGCTTTTTTGGGATCGATGGATAGCGCCAGCGTTTCTGCCGCCGCGAGTTGCGCGTCGCGAACGCCCAGCGGCGCGAACGCCATCTGACGCGCCAAGCTCGCGATCATATCCAGCCTGTATCTGGCCATATGCTAATTATCGACTCAGCGGTTCGTTTGAGTCAAGCACTAACTTGGTGAAGTCTCATTCATAATCTCGTGAAGATTGTCACAAAGTATCATGTTTAGCTGACTATGTGCATAGTGAATAACCCAAACGTACGCCCACGCGGGTATGATCGGGTCAACTTGCGAGGCAGAAACAAAAAATCGTCCGATGACAAAGACCTCATCCGCGCCTACGAAACCGGCGCGTTTGATGACGATCGCCTGGATTCGGTCGAACGCTTCAGCGACAAATCCAAGCACTTTCAACGCGATAAAACGATCAAAACCCAAAACGCCCGGCCCGATGAACAGGTCGACGCCATGCCACGCGGCGAAGTCATCACCGTACACTCGCTGTTCAGCGAAGTACTGTCGGATGGGCAGATTTACCGATGCACGCAGCGAAAAACGCTCGCAAAAGTATCAGACACGCAGCTAGTCGTCGGCGATTTTGTACGCTTCGAAATCGCACGCGAGCGCAACGACGTCAGTGCGTTTGAAGGCGTACTTGAAAGGATCGAGCCACGTGCGACAGTGCTCGCCCGCGCAGATAGTTTCAAAGCCATCGACGTGCATCCGATCGTCGCCAACGCCCAGCAGATGTTGATCGTGTGCGCGTTGCATCTGCCAGAAGTGAAATGGGGTTTGGTCGATCGGATGGTGATTGCAGCCCGGTCTGGTGGGCTTGATCCGATCGTCTGCATCAACAAGATCGACACCGCCGCCAGCGAATCCGATCTGGCACATGCCGACGCGATTTTGTCGCACTATCAATCGCTTGGCATTCGCACACACAAGACCTGCGCGATTAAAAAAATCGGGATTGAAGAATTACAGGCGATGCTGAAGGATAGAAATACCGTGCTGGCAGGGCATAGTGGCGTGGGGAAGTCGTCTTTAGTGCGCGCGATCGAACCGTCTCTGGATATTCGCGTCGGGGAGATCAGCGGTTTTCATAGTAAAGGCCGTCACACCACCACCAGCGCCCGCAAGTATCCGCTGACCATCGGCGGGCATGTCATTGATACCCCGGGCGTTAAATTATTCGGTCTCTGGAATGTGTCGCGCGAATCGCTGATCGAGTTCTTCCCCGATGTCGAATCCGGCACCGCCCCTGCATGGCGACAAGAATCATACGAACGAATCGCTAGTTCGCTGTGACATCCCTGTGTCACAACCGAGACCTCTGCATAACCCCATCGCCGCGCAAGCGTCGCAAAAAAGATTGTCACAGAGCACCGAGGACACAAAGGTTTTTGATTGTTTTTAGCGTCTATAAATCTCTCACGGGCGGGACGCCCGTGCTACAAAATGCCGCGAAATATCATGTGATTCATCGCGTGACAAGGAAACGCATAGTAGCCCTTCACACTGGACATGCGCGATATGGGGACAACTCTATCTTCTGTGATCTCTGTATACTCACTGGCTTATTGGCATTTTGCAAAGCGGTTATTCTGAGGTTCCGACCACTGGTTGGCGATCAATTGTATTTGCGGAAAACAGGCTGGACGCTCCTGCCAATCAGATATTTGTCCACGCCTTGGTCAAGTGCGCGTTGATAAACGACAAGCGCCTCGGCCACGACTTCGATGGTGCGCTGGATGTCTTCGTCGCCGTGGGCTGCGGAGATTGCGAAGCTCGGCGCGATCACGCCGCGCTTCATAATTTCTTGTAAAAACAGCGTCCGGAAAGGTTGGCTGCGCTCTTTTTTCTGATCCATCGTCGCAAAGAAAGTCAGCCACGGACGCCCCATGATCTGGAAATGATCGCCGATCTGTAAATCGTCAACGACCTGGCGTAAACCGTTTTGTAATTTCGTGCCCTGCCGATCCATGATGCCGCAGACATCGCGTTGCTGATAGGCATCAATGGTCGCGATGCAGGCCGCCAATCCGCTGGTCTCTGCCCCGTGGGTGAGAGACAACACAAAACAGCGTTCGCGATCAGTGTGTTGCGTTCCCGCGATGCGCATATATTCGCGCTTCCCACACAATGCCGCGACCGAAAACCCATTGGCCATGCCTTTGCCGAACGTGCTGAGATCGGGCACGAAGTTGTAATACTTTTGCGCCCCGCCCACGTGCCATCGGAAACCGGTGACGGTTTCATCAAGGATTAGAATCGCGCCATTTTTATGCGCCAGTTCCTGCAAATCGTGGAGATAATTTTCATGAGGATGCGTGACGGTTTCGGCTTCGAGAATGAGGCAGGCGATTTGGTCGGGAAATTGATCGAACAGCGCCTGTACGCCGGGCAGATCGTTGTATTTGAACTTGACCGTTTGCTGCTTTGCGAACTCTGGGATACCGGCGTTCATCGCGGTCGTGCCCATGAACCAGTCATCGACGCTAAAGAAGGGATGATCGCCGCACACCGCGACCATTTCCCTGCCGGTGTAGGATCGTGCGATTTTGACCGCCCCGCTGACGGCATCCGATCCATTTTTGCCGAACTTCACCATGTCGGCATGGTCGATGACCGACAGCATTTTCTCTGCCGCCCGCAATTCGATTTCCGCAGGCCGGACAAAGTTTGTCCCATCAAGCATCGCCTGATACGCAGCATCACAGACGGGCTTATATCCATGTCCAAGCGTGATCGACCGCACGCCCGCGCCGTATTCGATGAACTCATTGCCGTCCAAATCCCAGATATGACACCCCTGCCCGCGCGCAACGACCGGGCACATGCCTTCGGGGAACTGGTCGTCGCCTTTGGCGTATGTGTGAGCTGCGCCGGGGATGATTTCATGGGCGCGATGCTGATGGGCGAGCGAGCGGGCAAACGATTGGGTTGCGACGGCTTGTGCGAGCATGAGGAGATTCCGATAAGGCTATTTTAAGCAAGTTCACACGGCTTCTACGCTGAAGGGGCACAAAATACCGCGTCCTATAGGCGCGATCGGCTTTTCCATGCAGCCCGATTAGCCCCAAAAATTAAAAAAGGTTGAAAGTGTTGCGTCCGAGAATGTAGAAAATGTTGTGAAAGTGACGATGATAGATAAAGCGGTCGGGGCGGAGCCTCGCCGAAGGAAACACAAGTCATGGCAGACGTCCTAGACCAATCCGAAGTCGATGCCCTGCTGGCAGCGGTCGATACCGGCGCGGTCAAGCCCGGGGGCGCCGCGCGGCAACCCGATGTCTTCGGCTCACGTGGCCGATCCCAAGTCGATGTGAATCTGTACGATTTCAAGCGTCCCGAACGCGTCTCCAAAGACCAGATGCGCGCCCTCGAAGCACTCCACGAAGGCTTTGGTCGAAATTTCGGTGCTGCGCTGTCGGGATACCTGCGCACGATCATCGAAGTCTCTGTTGCGCATATCGAACAACTCACTTACAGCGAATTCATCCATTCGCTGCCCAATCCGACCTGCTTTAATCTCCTCAAAGCTGAACAACTCGAAGGGCAGCTTTGCCTTGAAATCAGCCCGCTGATCATCTACCCGATCATCGACCGACTGCTCGGCGGATCAAACGCAGACCTATTCATCCCGCAACGCCCGCTCACGCAGATCGAGCAGCGTCTAGTCCAACGCATCACCGACCGCGCGATGCACTTTCTTTCAGAAGCGTGGAGCAATCTGACGCCGGTTACTTTTTCGCTGACGGATTTTGAATCCAACCCGCAGCTTGTGCAGATCGTTCCGCCTAACGAAACGGTCGTCGTGATCGGATTTGAACTGCGCATGGGTAATCGCGCAGGAACGATGAGCCTGTGCATTCCGTACAACGTGATCGAACCGATTATGAACCAACTGAGCGCACAAAGCTGGTTCACCTATGTTAAACGTCCCGGTGGCGACGATTCCATGCGAAAAGTCACTAAGAGTGTCACGACCGCACCGGTGGAAATGCGTGCGATCCTCGCCCGCACACGGATTAGCCTTAACGATCTTCTCAGACTTCAGCCAGGTGATTTGATTACCACCGAAAAATCGATCAACGCCGGCGTACTGATCCAGGTCGAAGGCAAAAACAAGTTCCATGGCAGCATCGGACAGATGCGCGGGAAGCGTTCGATTCAAATCACCAAGCACGTGCAGGATGCGCCGCTTGATCCTGCGATCGAACCTCGGGCACAAAGCTAAGTGCTCCAAACGACCATTTTGTTTCCACTAAGGCGTCGCTGAATTCTGAGCAACGCGAATCGTCATACTCCGATCTGAATTGCCATGCCTGACGCCACGACTTCAAAATCACCGAGCTATTTTCACGTCAGCGAAACTGCGAAAGCATCGTTGATCTTTGTATTGCCGCTTGTCGTGTTTTACGAGTTCGGTACTTGGTATTTCACCTTTGATGCGATAACCAACACCGAGCAACGAATTGTCGCGTTCAGTATGCTTCGCGACAGCCTAGCGGCATTGGGGGCGACGGCGCGATGGGTCGCACCGGCGAGTGTTATCAGCATCTTGCTTGGATTGATCGTCTTCAAAAAGGAAAATGTCCGTGTTCATCCCCTTGTCATCTTTGGGATGGCGGTCGAAAGTGTGATCCTGGCGATCCCCCTCATTCTCATCAGTATGCTGCTGGCGAGGTTCCATTATCCATTGTTGGCGAATGTCGATACTGTCGGGTCGGATATCGTGCTGTCGATCGGGGCTGGTATCTACGAAGAACTGATTTTTCGGCTGATTGGTTTTACGCTGTTACACTTCATTTTGTGTGATTTTTTGTCTATTCGTGCATCGATTGCGCTTCCGATCATGGTTTTGATGTCGGGATTGGCATTTTCGCTATACCATTACTGGGGGCCAGAATCTTTCGCTACGCAAACCTTTGTGTTCCGCACCATTGCAGGTTGTTATTTCGGGACGCTAATGATGTCCCGCGGATTTGGCGTAACTGTAGGCTGTCACGCAAGTTATGATCTGATTATCTGCTTTTTGCGTGCAATGTGGCCTGGCGCGTAGGAATATTTTTCTACCCTTTGCCTGCAAAATTGATATACTCCCGCGTCATCTGGTTCGACGTGTTTCGAGCAGGATGTAAATGTGCAACACACGACGACGGCGGGCTGAACTGGATGAGGCCCGCCAATTGTCTTTAGTGCAGGCTGCAGATCGCGGCGTCGGTGAGCACAAAGCGTTATAGGTAAACAAGTTACGATCTGTCAGCCAAGCCCTTTACTTACGGAGGATGATCTCCTCCTAGAAGGCACGGAAGCAAAATTATGAGTAATCGTACCAAGCAACGTCGCTGTAGTGGTCTGACGCTGATGCTGTATCAGCGTACGCTGCACCCGGAACTGTTCAAAATCCATGCGAGCGAAAAAGTGAATCGCCGAACCTACGAAGCCGACATCTGGCTCGTGGACGGCGGACATGTCATCGCTTTCACCAACGGGAAGAACACGCTCACAGAAGTGATCGTCAATTCCGCCCCGTCGCTGACCGATCGTGGACTTTTGCAAACAATCCCGTGTCGTGGCGAACGCTATCATGAAATGACCGCCGCCGGAAACGTCAAATACATGATCTCGACTCAGGAAGAACAACTGACCCAGACCCTGTATGACGCCAGCCGTGAAGAAATCCGTCAGTACGCCGTGAAAAAGGAATATCTGATGGCGGACATCCCCCAGACGCCCGACGGCAATGGTGGATTCCTCTCCGTGCTGGACATCGAACGCCGCAGCCATGAACTGCTGGTTCAATCGTTCCATCTGTTTGATGAAAGCCTGATGGTCATTAAGACCCAGGGTATCTTCGAAGTCCCGAGGTAACCCACCTCGTTACTTAAATCGCCGCCCAAGCGACGACCTCGAAGCCCTGAAAAGCTTCGAGGTCGTTTTGTTTTATAAACCGTGGTTCGTGCTTCGTGAAAAAGTGAAACGTATTCTCCATTTTCACGAGTCACGAACCCCGAATCACGAAATCAAAAGCTTCACGATCAAGGACAGTAAAGGTATTATTGACTCGACCCAATATCAGCCCGAAAGTAATGTCACCCGCTCGCGAAACTTTCCCGAGCCTAACGCCAAGCAACGTGTCCTATGGAAATCGCAACCGCCCAATCCCTCTACCCGATCCCGCCAGGCAGCGGTCTGGCGGCGAATGTGCTGGTTCTGAATAAGTTTTACCAAGCCATCCGCGTGGTCAACGTCAAACGCGCCTTCTCGCTGCTGGCCAAGGATATCGCCGAGGTCGTCCACATCGAGACCGATCCCGCAGGCCAATCGATCTGGCAAAATCTCGACCTGATTGAATGGACCCAGCTCAGCCATCTCAAGCGCGAGTTTGAACCCGACGGATTTGACTGGGTTCACACCGTCCGCTTCGCGATGGCGGTCCCGCGGATCATCCGGCTGTTGGGTTACGACAAATTGCCGCGCCAGGACGTGAAGTTTAACCGCCGCAATATCTTTGCGCGCGACAGCAATCGCTGTCAGTATTGCGGGAAAAAGTTCGGCACGATCGAGCTGTCACTCGATCACGTGCTCCCGCGATCGCAAGGCGGCAAAAGTACCTGGGACAACATCGTCT
The DNA here is from genome assembly GCA_038210015.1 of Tepidisphaerales bacterium. GTDB lineage: Bacteria > Planctomycetota > Phycisphaerae > Tepidisphaerales > Tepidisphaeraceae > BPJO01. The sequence goes on from JBBQXB010000008.1 coordinate 10,505, forward strand.
GCTGCTGCGTGAAGTGCAACGTCAAAAAAGGCGGCCGCACGCCCGAGCAAGCACACATGAAGTTGTTAAGTAAGCCCGTCAAGCCCAAGCGCTCCCCCGCCATCGGCTTCAAACTCGCCGACGCACGTTACAAGAGCTGGAAGCAGTTCTTGGATGAAGCCTATTGGACGGTGGAGCTGAAATAATTGTAAAAGAGATACGGAAATGTGACGTACTGATGTAGGAGAAATTGCTGTTGCTGGGATACTTCGGAACGGGATTGTATTTCTGCCGATCGGTATCGCAAAACTCAGAGGTGGCAAGGATCTTGGCGGACTCCGATTGGTCGTTTTGTTGTCGGCATTTTTTCCGCTGGCGTGGCTAGTTTCCATGACCATGGCTTTCTTAGTAGGTACCAACGTTTCGAAATCGGTAAACCGTGGCCTTGATCGCTCGAAAAATGTTTCGGGCGATATCGAATCGACGGTGTTGGTCGAGAATCAGGTATGGAAACACTTTGGTACGTGTTTGCGACGAGTGAACAGATGGCGCTAGCAAAAGCAGAAATTAATGGCATCCTCGCAGTATCAGCTCGACTTGACCGATGAATTTTTGTAGTGATAGATTGCCCTCCACGTTTCAGCGCGTCGCAGACGAACGTGTTATCGCGCGCACAATGTCGTGCAGTTCATAAGGTAAAACATGAAACTTAAAATTGTTCAACTGCTCACACTTTGTGCCTTAACCGCCGGTTGCAACAACTACACCGCGCCTGGTCATTCAGATAAAGCTGTCTCAGCGGATCAACTCGCCGGGCAGTGGCGGATGTCGTCGTCGATCGGGTATCTCGGGGCGATTACGTTGTCTGCGGATGGATCGTGTTCGTATAAACCGACCGACGCCTCACCCGCCGTCAGCGGTACGTGGTCTTTGAATAAATCTGATTTCTCCGCCACCTGCGGCACGCTCAACGTCGCGGGCTGGTTGATCGACGATTCCTCCGGCCCCTCCGGCGTACTGATCTACGGCGGCGACGGTGATCCGGACAATTATACCGCATGGGATTTCGTCGAATAGTGATACTGGCATCCCGACCGCACATCAGGTGCAATTCGTCCGCGCTAAAAGCGTGTTACGACAACACCCTCAGTTGTTTCACACTCTTGGGCAGATCAAAATCAATTTCTTCCTTTACCAATTCGCGCGTTTCGACAGTCGCGGCGAAGTCATTTTTAAGGCGATCCAGTAATCCCTGAACCAAGTGATCCGGCGCAGACGCTCCAGCGGTCACAAGCACGCCATCCGATTCTTTTAGCCAAGTCGCATCAAGCTCGCTGGCATCATCGATCAGATACCCGCGTTTACCGGCTTCGATCGCGCGATCGACCAGACGCTGGCTGTTGCTTGAATTCTGGCTGCCGATTACCAGCACAACATCTACCTCAGGCGACCACTCGCTTACCGCGTTCTGGCGATTTGTCGTCGCGTAGCAAATGTCTTCCTTTTGCGGGTAGCGAATGCGAGGAAACTTGCGCTTCAGCACGTCGATCACGCGATTGGCATCGCTGACGCTGAGCGTCGTTTGCGTCGTATAAGCCAATTTTGCGTCAGCGGGGAATTGCAAAGCTTCGGCCTCGGCTGGTGATTCAACGATCACGATGTTGTTGGGCGCTTCGCCGACGGTACCGATCGCTTCATCGTGGTTATGATGGCCGATGAAAATGATCGTGTATCCATCGCGAGCGTAACGAATGACTTGGGCATGCACCTTATGCACCAGCGGGCAGGTTGCGTCGACTTCATAGAGCTGTCGCGACTGCGACGCCGCACGGATCTCAGGCGATACACCATGTGCAGAATAGACCACGACCGCGCCAGTTGGGACTTGCTCGATCGAATCGACAAATGTCACGCCGCGGGCGCGAAAATCATCGACAACGTGTTTATTGTGGACGATTTCATGGAAAACATAGACCGGCGGACCTTTGCGGCGCAGCACTTCATTGACGACCTCGATCGCCATGTTCACGCCGGCACAGAAACCGCGAGGATTTGCCAGAATCACCTTCATGGTGCCTTCACTATACACACCTTAGGGTGGCGCGTGTAACGTAGCACATGGGTTTGTAAAACGCGGTTCAATCCGTACATTCCATTTCCTACAGGAGTCAATCGATGGCAGAGATCAAGGCGTTTAAGGCGATCCGTTATTCAAAAAAACAAGGCAGCGATTTATCAAATCTCATCGCGCCGCCTTACGACGTATTGAATGAGGCCGGCAAAAAGAAACTGCTCTCGAAAAGCCCGATTAATATTGTCGAGATTGATCTGCCGCATTTACCCGCCAAGCAGGTTGGGCCTGATCCGGTCTACGTCAAGGCCGCCGCCACGCTGTCCCAATGGCTTGGCGACGGCACGCTCGTTCGCGATACCGAACCAGCGATCTACGCCTATACGCAAGTTTTCACGCATCGCGGGCAGACGTACCATCGCAGGGGATTTTTTGCATTGGTAAAGCTCGAACCATTTAATACGCCCGACAAACCGACCCACGTTGTGCCGCATGAAAAGACTTATCCCGATGCGATCATAGATCGGCTAAAACTCACCACCGCGACCGGCGTGCAGCTCTCGCCAATTTTCGGGCTTTTCCCTGATCCCCAAGGACAGGTCAATGACGCCCTGTATAGCCAGCTCAAAGACCCGCCGATTGTGGCGACGCTGGATGGAATCGAAAGCCAACTCTGGCCTGTAACGGATCCCAAGACGCAGCAAGCCGTCATCGATGCGATGAAAGATAAGAAGGTTTACATCGCCGACGGGCATCATCGTTACACCATGGCGCTGGCGTATCAAAAACACCAAGTCGAAGCGAATGGTGGAAGTTTGCCTGGCGATCATCCCGCCAATTATTGCCTGTTTGTGCTGCTGAGCATGCACGACGCGGGATGTGTGATTTTGCCGACGCATCGCATCGTTGGAAACCTGAAATCCTTCGATATCGACACGTTGAAAGCCAAATTTGCGGGTGCGTTTGATGTCGCAGAATCTTCCTACAGCGTCGATCAGATCGGTGAGTTTGAATTGTCGTTGACAAAGGAAAGCAAGACGGTGTTTGGTCTGTACGATGGCAAATCCAAAAAGCTTTATACGTTAACCTTGAGCAATCCCGACCTACTGAAGCAGTACGAGCCGAATCAATCCCCTGCTTGGCGATCGTTGGATGTCGCAATTCTACGTCGCTATTTGCTGGATGAGATTCTTCAGCCATATTTTGCGGACGGCGATATCAAACTCGCCTACACCGCAGACCCGACCGAAGTGCCGCACATGACTGATGGCGATAAATTTCCGATCGCTTTGATCCTGCGCCCAACGCCATTAAAAGCCTTGGAAGACCTCGGCGAACATGGTGAAGTCATGCCGCAAAAAAGTACCTTCTTCTATCCCAAACTCGCGACGGGTTTGGTCATCAATCCGGTAGTCTGAAAGTGTGATAGAAGTGCGAAACATGAGCGATGCCAATCAATATCAAGGCGAACCGCGTCTAATTGTGGACGCCAACGCGCTTCGCACGAATTTGCGAACGCTTCGCAGGCATCTGGCATCAGACGTGAAATTCTGCGCCGTTCTAAAAGCCAACGCTTACGGCCACAGTGCGGTGAACATCGCCAACGCACTCATCGCGATTGAATCGGAATCGCCTTTCTTGCGAACCGATCAATTCGCAGTCGCGACTTTTGATGAAGCACTTACGATCGAAGAGCTTGATAAGCCGATCATGCTTCTCAGGCCAGTGGAAAATGCCTTTTTGGGTCGTCAGCGAGAGTTGATCGAGCACGCCATCCGTCGCGGCTGGACGATCCCAGTTGCCAGCCCCACCGCAGCGGAGGATATCGCCCGCATCGCGTTGCACCTGCAACTGCGCGCCAATGTGCAAATCATGCTCGATACCGGCATGTCGCGTGGCGGAGTATCCGCATCCGATTTCTCGGAATTGCTCGAACGTATTTTGCATCACGCCTCGCTCAAACTGGCTGGGGTGATGACGCATTTTGCCAGTTCAGAACGAACGGGCGATTCGTATACATCCGATCAACTTCGACTTTTCCAGCGCACAACCGAAGCTTTCCCAATCCTAGAATCGATCCCACGCCATGCCGCTAACAGCGGCGCGATTTTCACAACGCCACGGGCGCATTTTGACATGGTGCGCGCAGGGATCGCTCTTTATGGGATTGATCCCACCGGCAACCCGGCTGCGGATCGATCGCTGGCACCGGTTGGGAAACTCGTCGCGCCGCTGATTGCGATTCTTGATATCGAACCAGGCCAATCCGTCGGTTACGGCCAGACGTGGATCGCATCGCAGCGGACTAAAGTTGGCGTCGTTGCGATCGGTTACGCCGACGGCTACCCGCGGCTTGCCAGCAACCGCGGGATTGTGATGGTCAACGATCGTCCCTGCGGCGTGATCGGCAGGGTCAGCATGGATGTCACAACGATCATTCTCACCCACATCGATGACGTCTCTATCGGCGACGACGTGACGATGATTGATTCCAACCCACTCTCCCCCGCCTCGGTTTACGCGACTTCCACGATTGCAAACACGATCCCGTATGAAATCATGTGCGGCCTCGGTAACCGCGTGCAACGCGTTTTGACTGGCATCGCATCTGCGGACGACACCGAACCGCCAGAAAACACGTAACCACCCCACCACGAACCTCGGATCGACCGGTCGCAATTGCCTAATTTCCCCATTCTCGCGCATTTTAATTTGCTGATTAACCTAGAATTTACGTGAAATTGTGGAAATGTGGAGTATTGTTCAAAACTATGAACTTTTCGAGTCGTTTTTCGTTGTTTGAAACGTTGGAAGCCCGCAAGCTTCTTCACGCAGGCCCGCACGCTGATCTTGGCGTCACGTTGCAACTCATCGCGGTCGAAGATGCCTCCGTTCGTGGCGGCACCTACGCCACCACGAATTACGGTGATTCAACCACGCTTGAAATTAAAAAAAGCATCAATGCATCATACGATCGAGACGGATTCGTAAGATTTGATCTGGCCACGCTGACCGATAAAGATATCTCGGCCGTCACGCTGCGACTTTTTGCGGGCAATCAATCGAATAATACAGCCACCGTTCCATTGATCGTGCGAACCGCAGGCAGTGCGTGGGCTGAATCAACGCTTGTGTACAACAATCGCCCTGCCTTGACCGATCCTGCATTGGGAACCATTTCTATCTCTGGAGCGAAAAAATGGTTCGAGATTGATGTCACGGCGGCGGTGCAAGCTGCGTTGGATAATCACCAGACGAGCCTGGAGATTGGTATCGAAGCCTCCGCTAGTGCAACGCCGGTGGTGCAAATCAATAGTTCTGAAGCCGCCGCGAATGCACCTGAATTGGTGGCGGTTGTGCACGGGGTCGTGATTGAGCCACCACCGGTCGATCCACCGCCAGTTGATCCCCCACCGGTCGATCCACCGCCCGCCACACCAGTGACCATCGTCGCGCAGACCGATGCGCATGTTCGCGGCGGCAGCACCGCCAATACCAACTTCGGACAAGCGCCGACGCTGGAAATCAAGTACAGCACCAATGCCGTTTACGAACGCATCGGATATGTACGATTCGATCTGACCACACTCGCAAATACGATCATTCCATCAGCAAAAATCCGACTGTTCGGCGGGACATCGCAAAGTAATGCGCAGATCGTGCCAGTGACAGTTTCACTCGCACAGAACACTTGGTCGGAAGCAACCGTCACTTACAACAATCGTCCTGCCATCGTCGGGGAAACACTTGCGACATTCCAATTGGCGTCCGCGAAGAAATGGTTTGAGGTGGATGTTACGGCGGTGCTGCAAAGCGCCATCAATGCAGGCAAAACGTCGCTTGATATCGCAATCGCCGGTGTGGTTAATCTTGCGTCCTATGGTTTGATTAACAGTTCAGAAGCAGCGACGAATAGACCGGAGCTTGTCATCGGCGACCCGACGGTCACACCGCAGCCGCTGCCCATTGCATGGCAGGCGGTGGCGTCAGTTCCACAGAAGCGTGAAGAAGCGGTTAGTTTTGATTTTGCCGGCCAGATGTATGTGATCGGGGGATACATCGACACCCGCACCTATGCCGCCACGCAGCGCGTCGATCGATACAATCCTGCCAACAACAGTTGGACGCGCCTGCAGGACGCACCGACTAAAATCACCCACGCCGGTACGGCAGTCGACGAAGCGACCGGAACCGTCTGGATGGCGGGCGGATTTATCGGCAATTTCCCCGAACCGCCCGGAACGGCTGTCGTCTGGAAATATAGTCCCGCAACCGATACCTGGGCGCGCGGCCCTGACCTGCCTGAAGCGCGAGCGGCGGGTGGCGCAGCGATTGTCGGCAGAACCCTGTATTTCTTCATGGGATCTGCCGCAGATCGCATGTCTAGCAAAAATGACACGTGGTCGCTTGATTTAGATGATTCAAATGCCACCTGGCAAACCCGCGCCAACGCCCCGGCTGAACTCAACCACTTCGGTTACGCCGCAGTGGGCGGTAAAATATATGCCATCGGTGGGCAAATGGGCATCGAAGATGATGCGACGAACCAATCGGCCGTTTTAGTCTACGATCCGCAAAACGATAGTTGGATGACCAGCACCTCCATGCCCACGGCAGACTCGCACTTCCATGCCGCAACTGATGTATACAAAAACCGCTACATCATCCACGCCGGCGGCGAACCGACGCGTAACCGCGGATCAAAAGATGTGATGCTTTTTGATACCCAAACCCAAACCTGGCGTGCATTAACCACCCTACCCCAAGCCCGCCGCGCTGCGGTGGGAACAATCATCGGAGACCAACTGATCGTCGGATCCGGTTATGACAATTCCGTCGGCTTCTCAACCAGTTTCTGGAAAGCCGACCTCAGTGTGCTTGCACTGGCGTAAACTTTGATTGTGCGTGCGAGCGTGCGTTTTCAGCAAGACCACCACGAAACACAAAAAAACGATCGACTCATCAAGGTGATGAGTCGATCGTTTGCGTTTTTTACAACTTGGCGAGAGAGAATCGAATCATCACAGCATACTTGGGTTATCTGCACAACCCGAATTGTCATGCTGAAGTACGCCGAAGCATCTACTTGACTCACAAATTGAGGCGGTTTTGACGCTTCAACTAGACCCTTCGAAGTACCTGAGGGTAACACTCGCGATCGATTCCGATTATTCAGAAGTCCCGCATATCGTACTGCAGTGCATTGAATTCATTTACTCGGCGGCTTTGGTTTCTTCGGTGGCAGCGGGAGCTTCGGACGAGGATTGCGCCTTGTCGTCTTTCTTCAGCGCCAGCTTCGCGAAAGCCTGTTTCTTTTCCTGACGCTTTCGACGCAGTCCTGCTGATCGGCGGATCGTACCGGTCGGTGCGGTCTGATCTTCGGTGATCAGTTCCAGCAGAACGATGTTGCCTGCATCACCGATGCGCCACTTTGCGGTTTTAATGATCCGCGTGTATCCGCCGGGGCGGCCTTTGTAGCGCGGTGCAACTTCATCGAACAGTCGCTGAACAACGGTGCGTGCGTTGCCTTTTTCGTTCAGGATGAATTCCTGTTCGCTATCGGTCACACGACGATCGTTCAAAGCTGCGATGACGCGACGACGCGAATTTAACGTGCCGACGCGGGCCATGGTGATCAGCTTTTCAGCGAAGCCTTGGCATTCCTTGGCTTTGGGCAAGGTGGTCTTGACCCGCCCATGCTCGAACAAGGACTGCACCAGATTGCGGCGCATTGCTATACGGTGCTCTGTATCGCGGCTGAGTTGACGGCCACGCATTAAATGTCTGCTCATGACGAACTCCCAAGCTCTAAATCTGATGCTGCGTGCGACACATTCCTTGGATCAAACCAAGGTGTCAAACGCGGCAATTCGTTAATTCTGTTCTGACTCGGCTTCTTCAGTTTCTTCTTCGGTTTCATCGTCGTCGAGGTCTTCGCTCGAATACGACGCAATCTGTCCTGCGGCCAGTGCTTCGAGATCCATGCCCAAGCTAAGGCCCATATCCGCCAGACGACGTTTGACTTCACGCAGGCTGGTTTTCCCGAAACTACGGACCTTCAACAGGTCGGCGTCGGTTTTTTGAACAAGGTCTCGAACCATCTGAAGTTTTGCTGATTCCAGACAGTTGTTGGCCCGAACCGACAGATCCAGTTCTTGGATCGTCATGTTGAGTTTGTGCTCAAGATCGGGATCGATAATCGGCTTGGCGGCTTCGCGAAGGGATTCCATCGCGTCGTCGGTGACAAGCTCATGGCCGAGTTCGAAGTACTGGACGAACGGATTAAGATGCTTGCGAAGGATTTTCGCGGCTTCAACCATCGCCATTTCGGACGAGATCGTTCCGTTGGTCCAGATTTCGAGGATCAGGCGGTCATAATCGGTGCGTTGGCCGACGCGAGCGTCTTCGTGAGTGTATCGAACGCGCGTAACGGGCGAGAAGATGGAGTCGACAGCGATGACCCCAATATCCTGTGGGCCATCGGTAGCGATTTGGTTTTCCAACGCCGTACGATAGCCGCGACCCTTGCCGACGGTCATTTCAATTTCAAAGGGGAAATCTTCGGTCAACGTCGCGATGACGTGATCGCGATTGACTACGGTGACCGCTGGGTCGCCTTCTGCCATACCCGCAGTGATTGGTCCGGCTTTGCTGGTGCTGATCTTGATCGTCTTGGGTTCGTCGCTTTCCGAGCGAACAACCAGACCCTTGATATTCAGGATGATATCGCAAACGTCTTCGACGACACCTCTAATGCTGGTAAACTCGTGCTCGGCACCCTTGATGCGAACGTGGGTGACAGCAGCGCCTTCCAGCGAGCTGAGCAGAATCCGACGCAGGCTGTTGCCGACGGTCGTTCCGAATCCGCGCTCAAACGGTTCTGCGGTGAATTTTCCGTAGGTTTCAGTAGAAATCTGGTTATCACGAATCACCCGTGTGGGCAATTCCAATCCGCGCCATCGAATACGCATATCTGTTCTCCTTGCGTCCCATATCGAATTGCCGACAGTTCCCGCTCACACCAGTGTGAGCCATCTGTACGTCAGCCTCGTCGAGTCCGGGAAAAATCTTTTTTGTATCAAAAACTTATGACACTAAGACGGAAGTTTCGGACAGATTCGCCCGCAGCATCTTCCATCTTGGATCATTTTTATTACACACGACGTTTCTTGGGTGGTCGGCAGCCGTTATGGGGCAGCGGGGTTACGTCTTCGATCGAGCTGATTCGCAAACCCGCGTGTTGCAGATTTAGAATCGCCTGTTCGCGACCGGCACCGGGCCCTTTGACGCGGACTTCGACTTCTTGCAATCCCGACTTGCGCGCTTCGTTTGCGGCTTTATCGGCAGCGCGACCGGCGGCAAAGGGGGTGCTCTTACGAGCGCCTTTGAATCCGACGCAACCCGCCGACGCCCACGACAGCGTTTCGCCGTTGGTATCGGTGATCGTCACAACTGTATTGTTAAAAGTCGCTTTGATGTAGACGACACCCTTGGTGACGCCCTTGCGAATCTTCTTAGCTTTTCCGGCTTTTTTTGCGCCGGTCTTCTGACCTTCTGCCATTTTTCCTCACTTGCGGATCATCGAACCGGGAGGTTCTACCCGCTGGATACTGACGAACATTCAACACATTGAATCGTATATTGCGAAGTCCAGCTTCCGCCGAAGCCCTCGACAACGATCAACACTTACTTACCGAGTTCTTTGACGCCCTTCTTACCGGCGACCGTTTTGCGCGGTCCCTTGCGGGTGCGGGCATTGGATCGCGTGCGCTGGCCGCGCACAGGAAGGCTGCGACGGTGACGATTGCCACGGTAGCTTTGGATTTCCTTCAGTCGGCTAATGTTTTGCTGCTGCTGGCGACGTAACGCACCTTCGACCAGATGACTACGATCGATGATGACCACGATCTTCGACAGGTCTTCTTCGCTGAGTTCTTTTGCGCGAAGTTCAGGATTTACACCCGCTTCTTTCAAAATATCCATCGCATTCTCCGGTCCGATGCCGAAAATATAGCGAAGTGAAACCTTGATCTTCTTGTCATTTGGAATATCGATACCGGCGATACGTGGCATATTATTTCTCCAGTCGATGAGTCGGAAGCACTGAACAGATTCGTCACACGCGCGACGGCGCGGTTAACGACCTAGGCAATGCAGCCCACTCATCCCTGCTTTTGCTTATGCTTGGGGTTGGTGCAAATAACGCGGACGACGTTTTTCCGTCGAACCACTTTGCAATTTTCACAAATCCGTTTAACGCTTGAGCGCACTTTCATAGAACACCTATGTACTAAAATTAAGGGAATCGAACATCATAACGTCCGCTTGCAAGAATACAAGTAGATGGGAAATCAACTTTTTAATAGTTTTATTTCAAACCCCTGCCGATGCAAAGGGGCTTTTCTTATCAAGACATTCGTGCGTAAGTATAGGATTTATAATAAGTTATCACTGCAATACAGAAAACATCCATTCTGCTCGATAACAAAAGTCCGGTTTGACGATATTAAATGGTATAGTCTGATCACACGTCGAGGGTTTTGAGGCACGATCCCAGTGCCAAGGAGTAGGTATGAGTGAAATTCGTCCGATGATTCGTCCACTGGGCGCAGGTAATCATGCAGCTCCACATCAAGCGCATGGGCATGGTCACGCGGCTGGTATCCACCATCCGGTATCGCATGCGGCATTGGTTGATCCGCTGGCGGAAAACTCGGAGCATCTTTCCGCCGACGAACCGCTGTTACTCGTCGAAGAAGCCAGCGTCGATGCGGTCAGTGAGCACCAAAAGAAAATTCGTTCCTACGATGATGCCGCCAAACACCGGCATCACGAGTGGAAGCGGAAAATCAATCCGTCCAACAACGGTGCCACCCGCGTCAAAAGCTTTCACGGCAAATACTCGGATCAAGGCGTCGCCTATCTTGACGACGCGATCAACGAATGGCTTGATGATCATCCCGAAGCCGATGTCAAGTTCGTCACCAGCACCGTGGGTATGTTCGATGGGAAGACGAAAGAACCCGCGTTGGTTCTGAATCTTTGGTACTGATTATCTCGCGAACGTAGTAGAAATAGTTCACTCTTGGGGGACTGTGACAATCTGCTGCGCGGGTGCATCGGGCGGGAGCATGGATGTCCAGCAAACGCCTAGCGACCAGACCACCAATGGCACGACGTAAATCGCTGCGCGGCGGGGTTTATTCGACGTGTAATGGATCAGCCACGCGATGCCCAGCGTCCAGATCACCAGCAGATCGCTCGCCCAGCGTGCGCCGTAGCTGAAACCCAGATTCCAGCAACTCCACGCGCCATAAATGTAAACCGTCAACCCTAGGGATAGCAGCATCGCAGCGGATAGCAGTCGATGCGGTTTGCTACGGTACGCTGCGACCAAAAGACCGCCGATCGCAACCAGCGTCATCGGGTGCGCCGACCAGACGCCAAGCCCAAAACTGTTCAGCTTTTCAAGATAGGTCAGCACATTCCATACATGCGGCGAGCGAAAATCAAATGATTCGCCGTTGTGCGCGTAACCATTGAAAAATACCGATCCGTAGTTGCTCCATCGCGTATACCCTTCCAACGCGATTGGCGGGAACATCCCGATCACTGTCGCGAGCGCGAATCCCGCCGTTGCCCCGTGGCGCAATTGCCAAGCGATCCAAACCTTCCGAAGCATAAATAACGCCAAGGGCAGCAGCAGGATTGCATTCGTCGGGCGAATCATCAACGCCAACGACGCCAAAAAGCCAAGCCCAACCCCCCACGCGATTCCGCCTCTCGCGATCGTTCGCACACCTATTTTCACAATCGCGACATACGCAATGATCGCCAGCACCGACATGCCCACGCCATGCGAATACAACGACAGCTTCCATGTATAGGCGAACGCCGAAGTCCCCGCCCAAGCAGCGAATGTCGCAATCGCAGCCGCAGCGGGTGACGTAAGATATCTTGCCACCCTGTAGCAGGCGACCAGCCCGATGATGGACCAGAGCGCATTTGCAAACCAGCCTGCGCGGGTTAAAAGTTGCAGCGTTTCAAGATCTGTTGCTTTTGCGCCCTCAATCCACTGATAAAACTGCGATCCCGCATATGCCAATCCCGTCACCGGCACAATCGCCAGCGACATTCCAGTGCTGTATTTGTTCACACGCACACTGCGACCATCCGGGTGATCGAAAAATTGCGGAAAATAACCAGACTCACGGGCAGCGAATTGATTGGTTGGATCGACATCTCGGTCTACCATCCATGACCATTGCCAGACAAAATATCCCGTTTCATCCGTCAGTTGCGGGATTGCGGGCGTCTCAAATGCGATGCGCAAGCCCGTCGCCAGCATCACCCAAACCACTGCAATACCTACCAACCACCCCCATAAGCCAGGGCGGACTTTTTTATCAGACGATGCTGGAACGAAATCACACGACACGATCTATGTTCGTATCGGCGAAACCAGATTGACACTGGAGGGAGCAAAATGAGTATATAAAGCCGCGTATCAACACGACTCATCTGCTCGACGCACGCACCGAAACCGTCGGCGGAATCATTTCCGATACCACTTCCTCATCAGCGAGTTGTTTGATCAGAAGTTGTGTGGCGCGATGGCCTCGGTTGCGAAATTCTTGTGACACGGATGTGAGCGGTACAACGCCGTAGTCGCAGAACGGGGCATTATCGACACCCGTCACCTTCACGTCTTCAGGCACGCGAACGCCATGCGTCACCAGATAGTTAATCGCAGCCAGACCCTGTTGATCCGACTGGCAAACAATGCCGTCAAACGGAACTTTGGAATCAACGAGTTTCTTGATCGCAACCAAGCCCTCCTCGTATGAAAACCGCGGGGACTCGATGACCAGTTCCGGCCTGTATGGGAAACCCTTTTCGGTCAGTGCAATTTTGTAGCCTTCAAACCGCTGCGTTGTGAGTGATGTGTCATACAAAGTTACAAAGAAATGCGCAATTGATTTGCATCCCTGTTCGATCAAATGAATAGTCGCCTGTCGTGTTACTTCACGTTGATCCATGCCGATATTTGGAAGCGAGGGATCCAGTTCCCTGTTGTGAATCGTGACGACAGGAATCGCGCGAGCGTGAATGGTTTTGAGGTCATCAACAATGTCCCTGTGCGCCACCCCCGCGATAATCACGCCGTCTACGCTGTTGCGGTGCATTCTACCGACAAAACTCTTGAACACTGCCGCCGATTCGTAGTAATGGATGGACAGGCGTTGCTCGACGCGAGTGGCTTCTTCGGTCACGCCGAGGATCACCTCATCGATGATCCCGCTTCCCGGACCGCCGTGCTTATGTAGGAATAGCGCCAGCACATTTTGCCTGCCGGTGCGTAAGGCCTCAGCGAGCATGTTTTTCTGATACCCAAGCTCCAATGCCTTCTCGTGAATCGCCTTGATTTTGGATGAGTTCGCGCCGCTGGTCCCCAACCTGCCGCTGAGCACTTTACTCACTAGCGAAATGGATACATTCAGTTCTTCGGCGATGTCGCGAAGTCCAACGGCAGCTTGACGTTTTGATGGGGAAGCAGGCATGAGAATATCGTACAGAAACCCTCATTTTGTGCAAAAGATACGGACATTGGGTTCAACCAAAATCAATCGATTGACGCACAAAACTAAAAAATCCTCATTAAAAACTATGCGTCGCGGAGCATATGTATGCGTCTACGGAGCGCGCTGAACACGGTCGAGTTGATTAAGGATTTGATACAAACCTTTCGCCGCGCCTGCGATGGGTTGACGAGTGTTGTGATCTTCGCTGTCCCATATGCCGTGGGACTCCCCCGGGCCATCAAACAAATAGCAATCCGCCCGTATTCCCTTTTCGCGCCACGCGTTGACTGCCGCGATCGAATGCGACTCCGGTACGAGTTTGTCATTTCGGCTATGTATACAAAACAAAGGCGGCGCGTCGGCGCGGGCGAGTTTCGGGGGACTAATCGCAGCGTATTCGGCGTCGGTCATCGTGCGATCATCGCCGAAGAACTCTCTGGTGTAATCCCGCGACGCAAAACGCACCTGAGTTGATCCGTCGGGGAAATCCATCACCGCCGGGCCGCTGATGGAGATCATTGCCTCGACATTTTTTTGATCCAGATTCAGTCCTGTCATCATGGTGAGGTGCCCTCCAGCCGATCCGCCGCAGATCAACAGAGGCCGATCGCCGGGTATTCCGTGCTGTTGTAAAGCACCTGACAGAATATAGTTTGCCGCCGCGAGACAATCCTGCAGACAGGCCGGCCAAGGCGCGTGCCGTAGCAATCGGTAATTGATGTTGAAAACCGCCCTGCCATGATCGTTGAATAGCTTGGCCCACGGTTCAAACGATTCTTTCGATAGCGCATTCCACCCTCCGCCATGAATCAGCAGGACGGGGTTTGGGTTCGTAAGCGCGACAGGTAACAATAAGTCACCCAGATTTCGCTCATCGTGCTTATTAGAATAGGCAATGTTGCGGATAATTTTGCTCATGGACGTGTTCTCAGTTTAGTTTTTCGACCCCAACAGCGCTTCGCCGCGATCGGGCACAACACCGACTAGCGCGTACACCGCCCCGTCGTGCTCAATACGCTGTACCTGCAAATCAGTCTCACCTTGTTTGGCTGACAGGGATTTCCAAGCCGGGTTGATCCGCAATTTGATCGTTAACGGAGACGCAAACAGCGTATCGTCCATCTCATCGGTGAGGGTGATACGGATGGCTTTATCACCCTCTGATTTTACAGTCAATTTCGCGGTGTCGCGCTCCTGCCCATATCGTGCGACTTCCGTAAAGGTATCGAACCAGAATAACGTTTTGTCAGCCGCAAAATAATCGAGCATAGCGGTGACCTTATCCTTCAAGGCATTGGGCGGGTCTTTTGGATTCGTCAATCCGTGGAAGTGCATGACGACCCACGCACGATAATTCATTGGCCGCCTGGGGTTGAGCGTCGTTGCGTTGGGCAGACCGGAAAAATGATCCGCATCCATCGGCGGCGTACCCCCGACGCTGTTGGTACTCAGATAATTGGTATTGGCAGCGTTGTTAAAAAGCCCTGCCCCGCCTCGACAAGCGATAAAGTACTTGCGCGCCAACTCCGGATCATTTTTGGCGTTCTTCCCACCCGGATACGCAAGCGTCAGCACGTGATGTCCGGGCATCGCCTTCTCAATGTCGGCAATCGATTGCGCGTAATTCTGCTCGGTCGGCAAAACCTGTCCCTTGAAATCGTTGAAATGATCGACCGTATGGGACTGCACATCATGTCCGGCCTTTAGAATTTTATCGAAACCTTCCCACGTTCCGAAATAGGCATTCCCTGAATCGACCCGAGCGGTGATAACAAACCAAGTGAGTTTGATGTCATATTTTTTCGCTGTTGCAAGCCACCAATCGTGGTCGGGAGCGGTGTTGTCGTCGATCGTGATCGAAGCCGCCGCGACACGATCGTGCTTCCACAGGCAGATACTCCCCTGCCCGATTTCGGTAGGCCAATCGATCTCTGTCACTGTCAGCCGGGGTTTGTCTGAAGGGGGAAGAATCCTCATCCCCTCTGCTTGTACCACGGTGAAACAGGTGGCAAAAAACGTCAAAAAGGCAGTAAAAAGAGTGCTTTTCATGTAACTGTCTCCGATCATATTTACCCTAGCGGTGTGATTGATGTTTGTCAATCGTTTGATAGTATACATGCCTCTGGGCGATGTTACTTTCACGAACTCTGGCGGCTCGTGCATCGCATCTGTTACAAGAGGAACTATGTCCGAAACCCAATCCAACCCCGCGTCAATCATCCCACGCCGTAAACCCTTGGCAGCCAATATCGGCCTGTTTGGGGTCGGTCACGATAGCTACTGGTCTCAATTTGATGGCCTGCTCGACGAGCTGATGAGCTATCACAAGGTGCTCAACGAGCGCATCACATCCCATGGTGTTAACGTCACCGATTTCGGGATGATCGATAACGCCATTAGCACCTACGAGTTGGTTAAAAAACTCCGGGCCGCAGACCTCGACCTGATCTTCTGCAACATGCTGACCTACGCGACCAGCAGCACTTGGGGCATCATCGCGCGCGAGTTAAACGTGCCGATCGTGCTGGTTGCGCTACAACCCCTGCCAGCGATGGATTACGCCAAAGCCACCACGCACATGCAGTTGCTGAACGATAATATTTGTTCCATTGCTGAGTTTTCAGGCGTGTCGTTGCGAATGGGCAAGAAAGCGCCGCCGTCGATCATGGGGCATTTGCACGGCGACAAAATCGCCGATGCCGAGCTCGCTGACTGGTGCGATATCGCCAAAGTGTTGCACGACCTCAAGGGCGCGCGTCTGGGACAAATGGGACATACGCTCGAAGCGATGCTGGATATGCATCACGACCCCACCATGTTCACCAACCAGTTCGGCCTGCATGTGGTCATGTGCGAGCCTGACGAAGTGATGAAGCACTATCGCAAAGTCAGCGAGGCGGACATCAAAGCCAAGTCCGAGCAAATTCTCGGCTTTTTCGACACGCCTGATCCGAAAGTCGATCCCGTCACCACCAAGCTCACCGACGCCGATCTGGAAACCGCAGCCCGGGTCGCCGTCGCGCTCGAGCGATTCGTCGATGAAAAGAAGCTGGACGGGCTGGCTTACTACTACGAGGCTGAGGAAGGCTCGGAGATGCGGAAGCTGGTCACGAATTTCATCATCGGCAACTCGCTGCTCACCGCGGCGGGCTTCCCGATGTGCGGCGAGAACGACGTCAAGACGTTAGTCGCAATGCTGATCATGGATCGGCTGAGTATTGGTGGCAGCTTTGCAGAATTTCATCCGGTCGATTTCGAAAAAGACTTCGTTCTTGTCGGCCATGACGGGCCGCACCACATCAATATCGCGGCACAGAAGCCGGTGGTGCGCAGCCTGAAGAAATATCACGGTAAGCCCGGTAGCGGTGCATCGGTCGAGTTCAACATTAAAGAAGGACCGATCACGATGCTCAGCTGCGGGCAGACCGCCGACGGACGGTTTAAGTTCATCGTCACAGAAGGCGAAAGCGGCGCAGGACTGATCCCGGCCACGGGAAACACCAACACGCGCGGTTTCTTTAAGCCCGACGTACGCACCTTCTTAAAGCGCTGGTGTGCCGCCGGTCCGACCCACCACTTCGCACTGGGTATCGGCCATCGCGCCGCGACGATTATGAAAATTGCCAGCGTGCTGAACATCGAAGCCGAGTTGATCCCGTCAACCTAATCGTCGGGCTTGACTGATTGCATCGAAAAACAGACGCACCGCCGAGGCGCTGAGAACGCAGAGAAAATCGGTAAGTGGAAGATGCTGCGCGGTCGAACGGATTTTTAATCCGTGTGCCTTTTGCAACACCAACACGGCTTGAAAAGCCATGTCACGACCGCGTATCCGAAACTTTCACGGATTTCTCCGCGCTCAGCGCCTCTGCGGCATATCTTTTTTTATTGGACAGGGAAACAAATGACCGCGACGGAGCTACCGTCAGGCCGCACACAAGCATCAGGGACGTGCGGAACGTGGTCTAGCGGGGATATTGATCTGGGCGATCAGGCGTTGATCCGGTTCCCACGACCACCAACTCCCCGGCGCGACAGTGAATGAGTATTGCTCCCAGCCGATACTTCGCACGTCGGTATCAATCGCAGCGTCGTCGGTCTCACCCGTCATCGAAAAGGCAGGGAAACTGATCGGTGCGTCAGCGACCGCTCGATCCAACATCTCGGTGGTGATTCGCGGGGAACTCGGAGTAAAAACGTAATCCCTGAAATAATACGCACCTGCGCCAAGCACAACCGCATGTGCACCCACCGCGATCAACAACGCGATCCCGATGCGGCGAAACGGGCGATCTTTGTATGCGCGAACCTCTGCCATGATGCGTCTTTTACCAGAAAATGCCTGCGTAGGACGGATTATGTACGATCAACCCTCGACGTCTTTCGCTGAAGGTACGGAGGTATCAGCGAAAATCTGCTCCAATTGCGCGGAAAACGCTCCATTTGTCATCACGCGATCAATCCCGGCGGTCTTGGCGCGTTGGATTGTCGCAATCGCAACGTGTGCGCAAAAACCGGTCACATGCCCGGCATGTTTCTGCTTCCACGCAACGGCAGAATCCAGTGCGCCATCAGCATTGAAATCGACCAGCAACCTTTCGGCTGGCGTTTCCATCAACTTTGAAACATCCCGCACCACCTTAAACGCAATATTCTGCGCTCGCGCCGTGGCGACGACCTTGCTACTGAAAATCAGGTCACGAATGTAAATCAAGACTGGTGCTGACATTATCGCTTATCCTAGCACGAAAATGCCGATCGCGTGCTGATAATATCTCAATCATTTGTCATTGGCATTGGCGATTGCGTCCAATAACTCACGACAGCTACCGAAAATTGCCGATACCGATGACAGGTTTAAGTGCGCATTGGCGCGATCAGACAAGTAGTTTCAGGAGGCAAAGCCTCCAAAAGGTAGTTCGCCAATGGATCTGGCAACACTCTTCGGATATCTGCTGGCATGGGGCGCGCTGGGTTATGGCGCGTACCACGCATCACACGGCGCGATCGGCGCGTATATCAAGCCCGGGGAAATCCTGCTGGTCGGCGGCTGCGCGCTGGGCGCGACACTCGCGTCGATGCCCTTGCCGAGCGTCAAGGGCGCGATCATGGCCGCCAAGAAGATGCTGTTCGCCAAGCATGTTCACATCGATCATTTAATTAAAGAGATTGTGCAATACGCCGAAACCGCCCGCCGTGATGGGGTGCTGGCGCTGGAGCAGGTCGCTCGCGAAGCGCCCGATCCGTTCCTTCGTCGCGGATTACAACTCACGATCGACGGGACTGATCCTGAGATGATCGAACGGATCATGCGGATCGAAGTCGATGCGATGATGGAACGTCATAAGCACGGCAAGCATTTTTGGGCTTCTCTGGCAAAGTTCGGCCCCGGCTGCGGTCTGGTGGCTTGCCTGACGGCACAGGTCGCGATGTTTAGAAATCTCGACGGCGACGCCGCCGTAATCGGTGCCGCGTTGGCGGTTGCGTTAGTGGGTACGCTCTACGGTGCATTGCTGCAAAATCTCGTCGCTGGGCCGATCGCGGAGAAGCTGGGTATTTTGTCTAAGGAGGAGGGTTTTGAGAAAGAAATCATCCTGCAAGGCGTCCTGAGCATCCAAGCCGGCAACAACCCCCGCGTGGTCGAAATGCAACTCCTGAGCTTCCTAAGCGCCAAGCAACAAGCACTGGCGTTGAAAGCGGCAGCGTGATTGCACTGCACAAGATATTGCACCGCAGAGACGCTGAGAGCGCGGAGAGATGATATGGATTTGAATCAGCTTACTGAAAATATCATCGGGGCATTGATTGAAGTGCATCGTGAACTCAGCGCGGGTTTACTTGAATCTGCGTACGAAGAATGTGTATGCCATGAATTGACTCTCCGAGGCCTGCGTTCCGACTCCAAGTGCCTCTTGCTGTGATCTATAAAGGCATCAAACTCGAATGTGGGTATCGAATTGACGTGCTGGTTGAAGAAGCGGTCGTGTTGGAAATTAAATCTGTGAAAGCACTTGAACCAATCCACGAAGCACAACTCATCACTTACCTAAAACTGGGTGACTGGCGTGTCGGGCTTCTCGTAAATTTCAATGTGAAAGTGCTGAAAGATGGTCTTAAGCGCAAAGTCAACAACTTCGTGAGTTGATCTTCGCGCTCTCAGCGTCTCTGCGGTGAATATATTTCTGCGGAATATCTATGGCCAAAGGCTGCAAAAAATGTGATCCGCATGAAATATGCGAGGAATGTCCCGAGTGGATCTTTACCCTCGCGGATTTGATCATGTGCATGATGGGCTTGTTCGTCATCATGTGGGTGCTCAAGCCCGGCGGCGCACCCACCGCGGCGGCGGCGCAGGAACCGAAGGACCAGCAGCAGTGGCTTGAAACCGTCGGCGAAATCCGCAAAGGCTTCGGGTATGTCCCTGACCCAGGAAGCTCCGATCCGATCGATCAGGCGATGATCGCCAAACAGTTGCGTATGGTCGGGCCAGGTGAAAAAGGAACGAAGCGCGATCCGCAGGACGCGGCTGAGGGCACCGACGATACCGTGCAAAACATCCGCCCCGGTATGATGTCGGCCGTCGGCACGCAGGTACAGTTTGAAATCGGCGAAGCAACGCTCGACACCGAAGACAATCGCCGTCTCGATCAGATTGCCAGCTCCATCCGTGGCATGCGGTTTATCGTCATCGTCAAAGGCCACGCCTCACGCGATGATTTCGCCGAGGGCGCCCTGTCACAACAATTCATGGATATCTCGATCAAACGCGCCCAAGCCGCCGCTGATTATCTGGTCAGCAAAGGCGTGGCGCCTGATATCCTCCGCGTGCAAGGCTGTGCGACGTTTGAACCGATCCTGCAAAACGCTTACACGCGTGAGGCACAATCGGTCAATCGCCGGGTCGATGTCTTTTCGACCGACCTGATTGTCCGCGATCTGCAAGACCCCAAGAAGATTTCACAACTGCCGTTTAACTGATGCCGCGTTACCACAGCAGTTTTTCGGCGTTGAAGATCGGGCCATCGGTGCAGGCGAGGCGGTAGGCCCAATCTTTGCCAGCCTGTGGGGGTAATGCCGGATCATCTTTTTTGACTTTGATGCAGCAACTCTGGCAAGTCCCCATCCCGCACGCCATCGCGCGCTCGACGCAAATCTGGCAGGCGATATTCCGCCTCTGCGCGAGCGCAGCCACGGCTTTCATCATCATTTCGGGTCCGCATGTGTAGATGATCGTGCGATTGCGGTCGGCGTTATCGGTGATCCAGGCATCGAGGTATTTCTCCAACGCCTGTGTCACAAAGCCCTTGTAGCCATAACTGCCGTCGTCGGTGGTGATGATCGCTGGGACGTTATACTTCTGAAACTCCGCGATATTGTATAACGGATCGACGCTCGTTGATGCGGGCTTGGGCGCATCATTCGTGACGGTGAGCGCTAGCAGGTCGATCGTGGTTGCGCCGCAAAATGCGATGCCTTTACGCGGTTTGTTGTTGGATGGATCGGATAATTCGCGCCCGAGTTTCTCTGCCAGATAGATCATCGGAGGAATACCCACCCCGCCGCCGACCATCAGCGCAATTCCGCCTGCCGGGGGAAGCGTGAAGGCATTGCCCAGCGGACCGATGACGTTGACAGAATCGCCAATATTTAATTTCGACATCCAATGCGTACCAACACCCACATCGCGCCCGATCAGATCAATCTCTACGCCGCGATCGGTATCCCGTCGGCCAGCGAGTGAAAACGGACGGCGTAGTAATGTTTGTCGATCGAGCAATTCGATTCCCGTGATCGCAGGGCGTTCGCCGGGCGTCCATTGGTATTCGCGCTCGGCGTAATCGTCGTTGGTCGGATCGACGCATTGCAGTTGCACGAATTGTCCGGGTTCGCTGGCGGGGAAACCATCGCAGGCAAGTGTCAGCAGATAATGCTCGCGACAAATCGGCGAGTTGCGAACGACAGTGGTAAGGAATTGTCCTCGACGAGAAGCGCTCATGAGCGCGAGTGTAATAAGGTGTGGATAAAAAGAAACTTCCGGAGGGGTGGCTCCGATCCACCTCCGGAAGTGCGCCACGGCTTAGAAGCCGCTTATACCAATGTTGGGGCCACTGATTTCTCAATGACCCAAGCGACTATAACTGTCTCAAACTAGAGTGTCAACGAACACTTTTACATCCATTTCAAATACTAATATTAACGTAAGATCATTCCTATTAACATCTTACAACTCCTATTTAGAACTGGGAATTGATTGGGTTCGATGAGTTTTAGAAAAACGGGGTGCTGCACATTTGTATCAACCCGCGTTGGCGGTCTAAAATCAAGGCATGGCAGAATCTGCGCGTGGCACGGTCGGGTCGGGGAAGATCGTTTCAGTCGCGATCGCGGTGATTCGTCGCGAACGGCTATTTCTGATTTGCAGACGTAAATCCGATGCGGTACTCGCGAATTTCTGGGAGTTTCCAGGCGGGAAAATTGAAACCGGCGAAACCCCCGAAGCCTGCGCCGTTCGCGAAGCCGCTGAAGAAATCGATCTACACATCCGCCCGATCGAAAAACTTTCCCCGATCACGCATATCTATGACCATGCGACAATTTTACTGACCCCCGTCGTCTGCGATTACGTCTCCGGCGACGCCACGCCCATCGGTTGCGCCGAATTGAAGTGGGTTCGTATCCATCAACTGACCGAGCACGCGTTCCCACCTGCCAATGCAACTCTAATTAACGACCTGATCGCACGATTTTCCTAAACGCCTTTCTAGACACAATCATACGATTTTTATTAGGAAAGAATTGCTGATGGCGCGATGTTATTTTATCATCAACAGGGTTAACCATTGATTGATATATCCATAGGGAGGATTTGATGCTTCGATCCATTCACATCATCGCAGCCGTACTGTTGTTCACGCCGTTTGTTCGTGCAGCCGACACTAAAGAAACGCTTGTCGTGCAACTGCTAGGCCGGGATTATCAAACCCATGATCTGTTCGTAGCCGATGCGGTGACCAACGAGCGCCTCACCTACCGCACCGACACGCTGCTTCGCGGCAAAAACGTGCCGTACACTTTTCGTAGAAAATCCTATCTTAAGATCACCCTCTCCGGCGAAGGTCAGGACAGACGAATCGTCGATTTTGAACAATACAACCCCAGCGCACTTGAACAGCAACCCGACATCTACGTCTTCCAATCCGCAGAAACCGAATCAACCGGAAGCAAAAAAACGCTGCGCGTGAAGCTCAAACGATTTGAGTTTCCGATCGAAGCCACCATGCATCTCACCCCCGACAGTGAATGGCTGTCCAATCGTATCACCAAATTAAAACCCGGCGCAGTTGTGACAACGCTCTTCAAGGGTACAGGCAAAAGTCTTACGATCACCGATCTGGATTCGCCGCGAACAGTGATTCGCGCCCTGTACGTCAAATCCGCCGACGCGACACTTGATGGCAAAAAATATCCCGGCGCGATATTCGACGTGGATGGCGAGGAAAAAGCATTCGCCTTCCCGCCCGCAGGACAAAAATCACGACCCGGCGACAGCGAAATATCCGCCTTCACCCGCAAACTGAAAAAAGGCCAACCCGTCTGCTTGACCTTCGATAGCGAACGCCCCGATGTCATCCGATCGATCGATTACAATATGGTGGTCGAGCTAATTGAAAAAAACGGCATGCGTATCACAACCGCAGGGATCATGCTGATTGCGCGATTTTACGATCGCAGCACTAATGTCCTGATCGAACCTGCGCCGGTCAGCAACGCCGACCTGTATCTGCAATCCGGAATGCAACAATACCTCTATTACGGCCCAAGTGGCATGACGATTGGCCCGGACGGCAAGCCGATTCCAAACCCAAACCTCGGTGCAAACGACATAACCACCCCGCGACAAAAAATGCAGGAAATTACGCAAATGGTCAATACCTTTGCCAATCGGGAAGATTCCCGTGGTGACGCCCGACAAATCGAGGCCCGCTTCCGACAATATGTCGCAACCACCGCCGTGGATGCGCGCAAAATCGAAGCATCCCTTCGAGAAGCCGCCATCCTACTCAGCGCGAAATACACCCCCGTCGTGACCGACGCCTATCGTGACGCCCGCAGGATGCTCGACAAAGATGCCGCAAAGCTCGAATCCATCGGCAAAATAGCCCGTGAAGCCGGTGACACACAGCAATAGACGCTCAGAAATAGTCTCACAGATCATTGGACTTTTTTCGCGTTTCCTGTAGCATTCTGCGTTCTTCCAAACGGAATCAACAAGAGGACAGACCCGCGTGGCCAAAAGTGAGCCGATCGAAGTAGAAGCAACCGTCACCCTGTCGTTGCCCAATGCCATGTTCAAATTGAAACTGGACGGCAGCGACAAAGAGATCCTAGGCATCGTATCGGGAAAGATGCGCAAGCACTTCATCCGCATCCTGCCCGGCGACCGCGTCCGCGTCGAACTCTCCCCCTACGACCTCACCAAAGGCCGCATCGTCTTCCGACAAAAATAACGGGCTTGGGTTCGTAGTGTGAATACCTCACCCTCACCCCCGTTAAGCCGCGAGCTTGCTCGCGCTTCGCAGCGCTGTGACGTGAAAGTAACGAATGATTCTGGGTGGATGTTTCTTACTTGGATATTTTGGGGTTAGTTTGTCAATCGTAGATAGTGGGCCGCAGCAAGTCGCGGGCGTAAGTCCGCGCGATTCGACCAGCGTGCAACGTCAACCATCACGCGGTCAACCATCACGCGCGAGCTTACACTCGCGGCTTGAAGATGTGTTTTCCTCACCACTTGCAACTCGCATCTCGCAACTCATTCATCATTCATCATTCATCATTCATCACTCATCACTCATCACTCATCACTCATCATTTCCCCTACCCCACCGTACGCAACTGCTCCTTCACCGACTGCTTTGACATCGCGATCAGCGTAACGATCGGCCAGATGATCCCCGTCAACCCGAATAGGACACCCGTGGTCCACCCAGCGGTCATCACCCTTGTGGTGCTAGCCGCATCGGCTACCTGAAATGATCCCAGCCACTCCATCACGCACAATCCCAGCATCCACGCGCCGATCAGCCCGACCGGAATCTTCACCACCGCCCAGACAATATGAATCCGCCTTCCAACCGGTCGGCCTTTGCAGAGAAAGATTCCGCCGATCAACAGCAACACCGCAAGCAATAGTGAAACGAACGCCTCGACCATCACCATCTGCGCCCAGACCGTCTTGGCGGGCTTGCCGGTGAAGGAATTATTACCCGGCATCGGCGCGTCTGTGCTTAACAGCGTCTCTGTACCGTCTTGCGTCAAACGGACTTGCGATTTGTCAGTCAAAATCCACACCCCGCCATCTTTCAAAGGTCCCGCCACGTGAATAAACTGCGAGGACGCTCCTGCGACAGCACTGTCTGGATTGGTGATGATGCTCTGCTCTGGATCGCGCACCAACCGCTGAATCGTCAGCCGTTGCGCGGCGTTCAGCTTGGCTTGAGAAGATGCATCGATTTCATTGCACAGTTTTTCGATCTGGGGCTCAGTCAACGACCGATCCACCGCGATATCACCCGAGCGAAGCGCCGGTCCGACGTCCGGCCTGAAAATCGCCGAGGTGTCGCTGACTTCGATCCTGCCTGATCCCGTGACGTAATAATCCGCAAAGTTACCCCCGCTGATGCGAACCTGCCCGCTTTCGGAGATGTTCGATTTCATCCGCAGCACGGTCAGCCCTTCGCTGCCGAACGGAAAGAGCTTTTTTCCGTGCAGCCGCGCCAGTGAACGAACCTGCTGCTGACGTATCGCCGTCATCGCGCGGGTTTTAGTCAACGCGTCGACTACCATCCCCGCCCGCTGCTCATCCAGCCCGTCGGGTGATTGCAACGTCTCATCAGGTATGAGCGGATACCGCGCCTCGTCCATCTGGGCTGTCGAAATCTTGTGGATCTGTGCCGTGATTAGCGCCGATCCCCCAAACCCCGCCACGCCGATCGACCCGATAATGGACATCGCCGCGAAGACAATGCTGATGATCCCAATCACCATCGCCCCCCGCGACCGCTGCGGGGTGTCATGGATATACCCCACATCCACCGGCAAAACCGGCATGGCAGGTTGACTCATCTCAGACGGAATCGGCGGCGGCGTGGAAGGCATGGCTGGATCATATCCAACACACCGCTAATGCGTAAATCATCCGCGACCCCAAGTGGTCATCGCAAAGCATCGTGGGCGTGAAACACAACACGGATCAATGCGTGCGGTGATTCACCCCCTTAATCGCCGCATGAAATGCGGTGAATAAGTTGCTCTTGCGGCGATTATGTCTTACAATCACCGCATCATATGCGGCAAATGAGAGAATATATTCACGAAAAACCGGAGTGGCCGGGTTTCACTTGGAACGGTGAATCACTTGCTTTGTTGTTGGCGTCGGTACGTCACAAACAAGGGCGATTGCTCGGGAAAATGGAATCGCTTGGATTCGATCTTCGCACTGAGGCAAGCCTTAGCGTGCTCACCAGCGATGTTGTGAAATCGTCCGCGATCGAGGGCGAAGCGCTCAAACCCGACGAGGTGCGATCATCCATCGCCAGACGGCTTGGTCTGGATATCGCTGGCTTGCCCAAGGCGGGCAGAGACGTAGAAGGTGTGGTGGAGATGATGCTCAATGCCACCCAGAATTTTACGTCGCGACTGACCAAAACGCGTCTGTTCGATTGGCATGCATCCTTGTTTCCCACCGGGCGCAATGGCATGGGGAAAATCACCGTTGGGGCCTGGCGCACCAAGGAATCGGGATCAATGAAGGTCGTCTCCGGACCGATCGGGCGCGAGAGAGTGCATTTCGAAGCACCCACTGCGGATCGTCTCGAATCTGAAATGGCAAGCTTCATCAAATGGTTCAACGCGCCGGCATCGGTTGATCCTGTGCTGAAGGCCGGGATCGCGCACTTCTGGTTTGTCACGATCCATCCATTTGAAGATGGCAACGGGCGCATCGCCCGAGCGATCGCCGACATGGCGCTCGCTCGAGCCGACGGCACGAAGGAACGCTTCTACAGCATGTCCTCGCAAATTGAGGCCGAGCGGAAGGACTACTATCTCAAGCTTGAGTTTGCTCAACGTGGGGAATTGGATATCTCGAACTGGCTGACCTGGTTCCTTGAATGCTTGGAAAGAGCCATTGCTGACGCCGACAAGACATTGGCGACGGTGCTGAGCAAATCCAAGCTGTGGCAGCAGATCAATCGCAATCCAGTCAATAATCGCCAGCGGCTGGTCATCAACCGGATGCTGGATGGGTTCAAAGGATTTCTCTCCACCTCAAAATATGCCAAGCTGGCAAAATGCTCATCCGATACCGCCCTCCGCGATATCCGCGAACTGCTCGAACGCGGCATCCTGATCCAAAACCCCGCCGGCGGCAGAAGCACGAGTTACAGGTTGGGTGAGGTGGAGAATGTTACGGTCTAAATGCCTATGCGGAATTAAGCGTGATTAACATGTGCAGGGCACGCTCTTGCGAATTATGTCACGCAATAGCGTGCCACGAGTTGACTCGCGCGGAATCATGCACAGCCATTTAGATTTCGGCCGCGAACCATGAAGGAGGCAGCCAGAATATTCCCATCGTCATATCACGCAATGGCTTCGCGTTATGAACTTCCATTCTCTAACGACAACACCTTGGGCGACTAAGTGATATTCTGAACTTCCCTTTTTCCAAGCAACCGCTTCGCCAGTACGAAGCCCATCACTGCACCGCCGATGTGGGCGGCGTGGCCGCCGGCGTTTTGCCAGTTCCAGATCACGGCGGCGACGCTAAGGACGATCATCGCCAACGCGACCCACTTCAGTTTCACATCAATCGGCGGCATCGCCAGCATTACTTCCTCGTCCGGCGCGATCATCGCGGCGGCGACCAGAATGCCGTAGATACTCGCTGACGCACCCACCAGCGGCGTGTAGAAATTGACGCTCATCACCCCCAGCAATCCAAAAATCAGATGCGCCACCGGCCCGGCGGCACCACAGAGCAGATAAAAAATCAGAAACCGCACCCGCCCCAACCGCTCTTCAACGATTTCTCCAGCCAACAGCAGACCCATCATGTTCACCACAATATGCGTGATATTGGCATGACAAAACTGATAGGTGAAAAACCGCCAAAACTCTTTGGCGTAGATCGCCATGTCGAACGAGAAATAGCCGTAGCTGGCCAATAGCGGAAAGACCCACGGCGTAGGATTGCCCTGGGCGTCACGGGTTTCGATGATCGTCCCGCCGCTGGTGTGCAGGGCAACGCCTTTGCGGATCAAAAACCAATCCAGCACAAACACCGCGACATTCAAAACCAGCATCCACCGCGTAACGGTATGCCACGGATTGACCCGCGGAGTGTAATTGTCAGACCCATCAGCCATGCCCAACAGCTTACCGCCAACCCGCCGCCCGGTCATGTTCATGCGGAATACAACCGCAGATTTCCCAGATGACGCCGATTAAAATTTGGGACATCTGAATGATGCGATGCGCGCATCAATCACCCGCCCAGAGGAGACGAGACAACGTAGCTGCGACGCAGGCGTCGCCAATTTCTGCGCGCGAGGGACACGAATTGGCGACGCAGGCGTCGCAGCTACAAATTCGCGACAACCGCTTTCGTGAGAATATTCACATCCCATCTGTGTTCATCCCTAAAAATCTGTGCAAATCTGTGGCCTATTCTTACGCCAGTAGACAGGTGACGAGATGTTGGATCTCAGCGTCGGTGTGTTGGCTCGATAGGGTGATGCGCAGACGGCTGGTGCCGATGGGGACGGTTGGCGGACGTACAGGCATGATGAGCAAACCTTGCGCATTCAGTTGCTTCGCGAAGTCGATCGCCTGCGATTCGCTGTGCAGCAGGATCGGAATTATTGGCGAATCGCCTGGTGGTAGCGATAGCCCCGCGTCGGTGAGTTGCGTGCGGACGCGCTTCGCCAGATCGCGCACGCGGCGTTGACGATCCGGCTCATCGCGAAGAATTTGCAACGCACGCAAAACCAGCCTTGCGATCAAAGGCGACACCGCAGTGGAATAGATATACGCGCGTCCGAAGTTAAGTACTGAATCGATAAAAGCCTGCGAGCCACAGATCGCCCCGCCGCTGACGCCCAGTGCCTTGGATAAGGTCACGATGCTGATATCGACCGCATCGCGTAATCCCAGCTCAGCGACCAATCCCGAACCGGCCGGCCCATACACGCCCGATCCGTGTGCTTCATCCACCAACAGCGCAAAATCGTATCGCTGTTTCAGTGCCGCGATCGCCTTCAAATCGGCGGCGTCGCCGTCCATTGAAAAAATGGATTCGGTGACGACAACCTGTAATTCGTCTTCGGGCGCAGCTTTTATTAGCCGTTCAATTTTCGAGATATCGTTATGCGGGAAAACGCGCATCGCCTGTCGATCGTCGGCAGATGACGATTGTCGAATTGCGTCGATCAGCGATGCGTGGGCGAGTTTATCGACGATGAATCGAATGGAACGATTTTGCGATTTCGCCAGTGCGTAGAGCGTTTGAATCGCTGCCAGATTCGATTGGTACCCGCTTGGCATCAGCAGTGCGGATTCGGTTTGCTTCCATGATGCGATGGCAGATTCTGCGGCGGCGTGATCGGGGGTATGGCCCGTGATTAAACCCGCCGCCCCCGCGCCCGATGCGGCGTCGATCGCTTGCATCATCGCTGGATGGTGCGTCAATCCTAAGTAATTATTGGAAGCAAAGTTAACGAGCGTCTGGCCATCTACTAGCACATGCGTGGCGTCTATGGGCGTGACCACGCGCCGCGATCGCAACAGGTGGTTTTCGCGACGTACGGAAAGTGCGCCGCTGATGCAATCATCGAGTAAATCTGACATCAATACCCGGCATCGTAATCCGATGCACACCGGAAACGAAATGGGCGAATCATACGGGTCCGACAATTATTCCGTCGTAGCAATGTGCTTGTCTACTGACTGAAAAGAGAACGGGTCGCAAAGGCGCAGAGAGCAACGCGGTAAAGCACGACCAATGAAAGGGATACAACAAGAGTGCGGTTCGCTACATCATATAATCTAGTAAAAAAATTAAATGGAAAGAATGAAAGCCGCAATTCTCTCTCTGCGTCTTTGCGTCTCGGCGGCCTATTTTTAGTTCGTCGCGGCGTATTTATCCGTATTCATCCGCTAAAATCTGCGGCGATCTGTGGCCTATTCCGCCCGACAGAAACTGGCAGACCCAATGAGAGCATCAGTCGTCGGCCTGTTGTGCATTGGCCGCAACGTTGTCGGTTGGTTTGGGTTTATACGATTGCAGTTTCGCGTGCGCCTCAGCCAGATCGACCAGCTTCTGCTTCATCAACCGCCCGACCTTAAACTTCACCGTGCGTTTTTCAGGCACTGCGACCGGCGCGAGGGTTTTGGGGTTTTGTGCCTTGCGGGCCTTGCGAACCTTGCACTCGAATACGCCGAAGTCTCGAAACTCCAAGCGGTTACCCTTTGCCAGTTCGACAATGACCTCATCGAGGAACAACTGCACCACGCGTTTAACCTGCACGCGTCGATCGTTCATTGTTTCTGCGATTCGATCGATCAATTCTTTCTTCGTTACCGTTGACATGCGAACCCGCCTTACGTTGTTAACCATTGACGTGCACCGGACTTACAGGATTGTTACAGCGTCGCGGCTCGATTGCAAGCAAAAATCCCGGACGCGACAGGCGCGTGGGAAATCAGGACGCGAGTGGAAATGCTTAGCGATAGGTGGTGGTGGATCGGCCGGAGTAGGTCGTGCGATCGAACCGGTCGGGGAAACCGTCGCCACGCTGGGTATCGCGTTGATAGAGCTGATAGACATCAACCGTGGGCAGTTCATAACCGTAGAACGCTGCAGGACTTCGGCCTTCGCGGCTGAATACGGGTAACGGGGCATAGGCGGTCATCGGCGGATCAAATACCAACGCCGCCGCCGGGGCTGATTCATAGTAGTACCGTGCTGCAACCGCAGGGACGCGATCCTGCTGCGTCGCGCAACCAGAGGCTGCGCCGAGAAGAATGCTGCCGAAGATCAACGTGAATGCGATGCGCACGATAATACTCATTCAAACCCAGTGCCACAGATCATAGGACGCTAGATTATCGCTCGCGCAGCTTTTGCGGGTATCCGGTTATGACGGATGTTGCAAAAAGGCATCATTGGGGACGGAAAAATGTTGCGTGAGAGCAACACAAGAGGCATTGGAATCAGCGGATTCGTCGGCCTGGCCAGGTCTGCGGGCGAAGCCAGAATTGGTCGGTGCGCCCGCCGTAATAGTTGTTCAAACATTGATCCATCACAACCTGTGTCCGGTGTGCCGTCGCGCCTGTGCTGGGGCAAGTCCCGCGATCGCGTAACTCGTCCACAATCGTTTGCACTAATGGCTGATGAACGTGCTCGGGGTAGGGCGCATCAAATTGCTGCAAATCCTTGCCCCGCCACAACTTTACAGCACTCCCGCCAAAGCTAGGCCAGGACAATTTCCCATCCGTGCCGGTCAGTTCGATCACATCCTCCGACTGATCGGATGCGAAGTTCCAATACGACGATCCCACCACCCCTTTATCGTTCCGCCAGGTCACTGACACGACATCTTCAACATCATTGTTCGATGCGACATTTGCAGCATTTGCATGCACATTTTCAAATGCTCCGGCGATAAAGTCCAATGCATCAAATACGTGAGATGCCAGATCGAGAAAAAGCCCGCCGCCCGAATCAGCGACGATGATCCGCCAGCCCGCATCGCGCCGGTGTGCAGCCGAGGCGTGACGATGCGAAATCCCCGTCAGCGTACCGATCGCCCCGTCATCAAGCAGTTGTTTAGCCTTGACAAATATCGGCAGCGTGCGGCGATAGTAGCCTACAAACAGCTTCAGATTTTTTTCGGCAAACGCATCGACCATCCGCTTTGTTTCAGTCGCGTGCCTGGCCATCGGTTTTTCGACATAGCAGTGCTTGCCCGCGTCCGCGACTTTCAACGCATAGTCACAATGCGAACCCGGCGGGGTTGCGATATAGACAATATCAATCTCTGGATCGCGGATGATCGCATCTGCGTCGTCGGTCGATTTCGCGACGCCATGACGATGGGCAAAATCAGCGGCTTTTGAAGCATCACGGCGCATCACCGAAGCAAGTGTCGAATGCGGGGTTTTATAAAATGCCGGACCGGATTTCTTCTCGCACACATCTCCGCAGCCGATGATTCCCCAGCGAACCTGATCCATAACACTCCCGCTTTACGATGACAGTATCTCCCACAAATGAATATATGCCGCCAAGATGCCCTATGCATCCGGTTGCTTTTCACCGGGTGGGATTTCGGGCATTTCAACTTCGTATAAATCCTGCGCCAGCCGCGTCAGAAAGAACATCAATTCCTGCTCTGCGATCGTCGGCGGGATGGGATCGCGAAGATCGTACTGGTGCGTATGGTCTTCTGAACTGTCCTCGCCGCGTTTTTCGCCCTCGGTGATGATGCGATGCTCGAACGAAACAGCGTCTTCATGGCTTTGCGAAACCACCAGTTCGCCCCACCGCCACGCAAGGTGCACGCGAATCGCAAGCTGATTGCCCCAAGTCGTCACACGATGGACGACGCGGTTGGTAATCAACATTTTGACCAGCCGGTCTGTCGCGGGCAGGACGGCGGCCTTCATAAAATGATGGTAATTTTCGTTATAGGTTTGCTGGTGGCTGATCGCTTCTCGCTCGGCGGCGAGTTTTTCCGCCGGAACATCCGCATAAGGCACCACCCGCGAAAGCCACCACTTGCTGAACGCTTTATCAAACATGCCGGTATCTTACTCGCATTGCGCGTTCGGGTCATTATTACGACCGCTCAATCATGTTTGCCTTGGCCAAATATCGCCACTGAGGGGGACACCGATTGATGCGATAGAAATACGGGCGCACTGGTTTAATAAGCCTTACATTTGCGTGCCGATGATCTCAGTCTCAAACGCGAGTTGCCCGTTGACCATGCCTTGGCAAACGCTTCCGACGCGACGATGCCGCGTCCATGTGTGCTTGGTGAGAAGGTAAAGCGTCTGTCCGGGTTTAACTTCAGACCGGAACTTGGTTGGACCGGTTCCCCCAAAACCAATGAACCCTTCCATACCCAGATATCGTTTGGTGTAGAAACAGGCGAGTTGCGCCGCCGCTTCGATCATGATCACACCGGGCAATAACGGGCGGCCTGGGATGTGTCCGGGCACCCAGAATTCGTCCTCACCAACGATTTTTTTTCCAATCAATCCGTCCTCAGCCTGATTGACCCAGATGACGGCATCCAGATGTTCCATCTCGCCACGCTGGGGATTGGTTTTGCGGATTTCTTCTGGACCGAACAGCACGTGGTCGAGATCAATCTGCGAGAGGTCAAAGAGGAATTGAGGCGGCATGGGCGGATCCGGAATAGGTGTAGGAAGTGACGGGAAACTCAACGCGGCTGCCTCAGCGTCGCTGAGGCAGCCCGATTCGTTGAGATAAAACAACCGACCAAATCGGTTGTCATCAGAATAAGTGCTTAATCGTTGGATGAAGCGGACGTATCTTCGGCATCGCCTTCGCCTTCTCCTTCGCCACGGCCTTCGAGGATTTTCTTGCGAACTTCCTGGGCTGCAGATTTGATATCCTGCATTTTCTTGCGTGCGCGGGTCCCGGCGGCTTTGTTGCCACCCGTTGCCTTGGCGACATCTTCCTCGGCTTCGACAATCAGACGCTTTAACGTATCCCATTCTTGCAGTGCCATTGTAATTAAACCTCCATGGTTTGTTAAAAGAGTAAGCTAAAAACGATATAGGACGAGAAAATCCGTGTCAAATGTACGAATAACCCCCGCGATGGCAGTTACTTCATGCGTTGCGTGGAATCACCACAAAAAACGCATTTTTACTTCAAAAAGGGGGATGTATTTATTATGTCGAATTGAATCCCCGAAGCGGGAGTTAGGCGCTTTTATTCCGGTTGGAGTCGAAAAACGCTGATTTCAGGCCTACACCACCGTTTAATCCGCTGGCCGTAGCTTAATCCCCGGTTCACATACAAATGTCTTCCCGCGACTGAATAATACCCGTGCGTATATTGTCTGGTCAGGTGCCCGTAAAAGCGTTTTCCCACTTTGCTGGTTCCCAACTGCCTGCCGTGCGTGTGCCCGCTGAGCATCCATTGCCACGGGTAAGTGAGCAATTCGTTCGCGTTGGCGGGGTTGTGATTCAGACAGAGGATCGGCTCTTTCGCATCGACGTGTTTCCACGCTTTTTTCGGATCAATATTCCCCGACCATTCATCATCCAGACCCACCACCGTCAACGGCGATTTTGATTCATGGTGCGTAATCCGGAGCACCTGATTCCGCAGAACGATCATGCCACGTTCTTTAAGGCATTTTTCCAGAAAATCCGCCCGACGCAGACCTTCATAGGCCACCCGTTTGCCGTACATGGAATAGTCGTGATTTCCGAACGTGCAGATCACGCCGTGCGTTGATTTCAGATGTTCCAATATTGTCGCGATACTGCGTGACCAGCGATACCCGCCTGTCACCAGATCGCCGGTGACGACGACCAGATCAGGTTTTAAGATATTCACCCAATCGACAAATTGTCTTAGATAATGTGCCCAGACCATTGGGCTGTAGTGCAGATCGGATATTTGTACGATGCGAAAGCCTTTGAACGCCGGATCAAGCCCCGCCATCGGCATTTGCCTGCGATGCACTTCCACCCAGTGACGACTAACCGGCAAGGCGTGTACGCCTGTCAGTCCGAGGCCGGCCATGCCGTTCCAGACAAGCGTGCGCCAACGATGCTGACGGTCCCAGTTCGGCGTGTGCAGAAACTTAAACACAACCCGTACCCACCTTCTTGCTAGGCGATCATATCCAAAGCCCCTTGCAACTCGCCTTCGGCGTGGCCGTCGCCTGCCTGACGTGCGGCCTTGATACCCAATTCGTACGCCGCCTTGGCCAGCTCAATCTTGCCTAACTGTTCCAGCACTTGGCCTTTTTGATAGTACGCGTAGCAATATCCCGCATCCATCTCGATCGTCTTGTCCAGCCATTCCGCCGCCTGCGGGAACTCAGCAGCCTTTTTATGCTCCAACGCAATTCCATACGCCAAAAACGGATCGTTAGGCGTCATCTCCAGCAACTTATGCAACTGATCCATTCGCGGCATCGATACTCCATTCTATCGCAGCAAACTTTATGCACCGCAGAGACGCTGACGACGCAGAGAGAATGCGTGGCAACGAAAGGGCTTATACCCGCATTCAACTAAGTATTGTCTCTACAATTTTTGCAATTTTACTTTAGTGTACAATATTGCTCTCTGCGTCTCGGCGGTTAATTCTCATTTAATGTGCACACTCAAAGGCTCACACTGCAATCCTAGCGCGTCGGCGACCGATGCGAGGGTTAATTTTCCGTTCACCGTCGAAATACCTTCTGCGAATCCCGCGTCTTTTTGCGCAGTTTGCAGATAGCCCTCATTGGCGATCTTCACCGCGTAAGGCAATGTCGCGTTACACAATGCGATCGTGCTGGTTCGACCCACCGCACCGGGCATGTTGGTCACGCAATAATGCACCACGCCATCGACGATGTAGGTTGGTTGTTGGTGGGTTGTCGGACGGCTGGTTTCAACGCAGCCGCCTTGGTCGATCGCGACATCGACAATCACCGCACCGTTTTTCATCAGCTTCAATTGATCGCGCGTGACTAGTCGCGGCGCTTTGGCGCCGGGAATCAACACCGCGCCGATCACCAGATCCGCCAATTTCAGGTTTTCGTTGATGTTGTAGCGGTCGCTGTAGAGTGTGGTGACGTTCGCGGGCATCACATCGTCGAGATAGCGCAGCCGATCAACATTCACATCCATCAGCACGACGTTGGCACCCAAACCGGCAGCCACCTTGGCGGCATTGGTTCCGACGATCCCGCCGCCAAGCACCAAGACATGCGCCGGGGGAACGCCGGGAACGCCGCCGAGCAAAATCCCCCTGCCGCTCATCGGCTTTTCAAGATATTTCGCACCCTCTTGGATACTCATCTTGCCCGCGACTTCGCTCATCGGCGTCAACAACGGTAACGTGCCCTTCTTGTCTTTGATCGTCTCGTACGCGATCGCGGTGATTTTTGTATCCAGACACGCTTGCGTCAGTTTCATGTCGGCAGCGAAGTGGAAATAGGTGAAAACGATCTGTCCGGCATGAAACAACCCCATTTCCGCTGGTTGGGGTTCTTTAACCTTGATGATCATGTCGGCAAAATCGAACACCTCTTGGGCGCTCGAAGCGAATTTTGCGCCCGCATCCGCGTAATCGGCGTCCGGAAACCCGCTGCCCACGCCGGCTTCGGCTTCGATCATCACCTCATGGCCGTGGCGGACGAGCGTATCCACGCCGACCGGCATGATCCCGACACGATACTCATCCGATTTAACTTCTTTAGGGATCCCAATGCGCATAAAGTATGTCTCCGACGCAAATTATAACTCAGCATTCTTGCTCTGTCTCGCGCGGTTAGGGATAAAGATTGTTCACTTCCTGCAACAACCTGCCGATAACACATCAGCGATGTGGTGTTTTGGCATCGCGGGCATCCTATGATTCAAGCCAACAATAACCACCGCGCCCGGCTGCTGATTCTCGACGAAGACCGGATCATCGTGCAATCGCTGGGGCAATTTCTGCGTCGCGAAGGGTACGACGTTCGCACGGCCGATAATATCGCTTCGGCACATTCTGAACTCGATGCGGGAACGATTGATGTCGTATTGGCGGACATCAACTTAACGGGTATCAAATCAACCGATCTGCTGCGTGAGTTTCGCCGCCGGTATCCGCAGGTCATAGTGATCGTGGTCACCGGCTATGGCACGATCGAAAATGCGGTCGAGGCCACCAAACTCGGCGCGTTTGATTATCTCACCAAACCGATCGTCGATGAGGAAATCCGCACGGTGGTTGATAAAGCCGTGCGTCAGCAGGCGTTGCTGGCGGAGAATTTTGCGCTCAAAACGCAACTCGATCACCGCTTCGGTCTGGACAACATCATTGGCCGCGATCATCGGATGCAGCGGGTCTACGATCTTGTCGATGCCGTCGCAGACGGACGCACAACGGTGCTAGTCGTTGGCGAAAGCGGAACCGGCAAATCGATGCTGGCGCGGGCGATCCATCGTCGAGGCCCCCGCAGGGATAAGCCCTTCATCGAAATTGCCTGCGGTGCGTTGCCCGAAACTTTGCTCGAATCTGAATTGTTCGGGCATATCAAAGGCAGTTTTACCGGCGCGGTATCCGACAAACCCGGACGATTTCTCGCTGCCGACACCGGAACGATTTTTCTGGACGAAATTAACTCCGCACCCGCTTCGATGCAGGTGAAATTGCTTCGCGTTTTGCAGGAACGGGCGTTTGAACCGGTTGGTTCGCACGAAACGCGCACCGTCGATGTGCGATCCATACTGGCCAGCAATGTCGATCTGCTTCAGTTGGTGAACGAAGGAAAGTTCAGGCAGGATTTGTATTACCGCATCAACGTGGTGACGATCCAACTGCCGCCGCTGCGATCGCGAATTGGAGATATACCGCTGCTTGCGGAACACTTTTTGAAGCAGTTCACGCAGGAGTTAGGCCGCAAGGTGATCGGCTTTAGCGAAGGTGCGATGCAGCATCTGGTTGAATATCAATGGCCTGGCAATATCCGGGAATTAGAAAATGCGGTTGAGCGCGCGGTGGTGCTGTGTCGCAGACCAAAGATCGAAGTCGAGGATTTGCCCGAAACGATGCACCACCTGGTTGCGATGACTGTCGCATCGAATGGTAAAACGATCGAGTTTGATGCACACCCGATGCCGCTTGAAAAGGCGTTGGAGATGCCGGAACGACGCATCATCGAAGCGGCACTGGATCGCAATCAATGGAACCGACAAGCCACCGCTAAAGAGTTGGAAATCAACCGCACGACGCTTTATAAAAAGATGCGCAAGCACGGCCTGGACATCGGCGAAATCAACTGACAGATGTTTCGAAGCACACAGAGGCACAGAGAAGTGCTTCGCACTTCTGAACGCTGTCTCATAGACGCTGATTTTCTGCGTTTTTGCAATCTAGAAACAAAGTCTCCTGTTGCCAAAGCATTTCGCTTTCTCTGTGCCTCTGTGCCCCTGTCTCTGTGGCCCCTATTTTAACGACTCGGTAACCTCGCACTAATTATTCTCATCGCCCTATTCGATCAACCCTTAATGCCAGTCGTGGCAATGCCTTCGATGAAGGTGCGTTGTGCGATGAAGAAGAGAATCAGCACCGGCAAAATCACCAGCACGCTGGCGGCCATCAGCAGTTGCCAAGGGGTTCCGCCTTGCTGGCTTTGAAAGTTCTGCAATCCGAGTGCGAGTGTGAATTGTTCGGGCCGCTGGAGGTAAATCAGCGGACCGAGAAAATCATTCCAAACCCCCATGAATGCGAAGAGCGCCACGACTGCAAGTGCAGGCCGTGCCAAGGGTAAGATGATTCTGAAAAAGATGCCGACTTCGCTGCACCCGTCGATGCGGGCGGCTTCGGAAAGCTCGTCGGGGATGGTGATAAAAAACTGACGCAATAAAAAAATGTTGAACGCCGATCCAAACCACGCTGGCAACCAAAGTGGTTTGAACGTGCCCAGCCACGGCACGCCGGTCGTATCACCAAGCCATCGAAACAACACAAATAGCGACACCATCGTCACCGGAAACGGAACCATCATCGTCGAGAGCATCAACGCGAATAACGGCCCGCGGCCTTTGAATTTCACCTTGGAAAAACCATACGCAACTACCGCACTGGATAAAGTCGTCCCCGCCACCGCCAGAACCGCGATCACCAGCGTATTGCGCGTCCATAGCAGAAAATTCGCTTTTTTGCTCGTCAGCACATCCATGTAGTTATGCCATTGAAACGGTGACGGCCACCAGGTCGGTGGGAACGCCATCGCATCTTCAAGCGTCTTTAGACTCGTCGATACCATCCATAAAAACGGAATAATCGCAGCGGCGCAGATGATCCATAACACGATATGCGTTAAGGCGTTTCCGAATGGACTCCGCCGGGGCTTGCGCCCCTGAGGCGACACCTCGGCCAGCATCGCAACGTTACTTTGCAGCCCAGTCGTCGCGACATTTGTTTCAGGATGGTTCGTCGGTTGATCCGCCATGAGACTGTCTTTCTGATTCTGACTTATTTGCCTTGATAGTGAACCCAGTGCTTGCTCGTCCACGCCGCCAGTGCGGTAAGAGCAATCACGACCAATAGTTGCACCCACGCCATCGCGCTTGCGTAACCCATTCTCAGATAGGTGAAGGCGTTGTCGTAGAGATACATCGTATAGAAGTAGGTCGATCGCGCTGGCCCGCCACCGGTCATAATGTAAGGCGTGCCAAAAACTTGCAGCGTGCCGATGATGCCCATCACCAGATTGAAGAAAATCACTGGCGAAATACTGGGCAACGTCACGTGCCATACTTTTTGAAATGCGCCCGCGCCGTCAAGATCTGCCGCTTCGTAGAGTTCCTTTGGTACGTCCTGCAAACCCGCCAGATAGATGATGACGGTATTGCCGACGCCCCAAAAGCTCATCAAAATTAACGCAGGCATCGCCCAAGTCGCATCGGCCAACCACAGTGGGGGTTCGCTGATTCCGATTTTGCGAAGCGCCAGATTGATGAGTCCGAGTTTGGCATTAAACAACCACAACCACAGCATCGCCGACGCCACCGCAGGCACGAGCGACGGCAGAAACACGATCGTGCGATAGATCGTCTGGCCTCGCATCTTCACGTTCAGCAAAATCGCCACACCCAACGCGATGAACATGCCAGCCGGTAAAGCGACGATCGCATACAGAAAGGTGTTGCGAACGGTTTTCCAGAAGATCGGATCGTGAAACAACTCACGGTAATTCGCCCATCCGATGTATGCAGGCGGTTGCAGTAACGAATAATCGCAAAAGCTATAGTACAGCGATAACCCGATCGGTATGGCGGTGAACAACACAAAACCGATCACCCACGGGGATAGAAAACCCATGCCTTTTAGAAAATCTTTCAACTCTTTGCTTTGGGTGCGCATTTAGTTTTCCAGTGATTGGCCGGGCATTTCGTCGGCTGGTTTTTTACGATTGTTCTGACGCTTGATGAACTCATCATATTTTTTTTGTAGCCGCGCCTGCATCAGCGGCAATTCTTCTGCGGGGGTGATTTCCAGACTGCTCAGTCGCTGAAAAAAGTTGCCTAATTCTTCACCCACCTGCGGCAAAATCGGCACGGGCGGCGTGCCATGCGCGTTCGGACTCGCAGCCAATCGCTCAAACACCGCGATATAGGGATTGGCGTGTTCGTTCATAAACTTTGCACTGACATTCGCCAACGGCGACGTCTTGCAGTGCATGCTGCATAGGCGTTCCATCACGTCCTGCCGATTGACGTAGGCGATGAACTCAAATGCCTCATTCACATGTTTTGCACCGCGCGGAATGACCAGCACGTCGGCGGTGCAGTAGGTGACATCAGTTAACGCAGGATCGTCCGATGGAAACGCCGCAGCCGCCCATCGCCCGTCCATTGAGGGTTTAGTGTTGTGGATATAGTTGGCTAGAAAGGTGCCCTGCTGTTCCATCGCCAGCGTCTCGGCCATGAAGGGATTCTGAGGGGAATCAAAATTACCCGTCCCCGACCGAAACTCCGACATCGCGGACTGACCTAACCGACGGTAATAACTCTGAATCCACTCAAACGAACGCACCACTTTGGGATCAGTAAAGGTGAAGCGTTTATTCTCATCATCCCACCACGATCCGCCGAACCAAAACGGTGTGTAGGTCGCATACCAACCGGGTTCGAGAGGAAGATAACCCGCGACTTGAATCGATCCGTCGGGATTCAGCGTGTCCAAAACCTTCGCGTATGCATCGAGTTCCGCGATCGTGTTAGGCGGGCGATCTGGATCCAGCCCGGCCGCACGCAACTCGGTCGATTTCGCGGCGAATAAACTCTTATTGTAGTGCAACGCGACATCGTAAGGCGTGCTGATCAACGCATACAGTTTCCCGTCGTAATGACACGCTTTCCAATGCACCGGCTTGTAGGTTCCCGCGGTGATCCCATGCGCCTCGGCCAGACCATCCAGCGGTTCCAACGCATCCATTGCTGCAAATTGTGGGACATTCGGATCCCAAATCCCCGCGATGTCCGGCGGCACCCCCGCCGCGGTGGCGATCAGCGTCTTTTGATTCACGCTGCTGGTCGAAAGATACCGGACAAAAATGCCTTTTTCCTTACCGACCGTATCGTTGAAGGCGTTGACGATCGACCGCATCTGTGTTTCTTCGTTGCCGGTCCACTTCTCCCAGTAATCGACAATCACCCGATCGCGTGGCAATTCAGCCGTGTCGCGCGGTCCAAAAAATAGAAGACCCAACCCCGGCCCGATCAATAGAATGATAAGTGCAATCCGCAAAACCCGCATCGGGTATTCCTGTTCAAATGATGTGTCAATCCACTTACCAACGCCACGCCAAACGCTGATGGTCGGCGGCGAATATAGCACAAACAAAATCAACTCGCGCTGGGCAACAAATTGACAATCCGATTTTCGGACGTGCATCGCGACCCAACAAATGGTAAATAGACTGCATCATCGCAAACGGATTTGTCGATGAAGATCATGCGGAAGCATGAGCGGTTTGCTCAGGTCTTAAATGTATGGTGCGCGTTCGGCCAGCCGCGGCGACAGAACGCAGGACACTGGGATCACGCGTGGCAAAAAAACACCAACGTAAAGCCATCGGTTTTGTCAGCCTCGTCGGCATCCTGACGTTGACCACCGCCTTCCTACTGGCGTTGGCGCCAGCACCGCTTACGCCGGGCACGCAGACGACACTCTACAATGTGCAGCCCGCAGCGACATCCGGCATGGAAGCGGTCTTTCAAACGGATCGTCCTGTGCGTACAGGACAGTGGACCGGCATCCTGATCCGCCAGTCCCGAACCACAAACGGCAGCGCACGCACGATCGCGACACCCACGGCAGGGGTTGGAGATCATTTTGTGATCGGCAACGGTCGCGGATCCGCCAACGGCGAGATCGAAGTCTCCGCCCGATGGATGGCGCAGATGCCCGCGATGTCCGCAAGTGACGCGACGCCAGTCGATGCAAAGTGGATTTTGATCTGCCTAATCGGGGATTTTGATAAATCAAAGCCTACCGAATTACAAGTCGCTCGCCTGACGACATTGGTGGCGGAGCTTCAGTCGCGGTTGTCGATCCCGTCCAACCACGTCTGGACGTTGCCTGGCACGCGGCTGAGTCAGGCGGGATCGAACTAATCACTCCCCGCTAAGAACCCGCGCGATCCAATTCATTGACGCAGGCGGTTCAGAACAAAATCCTTACATTTCCCGATTCGACATTCGGCAATTTCCTTGCTTGCACGATCCGAATCGCCTATGTTAGCGCATGACCTCGGAAATGTTGTATGGTGTGGCAGGTCGGCATCATGCGAGTTATCATACCGAGGTCTCAGGCGGTGGCGTAAGCCGCCTGTGGGGTTGACCCGAAAGCCTTGAGTATCGACTGCGCATGCAGATTATATATACCGTTTTATCTGCGTAGCCGAGCGATCTCGATCTGTGCGCCACCGGCCTGATCGTGACGTAAGTAGCGATGGTGGGACAAGTTGCATGGGACAAACTCTCCTCCACTACCAGGTCGTAGAACGACTTGGCGAAGGCGCTCGGAGTACTATTTACAAAGTACTCGACCCGACCACTCGCCAGACGTTCGCCCTCAAGCATGTGCTTCGGCGCGACACCAAGGATATTCGCTTCATCGAACAGATGGAGACCGAATACGATATCTCTCGTACTTTCAACCACAAAAATCTGCGTCGCAGCTTTGAGCTGAAAATCATTAAGTCGTTGTTGCTCAAGGTCAATGAAGCATTCCTAGTGATGGAATATTTCGAAGGCCTGCCACTTGAAACCGGCTTGCCGACCGATCTGATTGACATCCTCGATACCTTCATTCAGGCTGCCGAGGGATTGAAATCGATGAACGCGATGGGTTTTGTGCATTGCGACATCAAGCCCAACAACATCCTGCGCGACCGTCATGGGCGTGTGAAGGTGATTGACTTCGGGCAATCCTGCAAAGTGGGCACGGTAAAAGAGCGCATTCAAGGAACGCCCGATTTCATCGCGCCCGAACAGGTGAATCGCCGTCCGGTGACGATTCAGACGGATGTTTACAATCTCGGTGCAACACTTTATTGGGCCGTGACCGGTCGGAATATCCCGACGCTTTATACGGTCAACAAAAAGGGCGAAAACAGCTTCCTGCTGGATGCGACGATCCCTTCACCGGTGGAGTTGAACCCCAAGTGCCCGCTGCCGGTCAGCAATCTGATTTTGGAATGCGTCAGCACGTCGGTCAGCAAACGCCCCGCCGATATGGATGCGATTATCCACCGCCTCGAACTCGGCAAGCACGTTCTGGCCAAATCCCGCGACCCGGATTGGAAGCCCGATCCGTCGCTGAGCGATTCGCTGACTGAATCCAAATTTTAGCCAATGATCGCCAATCCCGCC
Organism: Tepidisphaerales bacterium; assembly: GCA_038210015.1. Taxonomy (GTDB): domain Bacteria; phylum Planctomycetota; class Phycisphaerae; order Tepidisphaerales; family Tepidisphaeraceae; genus BPJO01. The sequence goes on from JBBQXB010000008.1 coordinate 53,828, forward strand.
GCCGGGATGTTCAGTTCATGAATCCCCGCCGGAAGTGTGCGCTTTTCTGTCGTCAACGTGTCGCCGCAGCAATTTTTAATCACGTTATTTAGCATCGTTATAGACTGTCGCAGTCGCACAACCACACGATCACCGCGTGTTGCATTGACAACAAACAGCTTCCGCTGGACATCATTATCCACCTCGGCGACCGCGTCATCGTAGATCACGACGACTTGCTTCAACGCAGAGGTGGCCACCGCATAAGGAAATAGCGATTCGGGATGCGCAGGTCTAAATTCGCCATCGAGCAATACGTCGCGATGTTCGCGCCAGAATGAAAGCCAAAAGCCGACCATGCGCTGTTGATCCGGCGTAATTTTATCCAACAAAACAGACACCTGCGGCACGGAAAATAGGACGTTCAAAATCTGCAACGCCGCACACTCCGGCGGTTCGTCAGCATTCCACATCATCATGTCGGCGTGCACCGCTGTGTTCCCTGCAAGCAAACGCAAATCGAGTGTGCGAACGCGATTGGTCATCGCGTCATTTGGACAATCACCGGCACGAAACAGATTGCCGTACTTGCGCATCAGCGGTCCAATATAGTTTTGGCGAAACTCGATCATGATCTGCGGTTTAATCGCCCGCAAACGTGATATTACATCTGCCAGCAGACGATCCGCTGCGGCATGGACCGACGCATAATCACGCCCTTCCCCCGTCAATTGCACCGATTGCGGCGTGGGTTGAAAACTGTCTACAAAGTCGAGTTTGAAACCATCGAGATTCCACTCGGTCAATGCGTTTTCATAAAGCATAATCAGGTATTCCCTGACCTCTGGAAAGCGTGGATCGAGCACGGACGCTTTCATACGCTCGCTATGAAAGAGATATTTTCCTTCAAAACGCTTGAAAGCATCGCTATGAATTCCAATAAACGGCACGGAGTACCAGAGTATGAAGGCAAGTCCGGTATCATGAACACGATCGACAAAGTTTCGCATCTGCGGCACGCGAATCGGTTTCCAATCGCCACAAAACGCATAGCCACGCGACCCATCATTCGTTTGCCATCCGTCATCTACAATGACGGTCTCACATCCCAACTGTTTAGCTAATCGACATTGCTTCACAATCGCATCTGGATCTACGTTTTGATGAAAACTGTACCACGTCGAATACATCGGCAAGCGTGCAATATCCGGCACGAATGCCGGGGCGTAATCGGGAAATGACGCCCACCAGTCCGAAACCTCTTTAAGTGCGACAGCGTAATCGACTGCTCGCGTGTCGATGCGGAGGGTCGCTTCATACCGCGCCACAGGTGGCTGCAAACCCTGCAGAAGACCGACATAGCAACTAAACTCGCCGGTTTCCTCGACAATCCCCGCCATCAACTCAGTCGGGTTGAGCGCATCCGAACAGGCGAAAGTCAACCGATTCATTCCGCTAAAGCTATGCAGCATCAGTACAGGTGCCTGGTTCGTGCTCGATGCGGCCATCGGTTTTCCCCAGTCGACGTTTAACCCGCGTCCGCGACCCGCTGCGGTGGTCCACGATGCGCCAATGTCGATCGCAGGAAACCGCCATGCCAGTTTGACCGCAGGTGGGCGGGCCGGTTCAGAAGCAGTCAATGTGAGTGTCAGCTCATACAAATCGTCTTGAAGACGTTTAGTTGTCAAAATTGCGCTAAATTCATTCAACTCCCCTTCGAGCGTAATGCTTAATTTTCCCACACGGGCGGTGTCCTGTTGCATTGCAGGATTGCACCCGAACTCACTGCAGGCTGCAAATCGTTGCCAGGAGGTGTCGAAATCTGTTCGATGATCGATATACTAGACGATTCAAATAATTGGAGACCCATGCCCGTTGAAAACGCACCGAAGAAGATCGTCCTCGCCTATTCAGGCGGCCTTGATACCTCTGTGATTTTGCCGTGGTTGAAGGAACGCTATCCCGGCGTGAAACTCGTCGCGTTCGCTGCCGAACTCGGGCAGGGCTCGGAACTTAAGGGCGTGGAAGATAAAGCCTATAAGAGCGGTGCGGACGAAGTGGTCGTGATGGATTTGCGGAAGGAATTTGCCGAGCAGTATTGCTTCCCGATGCTGCGATCTCACGCGATTTATGAGCAGGATTATCTGCTGGGAACGAGCATCGCGCGTCCGTTGATCGCCGCCAAGCAGGTGGAAGTCGCCCGCGATACCAACGCCGATTCAGTTGGCCACGGCGCAACAGGCAAGGGCAATGATCAGGTCCGGTTTGAACTCACCTACATGGCGTTGGCGCCGGATCTGAAAATCATCGCGCCATGGAAAGACCCATCGTTTGAATTGCGCGACCGCGAAACCGCGATCGACTACGCTGAAAAACACAATATCCCGATCCCCGTCAGCAAGAAAAAAATCTACTCGCAGGATCGCAACCTCTGGCATATCAGCCACGAAGGCGCGGAGATCGAAAACCCCAACAGCGAACCAAACTGGGAAGCCTGCCTAACGATGACCAGCCCGTTGAGCAAAACGCCGGACGAAAGCGAAGTGGTCGAAATCGGCTTTGAATCGGGAAATCCGATCAGCGTCAACGGCAAGAAGCTGCCTGCCGACGCGCTGATCGCTGAATTGAATACGATCGGTGGCAAGCACGGCGTCGGCGTGGCGTTACTGGTCGAAAATCGACTCGTCGGCATGAAATCACGCGGCGTTTACGAAACGCCCGGCGGCACGATTTTGTACGAAGCCCACAAGGCGCTCGAACAAATCTGTATCGAACGTGACACGCTGCATTACAAGCAGCAGATCGCCCTACAGTACGCGAAAATGGTCTATAACGGGCAGTGGTTTCATCCGCTACGCGAGGCGTTGCAGACTTTTATCGATCACACGAATGCGACCGTTACCGGCGTTGCGCGGGTGCGGCTATTCAAAGGACGTGCGATGGCAATCGCAGCGACCAGTCCGCACACGCTGTACGATGACAAACTCGCCAGCTTTTCGATGGAAGGCTACGACGTCACCGCCGCCCGGGGCTTTATCGATCTGTTCGGCCTACCGATGAAAGTCGCGCAGCAAGCTAAGCGGTATTGATGTGATTTCTCTGCATAGCGAACCGAGTCACATGTTGCGCGGCTGCCACCCTGAGAGCCTGTGAATTTTTCAAACGACTATTCGCAGGGCGAAGACACGCACGGTGTAATACGCAAACACAAATAATTTTTAAACACCGATTCGAGACAGTCGCGACTTTCCTTCGCGATGCAACTGCGCGCAGCGTCATCACATAGTCGTGGCTTCGCCTAGCGAGATTTGGCCTTTGTGGTCGTGGAGTTTGTGGAACGTGCTATCGAGCAGTTTTTCAAGCTTGGTAACGGCTCCATCGACGGCGTCGTCGATCGTTTCGGCGACATGGGTGACGACGATCGGGTGCAGGCCTGCGGGCCGGGCTTCCATAACGCAGCGTTTGTCTTCGCCGCGCGTGCGCTGGCCGTTGTCGTCGCTGAGATGCACTTCGACGCGCGTGAGTTGTTCCCCGAATCGGCCAAGAGCGGCTTCGACGGTCGCTTGCACGTAAAGGTGGAGCTGCTCGCTGCCCTTGACGTTGTGATCGGTGTTGACCTGCACCAGCAGCGTAGGCCGGTCTTGGTCGTGAGGCGTTTCGGCGTGCGCATCGGGTTCAGGCGTGGAATCAGTTTTCGGCTGTGAGCTCATGGTCGATACCTTTCAAAACCCATTGTAGGCGCGCGGCGTTTCCACAAAGCAGTTTCGAGGCGTTTTCCGCAGATATGCTTCATAAATTCAAAACCCGACACTGCCGACATCCAACGGAAGTCTGTCTATTATCCGTTTCACTCCCAGACCTTTGAGGCGGAGAGAAATTCAGTTTCAGCATTCCGGTTCCGCCGAAGTTCGCAGCGGGAAGTTCAATTGGCCGCAGCTTGAAACAGGCGGCCGAGTGGATGATGCCTTACACCCAGCGTGCCTGGAAGATGCAACTCGACCCCCCAGACACCCGCGAACGGATCCTGTCGCTCCTGCGACGCGCAGCCCTGGCGATGGGGGATGATCGTTTCGAGTATGCGATCGAGCCGATCCCGCGCGATACACGGTGGCCGTTGCGGTTCAACCTGCTCTGGCCGCGGGCTTTAGCGTAGCTTGGATCGACTTCCCCACAAACAATGGTCGCTAGGCGGGGGCAACTGCGGTCGTCCGTATGTTCAAGTCGCCCGACGTTGCCGCGATACGCGCCGACCGTCCAAAGCCGTCAGATTGGAAAGAAAAGACAAAAAGCAGGACAATCCCATATGGTATTCTGCAAGGCCACGCCCAGCACGAGTGCTCATTACCCGCCCATCGTCGCGGGCTGATCTGCTGGCTTTGCCGCATCGCCTTGTGGCTTGGTTTACTTTCCGATTACTTGGCGGCCACGGCCTTTATGGGGGGGGGGCAAGAAATGAAACCTACCGAACCCCAGTGGCGATGTGGGCATCGCCAGCGTCGAGTCGCGATTCAACGTTTAGTTCGCCCACAAACAGTTACACCGAATCTGTGCTGCGATAAAAGCGTGGCGTTGCTCGCGTGTGGTTCAACGATTCGCGTCACGCACGGCCGCGAGTGCCTCTTTCAAAACGACTTTTTTCTCATATAACGACCTGCCAACGATCACGCCCCAGACGGGCAGATTAAGGAGCGATTCGATATGGGCGATCGATCCGACGCCGCCAGACGCGATGACGGGGACTTGGCCGGCTTCGGCGAGCTTGCGGGTCTGTTCCAGATTCGGGCCGGTCAGCATTCCGTCGCGTGCGACATCGGTGTACAGCAAACCCGCCAACGCCCAATCACTCACCCGGCGGGCGATTTCGACGGCACTTAATCCGCTGGTTTCTGTCCATCCACGGGTGGCGACCATGCCTTCCTTGGCATCAATCGCGAGCGTCAACTTGTGGGCATACTTTGCCTGTTTCGCCAGCGATTCAAACCAGTCCCAGTCTTCGATCGCCTTGGTGCCGACGATTACGCGGGATGCGCCGCATTCGATCAATCGGTCGACATCGGCATTGGATCGCACCCCGCCGCCGACCTGCACTTTTAAGCCCGACGCCGCAATGATCTTTGCGACCAAATCCGTCTGCACACAGCGGCCTTCTTTTGCACCATCAAGATCGACGATGTGCATCCACTCGGCCCCCTCGGATTTGAATTGCTTTGCGGTGGCGACTGGATCGACATCGTAGGTGATCTGCTGTGTGTAATCGCCTTGCTTGAGACGGATGACCTGGCCGTTACGGAGGTCGATCGACGGGACAATGGTAAATGGGCCTAGCGGTGAACTCATACCGATGTTGTAACGGCATGATCGGGGCAAGCAAAGCGTGGTGCAGCTATTCGGTGCTGAGTCGTGCGGTGGCACCGCCGTCGACGACCAGAGATTGGCCGGTCATAAAGCTGGAACGATCGTTGTCGGCGAGGAAGAGGATGGTCTGGCCGATCTCATTGGGTTTGCCGACTCGGCCCATGACGTGCTTTTTGCCTAGGCCGCGAATTTTCTTTTGTATATCCGTCCCGTTGACGTGGCCGCGTGATAGGCCGGCGTGCAGCATCGGAGTATCGACCGCACCGGGAAGCACCGCATTGACGCGAATGCCGATCTCGCCAAACTCCAGCGCCATCGCCCGCGTCAATGCCAACAACGCGCCCTTGGAAGCGGCGTAGGCCGCGATGTCCGCGCTGGTCGCGACGGCATGAACCGATGAGATATTCACGACCGATCCGCCACTCGTTTTGAGCAGCGGCAAGGCTTTTTGGACGGATAAAAAGACTGATCGCACGTTGCACGCCATGATCGTGTCAAACTCTTCGGCGGTGGTATCGACGATCGGTTTGCATATCTGACACGCCGCGTTGTTGACCAGCGCATCGAGGCGGCCTTGTGCGGCGGTGATTTTTTCGACGATCATCGTCGGCGCTTCGATTTTGGATACATCGGCGCAGATAAACTGGTGGATAAAATCGGGTACGTCTTCTTCGCGGCGATCCACGCCGACGACGACCCATCCCGCGTCGTAAAACACGCGGGCCGTCGCGCTTCCGATCCCGCCGCAGACACCTGTGATTGCGACGGTGCGTTTCACGCCGCCCGCCTGATACGAATGACTTCGGACAGGCCGTGGAGAAGGTTGCGGATGCTGTTTTGATGCACGCGTTCCCATGCTGCGGGGCTGGAATTGCTGTTATGTGGCGCGATCAGCACGTTGTCCATTTGCATCAAAGGTGAATCTTGTGGCAGCGGTTCGACTTCAAATACATCCAGGCCCGCCCCGCCTAATCGACCTTTCATCAACGCCGCGACCAGCGCCGGTTCATCGACAACCGGACCGCGGCTGGTGTTGATTAGCACCGCGCCGGGTTTCATCAATGAGAAGCGTGCGGCGTTCATCAAATGCTGGCTGGTCGGATTCAGATCGGTATGCAGCGTGACAAAATCGCTGCGTTGAAGCAGATCGTCCAAGGAGGTCATCCGCATGGTCGTCGCGGCGAGAAAATGTGGATCAACCGTTTGGATATCCGTCCCCAACACGTTCATCCCAAATGCCGCTGCACGACGGGCGACTTCCTTTCCGATATTGCCGACACCGATGATGCCGATCGTGCATTCGCTAAGCGTTTTTCCAGCAATTTTCTCCCACCGACCGGCTTTCATGTGCCGATCCATCCACGGCGTCTGCCTCGCAAACGACAGCAAATAGGCGAACACACTGTCAGCCACCGGAATCGTGAATGCGTTGGGCGTATTGCCGATGCGAATGCCAAACTCTTCGCAAGCGGCGCGGTCGATCGAATCGATGCCCGTCCCCCACTTGCTGATGATTCGCATTCGCGGGGCAGCTTGAATCACTTTGCGGGTGTACCGGTCGTCGCCGCAGATCGTTCCGTCGATATCGGGGACAAGCTTGAGCAGTTCGTGTTCTTCTAATCTTTCATTGACCGATGGGATGATGACGTTGCAACCTTCGGCCTCAAGGATCGGCACGAAGCGATCGGCGAACGGGATCATGTAGGGTGCGGATAAAATGACATTCCATTGCGATTTCTTTCTCATGCCGCGCTCCGTCGCTGATTTTGAATGGCGGTGTAAAGCATTTCTGCGATGGTGAAATCGGTTTCCTCGTCGATATCCCAGGCTTCGATGCGGTCGATCTCAAACATCAATGGCCGCACGCCGATGCGATTATGATTCGATGCCAATGCCTCGCGTGAGAAGAGGTAAAGACACGAATTTTCGCTGTAAATTGGCGGTAAATCCTGCGTGCGGAGCAGGATCGCCGGATTGTGATTGACCGGACGCGTCAGTTGATCCCATAAACGCTGCTGCAACCGTGTAACGCCAAAAAGCGAATCGTAAGTGCCGTTGGCAGCGACAAATTGCTCGACCGCTGACGCGATGGTGTCAGGCTTTAGCAGCGGATTGGTGCTGTGCGTTTGCAGATAATAGTCGGCCCGCACCTGCGATGTGGTGTGAAGCAAGACATCGTTCATCGGCAGCTTGTCGTTGCGAAGATGCTCAGGCCGATCAATGATCGTCACGTTTGGATATTGCTTTCTGGCAATCGAACGCACGGCGTCCGAATCAGTATCGATGACGATCTGATCCACCCAGCCACACTGCATCAACGATTCGACGACATGGGCAAACAACGGCTTGCCACCCAGCAGCCGCCAATTTTTACCCGGTACGCGTTTAGAATCATTCCGCATCGGCACGATCGCCGCGATGCGTGGTTTGGAAATGGTCTTCACGCCGCCTCCCAGATTTCGTGCAATTGCTCGTAACGTCCGCGACGATCCACTAACCGATACCCGCATCCCAACAGAATCGCTTCGACCGCTGCGGGATCGTCTTTGAACTGTTCGATGAATGGCGGGTGGACTTCGATGAATATTTGCCGTGGGCGATCCCTGCCGCGAAGCAGTTGCTTCATACCATTTAATGCACGGACTTCGGCGCCTTCGATGTCCAGTTTGATGAGACCAGGTTTTGCGATTTCACCTGACGCAATTAACGAATCAATTGATCGCATCACGGTTTCGATCGCACCGCGCCCAGCAGTCGGGGCGAGCGTGGGCGACAAACCGTGCTGGCCATCGGTATACAGCGTGGCGACGCCATCGCGATTCGATACCGCGACAGGCATTACCTGAACGTCTAATTCATTGAGTGCGATATTCTGCGTCAGCCGTGCGCGCAATTGCGGATCGGGTTCAAACGCGACGACTTTCGCCCCGCGCCTGGCGGCATGAATCGCGACAAAACCGATGCACGAACCGATATCAAAAAAGGTATCATCGGGTTGGATCGCTTCGATCATCCGGCGGGTGAAGTCAAGTTCGCCGCCAAATTGTTTGACGCGAAAGTTTTCCGCGCCTGATCCGACGTGAAAATCGCAGCCGCGCGGATCGAGCGCATCGACCCGATGCACACGTTCCTGCCATTGCGTTGATGTTTCTGTTGCGGTCATTTGCCAGACTCCTCATGCCGCGGCGGATCGCGCCGGATCGAACAGACGGTAATAATCGACCTTGGGAAACACTTGTAACTTGCCGCCGACGGTTGCATCAATGATGCGTCGCCCCGACGATTCAAACACATGTTTCGCGACGCGGTAGCTTAGCTCGCTGCCTTCTAGGTCCGGCAAATGCCAGCGAAAGCCCTTGCCGAAGTAATTTGGATCAAAGTGATTCGGGTCATCTCCCTGGCTGGTGACGGCCGCGTGCGGGTTGCCGGTGAATTGGTAGCTGTGATCGACCCCGATCAACACCACTTCGTTGAAACCCATGTAGAACGCCAGTTGGATCGCGACCATCGTCACGGTCGATCCTTCCCAGCAGCCTTCGGTCAGATCGGTGAAAAACCAGCTTCGCAAGCCCGATCGTGTCCATAGAAATTGCGTCTGATCGTCGAAATCAACCGAATCGCGACAATGCCAGCCGATAAATTTCGGCATCTTCAACGCCGAGATTTCTTTCGCGCACTGCTCGACGACCAGTTCATTGACGACGACGTGATAGGTCGTTTCAAAACCCATCTTGTCGAAGTTCATGTAAATGCGGTTCAGGCCGAACGTAAACTCATCTTTCAAGAGCGACAGATCAGTGTTTTTGAGACTTGGCCCGTTTCCGATGATGAAGCAGCGTTTGCCCTGATGCAGATTGTGATAGTTCGGAATCCGTCGCATCGACGTGCGATAGCGAGGATCGAGATGCTCGATCGAGCGGTACAGCGCCCGCTGATTGCGTTGGCCAATGACCTGTGCGAGTGATTTTGCGAGAAGACTCATCTTCGCACTCATCGGCAAAATGAGGCGACGAACATTAGTTATCGGGCGTTGGAGTTCAAATGAGTGGCAGAAAAGTGGACCCTTCGATGAATACCTGCCGTTCGGGGTTCACCCTGCTTTTTCTGGCTGCAGTTCGGCGATAAAGGAATCGGCTTCGGCGATTGATTTTTCCATCTCGGCGATCAGTTTGTCGATCTCGCCGCCGAGTTCCATTTCGGTGCCTTTCAGACTCGCGATCGCCTTGGCGTTTAGATTATGTTTGATGAACAGCACGCGGTCTTTGAAACTCGTCAGCACCGGGTCCATGCTCGCAGCGGCGGAATCCATGCGAACGACCATCTGGTCGTAACTTTTTTTCGTGCCGTCTTTTAGCTGCATGCTCTTGGATTTCAACGACTCGTCCTTCATTTCCTTGATCTCGCCATCCCACTCCGAGAATAGCGCGACACCCACATTTTTGACCGCCTGCACCTTGGCCTTGACCGTCTTGGCTTGGCTTTCGCAGGATTCGTATTCGCCGTTGAGTTTGTTGTACATTTTCTCAAGATCCCCGCCTGAGAAGTTCACGACGCTCTTGAATTGTTCCAGCGCCGACGCAAATTGCTGCTTGGCTTCGACCTGTTCGTCCTTTGCTTTTTTCACGTTATCGACGAGGCGTTCTCGCTTAGCGTAACCCATCGACTCCCAAGCGTTGTAATAAACCGAACGCGCCGACGAACAACCCACCGCCAGCAACAATGGCAACGCGATCAATAAGCGTAAAGCATGTGACATGATTTCAAACCTTTCTTTCTCTGAACCTTAACGCGGCGTGACATTTCATCCACGGCCGAACGCGATACACGACGAATTCTCGTCTACAACTTCGGGCAGCAATCACAACACCGAGTCGTTGGTTTTGATGCCAACACCCAGCGGGATCAGCTTTTCTGCCTGTTTTTGCTTAGCGGTATCGAGATCGACGTAATCCGAGTGACACGTGGCTTTATCTTTATCCGCGCCGACCGCCTTCTTAGTTTTGGACGCTAACTTATGGATTTCGTCCGGCGACAACACGCCGCGCTGCTCGAGAATTTTCTTTTGCTCGTCGGTTAAAGCAGCGGTCTTTTTGGGTTTGTCCCAAGCGTAGTCGGCATCTTTGCCGGAGAAAAACTCCGATATTTCTTTCGAGATTCGCACTGAGCACCAGTCGTGCCCACACATCGCACAGAAATCGGTATCGACATCCAAATCTTCATCGTGATAAGCACGGGCGGTATCGGGATCAAACGATAACTCGAAATGTTTCTCCCAATTCAGCGCAGCACGCGCCTTGGTCAACTCATCGTCGCGATCACGCGTTTTGGGAATACCCAGCGCGATGTCGGCAGCGTGGGCTGCGATTTTATAGGCGATCACGCCCTGCTTTACGTCGTCTTTTTTAGGTAAACCCAGATGCTCTTTCGGCGTGACATAGCACAACATCGACGCGCCGTGATAGGCGGCATTGGTCGCACCGATGCAACTGGTGATGTGATCGTAGCCGGGGAAAATATCGGTCACGAGCGGGCCTAGAACATAAAACGGCGCGCCATGGCATATCTGGCGTTGCAGTTTCATGTTGTATTCGATTTGATCCAGCGGGACATGTCCCGGTCCTTCGATCATCACCTGCACGCCGCGGCGCCAGGCGCGTTCGGTCAGTTCGCCGAGTGTTTCCAGTTCAGCCAGTTGCGCCTGATCGGTAGCGTCTGCCAATCCGCCTGGCCGAAGCCCGTCGCCGATGCTGAAGGTGACATCATACTGCCTGAGGATATCGCAGATCGCTTCCCAATAGGTGTACATCGGGTTTTCGGCGTTGTGGTGGATCATCCATTTTGCTAGCAATGATCCGCCGCGACTGACGATGCCGATCAGCCGTTTGCGAACCAGAGGAAGATGCGCTTTTCGCACACCCGCGTGGATCGTGAAATAATCGACACCCTGCTTCGCCTGATTGTGCAATTCCGCTTCGATCATCGGCCAATCGAGGTCTTCGATTTTTTTGCCAATAATCATCGAATAGATTGGAACGGTTCCAACCGGCACGCACGAGTGTTGGACGATCGCCGATCGCGTGCGATTTAGATCGCCGCCGGTGGACAGATCCATCAACGTGTCGGTTTCAAACTTGATCGCCCAATCGACTTTTTCTAGCTCGGCGTCAATGTCTGATGACACCGGCGACGCGCCAAGATTGGCGTTGATCTTAGTCTTGCTCGCCCGGCCTATGCACATCGGATCAAGCCGGTGCGAAAGGTGGTTGATGTTGGCAGGGATGACCATCCGACCGGCTGCCACTTCGTCGCGAATTTGGGCGGCGGTCAGATGCGGCTCGCGCTCGGCGACGCGTTTCATCTGATCGGTGATCGTTCCCAAGCGGGCGTGTTCGAGCTGTGTGATCGGTGTAAAACCGACCGGATAGGTCACGAACCGGCGCACACCGTTGCTTTGAGTAAAATTGATGTGCGTTTCAGCATTTTTGTCGTCGACGGCGTGCTCTGGCATCAGGTACGCGGCATCGCGATCATCTTCAAAGGTGCTCCAGCCATCGGGCAAAAAATCCCACGCGGTTTTATCGCTTGGCGCGGGTTGCCCGGGCGTGTCGGGGCTGGAATAGGTGTACGCACCAGCGGCGCCGGGCGCGATCCGCGCGCGGTTGGCAAACGAACCGGGGTTGGTGGTAGTCGCCGCCAATGACGACGGATTGCCGCCAATTTCAGGCAAAGTGTAATTAGGTTCATGCGGGGGGTTGGAACGGATCATAAACAGCACTCCGGTAACGGGCATCAATGCCCACAACACAACGAAATCGATATGGCATGACAAATAGCAAAGGTGTGGTGAAAACGCATAGGCGTATTCATTCGCTTCCCTCCGCCGGTGTCAGCCGGATCAGGTTCTTCGGGTTTGTTCTCAGTCTCCCGACAAATATCGGCAGACACCCCGAGCGAACAGGTCGATGGATAGTTTAGGCAGTTTGATCGTCAATCACAACGACGATTGTTTCAACGCATCCAGCGCAGAAACAATTGCACGCACAGTGGTGCGTTTTTTGTAGTTGCGATCGACGCTTCTAAACCGCACGCGAAGGTCAGAATCAAACACGATCACCGCAGGATGAGGCAGCGATGCGGTGGCGGATGAGAAGCCGTTTTTCACGCCAAACTTGCCGATCACATACCCGTCGATATCGCTGAGCAACGGAAAAGTGATCCCGCATCGAACTGCAAAATCGGCCGAAGTGCGGACGGGTTCAGGGCTAATTGCGACAACCACGCCGTTGTCTGCGGTCAGACGCTCTAGATTAGGTTGGATTTTTTTGCCCAGATAGCGTGCGCAATACGGACACCAATGCCCGCGATAGAAGATTACGATGGTCGGGCCTTGCGCGGCACGGTGGGCGAAATGAAACTCTCCGCCTTGGTGCGTGGGAAGGCTGAAATCGTAGGACGCGAAATTAGTGCCGGGCGTCAAGATCAAGTCAGTTTTTTCGTTTCACGCATCAACTGGCGTATGTGAGCAGACTAATTGCCTTCGACCGGCGCATCGGCCGCAGGCGCCGGTGTTTCGGGAGCAGGCGCTGCGGGTTGCCCAAAGATACCGCCCCCGGTGGGTGCAGGAGCAGGTTCAGCTTCTCCGCCACCTGTGGCCGGCGGTGCGACGGGTGAAGTGGGCGGCGGCACGTAGGTCGGTGCGGGTGCTTGACCGAGTTCACCCGGAATCGCAGGCAACCGCACACCCGCTGCCAGCACATTTGCTTTGGCGGCGATCGCGTCAGACTTTAATTCCGCTGCAGAACCGGCATCGGTCGTGATATTCAATGCCTGCTTCAATTCCTGCAACTCGATCAACCGATGCAGCGTCACCAAACGCGACTGCAACGACGCGTTGGCGACATACTTGGGCGAATCGCCCTCTGCCACGTTCACCAGCATCGTGTTCGAATCTTTTAATTTTTCTTCCGCCGACGTCACCAGCGAACGAATTTCGCTCACCTCGTAGGTAGGCATGTCAGTCGGGACCGATTTTCCGGCAGCATCCAACTCGGTACGTAGTGCGCTGCGTACACGCTCGATCTCCGCCCCCAAAATCGCTTCATCTGATGCGACCGTGCCTTGGATTCGCATCACACCCGCCAACGGCAGGTTATAGCGATTAGTGTGGACCGATTCCTTGAGGTCTTTGAAGGCCTTATTCCCAGGCGGAGGCAGGGTCACACGCTTGTCGGTCGCAACCGCGCTTCCTGCGGAAGCGGCATCTTTGTAATACTTGGCGGCTTGCTCTAGCTCATTGTTCAACGCAGTACGCTGATCCTTCGCGAGCACCATTAGCTTGGCCAGATCTGTTGCGCTGGCGCTGATTGAAGCGTGTACCGCTTCGCCACCGGCGAGGATGGATTCGGCGATCGCACGCTGATTCTGCATCCGCGTCTGCGTATCCGTCCAACCCGCATTGATCACAACAACTTGCTCCTGCAACAGCGCAACACCTGCGGCAATGGCTTTTTCCTGTCCTTGTGCCAGCGCCAAATCGGCTTCAAGCCGCGCAAGTTGGTCTTGTTCAAGATCAATCTGGATTACCACCAGTTCCGATTTCTTCCGCGCGTCTGCGCCCTCGGTGAAGATCGACACCGCTTCGTTGCCTTTGGCTTTATCTGCGTCGGCGAACTTCTGCTCTGCCAACGCCAGCGCGGCCTGGCGGTCTTTGGTTAGAGTCGCGATCTGCTCTTTACGGCTGGCGATATCGCCGGTGAGTTTGCTGATTTGCTGCTTGATCGATGTCAGCGTCGGGATCTGCGCCTTGCCACCATCTGGGGACCAGATCGCTTTATTCGCGTCGCCCTGCATATCCTTGATTTGCGCCTCGATCTTGACCACCTCGGCCTTGGGATCAGTCAACGCATAACCCTTGGCCAGCAGATTGGTTAACGCCACTTGCTGGGTCATCACACGAAGATTCGACAACTCCGCACGAATGCGATGCTCAATCTCAGTCAATTGTGCCCGTCGAGTGATCGCGAGCATGGTTCCCAAATCCCCCGCAGCGCCCGCGCTGGTCGCACGCCATACCGGATCAGCCGACTTATCTGCTGCTGCGGAATTGATTGCGTCCTGCGCGGTTTTGGCGCCATCCACTTCTTGGCGCAATTGCAGCGTATCGACCTTGTTCCATGCCGCTTCGGAAGCGTTGAGTTTTTCTTGAACGGCTTTGTCAGACGCCGATAGATCGTCACAGCCGACGATCATCACGCCCGCCGACGCCAAACTGAGGATCGTCAATCGCTTCAAAGGTGCAAACTTCACAGGTGTTCTCCTGGCTGGATTTCGCGCAAATACCGCCTATACCATTGATTGTGCCGATTTGTGACCGGCAAGTCAATTTAGCACCCCTTATGCGTCAACGAAGAGCTCTGCCAATTTTTCCGTCGTCGTGACCGGATACAGTTAACCACAGATGTTGTCTGATGAACACGGATCAATGCGCCGGGTTGCCCGATCACCGATCCACTTTTATAGCAATACGTGGCGTTGAAATACACTTGGACCGCTGAGACGCCAAGGCGCAGAGAAAAAATTGCCACAGTTCATGCGTATTTCTGTGATTTTTGAGCGCGCGAGGGTTTGTTGTATTGCTTTTATTCAGCCCGATTTATAGCGTTGCTTTCTGCGCTTTTGCGTCTCTACGGCCAATTCTGTTTTCAATCATTCCATAAGCACATTGCTAGGACGGACAGATTGTCAGACTCGTCAATGTCGCGAATGCCCTTCCGCGGGCGATTACGCGGGAACTCGCCAGCATTTGTCACGTCAGCTTGATTGGCGATTGCTCGGATGGCAGGGTTTAGCTCGTCACCGCCCCGCGACACGCCGGGCCAACAAGCGTGGCGTATTTCGCCAGCACACCGCGGGCGTACTTGATCGGCGGGGCTTTGAACGCCGACCTCCGCTTGGCTAATTCCTCATCGCTCACCTCCAGCGTGATCGTGCCAACATCGGCATCAATCGCCACGAAATCGCCATCTTTCACCAGCGCGATCGGGCCGCCCACTTGCGCTTCAGGTCCGACATGCCCGATGCACAGCCCGCGCGTCCCGCCGGAGAATCTGCCATCGGTAATCAGGCACACATCATATCCCAATCCCTGCCCATAGATCGCAGCCGTTGTCGCGAGCATCTCTCTCATGCCCGGACCGCCTTTGGGGCCTTCGTAGCGGATGATGACCACATCCCCCTTCTTGATCCGCTGCGCCTGCACCGCCTCCATGCACATTTCTTCGCTATCGAAGCAGATCGCAGGCCCGCGATGCTTCAAGTTCTTGATCCCAGCCACCTTGATCACGCATCCTTCGGGCGCGAAGTTGCCCTTGAGCATCTTCAACCCGCCGGTCGCGCGGATCGGATCGCTGACCGGGCGAATCACATCCTGCTCTTTCCCCGGCAGGATCACATCTTTCAGATTCTCCGCATGCGTTTTGCCGGTCACGGTCAGGCAGTCGCCGTGCAGCAATCCGGCGTCGAGCAGCGACTTCAGGATCGCCTGCGTCCCGCCCACTTTATAGATGTCGTAAGCGGTGTATTTTCCGCCGGGCATCAGATCGACAAAGTGTGGGGTTCGATGACAAATCCTGTCAATCTCCTCCAGCGTCAATTCAAAACCCGCTTCATGCGCGATCGCTGGCAGATGCAGGAAGATGTTGGTCGATCCGCCGGTGCATGCCCCGATCGCAACGGCGTTTTCTAATGCCTTGCGGGTGATGATCTGCTTCGATGTGATGCCCGCTTCCAATAATTTCAACACCGCCGCGCCCGATGCGCTCGCGGCCTTGTCGCGGGTTTCGTCGATCGCAGGCGGCGAACCCGATCCCGGCAACGCCATGCCAAGCGCCTCTGCCACGCACGCCATCGTGTTGGCGGTGAATTGCCCGCCGCAACTGCCCGCCGTCGGGCAGGCGTTGCATTCGAGCTCGTACAATTCGGCATCGGTCATCTTGCCCATCGCGTGCGCGCCGACGCCTTCATACACATCGACGATCGTCACGTCTCTGCCCTGGAATTTCCCCGGCATGATCGTCCCGCCGTAGAGAAACACACTGGGGACATCCAGCCGCGCCATCGCCATCAATGTGCCGGGAAGCGATTTGTCGCACCCCGCCAATCCCACCAGCGCATCGTACCCGTGCGCCCGCATCATCAGTTCGATCGAATCTGCGATCACGTCTCTGCTGACCAGAGACGATTTCATACCCTCATGCCCCATCGCGATGCCGTCGCTGACTGCGATCGTGACGAACTCGCGTGCCGTCCCGCCCGCATCCGCCACACCCTGCTTGGCCGCCTTGGCCTGTCGATCGAGCGTGATATTGCAGGGTGTCGCTTCGTTCCATGTGGAAGCGATGCCGACCCACGGTTTATAAATATCCTCATCCCCCAGCCCCATCGCGCGGAAAAACGCCCGCTGCGGCGCGCGTTTGGGTCCATCAGTAACCTTCGACGAATTCGGACGATTGATTGCCATAATTCTGCTCACTTTCAGTTGAATCGACTATCGTAAGCAAGGCCGCGTTGTACGCAATATGGGGTGGCAAGGGCTTGGGGATTGGTGAGTAGGGAAGATCTTGCTTGCGAGGCAGGATTCGCGGATACAAAATGGTACTTGACGAATTCGCAATCCCGAATCAGTGCACAAAACACGTCCCCCCTAAAAAAACACTCTTTTGTATACTCACCGCACCCGCCAACGCTGTTCCAAACTGCCACAACGTAAAACCCTTGTTTAGCCGCGAGCTTGCTCGCGCACTTCCCTCCACCCACATAGTCCTCGACTAAATAAAGGTCATTTACCCGATAAATCGACTTCACCTTCGTGCCAGATACTAATGATAGAAAGCCCATGGGGTTTGTGAAGCTCAAATTCCGCGTAGACGTCGCCAAAGCGATATAGCAAGATGGTTTCGTCCTCATCGTCGTCGCGATTTTCGGGTTTATGCATCACCTCACGCACACGCTGCTCATCGTCCCCAGCGTTGATTGCCAGCGGCGCACCGCCGCGCAGGATTTTTCCTGTGAAAAGACCACGTGTAGGATCGTAATCGTTATTCAGCACGACCATCGCGCCGACGAATTGACCGTACTCAAAATCCAGATCGATGCCTTTATCGCGATACCCCAGCGTGCCGCTGCCGTTTGAGCCGGGCCAGGCGCTGGCGGGACCCAGTCCTCGAAAGCTGTCGAGTTTAGCGCTCATGCCTTGTCCGATTACAGTGCCCAGCGCGATATCCACCGTGACCGCGCCAACGATTTCATGCCAATCTGCGGTGGGGTTGCGATTGAATAATTTGCTGAAAAAACCCATACCGTGCCTTTCGATAAGTAATTCCCAGTTCGGCGTAATAGCAGATATCGGCTCGTCACCGCTGTTAAAACATAGCCACTCGGCGAGACGCCCGTGCTATGAAAAAATGCCGCAATATCAGCAGCTTTCGACTACATAAGATGTATTCCCCGCTATTTATTCATGATCGATTCGTGTGATTCGTGACTAGCTTTTCCACAATTAATCCACCGCTTCGATGCCCAGATCCTTGACCTTCTTATTCAACGTGTTGCGGTTGATGCCCAGAAAATCGGCGGCCTTGGTTTTGACGTTTCCGCAGCGGCCAAGGGCGCGATCGATCAATGCGTATTCGATTTGGTCGATGACGAGTTGATAAATCTCGCCTTCGCGCATGTCGTATTCCTGAATCGCTTGATCCGCCAACCGACGGGTGAGTGTTTCGATGCTTTCGTTAGTCGGACTGGTACGGCGCTGCTGGGCGAACATCCGCACGCTCAGAGGCATCAGTTCTTCGGTAAACTCTTCATGATTGCTCAGGACAACCGCACGCTCAACCGCATTTTCCAGTTCCCGCACATTGCCCGGCCACGGATAGCGCATCAATACGTTCAACATCTCGCGGCTGATTTTTTTGAGCTGGCGACCGTTTACCACGTTGTATTTGTCGAGAAAATAGTCGATCAAACGCGGGATATCCTCACGCCGATTTCGCAAAGGCGGCAAATAGATACTGACGACGTTTAGGCGATAAAACAGGTCTTCACGGAAGTTGCTCTTGGCGACTTCCTCCTGCAGATCAACATTGGTGGCGGCGATGACGCGGACATCAATTTTCACGACGGCGGTGTCGCCAACGCGTTCGAACTCGCGCTCTTGCAGCACGCGGAGCAATTTGACCTGTAATTGAGGTTCCATCGTGCCGATTTCGTCGAGGAAGATCGACCCGCCATCGGCGGCTTCAAATCGACCGATTTTGTCTTTGATCGCGCCGGTGAATGATCCTTTGACATGGCCGAACAGTTCGGATTCGAGCAATGTGCCGGTTAGCGCGCCACAGTTGACTCGTACAAATGGTTTATCTTTTCGCGGCGAATTATAGTGAATCGCTTTGGCGATCATTTCCTTGCCGGTTCCTGTTTCGCCCAGGAGTAGAACGGTTGCACGGGAATTGGCGACCTGCCCGACCACGCTGAACACATCGTGCATCGCGGGGGAATCGCCGATGATGTTCTCAAAGCGGAATCGGTCACGTACCTGTGAACGCAGTTGGGCATTTTCTTCTAGCAATTCCTCTTTCTGTCGCATCACCATCCGCGTGATCTGGATCGCCTGTGCGAAGAACGCGCCGATGATTTCGAGAAATCGGCGGTCGTCTTCAAGCTGGGTGTCGCTGACTAACGGTTTGTCGATCGACAGCGCCCCGGCGACCCGGCCTTCGATCCGGATCGGAATACAGAAAAAACTGACCGCGCCTTTTTCGTGTTCAAAATCGACGCGGTGGGATTTATTCAGAAAATCGGGTTCATCGCGCACATCGGCAATCACGCGTGCTCGTCCTGTCGCGACGACCGCGCCGGTAATGCCTTCGCCGAGTGCATATTTATTGCGCTCGATGTCGTCTGCGGACAAGCCGAATGCTGCTTCGGTGCGCAGGCGTCCGGTTGATTCGTCCAGTAGCACTAGCGTGCCACGGTGCATGTGCAGCTTTTCGCTGACTAACTGCATGATCTTTCCGAAGACTTCCTTTAGATCTAGCGATGATGACAGAATTACACCGATCGCATTAAGGATGGATAAATTATTTGTATTTTGCGGTGCATATGCATCGGAAAGAGGCGTTGGAATGAGCGACATGAGCAAATTGTAGGCAATGGCATGGGGTAAAGCGAGTCTTTTCTGCTGAATAAACAGGCATCTTTCGTATGCCCCGTCGGTTGCAGATCAAGAATCGCGCGTGCTCTTGATTGAAGCGTAATTTGTCAGACAATCTACGACCTATGAACGACTGGGAAAATCCACCGCTATTTGAGAAAAACCGACTTGCACCGCGTAGCTATTTCATCCCCTATGCAGACGAAGCATCTGCCCTGACTCGCGACCGCGCCGCCAGCAATCGGATGATGCTTCTGAACGGCATTTGGAAGTTTCATTTGTCGCCTACGGTTCAAGAAGTGCCTGACAATTTCTTCGGGCTGCAGTACGACGATAGCGCTTTCGGGCAAATGCCCGTTCCTGCGATGTGGCAACTCAACGGCTACGGCAAGCCGCATTATACGAATGTGCAGTACCCGTTCCCGGTGGACGGCCCGAACGTCCCCACCGCCAACCCGACTGGCTGTTATCGTCGCACATTCACACTCAGCGACACGCAGGTCGCACTGGGCAACGTGATTCTGCGCTTTGAGGGGGTCGATTGTTATTTCACCGTCTGGGTCAATGGGCATGAGGTCGGATTGTCCAAAGGTTCTCGTCTGCCGAGCGAGTTTGATATCAGCCAGTTCGTGCAGGCGGGTGAGAATCTGATCGCGGTGCGAGTCGTGCAGTGGGCGGATAGTTCGTATCTCGAAGATCAGGACATGTGGTGGCTGAGCGGGATTTTCCGCGATGTCTATCTATTATTTCGTCCGACCACTTTCATTCGCGATATTCACCTGCGTACGACACTCGATGCCAGCTACACGCATGGCCAACTGTCGGCAACTTTTGATATTCCAAATCCTAATTCTGCAAAAATCGAACTTAAGCTGCTCGATCCTTCTGGCATGGAAGTTACGACCCAAAAACACGATGCGGCTGAACATTTGTCGCTCAACATTGAAGTGCCAAACGCCCTTCAATGGAGCGCCGAAGCACCTCATCTATATACCGTCATCGTAGGTCTTCTATCAGGTACCGGCGACGTCTTGGAATCAATCCCACAGCGGATCGGTTTTCGATCGATCGAAATCAAAAACGGCGCGATTCACATCAATGGCAAACACGTCTATTTCAAAGGCGTCAACCGACATGAAGTGCATCAGGACTTAGGACGATCGGTATCGGTTGATTCGATGATCCGCGACGCCGAATTGATGAAGCAGCACAACATCAATTCCGTCCGCACCAGCCACTATCCCGACGACCCCCGTTGGTACGATATCTGCGACGAATACGGCCTATATGTCATGGACGAATGCGACCTTGAAATACATGGCTGGGATTGGAAATTGGATGACCACCCGGTCAAAGACCCGCTATGGAAAGAAGCCTGCGTCGATCGCATGGTGCGGATGGTGCATCGCGACAAAAACCGTGCCTGCGTCTTCATGTGGTCGTTGGGAAATGAATCTGGACTGGGCGCCAATCACAAGGCGATGTACGACGCCGCGAAAGTCATCGATCCGGTTCGTCCGATTCACTACGAAAGCGATGGTGTGTTGGAATGCGCGGATGTCTTCAGCAAAATGTATGCAACGCCAGCCGATGTCGAACGCATCGGAAAGGCTGAGGAAGACATCGCACATTACGCGTTCACCGTTAAACCCGATCAATATAAAGACAAGCCGTTTGTGCTTTGTGAATACGTCCATGCGATGGGCAACGGCCCTGGTGGGTTAAAGGAATATTGGGAAGCGCTTTACAAAAGTCCGCGGACTCAAGGCGCGTGGGTCTGGGAATGGATCGACCACGGCCTGCGTACCAAAACCGCTGACGGAATCGAATATATCGCCTACGGCGGTGATTTTGGTGAGGACGTTCACGACGGTAATTTTGTCTGTGACGGCCTAGTCTTCCCCGATCGCACGCCTTCGCCGGGGTTGCTCGAAGTTAAGAAAGTTTACGAACCCGTCCTGACCGAAGCCGTCGATCCTTCATCAGGAAAACTGCGCGTTACGAATCGACGTTTTCATACCTCGTTGGATGATCTGTCGATTAGTTACACCGTGGCCGCAGACGGGGAAATCATCGCATCCGGTGCGATCGCGATGCCGAACATCAACGCGGGACAATCGGCGGAGATTGCTGTGCCGCTTCGCCAGCCCAAGCAACGCGCGCCAGGTGCGGTATATCATCTGAATCTCAGCTACAACACCGCAGCGGCATCGATTTATGCCAAACCGGGACACGTCGTCGCGACGGCACAGTTTGAATTGCCATGGAAAACTCAATCACGACCACTTGATCGCAAAATGCTTCCGCCAATCAGTGTCGCGCAATCGAACCATGCGATCACGCTGAATGCGGGCGGCATCGGCGTGTCATTTGACACCGTGCGAGGCACGCTTTCCGCGATGGACTACCACGGCCTGCCGATCCTGACCACAGGTCCGCGATTCAACATCTGGCGAGCCACCACCGACAACGACCGAGGCGGATGGGGACCTAAAGGCCCGATCGCTAAACAGTGGCGCGATATGCACCTGCATCTGCTAAAAGAACGGGTGGCCGAGGTGAAATCTGAATCGATTGATTCGGGGGCACACCGCATCACCGTGCAATCGCGATTCTCGCCGCCGGTGCAATACCGACGCGGCTTTGATGTCACGCTCGTCTACACCTTTGTCGCGTCCGGCGATTTGCTGATTGATGCACAGGTCAATCCGTTCGGCGATTTTCCGCCGGAACTGCCACGCATCGGCTTGATGATGAGCCTTCCCCGCGCATTCGATCAGGTGCAATGGCTTGGCCGGGGTCCGGGGGAAAACTATGCCGACACCAAGCAATCGCAACTGGTTGGCAGGTATCGCGCGAGTGTCGATCAACTGTTTACCAATTACATTTTCCCACAAGAAAACGGGCTTCGATCCGATTGTGATTATGTCGCGTTGACGAATCAGCGTGGGTTTGGTTTGGTCGCAACAGGTTGTCCGAAGTTTGCGTTTAGCGCATCGCGCTATACGCCACAGGATTTGGAAGCGGCACGTCATCCGCATGAATTGAAGAAACGGGATGAGATCACACTGATTCTGGACGCCGCCCACAACGGGATCGGCACCGCCAGTTGCGGGCCGGGCGTGTTCGAACCGTACCGTCTCACCGCCAAGCCGATCTCATTTTCGCTGCGACTGCGCCCTTTCACCGCCGACGCTGGCTCTCTTGCCGGCGTTGCCCGGCAATTGATCGAAATCTAAGTGACTGTACGGAAACAAGCGTCATCAACATGTGTAGGACACGCTATTTGCGTGCCGTGTATTGTGGCACGCAATAGCGTGCCCTACATAATTATCGGCGCGGAATCATGCACGATCATTTAGTGCATCACGACGCCACCCACGCTGGCCCCGATTCACGATTCATGGCACTGTTTTTAATCTCATGTTTTCTCACAACTCCAAGTATACTTTTCCGCGCCGTAAAAAACTGCGGGACAGGATTGAACAGCATGGAGGCGACGTGGATGCCCAATTGGATTGTGAAATGCTGACTTTTGACCTAATGCATTTCAGACAATGTGATCTGGGGCTGACCGCCCAGATGATCCATGTGCATCGGCGGTCCCCCTACGGTGGATCGCCGTTGGTCAAGCGCGAGCACACACACCGTGCAAGTCGTCTTTGGAAGAAGGGGTTTCGACGCCTCGTCAGCATCGCGTGGCGGTTCAAAAAATCCCCCGCCGCCACCGATGACCGTGCACGCGTTCTGCCGTGAT
>JBBQXB010000009.1:0-75318 GCA_038210015.1 Tepidisphaerales bacterium
GCGGTGAAAACTCGTTGTCTTATTTCGCCAATGTCGCGACGATCCGCCAGACAACGTGTGGGGTATAGGGCCTTGCGAACTGCTTGTTGAATGCCACCACCAGCGCATCAAACTCCGGCGTATAAGGCAACCGATCTCGTCGGCCAATCGCGTCGCCTAAAAGCGAGCGGAGATGTTCCTTATGTTCGCGATCCAGCGTCGGCGGCTTGCTGATGGCCGGACCGAGTTTGGGTAGGCCGCCTTTTTTCTTGCGAAGCGTCAACAATTGCCGCCAGACTTCATTGGCGGTGGGTTTTGGTACATGCAGGTCGTGAACATATCGTGAATACAGTTCCTCAAAATGCCGTGTATAAGGCAGGTCGTCGGCAGTGCGGGCAATTTCTGTATAAATCTTAACCAGCAATTCGCGATTGTGTGCTGGATCATCTTCGGGGATATCTTCAAACAATGCACCGTCCGTTTGCGGTGACACCAGATCGTCTTTAGATGTATCGAGCGTGCGATCGACGATCACCAGCACATTGCCGAACGGATCGCGGATGGTTGCGCGGTATCCCTGCCCCGCGGCCACGGGTTGAGAGATAAATGCGATGTTCAGATCATCCCGCAATTCAAACATCCCGCGCACGTCATCCACACCGAAAACAATTTCCATATCCCCACGGCGGGTGTCATCGTGCAGAATCAACTCGGTGTCGCCGTCATCGAAACGCAACGCGGCTGCGGAATCCTGCTGGCGATCAACACGCAGGCCCATCGTCTGCGTGTAATACTTGACCGCCGCCGGGACGTTGGGGACGCGAAGCAGAATGCGATCGACACGTTTGAGCACACGGGCATCATACCTTGCATGATGGAAAAGCGAGACGATCCAAGCACTGACATGTTTAACGAAAAACGCCCCGACCATCACTGGCCGGGGCATTTCTGTTTCTATCGGATTCTGCGAGGCAACTCGTCAGGCATTATTTGTTGTCAGACGGCGGCATCGGAGCAGGTGCGGGAGCGACTGCACCGGCATCTTTATTCCCTGCTGGTTTTGGGGTAGCAGGCGTTGCAGGCGCAACCGGCGGTGCCGAGGTGCGAACCTGGGTCGGAAGTATCAGCACTTCGACGCGGCGATTGGCTTCACGGCCTTTATCGGTGGCGTTGCTGGCGGTTGGGCGTTGGTCGGCGTAACCGACGGCACCGATCCGCTGCGGATTCACCTTCTGTTTGATTAACTCATCAGCCACAGAGATCGCGCGGTGGGACGACAGGTACCAGTTGTTCTTGTGGCCTTTCTGAATCGTCGCGGGATTATTTACAGGCGTTGCGTCGGTGTGACCGGCGACCAACAGTTCATAACCCTTGGCGTTGGGGGAGTTAAGAATTGCTGCGAACTTGGTGATGACTTCCGCCGCTTTGGGCTTGAGTGTTGCATCGCCAAGATCAAATGTGACATCGCTTTTGAAGCGTACGACGCCGTTTTCAAACGTCACCAGATCGGGGTTGTCGGCAGCGAACTTCGACAGTTCATCGGTCAGCGGCGCGGGCAGACTTCCGGCCTGACCGGCGCGGGCGATCGCTTCGGCGTAACGCTTATTCAATTCATCAATTTCGCCCTGCTTAGCGGCGAGGCGCTGATTGAGATTGTTGACCAATCCCGTCAGATCGCTGCCAGAGGCATTGAATGCTGCGAGCTGGCTTTGCAGTGCATCGGCACGGGCACGCTGTTCGCCGGATTCGGTTCGGGCGGTTGCCAGACCCTCTTCCATTGAGCGATTCTCAAGCTTCAGCGCATTGTATTTTTCGATCGGGATACACCCGGTCAGCATCGCGAGCGAAACTAAACCGGATAGAACTAGAACTTGCTTCATATCGTTGCCTCCATGCAATAAAAAAGTAAGAGAAAGGTGATCAATACCTTCACTCGATAATACCTAATTTGCCTATTCCACTTGAATTTGCAAGTTTCGCGCCCGTTCATCACAAAATCTGGTTTGCCAACGTGACTGTCGCGGGCATAGGACATAGCTAGCCACAGATGTTTTTAGATGCACACGGATCAATGCGCCGCGTGGCCTGCTCATCGATCCACTTTTACAACCACGCGTTGCGCTGCAATTGGAATAGGCCGCAAAGACGCCGAGACGCAGAGGAAAAATTGCGAAACTCATGCAGGTCTACTCTGACTTGTGATGGCGCGAGCACATTTCATTTTGTTGTATCTCTGTCATTTGTGAGGATTTATAGCGTTGCCCTCGGCGTTTTTGCGACTCTGCGGCCTATTTTCTTTTTGAATCAAGAGATGAGAACATCAATACTACGGAAGGATTGTGAGGCCTACAAAATCGAAACCGCACGCGACAACCGGCATCCAGCCGATTACATTTCGTAACATGCGGATTATCGCGGGCGAACATCGGGGCAGACTGTTGACGCCGCCCAAAGGCGATGCCACGCGGCCAATCACCGATCGTGCCAAACAGAGCATTTTTGACGTACTTCACCCGTTCATCGAACAATCCGTCGTCTATGACTGTTTCTGCGGCACGGGCAGCATGGGGTTGGAATGTCTATCGCGCGGCGCGAAACAGGCCTATTTTTTTGATGCCGATCGACACGCACTGACCGGTTTGAAACAAAATATCGCGGCTTTGAAGGTTGAAGATTGCAGCAAAGTGGTGGCCGGTGATATTTTTCGGCTTGTTCGATCCGTTCCCGATCAAGCCGATCTGATTTTCCTGGATCCGCCGTACCGATATCTGGTCGAAAAGCCTGAACCGCTGATCACCCTTGCGTTTGAATTGTCGAAAAATCACGCCTCAACCGAGTGCCAGCTGATTTTTCGTCACGATTCAAGCGATAAACTGGCGTTGGCGGGTTGGACCGTGGATGATGTCAGAACATACGGGACGATGACGATCGAAATCATGCACCGCGATAATGTGTAAATAAACATGCCTCTCCCCCGCTACCGAGTTTTCACCCCCGCCGACGCCGCCGCGATGAGCAGGCTGGAGTTTACCGCAAGGCAGGTCGTTGAAGGCGTGATCACAGGTCTGCACAAAAGCCCGCATCGCGGATTTTCGGTCGAGTTTTCCGAACACCGCGATTACACACCCGGGGATGAAATCCGGCACCTGGATTGGAAAGCCTACGCCCGGTCTGATCGCTATTACGTGAAATTGTATGAGCAGGAAACGAATCTACGTGCGACGTTAGTTGTGGATACGAGCAATTCAATGCGATTTGCAGGCAAGATGGATTACGCCAAGCATCTGGCTGCGTGCATCGCGTATCTGTTGTCGCTTCAGCAGGATCTGGCGGGACTTGTTGCGGTGGACAATCAGGTGCGCGTCGATCTGCCGCCGGGATCGTCGCCGCAACATTTGGATCGCGTTTTCAAATCACTCGAAGCGATCGTCCCCACAGGTCAGACCGATCTGGTCGAACATTTGCATCAAATCGCCGAACGTGCGCCCAGACGATCGCTTTTCGTCTTGATTTCGGATTTGTGGCTTGAACCCGAAGCGTTGACGCGTGCATTGCAACACGCCCGATACAAGCGACATCAGTTAATGATTCTGCATTTGTTGGATCGGGCGGAGATTGATCTGCCGTACGATCGACAGGTGACGCTGCAGGATTTGGAAACGGATGAAAGGATTGAGGTCGATGCCAACGATTTACGCGCTGGATACAAGCAGCAAGTGGAAGACTATCTTAATCGCGTTCGCAAAGCCTGTAGCAACGCCGACGCCGAATATCATCGGTTGTTTGTCGATGTGCCCTACGACCGCGCTTTGCTTGCGCTGCTAAGCCGCCGCGGATAATTCTCATCACGACCGCGGTATTTTCTGCCATTCATCACTCCTCATTCATCATTCCGCATTCGCCTGCAATTGCCGACAGAGTTGATATACTGAACACGTCCCGATCTACTGACATTTCATTTACCACCGAGGTGACGCATGGATGCGTCTGTTTTGCGCGGCAAGGATGCTGCGAGTTGCTGTCACGAGTGCGGGTACCCGCGTCGCGGATTGGCGGAGCACACGCTCTGCCCTGAATGCGGCGTCGCCCCTGCGAAACTGAACAAAACCGCTCGCGGACTGCCATCGGTTCATATCACTCAGCAAGGACAAATCCGTCTGGTCGCAATCGGATTATTCCTGCTGCTTTATGCCAGTTATTACTCAATGCAACTGGCGTTGGTGATGAATTACGAGCAGTTGTCGCTGCATGCGATCAATTTGCCCAGCCCCAAACTCGCAGCCGTCACGCTGGTACAACGCGAGATCGGCGGACGTCCCGGTCCGTGGGGAACCATGGGCTGGTCGTGCGTTTTATTTCAACTTGTCGCGGTCTATCTGATCACCGTACCCAGCATCCGCAGCACCGCGAATGAGGCGATTTTATCCCTTCGTCGGACGACACGATGGACATCGTTGATCTGCATCTCGGCGCTGATGGGATTCATGCTTTCGCACGGCCAGGGATATATCCCGCTATTGAGTTGGTACACATGGGACTTGCTGCTTTATGCACTGGTCATCGGGGAACTGCCTGCGAATCTGCTGCTTTATCTCTATCTCGGAAAACTGGCGTCCCACTATCGAATGCCACGCGTTGCGCGCACACTGAAATGGCTGGCGTGGATCGGCGTCGGCGTGCGGCTGACCTGTGTCGGCGTGCTGGTTTATCCGTTCCCGGCTAATCAGTTGCGTGATGCGATGCAGGCGCTGGTTCTGGCGTCGCTGGCCTGTTTTGCGATCCCTGCGGGCGTTGTGGGTTGGGCGGCGGTGTTGAATCTGACGATCCGATCGGCGCGGCTGGGCTTTACCAAACCGATCCGTCGTTCGATGGCGTTGGTCAAGGACCGCGCTCCGGTGATCCGATCATTCATGCGCTTCCTCGAACAGCATTTTCATCGAATTTGCGTGGTGACGGGTCTTGCGTTGTGGCTATTGGCGGTGGCATCGCAGTTTGAATTTGCCGTCAACACCAGCCGCCGGGGACTGGGTGGGGAACTGCCGATGTTGAATTATGTCGGGCCCAAAATCAGCGCGGCGTGGCTTGGAGCAAACAACAGCTTTTACTCCTGGCGTTTTGCGACAACTGATGTTGTGAGCGTGTCATGGATTCTGATGGTCGTTTTTCTGATTACCGCCCCATTACCGGGATTAAACATGGCTGATCATCGCATGCGATTGACTGTTCGCTGGGGGTTGGTTGTCGGGCTGGGATTGCGATTTGGGATGCTGTTGAGTCTTGTTGGTCCGGCGATGCGAGATTCATATCTGAATGCAGCCCACACGCTGTTACTGGAAGCGCCCGCCACGGCGTTGATGCTGTGGTATCTGTCACGGGTTGCCCGAACCCACCTTCTGCCTTCGATGCAATGCCGTCTGCGTCAACTCGCGATCATATCGAGCGTGGTGATCTGTTCGCCTCTGGTGCTTTACTACTCGTCGCGACATATGTGGGCGTTTCACGAGTCGTGGCAAATCGGCGTGATCGGGGCGGCGTATTGTGTAGTGAGTATGGTCGTGGGTGTTTGCGGAATTCGGTGTATCGGCCTGTTGTCGTGGCAGATCGCCAAACCGTTGTGGGAACGCGAATTTCCCGCAACGCATCGAGACATCGCTGCGACAATTCCCATCAAAACAGAAGCCCCGACCGGCGAACCGGTCGGGGCTTCATGATTGAGTAGAAATGGATAAGAATCCATTTCGAGAGGAAGGCGCCAATCGAACTTACTTGAGTTCGACAGTCGCGCCCTGCTCGGTGAGGCTCTTGGCGAGCTTCTCGGCGTCGGCCTTGGGCAAGGCTTCTTTGACGACCTTGGGGGCCGCTTCGACGAGATCCTTGGCTTCTTTCAAGCCCAAGCCGGTCGCTTCGCGAACGACCTTGATGACCTGAATCTTCTTCTCGCCAGCGGCCTTCAGGACGACATCGAAGCTGTCCTTGGGGGCTTCGGCTTCGACGGCGGGCGCTGCAGCGCCGGCCATCATCACCGCGCCACCGGCGGCGGGTTCGATGCCATAGGCTTCCTTGAGATAATTCTTCAGTTCGACGGCCTGCTTGAGGGTCAAACCGCTGAGCTTGTCGCCCAGTTCCTTGATATCCGATGAGACTTCTGTGTCTGCCATAACTAACACCTTTTCCAACCCGTAACGCGGGTCAATCGTGTCGAATCAATGATTCCCGTTCGGAGAGCGGATTTCACAACGAAACCCTTTAACCCTTTCGAGGCAGTCCGAACCGTCGGAGTTGATGTCTTGTGAAGTTGTTATTTTGTGTTTTGATGTTTTGGGTTTGCAGTTGACGATCAACTGGCGCTCCGAAATATCACAACACCAAATACGAAACACACATTTTAATTACGTTGCTGCTACTTCTGGTACTGGTTCTGATACGGGTACTGGTTCTGATTCTTTCGCTTTGTCTTCGATCGACGATAGGATGCCGCCGATTGATCCACCGGGGCCTTGCAACGCCGCCAGCAGGTTGCCACCGGCACCGAGGATTGCACCGACGATGCCTGCAATCGCTTCTTCGCGGGTCGGGAACGATCCGACGGTTTTCACACCGGCTTCGCCCGCATAGGCTTCGCCATCGAAGAAGATGCCGCGGAGTTCCAGCTTGTCGTCGGCTTTCTTCTCAGCCAGAAGCAAACGGGCGATATCGGGCACGCCGGCCTTACCGAAGATGACCGCGCTGGGACCATCCAGCAACGAATCGAAGCCTTTGACCTTGGTCGTTTCACTGGCGCGACGCGCCAGCGTATTTTTGACCACCAGCATCTTCAAACCCTTGCCGTGCAGCTTGCGACGCAGCACGTTGTTTTTTGTACCATCCATCCCACGCGGGTTGATGACCGCTAGGCCTTCGATGCCTTGCAATTCTTTGCCAAGCTCTTTTTCGATCAGATTTTTGATTTTCTTGCTCATGACTTTAAGTCCTTTGCCATTCGTCGGTTGTCACGGATGCAAAACCAGTGTGGTATCGCATTCGATCAATTCTCACACACTTACGCAACCGCCAGATGCACCGCAGGGGTCATAGAACCCTTGAGGATGATGCGTTTGATGTAAGCGCCTTTGCTCGTCTGCGGCTTAAGTTTTTTGATGGTTTCGATCATTGCGCGGATGTTTTCCGCGAGCTTTTCGTTACCAAAGCTGGCTTTGCCCACGACAGTATGGACATTGCCACCCGAATCATTGCGGAACTCGGTTTTACCGGCGGCGTAGTCGCGGACGGCCGTGCCGATGTCGGGCGTGACAGTCCCGGCTTTGGGAGACGGCATCAGACCCTTGGGCCCGAGTACGCGACCCAGACGGCTTACAAACCGCATCATGTCCGGCGTTGCAACCGCGACATCAAAATCGGTAAAATTGTCTTTCTCGATTTCAGCAACCAGTTCCTGACCACCGGCCTTGAGGGCACCGTTGTTCAACGCGCTGGTGACGAGGTGGTCGGGGCAAAACGCGATGACGCGCTTGGCCTTGCCAATGCCGTGGGGTAACGAGACCGCAGAACGGACCGATTGGTCGGCCTGTTTGGCGTCGATACCGAGTGAGAAGATCAATTCGACCGTCTGGTCAAATTTGGTGGGTGCAAACTGTTTCAAACGGCTGATACCGTCTTCGACAGAGAGCATTTCATCGGTCGCCTTTTCGGCGGCCTTCTTATAACGTTTCGATCGACGGACAACGACAGTTGCCATAGTCTTTCGCTCCTATGCGGGCGATACAAAGCTTGCCCGCGTAAAGCTCCCACTGTTGCAGGCCGTGGTATTGCCTCAAATATTTTGTAGACCGGATATCACAATTCACGAACCTGGAAAATCCACATTTGCCCCAGGCCCGACGGTAATTTGCGAAATATGGTTCAAACTGATGATGCGGGTCGCACCACCATCACCCATTTCAATCGCAATGACGATTCGATTGCCGATCGGTGGCAACCACGCGAACTCAGGCGATTTCACACCGACCAGATCGCCGTCTACCGTATGAACAGTAAAAGGCTCAAAGGGTTTAGCACTAAGAAGCCGGTATAGTTCGCCTTGCTCCATAAACCATTACCCTTCAACCGTAATCCCCATCGACCGGGCAGACCCGGCGATCTGACGGGCGGCGGCATCGATCTCGAACGAGTTCATGTCAGCAAACTTGTCCTTGGCGATCGCTTTGCACTGTTCAAAGGTCACTTTGCCGATCTTGTTTTTGTTCGGTTCGCCAGAGCCTTTCTCGGCCTTGACTGCCTCTTTCAGAAGCGCCGATGCCGGCGAGCTTTTCAGCTCGAAGCTGAAAGTGCGGTCTTTGTAGGTCGTGATCACCACGCCAACAACCTTGCCTTTAAGCGATCCGGTTGCGGCGTTGAACTGTTGGATGAACTGACCGGGATTCACGCCGTACTGACCCAATGCCGGCCCGATTGGGGGCGCGGGCGTTGCGGTGCCGCCTGGTGCGTAAATCTTGAACTGGTTTGTAATTTCCTTTTTGGCCATGACGAACTCGATTCTTATGCGCTTTTAAGCGTCCGAAACCTTTGCCTCTACCCGCTTGGCACCGCGAGAGGTATATCCCGTGGGCGTTGCTTTCACGCCCGTGATCCACTTCAACAAAAGATAGACCGGAACCGTGATTAGTAAAAGGGCGACGATACTAACAATAACCAACACCAATGACAAGCCCACCAGCAGAATTCCCGGAATCAGCGGAATTAGCATGATCCCACGCGCCCAAACGGGCATCGCCGAGACACCAAAGGTGAAACGGTGAAAATAGGGACTTTCCTGAACCGTATGAAAAAAACCGACCGGCATAGATGCCTTTACAAATACTGAATCTCAATGCATCTGACAACGTCAACGATGTGCTAATCCCTCACAATTGACTCGCTGCCTGTCACGAACCAACGATTTTTGCAAACACATCGGTCAATATGCCGTCCCGGCTGACAAGATTGGCGATGCGGATAAAGTGTCGCGAGTTATTGGTGCTCCAAGTGCAATTATCAGTCAATACCGGGCTATGCACGATTTGGGTTGACACCCACGCAGGGTTGATCAAGTAGGCGGTGGCCGCGACATCCCAGATCACCTTTGACCAAATTGGTTTCTTGGTTTTGTTGTAGTCGCTAACAATATGAAACAAATAATCCGGCAGCGCCCCTTTGCCTGCAAGGCATTCACGCAGTTCGGGGATGGTGGTGGTCAGGCGATCCACGACGCCCATGCAAGGTAACAGCACCAGTGGCACCCCGCAGTCTAAGACGATTTGCGCGGCGCGAATATCCTGCTTTAGATTAAACTCCCATGCATCCCGCCAATGCAATGCGTGTCCGCCAAGCCAGACAATCACGATGTGTTCGATGATTTTAGGCTCGATCATAATCGCGGCGGCGATATTGGTAATCGCCCCGATCGCGACCACATACAGCGGATCATCCACTGGCGAACGCAGCGCGCGATCAATCAGATCGCGCGTCACATCTGTGGCAGCGGGCATATCACGTGGGGGAAGATATTCGGTCGCGCCACGGAAGACCGACATATTGGCGTCGCCTAGCAATTTTAATAGCCGCTGGATTTCATCGTAACTTTTTTCCATCCCGTCGCCGGGACCAGTCGAACGATGGTTCTGAAAGGGTGCGGCGTAGATCGCTTCGACGCTTAATTTGTCTGGCGACCTCAGGGCATGCACGACCGCGAACTGGTCGTCGATTTCGTTATACGTATCGGTATCCAACACCATGCGTACGTGGCCCTCGGGCGGGGTTAATCGAGCCAGACGTACCACTTCGTCAATAATTGGGTATTTCGGAGTTGTATCCATACGATCATCACTATGCCTTGTGAAGCCACATCAGGCAATGCCACCCACATTGACAAATTACGCGTTGGCCAACTTGCGGAGGATTAGCTTCGTGGCTTCTTGCTGCGACCCCGGTCCAAACATGCCAAGGACGCGACTTTGCGTTTCGGGATCCTGTTTGGCGAACCATTGTACAAGCTTGGAAGTCGTCGCGATATGCGACACACCTGTCTCTTCGCAAATGGCGGCAAATTTTTCCGCGACCGTGCCAGGTACTTCGATGCGAAAAACAACCCGATGTGAGTTTGTCGTATGCGTCATGGTGTAATGTGAGAGGGAAACATTGCCGCGAAGTATCGGCTGCAAAGCTGAGGCGCTATGTGTTGGATAACAGCCACTTTGCGGTATCTTTCGTCATATCTTCTGGAACCAATCCGAGGACAATGTTACGGACCCCGCCATGCTGTTCGGACAACCACTGCACGAGTTTGATCATGATGCGATTCTGCGGGATCCCTAAACGATCCCCCAAATCATTCAAATCATCCTTCGCAGCGGTGGTGAGCTGGATGCGGAGTACAACCCGATTACTAGCATTCGCTTCTGCGATCATACGTGAAGCATAAACCAGCAAATGGATTACGGAAATTAAGGACTTTCCCTACTTTCGTAGATTAAAGCTTGTTCACTTCATTTAACTGGCTGTTTAGACGGTACTTGCAGCAATAAAATATGTCCGTCCACCTGTCCGCCAAACTCCGGTTGGCAGGCATTTACGGTCGGGGCGGGGATCAGCCCATTGTCGCGTTTCATTCCGCCGGTGTTGCGCGATACGACGATCAAACGACCGTTGCGGCCTGCGTTCAATCGAATATCATCGCTGCCGGGCATATAGCTGCTGAAATACAATTCTTTCTGATCCGGCGATTGAACCGCGACAAACCCCCCGCCGTGCTTGCTACCATCTTTTTCATATTTGAAAAACGCGCCGGGCGTCTGGATCAACCCCGTGGCACAGCCGCCGCTGAAGACGATCGATCCGTCTGTCAAAACCGTGAGGTCAGTGATAGACGCGTAATTCGGCGCGCCGCGAACTCGCTGCTCGGCAAAATCATCGGGAATATACGCCACCCAATAACACCACGACGCGACCGTCCAATCCTTGCGATTGAGTCGCATCACATACGCCAGCGAGTTGGCACCTTTCATCCCATAAGTGTTAAAAGAGGTCGAAGCATTGCCTGCCATCGTAGCAATATCTTTGGGCTGACGTTTGAAAACCGAATTACCGCCGTCCGACCAGCCGTTGACGATGACTTCACCGGTCTTGGGATGAATCGCGACGCCTCGAATTGAGGAATCCGACACGTCGCCCTCGGCGGGATAGCCCTTGGTGCGCAAACTTTTGCTAGGCCAATTCCAGAGGGTATCGGTTTGTTTTCCGTCCTTGTCAAAAACATACATGAACGGCTGCCGCCAGGGTTCTTTGCCGGTGTGCGTGTTGCGGTCTCCGCCGTAATAAAATTCGCCGGTATCGGGATTGACGCCGTGAAAATCGCTGACCCCATTTCCCGCGGCATTCACCGCCAATCGCTTCAACCCTTTACCATCCAGCCCGATGCGGAACATCGCCGACTCGTTTTTGATTTGTGAGCGAAAATAGATGCCGAACTTGGTTTGCCACAACCGCGTCGCAGGCTCGGAATAGCCCTCCACGGTCTGAATCCAATTTAATCCTTTGTCCCCCAGATGCGCGATATAGGCCAGATTTGGCTGCGCCTTGATCGATCCGGCATTCGCCCCGGTTTTTCCAACCAGCAGCAGCGAATCATCATCCAGCACACAAATGTCCTGGACAGATGCCACGCCCCAGTCAAAGCGGATGATGCGTTCTAATTTTTTGAGGTCTTTTGAATAAACCAAAATCAATCCCGCGCGATCGCGGCTGGCGGCGTTTAGCTCCGAATTGCCCTTTTTGTTCGGCGTGGTCCCGGGATCGCCGGTATGCGCGCCTTTTCCCAGCACGACGGTCGGCGCTTCGGGCAACTTCGGCCCCCACGCGTTTCCTGCCACCACGATTCGACCATCGCTTCGTTCACCCGCCGCGACGAGTTCTTCTGCGTCCGGTCCACCAAAAAAGGTGGCGGAGACAACCGTTGCCTTTTCCCCTTGTGCAAACTGCTTCGTAAACTCCTCATACCGTCCCGCTAGCGTATAACGTTCGCCCGATAGCGATGCGAACGCAAAAGCCAGACAGGTACTTAGACCGATTGTAACAAATGATTTCATCATTATTCCATACATCTATAACGCATCCACGTTTGAAACTGGAATAAAATGCGCGATTATTCTTAACCCCTGTCGCAACTGCGTCTGTAAGTGAATGCCAAATTGCAATTCCACAAATCATGTGGGCTTTAATATTCACCCTCATACTGTTAAAAAGATTCAATGGATATAGCCACTCGCTGTCACTTGGCTATCATGCAGCACGAGATTTTCTTGGTTTGTTGAAAAGGAGTTCAGATGCACGCCATTCGTTCCACATTCATCGCTGCGGTTTTGGGAAGCGCCTCAATCAGCTTGGCGCAGGTAGGTCCTGAATTATTGCTTAACCCCTTTCGCGCCGATACGCGTTTCGACGCCTCCGCCGCGGCCACCTACTTCTTTGATTCCAATACAGACTTCGGCGGCAGCAATGACATCGACGCGCAGATCGCACGTTACAACGCTGCTGGGCGATTCCGATTGATGCCTGAGCATCGCGCCGACCCCCGCGTTGGTTTCGCGGTCAGTACTTTGACAGTCGATACGGACGGGGATGTCCTGCCCAAAAGTTTCACCGACCTGCAACTCGGCGTCGGAACTGGGATCGCAGAGTTTGATGGGTGGGTCGCGGGTGTTGTGCTGGGCTTCGGATGGGCTGGCGCAAATGAGTTCGGCGACGGCTCGGCCTACTACGGCGCCGCCACCGTGATGTTTGGCCGACAACTTGACGAAAATACCAGCCTCGGCATCGCGATTGACTACAACGGCAACCGTTCGTTCATGCCCGACGTTCCTTTGCCGGGCATTGTCTGGACACGTAAACTGCCTGAAAATGATCTGGAAGTCAGCCTTGGCTTCCCCTTCGCCTATGGCCGATGGCGCCCGACCGAAAAACTACTTCTGGAACTGAACTTTACGTTCCCCGATTTCGTTGGTGCCCGCGCGAGCTACGATTTGATCGAAGGCGTTGGCTTATTCGCATCACTCACGCGACGAACCGAAGCCTGGCATAGCGAAGATCTTGCCAATGACGTCGACCGCATCTTTTTTGAACAGACGTCAGCCGAAATTGGCGCACGCATCAGCCTAGACGATCAATTCGTCCTGATCATTGGAGGAGGCTACGCATTCGGACAAGAATTCAGCACCGGTTTCGACACCCGCGACACCGATAAAATCCTAAAACTCGACGACGGCCCGTTCGTTCGGCTGGAGGGGCAGATTTCGTTTTAGTCCGTCCCAATTGCAGCTACAGATATGAGTTTGAAAATTTCGCAGCATCATGACTTCAATTGGAGCAACAAGTGCATCAATGCCTTCGGATTGATGTTTGGATAGCACCTGCATCTCTGTCCGGCACAGTCCAATCTCAGCGCCGTCGGGAAATCTCACTCGATCGCTGTGATCAGCGTCCGCTGGCGACTGTACGATCCGGCCTGCTGATCCACGAGGAATCACCCGCTACGCACTCGCAAGATCGATGCGTGTCACCACAGACGTACCCACGGAAAGTATCGGCGGCAGATCGGAGATACAAGCCATTCTACCCGGTTTGACGCCTCGCAGTAATCTGCAAATGCCCCGCGCACGCGGCGGCGGCGGGGTCTTTGGCAAGTTGTTGCTCCAACTTCAGCAATCGCTCAATCGCACGATCGTGTTCCAGCAATTTGCGGTTCTGACGGATCGGAATGATCGATTTGCCAACGATTTCCAGCACCTCAAAGCCGGCCTGCTCGAATAATTTGCCCAGCGTCGCGGGTGTGAAGGTCGTCAACTCGAACTGCTCGCGCGCGTCGCGCGTCAGCCAGTTGGTTTTGGAGGTTTGAACAAACGTTTCCAACGCATCCAAATTGCCACGATCGAGATAATGACCGATGGCGGCCAGCTTGTTGTCGGCGGTTGCGATAACGATCCCGCCGGGTGCGGTGATGCGGGCAAACTCGCGCACGGCTTTGGGGGGATCGCTACAAATGGATAGCGGGTCGCCCATCGCCGTCACCAGCGAAAACGCGCCTGCCAGTAGTTGCGGCATTTCCACGATATCGCCGACCACTAGGGTCGCTTTTTTTGCACGCGGGCCCATCTGATCGACCTTCGCCTGCGTTTCTTCGATCATCTTGGCAGAGTGATCGAGGAAGGTGGTCGGATAGCCGCTTTTGAGCAGTTTCAGTCCCCACTTGCCCGTCCCGCAGCCTAAATCCGCACAGGCTGCGTTCGCGTTTCGCGGCATATGCGGCTTGATCGCCCGCCAGGTCAATTCATCATGAAAAACCCAGTACGGATCGTCATAGATCGCGTCATACTGACGCGCTACGCGGTTGTGATAACGTTCGGAAGCGTTGCGTGGCATAATTATGTTGACACACGCGCGTGTG
The DNA here is from genome assembly GCA_038210015.1 of Tepidisphaerales bacterium. GTDB lineage: Bacteria > Planctomycetota > Phycisphaerae > Tepidisphaerales > Tepidisphaeraceae > BPJO01. Next base: position 14,453 of record JBBQXB010000009.1, read on the forward strand.
TCATCCAATAATATAGCATCATGGCTACGAATTTGAAAATTGATCCGGAACTCATCGAAACTGCAAAGCGTCTGGGCAACAAAAAGACCAAGCGCGAAGCGGTCATTGAAGCGCTGGAAGAATATATAGGTAAGCGCGAACGGCTTGGCATTCTTGACTTGATGGGAACGATCGATTTTGACCCGGATTACGACTACAAGGCCGCTCGGTATCGACACCCTGCAAAAGTGCGGGGAAGGAAGACTGCGTGAAGGTGCTGGTCGATACCCCTGTGTGGTCCATGTTACTTCGCCGGAGAAATGTGGACGCAGGGGCGGTAGCTGAGCTATCTCGACTCATCCTCGCCGACCAAGCAACGCTGATTGGGGTGGTGCGCCAAGAGATATTGTCAGGGTTGCGCCAGGCAGATCAATATCAGAGAGTTCGGCGATCGTTGAAACCGTACAATGAGATGACTCCTGCGTACGATGACTACGATACCGCAGCGCAATTCTCGAATACCTGCCGCCACTCAGGCGTACAGGGATCAAATGTTGACTTCCTCATATGTGCTGTCGCCATTCGTTACGATCTTGCGATATACACCACCGACAAAGATTTCCACTACTACGCAAAGCATTTACCGATCAGACTTCACATTGTTGGTTTGTAGCGATCATTCGCGTTTCGAAACTTTAGTGCTCCGCTTTTATCACTACGTCACCGATCAAACTGCCCGTCGAACGCGATATTCGACGGCTTAAAGTCGATCTTCTTCACGAATGCCGCAGCTTCAGTCGCGCCGTGTTCGCGATCCATGCGGCTGTCTTCCCATTCGACGCTTAGCGGGCCCTGATAATTGATGTCGTTGAGTGCGACGATGATTTCTTCAAAATTGATGTCACCGTGCCCGAGCGACCGGAAGTCCCAGAACCGACGCGGGTCGGCGAAGCTGACGTGTCCGCCGAAGACGCCGACATCGCCGTTGCCGTGGCCCCACCAAGCGTCTTTCATGTGGACGTGATAGATGCGATCCGAGAACGTTCGGATGAACTTTACATAATCGACGCCTTGATAACCAAGGTGTGATGGATCGTAATTGAAGCCGAATCGCTTATGGCCGTTTACAGCCTTCACCGCGCGCTCAGCCGAGGCGATATCGAACGCGATTTCGGTCGGATGGACTTCCAGTGCGAAGTTGACGTTCTGCTTGTCAAACTCCGCTAGAATCGGTGCGAAACGCTTGGCGAAATCATCGAACCCTTTTTGCCAGTAGGCCTGATCCGTTGGCGGGAAGGCATAGATCGAATGCCACACGCTGGATCCGGTAAACCCATTCACCACGGCGGGGAACTTAATTTTATCAGGCGACGCATCACGAAGTTTGCGCGCGGCTTTGGCGGTATCCGCGAGGCGCTTGGCGGCACGTTTGCGGACGCCTTCGGGTTCGCCATTGCCCCAGACTTCAGGCGGAAGGATGCTTTTATGCCGCTGATCAATATTGTCGCACACCGCCTGGCCGACCAGATGCGCGCTGATTGCGAAACAACTCAAGCCGTAATCCTTCAGCACCTCCCATCGGCCTTTGCAATAGTTTTTATCCTTCAACGCTTTTTCGACATCGAAATGATCGCCCCAGCAGGCGAGTTCCAACCCGTCATATCCGAATGATTTTGCTTTTTTGCAGATTTCTTCAAACGACAGATCAGCCCATTGACCGGTGAATAATGTAACGGTGCGCGCCATGGTTCTTGTTTCCTTCTCAAAAATGGTAACGAATGTTTGATTCCACCCGCGCGGCGTCCGATTGTCAATCCGCCTCGGCATACGCCTGACGCTCAAACGGGTTGTCGCGATAGTGATCCAGCCCGCGAAACTTCTGGATCAAAGAACAGAGCAAATAAGCGGGTAGAAAGAATGGGCCGAAATATTCATACTGGCGTACATGCACACGCTCATGTTTACGCGTGCGATCAAGGTTGAATTGGTCGACCGCCCAGACCACATGCCCGAAAGTGATTGCGGCTGGAAACACGCCAAAAATGCCGCGATCCAAGATCGTCGTCACCACCCCACCAGTGATTTCGATCACGCCGGTATGAACACGAATCCGTGCCTCACGCTGAAAGAGCAGAATGGGCAACGCCCACAACCCGAGCAAGGTGTTGGGCAATGTCCACAGGTACAAGATGATACGCAGGCATTGCATCGGCTGACGCATTGTTGCGACTACGGCGGATGGATTCAACAGCACCGTCGCGGCACGACGCAGCGCAGTATTTATTCTTCAGGGGACGAATCGCGCAGAGTTGTTAACAAAATATTCATTTCCGCAATTCGGGAGGAATAAACGGCTCATCGGGTTTTGGCTTGTCGGGTGCGGGTTTGGTCGCCGGTGTTGGCGGGGCAACTGGGGATTTGGGATCGGCTTTGGGATCGGTTTTTGAATCGCCGTTGCCTTTGATCGCCTCCTTCTCCGCCTCGGCGGCGGCTTTACCGGCGGCTTGTCTGGCCATCCGATCTGCGAGTCGGTGTTGCTCGGCGGCGCGCGAATAAATCGCAGGCGGCTTGGGTTGTTGATCCAGAACTTGACGAAACGCCTGCATCGCTTCAACCGGCTTACCCTCTGCCATCGACTGCTCGCCACGTGCGAATAGCGCTTCGGGCGAATCATCACGCGAGCAATAAAATTGCGGGCTGAGGATCAGAATCGCCAACAGATGCCCGAGCGTGACATACGCGATCAATTTCCACAATCGCGGCAAGCGCGACAACGCCGACTCAGAAGGTTGCGATTTGTTCTTTTCTATTGTCTGACTCATTGCTTCACCTTTAATTCAACATAACCCTTCACGCGATTCACCGCATCCACCGCAATGACATAATCCCGATAGGCCGTGCGACGATCGACTTCGATCTGGATTGTGCGGCTTTCACGATCGGTGCGATCGCGCATGATCGCTTCAAGTTCATCCAGCAATTCCTTCACATCCACATTTCGCCCGTCCAGGTAGGTATCGCCTTCTGCGGTGACGGACACGATCACGGGCTTTTGCTTTTCAACCTTCTCGCCCGTCGTGCTGACGGGGGGTTCGATCGCGATGGTCGATTTACGCGAGGTCGCTTTCCCGCAGATGACGAAAAAGACGAGCAACAGCATTGCCAGATCCGCCATGCTGGATAGCGGAATGACCGGAGCGACTTTGTGCCGACGTTTCAGCTTCATAGCCAATTAGGTGGTAGGTCGTGTATCCAACGCCTGACGCACAATTTCGCCGAGCAATGCGTTGGCAGAACCTTCCATCGCCAGCGTCAATTCGCCGACCTGTTTGGTGAAATAGTTAAAGGCGATGATGGTCGGGATCGCGATGAGCAAGCCCGCTGCGGTGGTGATCAGCGCTTCGCTGATGCCTGCGGCGACAAGTGTGACATTGATGTCATTCGCTTGTGCAATCGCATCAAATGCTTCGATCATGCCAGTGACAGTCCCGGCGAATCCCAAAAGCGGCGCGACGGTTCCGATACTGGCGAGAATGCCTAGGTGCATCTCTAACTCCGCAACCGCGAAGGTGCCTTGCTCTTCAATGCTGCGATTGACCTGATCGTGTAAAAACGCGACCGAATCCTGTCTGCGCATTTCGTCGAAACGATTAAGACCTGCGACCATCATCGCCGACATGACGTTTGGACGCGATTCGCACAGTTTGCGAGCCGCAGCCAAATCGCGGAGTTTGACGAGCTTGTCGAACTCTGCAAGAAAAGCGCTGGCTTCGCGCCGCTGGGCGCGAAGCGTCAGCAGGCGTTCGAGCATTACGGCGATTCCGATCACGCTGCACGCCGCCAGCGGGATCATAAACCACTGACCTTTGACTAAAAGTTCCCACATAATTCTGTATTACCTTTGCGTTAACGATCGCTGACATCGGTGTCGGCGATCTTGTATTTGGTTTCGAGGATCGTGTGCGCCTGGCTTGCTTCGTGCGTTCGCGGAAACTTCCGCAACACGGTTTTGTAAGTTTCGATCGCACGCTTGGGTTCACCCTTTTCGGCATACGCTTCAGCGATTTCAAGCCACGCTGGACGCATTACGCCAGACTGCTCATATCTTAAAATCACCTTTTCATAGGCAATAATCGCGTCATCATATTTCTTCTGCGAACGAAGCCACTGCCCGATCTTCATCAATGATCGCGACGGCCAGTCGCCTTCTTCGGGAAAGCGATCGACCAATTCGCGCAGCGTCGCGATCGCGGCATCCATTTTGTTCATCTTGCCAGCCTGCAAGTCGGCACGTCGATTCAACGCATCGCAACTGGCACCATTAGAGTAAAACCGTTTGACGATTTCGCTCAACTCTTTTTCCCCGCCTGGCAGATCAACCTGCTTGGCACGCGGACCATAATAAGTCTCTGCGACCAGAAAATGCGCGGCGACGGCGTTGGAGAGCTTCCAGTAGGCTTCGCGGGCTTTTTCTGGGTTGCCCGCACTTTCGTAAAACTCCCCGATCCACTGCTTACACTGCTCGACATCCCCGCCGGTGCGGTAATCGCCCACAAACGTCACCAGCCGGTTCACATCAGAAGCCTTATCCATTTCACACAACTGCATGTCGGCCCAGCGTTTAAGTCGGGTGTATTTTCTTGAAACGGTTTCGAGCGCCTTGTGCCGCTCGGCCTGATCCTTGCTGCCGATGACGCCGACGACGTTTTGCACTAGCCGATCCACCTGATCGTTTGGTTGTGTAATGTCGAACAGTTTTTGCAGTAACGTAAATAGGTTGGCAGTTCCAGGGCGGGCGGCATAAAGCTTGGTGAGCAATTCATACCCAAGCAGCCGATCCGATGCGGGGAGTCGCTCGATTGTTTTCAAAGCATCGTCAAACCGCTGAACGTTCACATAGATCTCAACCACGCGGGTGACGGCTTCTTTCTGATCCGGCAGTTGCATCAACAAACCGACCGCCTCATCCACTTTCGGTTCTTTCTGCTTCATTGCCCGATCCGCCAGCCAGATGCAGGCTTCGCGGAACAATCCGGTGTGCGTCGGATTGGCATTAAAATCACGTGGCTTGCGTTTGACGATTTCGGCGAAGCAGTTCGCGGCGTCGTTGTGCTTGTCGATGGCCAAGTAGCTGCCCGCCTGCGCCCGATAGGCCTGAGGCACGAGCGGGCTGTCAGGAAAATCGCTGATGACGAATTGAAACTCCTTGATCGCTTCGTTGTGAAACTTACGCTTTTGTTGAGTTTGTCCCACCCAAAACTGCACCTGATCCCCCCGCGCATCTTTTGGCCATTTCTCCATGAAGGTGTACAGCGTGTCGACTAGTTCCTGCCCCGGTACGGATTTCTGCATCATCTCTGCAAGACGATTATATTCTGTTTCCGGCGCAGCGTCGGCAGCCCACGCGATTGACGTACTAACGCACATCAATGTCAGCGATACCGCAAAGAATTGTGTCGATATCGATCTCACTTCGTCGGTTTCTCCTCTTTGCGATTGTCATGTACGGTGTTCATGCTCCATGAAACCAGATTGGTGCCCATCTGGAAGGCTCTTTCAACGCTCGTGCGTGATCGACCCATCGCGACGCTCGCCCAGGCGCTGCCCATGTCGCCGGGGCTGATGAACGCAACTAATCGCCCATCAGGATCGAACAATCCCTCGGCGTCATCCTGCTTGCCATGCGCGCGGTAGATCGGACAGCCGTGCGACAGTTGATACAGCACTTTGTCGCCACGAAAAACATCGTGATCGAACTCAATCGGGCGCATACGCCCCTTTCCATACACCTTGCGGATAAAATGCTTGAACTGTTCCTCAAAATTCCCGCCTGAAGAATCCGCCACGATCAACCCGCCGGCTTGAAGATATTCGCGCAAATTTTTCTTTTCGGCGTCGCTGGCATCGACATCACCTGTTCCGGTGAAGAAAAGCAGCGTCGGGAAGAATTCGCCGCGATGCCGCGGTAGATCATCCAGCGTGATGACCTCCTGCTTATCTGACACCTTCAGACTCGGAAATGCTTTGGCGACCTCCTGCAACAATACGGTCAGCGCTTTGGGGTTTGCATCCCAGTTCGCACCAGAATGCTTCACCCGATATAGCCACAACTCGCCGCCGACCCGCGTCCCGAAAGGCGAACCCGCTGCGGTCGTTCCCTGGGTTACACTGCCCGGGATGCCGACACTATCGACAGCGCGTTGCATCTGCTCTTTTTCGTTTTGTTCAACTTCTGGTTCTTTTTCCCGCAATACCTGCAGTAGGCTTTCACGGGTGATCTGACGACGCTGCTTCTGCTGCTCTTGCTGGACAATTTTCTGTTGAAGCAATTTTTGCAGATTCGTCGCGATCTGCCCCTGTGAGATTTTCTCACCTGAACCCGCAACCACACCCATCGGTCGTTCGTGCAGACACCCGCGCGTTTGCAGCAACGATAATCCAATCACCAATCCGTGCACCAATAATCCCACGCCCACATAGCCTTTGAGTCGGCTTTCACCGGTGGCAAAAAGACCGTCTGATGCAATCACAGCTGGAACGACCTGCCGACGATTGCGCCATAGCATCCACGCGCCGACCAGCAGCAGCGATGCGACGGTGATGTAGCCAAGCGTTTCCATTCAATCGGGTCAAAACTGCGACACGAGCGTCCAGCATTATCAATTCTGTTGGTTGATTTGTTCCAATGCGATTTTCGCCAATTCCGAGTATTCGCTGCGACCGTAGTCATACACAACACGGTTCAGCAACTCACGGATTTTATCCGCGCGTTGTCCCTGTTGTCCGACCTGCCCGCCTTGGATCATCGTCGCGGCGTGCCAGTAGAGTAGCGCGGGCATGTCGCGATCGCTTGTCGCAAAGGTCTTTTCGGCACTGGTGTACCACGCTAACGCTTCTTCGGTTTTGCCGCTGACGGTCAACCATTGTCCTGATTTGAGTGCCACCGCACCGGCTTGATCGTGTTTGGGAAATTTGACCACAAACCGCTGCGCGATCGCGACCGCATCGGACCAGTTTTCGGCCCGGGCGTAGTGATTCATCATTCGGATCATCGACAACGGGACTTGCGTGTCTTCGGGGTGGTGATAGGTCAGCAGCACATACGCATCTGTCGCCTGATCGAACTGACCCAGTCCTTCATAGGCTTGACCTATCTTGAATCTCGCCTGCGGCACAAACTCACTGGTCGGCCACTTGGCGACGACTTCCTGAAATCTTGCCAATGCCTCGCGATGGTGTTCGCGCAGCGCCTCGATATTGCCCAGATAATAATTGCTACTCGCGGCGAACGGGTCATCGGGAAATCGCGTGACCAATGCGTTGAAGTAGTCGCTGGCTTCGGTCAGATATTCTTCCGCTCGCGCGACTGTACCTGCAAGATAGAGCTTTCGGCCAACTTGATACGCCGCCTGACCGGTCCGGAACCAGAGTTCCATTTCTTCTTTGGTGTCGCGAAATTGGCGGCTGAACACTTCGATGCGTCCGTCGCTTCCGCCGGTGATTTTCAGGCTGAGTGTTTGACGGATCGGGTGCTCGGGTGAAAGGCGTAGGTAGTCAAAGTATCCGATTTCGATCGCCCCGCCGTAACCGGCCTGCAAAACATCGTCTTCGGCGATCGGATCGGCAAAATCGGTCTTGAACATCCCGCGAAAAACGCCGCTGTGCGGTTCGGTTTCGGTCAGCATAACGCGGAGCGCATCGCCGCGATTGCTTCGCACATCTGCGATGATCGCATCGATTGCACTGGTTTGATCGGCATCGTAATCGACCACTTCAAGATAGACTTCCTGGCCGAGCCGGATTTGTGAAACATCATCGACATAGTTGGAATTTAAGCTGCGGATCGTCGCATCGCTGGCGAGCATGAGGTACTGAACGCGTTCGCCGACGGCTTCTTTGATCTCGGTTGTATCGGTGTAATCGATCAACACTTCACCTGAGGGCAAAACGCTTAGCCGCGCCGGATCAGACCGGTCGCTGCTGCGATCGGTTTCGACACGGGCTTTGTATACGCCATCGGGCTGACGAATTGCGTTGACTGTCACTGAATCGACCAGAAAACCCGCAATGCTTCGGATGCGAACCGCCGTTTTGTCGGCTTTTAAATCCGGATCGTTGATTTCAATTTCAAAGGCCCGTCCTGGAATGATCGGACCATTTTTGACGGCAGTCGCTGCGTCAACCTCTGGCGGTGCGGCGGACGTTTCGGCCTGTTCACGCAGTGCCTTGGCCTCAGTTGCGCCAAGTGATTTCAGGCGGTCGGTTCGCGCATTGATCACCACCAATTGCGCATTGGCTGCAGTGAGCTGGCGTTTCAGGTATTCAAGTAATTCGGGGTTGGCTTTGATCGCTGCGATCCGCGCTTCGATCGGTTTTCGATATGCAGTCCACTCATTGGCGGTCAATCGGTAGGCCAGCAATCGCTCACCCATATTTACTTTGAGCGCATCAAGCCGTTGCGATTGCTCGACCTGCATTTTGCGGATTGGGTCGGCGAGTTTCACGACCGGCACAATATCCTTTGTCGCGTCGTCCGGGGTTGCAGTCAGTTTGTCCAATGCATCGGCATCCAACACAGAATGCACAACCAGTTCGGCACTGGGAACCTGTTCGTCGGTCGTTGCGATCCGGAGGATATCATCTCCTGTAACATTAAGTTCGCTTTGAGATTTGCCTTCGCCTTGCTCAACCAACGCAGCGGTGTCTTTGTCGCCGAGGACGAGATCGAGCGATTTGCTGGCGCGACCCGCTGCCGTTGCCAAAAGTGTTAATTCGGTGGCGGTATCGCCGACCAATGCGTTGATCCGCGTGGTGATGGATTTGGTGGCGTCGGCAAAGGCGTCAGGATCGTTATATTCGATCGTGACACGACCTTTTCCCATCTCCCGCGGCACGGCCTGCATTTCGCCGTCGGCGGTGGGCTTCACTTCAAATGGCCAGGCTGTTGTTACTAGCGGTCGGGCTGCAAAATCGCCCACCGTCGGTTGATTTTCCAACACCCACGACCGGCGAAACGTGCGATAACCCGGCGCCATATTGCGATCATCATCATACGACATCCACAGCAAATCACCGGCACCGACTCGCAGCAAACGCGGGTTGTCCATCGCGCCTTTACCTTGCGCCAGCGGCAATGCTGCTGCAAAAGTCCCGGTAGCGGGACCTGTCTCTTCTGCCGTCAGTTCCTGCGAATCGCCGATTTCAGTGAACACCTTCAATGTGATCAGATCCTTTTCAGACGAAACATCCATGTCTGAATCGTTCACGACCAACCACTGCCTGCCTTCACGATCGATGCGCCAGGCGGGGCTCATTTTTAGCATTTCGCCTTCACCGGTCGCGCTGGCGAGTGATAGCCGCGCATCGTGGTAACGAACGCCGAGCTTACGGCTTTCACGGGTGATCTTTTTCCCAGGCGATTCGTTTTCTTCGTCTGTAAAACGAGCGAAAACCTGATGACCGACATCAAACGCCAGATTCGTCGCCCGCTCAGGCGCAGCCGGATCAACGCTGGTGGGGACCAGTTTCGTCCCTTGCGAATCAACAATCGCGATCTGGCCGATGACTGGCGAATCACCTTCAAAAGCATCAATTTCAATGCGCACGATGCGGGCAAAGGTATTTTTCAGATCAACGATGTTTTCAATCGCTTGCGGCTTGCCGTTTACGGGAATTGTGATATCGGTGTTTTCCCCCCGCAAGATGACTCGCATCGCAGTCGGTGCGTTTTTCATCCCGGCGTCGGTCGGACCCCACTTGAGCGACGCGAGTTCGGATGGACGACGCAGATTGATCTCGATGAAATGTTTCTGGCCTTCTTTCAACGCTCCCGGCTGGGCTTTCCAGTAGGTGATATTGTTGTCGTCGATCGCGTGATAGGCGGGATGTTCTTTCACTTCGCTGGAGACGATCGCGTCGGCGACCAAACCTTCGGTCGAGGCAGTGCCGACGAATACGCCGGTGCGCGGGCCGGTTTCGGTCAACGTGATCTTTACGGTATCGGTGGTCTTATTGCCAATCGACGCAACGATCTCAGCAGTGGCAGTATCGGGTTGAGAGGTCGCATCAAGATCCGCATCCACCATTTGCACATAGATCGGGCTGCCCGGCGACACCGCGCCGCTACTAAGTTTGCCCGTCGGGATGACGATCGGTTCAGCATTGTCCTTTTTTACACGTTTCGGTTCGGGTTTAGGCAGTGATCGCTCGTGGCGCGGCGTGGGAATCGGCAACACAACGCTATCGATCTGGATCGCGCCATCATCCACCACGCGCACTTCATACGGCTTGCCGATCTGCCCGGAATAGGAGATAGAGATCACATCCGTACCGGCCACCTGCAACTGACCGTCATCCGATTTCGGTAACAACAACGCAGTCTGAATGCGCCCAATGTAAAGCTGATCCGACACCTGATTTTTCTCAAGCCGGATCGATTCACGATCGCCGGAAGGTACTGTCACCGTGACGGGCAACACCTGCGATCGCGTCCTGGCGAAATAATCGGGATCGGACACTTTGACAATCAGTTCATCGCCGACGCGCACGCTCGTCTGCATCGCTGCCCCGACGACTGCGCAGGCTTCGTACAACTTGCGCGCTTCGAGAAAATCGCCGCGGTCGAAATAGACCTGTCCGATCAAATAGACGGCACGCTTCACAAAATCGGATTCGCCGTAGCGATTCCAAAGCGATCGAAATGTCGTCACGGCCTGCTCGGGTTGCTTGAGTTGGACATACGCCCTGCCCATCGCAAACATCGCCTGCGGCGTGATGACTGCATCGTTGATTTCGATCAAGGGTTGCAGCGCATCCTTGGCCGCCTGCGCCTGATTTGCCAGCAGAAGGATATTCGCCGACGCCAGATCGGCGAGCAGATTCACCCGACGGTCGTTTTTATACGTCGTGCGAAGCGTATTGATCTCATCCCGCGCCAGATCAAGTTTGCCCTGCCAACTTAATACCTCGGATCGACGTGCGCGGACTTGCGCGACATCAAACGCCCCCAAACTACCGCCGTATACTGTGAACGCTAGATCGTATGTTGCCAGCGCGAGATTCTGACTATCCAGCGAACCCTGTGCGAACTGGTAGTCCCCAACGGCAAGAATTAAATCCAACGGTGGCTTGGCGTCATTAAATTCTTTCGACTTCTGTGCATTGGTGAAAAGTGAGACGGCACGGGTGACATCGCCACGCTTGCGAGCCTCATCCGCGTCGCGAATAGTGTCTTTTGCACTTGGTGGAGCAGGTTTATTTTGCGCGGATGCTGGCACGCTCATCGCTGCAAGAAGCAACGTCGCGGGCAGAAGGAGTTGTCTGGCATTGCTTCGGTTCATTTTTCTGCTCCGCGCGACTGGTTGATCGCGTTGATAAACTTTCTCGCCTCAGCCGCCAATTCCCCGCCGCTGTGATCTTCGGCTACCTGATACAACGTCTGCAGCGCTTCGGCATTCTGTCCTAATTTATACTGACACACCCCGCGCCGTAGCAGTACCTCGCCGCGTTGAGGGCTGTCGGGATAGTCGATTAACACCCGTCCGAAGTATTCCTGCGCCCGTCGAAAATCGGCGATCGACACATAATAGTCCGCCGCCTGAATCAACCCCTTGGCGGCAAAGCCGCTGTCGGGAAATTGCTTGGCGAGTTGTTCAAACGCATCCAGTCCGGTTTGCCCGGCTGATATTTTTGCCTGACCGATCAGATAAAGCGCTTCGGGTGCGAGTGTGCTGTTGGGATACTTTTTGACCAGCGAATCGAGCTGATTGACCGCGCGCTGAAGATCGCGATTGAGCGTGGCGGGTCTTGCGTTGGCGAGTGCATCTTCGTTTTCCTTTTTACCCTGTGCAAGCGATGCCTGACCGATCGCCAGCATCGCGTCATCGCAATATTCACTAAGCGGATAAGCCTGAATCAACCGATTCGCCGCTGCGACCGATTCATCAAGCAAACCGGCGTAGAAGTAAATCCGCCATGAATGGTAAAGCGCTTGTTCGCCTAGCGATGTTTTTGACGACGCCTGCGCGACTTCGCGACAATCCGCCTGCGCCGCTGCCAGATAAGCCTTGCCGCGGGAGGCTAAACCGAGTTCGAGATAGATTTTCCCAATTTCACCGGATGCGACCGCCCGCGATAATTTCGCCTGCAAATCCAGTTGCGTCTCTCGATACTGCACCGCTGCAACGCTTCCGCCACGATCTTCGACACAATCGATCATCCTCGCGTGAACAAATTGGTCGGCATTACGGATCGCGTGGTCATCGCGGTAGGACAAGCGTAATTGTTTTTTCGGGTCGAGCGCAAGCGTTTTTCCATCGGCTGAGAACCCTTTCGCCGTCAACGGTAACGCCGCTTCAAAAATACCACTATGTGGGGCGGTTTCGGTCATCATGTATTCGATATTCGGCATGCCTTCGACCACCAGCGGCTCGGTCGCGGTGGGCTGACTTGTCGGTGCAGCAACAAGACCGGGCACCTCTCGCACTGCGGGCGCATCGGCTTTCTCATCCGCTTGCGTTTGCGACCGCAACTCGGCCAGCTTTTCGTCGGGGCGCTCAACCGCGCAGAGCGTTACGCTGATTGTATCGATACCGGCTGTGATGTCCCGATCGGCGTCTTCAACCCTCAATCTGATCTCCCCACCCAGCACTGCCTGTGAGATCGGCTGCTGGCCGTCGGGCGTGAGCAATGCGATTTGCGCGTCCGACGCGATTTCAATCCGATCCGTACGGGTGGCTTTGGATTGATCGTTTGGCCCATCAGGCCCGATCTCGTCAAAGTATTCGACCGTGACGACATCATTGCCGCTGATTTCAAGTCGCTGAAATTGCCGGGAGAGCGATCGATGCCAGATTGAAAGTGCGACGAGGCGTTTGTCGATACTGCTGATGTCAGTCGGCGTTTCAGCGGCATTGATGCGCGTGCGATCGATTTCGGCCTGGGTCATTCCGCGCCGCTCGTTATCGACGCCGCCGCCTTCGTCGTCAGCAACCAATGGTTTTGAAAGTGCGTCGGCCATTGAAGGATCGACCGTCGTTGCTTCCGGTTCAGCAGGTTTATCCGCCGGCTGCGTCGTGGCAGCAAGTCGCTCTTTGACCTTTCCCAACTGCGACTCCGGCGACCACTCTACCAGCAACTTCTCGATCTTGGCATATCCCTGATCGACCGCAGCGAAAGCTTGTTTTTGCAGATCGACACTTAACTGGTTATTCCGATTAATCTGATCTTCGAGCTGTGATCGGGCTTTTTCAAAGCCCGCTGGATCAGCACCTGCACCCAGGCGTTGCAACTCAGCTAATTCACGCGATTTATCGGTGGCGTGCTGACGTTCTGTTTCGGATTTGGCGAGCATCGACCTCACCTGCTGATCGCCGTCAACTGCGAAAGCGTCGTTGAGTTGTCCGCTTAGAAGCGGCTGGCCGAGTTGGGTGGGGATGGTGGCGATGAAGACGGGGCTTCGCAAACCGAGCGGGCGAAGTTCAACGCGTTCGGAATCACCGGATTTGGTGGTCACTTTTGCGTAAACGTTGCGTGGCGTGTCGGCGATGTTCACATCCGCATCGTTGACGCGTAGATACAACCGTTGTCCCGGCGCGATACGCCCCGCCGTCGCCTGTTTTTTATCGAACACCGTCCCGACCATGCGATAGGCTTCCAGCGCTTGCTGATATTGCTCGACGGCCATGTGGGCATCGCCGATGGATTGGTATGCCTTGTTGACCAGCGGGTGTTCGGGATGACGATCAATAAAACGCCGAAACGCACCAAACGCCTGCGTCTGCTGCTTGGCGAGGAGGTAGGACTGGCCGATCATGTAATCGGCGCGAATACCGGCGTCTTGTTCCTCGGGGTCAGCCGCGCCAACAGCTTTTGACGAGGCCTGCCGATATTGTTGAACCGCCTGCTCGAAAGCCTTGGCTTCGTACGCGCAATCGCCAAGCCGGGCGGTGGCGCGGACGGTGAAGATCGAATTGGGTGCGACGGTCAGAATCTGCTTATACAGTTCCGAAGCGCGGGCAAGGTCGCCAACTAAATAGGTCGTGTCGGCGGTTCTGAAAAGCTCTGCGGCTTCGGCGTTGACTTTCGCATTCGCGCGGCCGGCGAGTCGTTGCTCACGATCGGATGGCTGGGTCGTTTGCGCAAAACAGACCGCGCCGGTTAGCGTCAGCGACACCGCCGCCGTGATCCAAATGCTTCGTTTCGTTGATTTCATGCTCCGTCCCATCCGATTGCCGTTCATTTCGCATCCAACTCTAAAAACCCTACATGCGCCTCTGCGGTACGAATAGCGTCAAAAATCTCGACGATTCGGTCCATCGGTACGCCATCGTCCGCTCGGAAAATCACTACACGATCTTCTGGCAGCGGTTTTTCGAACAGTAGCGTGCGCAAATCCGCAGTCAGTTGCCAGATTTCTACCGGTGAATCATTCAAATACGCGCGCGTTTCGCCAACGCGCACGCGCGGGGGCGGGCTGACATCGGGCTTCTGTTCGTCCGATTTTTCGCCGGGCAGTTCGATCGCGATTTTGCTGGGTTTGCTGAAACTACTGGTGACAATGAAGAAAATAATCAACAGAAACGCCACGTCCGACATCGATGACATCGGCAGTTCCATCGTGATTTTGTGTTTCGGACGAAAGCGTGCCATCGCTACTCTTGCCAATAACGACCCGGAACACCTTTTTTAAGGCGTTCAATATTAACCATTCAACATGACGATAACTCGTTTATACTACTAATGTACGAACTGTCAGATCATTGTACCGGACGAATACCCCACCGTTGAACCGACTGCGGCGGATAATGCGGGAGACTTAGATGATTGATTTCGATCCCAAAGTGGCGCACCTGCTTAGACGCGCCACCCTTGGTCCGACCATGGAAGAGATCGTCCGCGCCAGCGATCGCGGACTGAAACCCACCTTAGACGACATGCTCAGCCAGCTTGATCGCCCGATGAGCAACAACGAAGCCGCCGCCGCCGCGATCGGGGATATCTTCCTCAAAGAAGCAAATGGTCTAAGAGCAGGTTGGATGCTTCGGATGCTGAATGCACCAAACCTTTTCCGCGAAAAGCTCACCCTATTCTGGCATAACCACTTCGCAACCGCGATCAGCAAAGTCAACGACACACAACTCATGGCCAACCAGATTGATACGCTACGATCTCTGGCGTTGGGCAAGTTCCGCGACATTGTCATGGCGATGGCGCGTGACCCTGCGATGCTGGTATGGCTGGACAATAATTTGAACGTCAAAGGCAAACCCAACGAAAACTGGGCGCGCGAGTTGATGGAATTATTCACGTTGGGTTTTGGAAATTATTCTGAAAAAGACGTTCAGGAGGTCGCCCGCTCCTTTACCGGCTGGACACTGGAAAAAAAGCAGTTTCGTTTCCACGCCGATGAGCACGATGAAGGCGAAAAAACTTTGCTGGGTATCACAGGCAATTTCAATGGCGAAGAGGTGGTGAATCGTCTTGTGTCGCTGCCCCAATGCCCGCGATTTGTTTGCCATAAATTGTGGGCATTTTTTGTCAACAACGAACCGACCGAAGCTGACCTTGCCCCGTTGATCGCGGCCTATCAAGCCACCGATGGCGAGATTCGATCAGTCGTCAAAGCGATGTTCCTATCGCCAGCCTTTTTTGATCCTGCGAATGTCGGCAATCAGATCAAGAATCCGATCGAGTTCGTCGTCGGCACGGTGCGGTCGCTTGGTGCACCGTTGAATGACGTGCAGACCTACGCCGATGCCGCCGCCGGGATGGGGATGGATATGTATAACCCGCCGGACGTATCGGGTTGGGCCGGTGGCGAGGCGTGGATCAGCACCTTCACGTTGCTCGAACGCATCCGCTTGGTGCGTGGGCTGGTTGATCGCGGTCGTGGCGGGGTTGTCTGTGGGCTGGATACCGCGAAAATCATCAAAGATAACTTTATGAGCGACAACGACGAATTGGTCGAACATTTCAGCGTGCGATTCCTGCACCGCAAGGCACCTGATAAACTGAAAAAGACGCTGGACGAATTTTTGGTCGCCGGCGTGCGCGGGCCCGTTATTCGGCTGCCCGCAGGTGAGCGTGAGGGGAAGATTCGTGGTTTGATCCGGCTTGTCATGTGCTCGCCGGAATATCAATTGTGTTGAGACCTGTTGGAAGCAAAGGTGCGCGTCGCGCATCAGAACTGTGTCTGTCCATTGGAGGCCGATCATGTATTTTTCACGACGCGAGTTTTTGCGAACCGGTGCCAGCGTGGTTGCGCTGGGCGGAACCGTCCCGGCGATGCTGATGAATCTCGCCTACGCCCGTGCCGCCGAGAACGATCCGGCCACTAAGGACAAAATTCTGGTCGTGTTTGAACTCAACGGCGGAAACGACGGCATCAATACTGTCATCCCGATCGGCGATCCAAACTACGTTCTGGCGCGACCGACTCTCGCAATTCCAAAAAATGACGTGCTGATGTTGGACGACTGGGCGGGGCTGCATCCGTCACTCGCGCCATTCCATGAATTATATAAGAACAAAGAGCTTGCGGTCGTTCAGGGTGTGGGTTATCCCAATGCCAACCGATCGCACTTCAAGAGCATGGAAATTTGGCATCGCGGCGATCCCGCCGGCGAGTTCAACACGGGATGGCTGGGGCGTTGGTACGAAAAAGAAAAGATGGCGGACAATAAATCAGTCGTGCCGATTGTCCACTACAGCCAGAACCGACCCCTGTTGTTTAAGTCAGGCCGTGCACCGGCGATCAGCATCAACTCGATCGACGATTTCTACCCCAAAAACGGTAAGCCTGAATCGGTCGCGATCAGCAAACTTTACAAAGACATGAAAGCCTCCGACGTGCCCGCCATGGACGAGATGGGCCACGGCGCCGACGGAACGACTGCGTTGTCGCCGGATGAAGTCATCATGGCGACCGGGCAGGATATCGTGAAGGGAACCGATCTGATTAAGAAAATGCTCAAAAATCCCCGCGCGCCCAAGGTCGCTTATCCAGCGGGACGCGTCGGGCAGGGCTTGGCGGTTTTTGCGCAGATGATCGTGGAAAACTCTGGCACTAAACTGTTTTACGTCAGCCAAGGCGGATTCGACACCCATGCGAAGCAGGCAGACAATCACGGCAACCTGATGGCAGGGTACAGCCAGGCGATCTCGGCATTCGTCAACGACCTGAAGGCCGAAAATCGTGATAAGGATGTGCTGGTGATGTGCTTCAGCGAGTTCGGCCGCCGGGTGAAGGAAAACGGATCCGCCGGGACCGACCACGGTGCCGCCAGCGTGATGTTCTTCGCAGGTGGCGGCGTAAAAGGCGGGATGTACGGGAAGTATCCGAAGCTCGACAAACTCGACGACGGCGATCTGATTTACAACATCGATTTCCGCGATTGCTACGCCACTGTCCTCGAACAATGGCTTGGTACGGATTCGGCGCGAATCCTGCCCAAAGGTCGCCAGAAACTCGGATTTTTGTAAACCCTAAGTAGCTGCGACGCCTGCGTCGCCAATTCGTGTCGCTCGCACGCTGATGTGCGCGAATGCAATCACACGATGAGGGAGTACACACGATTTACTTTTTCAATAATTTCGCGAGCTTCACCATTTTTGGCGGGACGTTTTGCTGCACATAGCCGTTCGTCGGGTGCAGGCGGACGTAATCCTGATGATAATCTTCTGCCGGATAAAACTCTTCCAGTTTTTCCAGCGTCGTCACGATGGGCTGATCGTAAATCTTGGCGTCAGTCAATTGTGCGATATATGCCTCCGCAACTTTTTTTTGCTCCTCATTAGCAAAGAAAATCGTCGACCGATACTGTTTGCCGGTATCCGGGCCCTGACGATTGAGTTGAGTCGGATCGTGTGCCGCGCCGAAGAAGATTTTAAGCAACTGTCCATACGTCACCTTCGTGGGATCGTAAGTGATTTGAATTGACTCGGCATGGGCGGTTTTGCCAGCACCCACTTTGTTGTAATCCGCATCTTCTTTCGTGCCGCCCGCATAACCTGAAACCACATCGGTCACGCCGGAGACTTTTTCAAAAACCGCCTCGGTGCACCAGAAACATCCGCCTGCCAGAACGATCTGCGCAGCGGCCTGTTTTTCAGTAGGTTTAAGATCAACCGCAGGGTCGGGAATCGTCGCCGAAACATCCGCTGCCTGCGTGCAGGCGGTCGTAGAGAGCAGCAATGCGAAGATTGAAATTTTGATAAATGAGGATTTCATGTTTTATTATACGCTGCCTGAAGCCATCCAGATGAAATCTCGCGTTTTTTGTTGCAATGCGTACGTTTTTTTCTAGCGCCTCGCTTCTGCAAGCCGATGCATCCGACGCTAAGATACTCCCATGACCGATAGACGGACGGCTTTAATCACCGGGGGTTCCAGGCGCGTCGGACGCGCGATTTGCCTGCGGCTGGCGCGCGGGGGATTCGATATTTTCTTTACCTTCAACAAAAGTGTCTCCGACGCTGAAGCGTTGGTCAAAGAGATCAACCTTCTTGGACGACGGGCTGACATCTTCCAGGTTGATTTAGAAACAGAAAACGCAGCATTGATGGTAAGCGACTGGATGAAATTGTCCTCGAAACGGCTTGATGTGCTGGTCAATAACGCTGCGATGTATCTGCCGGATCGTGCAAGTGATCTGACCATGTTGTCCAAGCGTCATCAGTGTGTGAATCACGACGTGCCGGTCGCGTTAACTCACGCGTTATCGTCGCTATTGTGTAACACCGGCGGGCATGTCATTCAGATGCTGGACATTCTCGCGGAGAAACCGATGCCGGGGTATTCTGCCTACTGTGCGAGCAAAGCGGCGATGTTGAATGCCACTCTATCGCTGGCGCGTCAACTCGCGCCGGAGGTGACGGTCAACGGTATTTCGCCGGGCGTAGTGGATTGGGCTGGGGATATGCCGCTGGGGGATCGTGAAAAATATCTTCAGCGTGTGCCGCTTCGCCGCGCCGGGACACCGCTAGATGTCGCGAATCTGGTTCACTTTTTAGTAACAGAAGGCACCTACATCACCGGCCAAAATATCCGGGTTGATGGCGGACGGTCGATCGTTTAGAGCAACCATCACATCTCAGTAACTTGTGGGGGACTTCTGAATAACCCGAATTGTCATGCGGAGGTAAGCCAAAGCATCTACTTGACCCGGAAATTCAGGCGTTTTCGAACCTGCACGTAGATCCTTGGGAGTACCTCAGGGTGAGATTTGTGAGCGGTTCCGGTTATTAAGAAGTCCCATGTAAACATCTAGAACGAGACATTACACCCCAGCCGCGACGGGGGCGTGGGTTTGATCCCAGTTTTCCTTGAATGGCTTACGAATTTTCAAATCCAGTTGCTGCAACAGCGCTTTGTCCTCGTCATACGATTGCGACGGGACGGCCTTGGTGAGCATGATTTTAGCTTCTGAACTGAAGATCGAATTTGCACCGGCTAGAAAGCACAACGCCTGGTCGGACTGATTCATCTTCGCGCGCCCCGCACTCAAACGCACAACCGATTTTGGCATCACGATTCGAGTTGTGGCGATCATGCGGACTGTATCGAATACGCTGACATCAGGTGCATCAGACAGAGGTGTACCGGGCACTTTGCTGAGCACATTGATCGGCACGCTTTCGGGATGCGGATTAAAGGTGCTGAGGGTTCGCAACATTGAGATGCGGTCGTCTTCGCTTTCGCCGAGCCCGATGATACCGCCGGAACAGATCGTCACATTGGTTTTGCGAACGTTTGCGAGCGTTTGCAGACGGTCCTGATAGGTGCGAGTGGTGATTACTTTATCGTAGTATTCGTCGCTGGTATCGACGTTGTGGTTGTAGGCGTGCAGTCCGGCATCTTCAAGCTTTCCGGCCTGATCGGAGGTGAGCATGCCAAGCGTGCAGCAGACTTCGACGCCCAGATCGGTGACTTGGCTGACCATATCCAGCACGTTGTCGAACTGCTTGTTGTCCTTGACCTGACGCCACGCCGCGCCGAGACATACCCGAGTGACGCCATTGTCCTTGGCGCGTTTGGCGGTTTCGACGACCTCGCAAACATCCATCATAGGAGTGACGTCAATTTCCGTTTTATACCGCGCTGATTGGCTGCAATACTTGCAGTCTTCCGGGCAGGCACCGGTTTTGATCGAAATGAGTTTGCAAACCTGCACTTCGGACGGATCGTGATACTTGCGATGGATTGTTCCAGCGCGGTGGATCAGATCCAACAAAGGCGAATGGTAGATTTCACTGATATCCTGATTCGTCCAGTCGTGGCGAAGATCATCATTCATGGCAAACTCAGTCGGGCAAAGGGTTTAGCGGCCTTGTAGTTTCTGAACAACCAGCGGTTTGATGGAACCGTTATCCCAGCCGAAGACTGCCATCTTGCCGGTGAAATTATCGACAACATAAAGCACTTCGCCGCCTTTGGTTCCGCGAACCGCGACCATCTGATAGTCGCGATCTTTAACCGCAAATGCGCCTTGTGCCTGTGACTCCACGCGCGGCATCAGATTCGCCGCCAGCAAAATCGCGGCGATGACTGAAAGCACGCCGATGATGTATGTTTTCTTATCCATTTTTGATTCTCCAAACTTTGATGAATTTCTGTTGACGTAAAACCGTGCGATTCCGCATTAGCGGTTCGCTCCGAATACCTGTTCCAAATCGATAGGTGGCATCGCTTCGGTCTTTTTCAAATTTTCATCGGTCATCAACGCCGACATCTTGCGCGTGCTGCTATCGAGGATCACCACAACGCCCGATCGAGCGCCTTGGAAATCAACAGGAATCATCAGATATTCACCCGGACGCGCCGCCTGTGCATTGGCGTAGTTCGTGGGCAAATATTGAAACGCCAAACCCGCCAGCAATGCGACATTCAGTGCCGCTAAAGCCCAGATCATCGTGGTCTTCATGGTGCATACCTCCAAAAAAAGGACTCGAAACAGTATAGGACAAAATAGTCCTTTTGACTACTCGCGCGAGAAAACTTATCAATCCAGATGCGATCGCTTACCGGGTTTGAACATCACGCCCAGCCCGATCACACCAAGCCCGGCGAGGATAAACCAGGTCGCAGCGTGTCCGCCACCTTTATCAATCTGGATGACGGTGACCTGTCCGTTGCCGCTGGCATAACCTTCCAACCGGGCGTCTGGACGATCGGAAGCTTCCTCCTGTGCGTTAGCCTCTACTGAAAGCAGGCAAGTCGCGCACAACACCAACAGTGATTTGCGAAACATCTGATACATGATAGACATCATAACCATGTATCAAGCGGGCGGGCAAGCAAACGAAAATCTTCTGCTGAAAGACAGACCGTTTCCCACTTGGCACTTCGGCGTCGCATGTGGCTGCGATACTCACCAAGATCAATACCCATCATCAGATACCATCGGTCGCGAAACTCAAACATCCCCGGCTCAGGAATCAGCGGTGTTTCAATCCAATAGACAAACGCCAATAACGCTTGAAACCCTTCCCCAAACACCTGCTGCCATTGGATCAGGTCATCGACATCTCGTTCGGTCGCCCACGATTCATAACCACGCCGGGTGGATGAAGATTTTGCTTGTCGGCCTTTAACATCGACCAGCAGATTGGGTTTGTCGGCGGCGTAGACGACGAAATCGAAGCTTTTGAGATTTGATCCGGCGAACAGTGCCTTTTTGGCTTCATCGACAGCGACATAGGGGATTTTCTTCTCGCGAAGATATCCTTCAAACGCCGCCTCGTAGTGAACCGACCGGTCCGCCATGTTGCATACCCCACACGATCTCACGCAATCGGCAACGCTAACTTCACTGTGCCGTTTTTACCTTTTTTCTTTGCGAAACGCTTTTTCCGCACCTGTAATACCAGTGGCCGACCGAGTTTCTTCTCGGCAAATTCCAACAACTGGTCTGCGGACGTAAACAGGTGTTCGTACCCGTAATCCCCACCATGATAATCGCAGTTGTCGGTGTCGTAGCCGCGGCAAATCCGCGGGCGGGTGAGATAGGTGCCGCAGCGATTGTCGCCCTGCAAATGCTTACAGCGAGTGAAGATGCCGATGTACCATTGCTCGTCTTCGACAAACACCACGATATTTTCGTGCATCAGGTACCAGCGGATGTTGTCGTAATCACGAACGTCGGTCGGATTGTCGATCGGCAACGCGATATACCGGCAGCACAACGCCGCGCATTTGTCACACAGATTGGTTTCGCTCATGCGGAATATCTCACTCGGCTAGGGTTCGCGTCACTATAACCGCACGCCCCGCCGATCAAAATATTCTTATCGTGTCGAACACACATGGGGAGCTGTGCGCAGTTGCCGCTTGCGGCGATCAGTGTTCGCTATCAAGCTTACGCAGTCCAAGCCCAAGCGTGGAAAGTGCCTGCTTGATTTCGTTCAGCGACGTATGGCCGAAGTTTTTACAACCCAGCAATTCGTCTTCCGTGCGGGATGTCAAATCCGCAACGCTATGAATGTTAAGCCGCTGCAATGCTTTACGCGACCGGACAGACAGTTCCAGATCGTTAACAAGCTTGTCGTAAATTTCTGAAGGAACATCACTTGCACCAGGTGCCGGTCGGCGTGTTGGGGCTGCGATTGACAGAGGCATCGACCCGCCTTCAGCCGCCTGACCCAGACGCAATCCGCGTGAGTTCAGTAGATGCTTGATTTCATTCAGGCTGGTTTCGCCGAAATTTTTGAAGCCAAGCAATTCCTGCTCGGACACGCGCAGTAAATCGCCGAGGGTTTTGATGTCCATCTTTTTCAGGCAGTTGCGGCTGCGCACGGAGAGTTCGAAATCGCTCATCGGCACGTCCATCGCAAGGTTACGACCGCTGCGGGCGCGTTCGTCCTCGTCCATGAACATCGAACGCGCGGATTCAACGTCTTTCATATATAGACGGGCGCGGGGATGATTCGGATTGCTGCGCAACACCGCATTGAGGCAGCGGCGCGATTCATCGTACATATTGTTGTCTTCGTACAACACCGCGAGATTAAGCAGCGCATTGACATGCACTGGTTCTGACGTGCAGATACGCTCGTATAATTCGATCGCCTTGGCGTCTTCGGCACGTCGGTCATAGAGAATCGCGAGATTAAAACAGACCTGGTCGTTGTCGGGGTTTTCAGACAGCGCGCGTTCGTA
Organism: Tepidisphaerales bacterium; assembly: GCA_038210015.1. GTDB lineage: Bacteria > Planctomycetota > Phycisphaerae > Tepidisphaerales > Tepidisphaeraceae > BPJO01. The sequence goes on from JBBQXB010000009.1 coordinate 37,587, forward strand.
GAAATCAATGGCGCGTTCTTGATTGCCATCTTTCTCGGCTTCGAGCGCCTTTTTGTAAAACTCTTCAGCGGCCCGTTCGTTAATCGATGCGACAGTGGATTCATTCATGATATTTACAAGCTCCGTGAACAAACAGACAAAGCCTCGCGGGCAACCCGCCAGGCCGTTACCAAAAAGGCCGGAGTGGGATTCGAACCCACGAATAAGGGATTTGCAATCCCTCCCCTTAAACCACTTGGGTATCCGGCCGGGTTTAGTCGGGAAACTGTATCAGAGCCGTCTGAATGTGTCAAAATGCACGCCTGCCCCTGCGGGTCGTGAAATGACCGTTAAAAAGTTGACAACCACCATTGCGTTTGTAGGATTGACGCCGTGGTAAGAAACTCCATCACCCTTCTACCCGCTCTTGGACTGCTTAGCAGCCACATGTAGCGTCGTAGGTTGGTCGAGTTGTAAACGAATGGTAACGACCCCGCGACGCTGAAGCGTTTCGCGGGGTTTTTTTGTTTCTCTGACGTCCTTTTGGCGTCCTGTTTTAGGAGCGAGTATGGATACGATCCGCATTTTCGATACGACTTTACGCGATGGCGAACAATCCCCCGGCGCCACGCTTACCCTGCCTGAAAAAGTCGAGATCGCCAAGCTCCTGGAACTGATGGGGGTGGACATCATCGAGGCCGGTTTTCCGATCTCATCAGAAGGCGATTTTCAATCCGTGAAAGCGATTGCCGAAGTGGTGAAAAACGCCGTCGTCTGCGGGTTGGCACGATGCACGCCCAAAGACATTGAACGCGCCGGCGCAGCCATCAAACCCGCGAAGAATGGCCGTATCCACGTCTTTTGCGCAACCAGCAAAATTCACCGCGAGCACAAATTACGCAAAGGCAAGGAGGAGATCATCAAACTAGCGATCGAAAGCGTCAAGCACGCACGATCGTTCACCGATGATGTCGAGTTCAGCCCCGAAGACGCCAGCCGCACGGAATTGGAGTTTTTGGAGGAAATCACCGCCGCCGCGATCGAAGCCGGTGCGACAACGATCAACCTGCCCGATACGGTCGGCTACGCCACGCCGGAAGGCTACGGCATGATTTTTCGGCACATGATCCAAAAATTACCGGCCATTCGTGAGAAAAATATCGTTCTGTCATCACACTGTCATGATGATCTGGGCATGGCGGTTGCCAATTCGTTGAGTGCTGCGCTCAACGGTGCGCGGCAAGTCGAATGCACGATCAATGGGATCGGCGAACGGGCAGGCAACGCGTCGTTGGAAGAGTTTGTGATGAACCTGAAAGTGCGCCCCGACGCCTACAACCTGCGCACCAACATTGATGCCACCAAACTCTACCCCGCATCGCGAATGGTCAGTTCGTTGACCGGCCTGGCCGTCCAGCGGAACAAAGCGATCGTCGGGCAGAATGCCTTTGCGCACGAATCGGGCATTCATCAAGACGGAATGCTCAAGTATCGAGAAACCTATGAAATCATGGATCCCGCCACTGTCGGCGTGCCCAAAACAGATCTGGTTATGGGCAAACATTCAGGCCGGGCAGCCTTCAAGGATCGGGTCAGCCAGCTCGGATACACATTGAGCGACGAGCAGGTTGAATCAACATTTGTAAAGTTCAAAGCCCTGGCGGACAAAAAGAAGGAAGTCTTTGATGAAGACATCGAAGCGCTGATTGACGACGTTCTGGAACGGACGCAAAGTCTGTGGGAATTGGTCAGCCTGCAAGTCATTAGTGGCACCAACGCCGTTCCGACCGCGACTGTGGCGCTCAAAGATACGACCGGCAACACGATACAGGATGCCAGCATCGGCGACGGCCCGATCGACGCGATTTATTCTGCGATTGCGCGGATCACCGGCATTCGGGCCAGCCTGACCGACTACCGCATCCGCGCTGTCAGTAAAGGCAAGGACGCGTTGGGCGAAGTGCAGATTGAGCTGGATCACAATGGCAGCCAAGTCAGAGGTCGGGGTGTGAGTACAGATATCGTCGAAGCATCAGCCCAGGCTTACCTCGCTGCGATCAACCGCCTGCGGATGGCCGATTTCCGCCAACGCGATGTCACGCAACATACGGGTGTGTAGGATTCGTTTGCGTAACAGGCGTCATCAAACTCAATCGCTCACTCGCCACCGCACGAGTGAGCGATTTTTATACCCGAGCGTGAAGATGGGCGATGTCTGCCGGATAAAACGTGGATTTCCACTCTGAAACACACGGGAAAGTAATATTTTGCACACACTTGACATAATTTGAAAAGTTTTGCATGATCTTGAAGAGTCGTAATTAGGGCAAGGAATCTGCATGGCGTCAACAGCAACGAAATTAGATCGACGGGAAGTTGAAGCGCTTGTTCGCGAAGTATTGCGTCAAAAGCTCGCCGGGATCACAAGCCCCGCAGCGATTGAACGTCATGCAACCGACCGGCGCCCCGGACCCCCTCATCCGCTGGTCGTTAACGTCTCTGCCCGACATGCCCATGTCACGCAGGAACATCTGGAAATCCTCTTCGGACGTGGCACGCAACTCAGCAAAATGAAAGATCTCTATCAGCAAGGCGAATTCGCCTCTGAACAACAGATCACCGTCGTTGGCCCGCGACAACGCATCATTCCCAATGTGCGCATCTTGGGACCGGTTCGAAATTACACACAACTCGAACTCAGCTACACCGACGGGATCTATCTCGGAATCGATCTACCCTTAAAAATCTCCGGCGACCACGCCAGCACCCCCGGCATCACCCTGCTCGGCCCGGCCGGCGCGTTGACGCTGCACCAGGGGGTCGTCCGTGCCAAACGACATGTTCACATGTCGGTAGAAGACATGGCGTTCTACGGCGTAAAAGACGGGGATCAAATGAAACTTAAAATCGAAGGCCCCTGCGGCGTCACCTTTGCAGGCGTGACTGTCCGCTATCACCCCAAGGTCGTCCTTGAGGTGCATATCGACACCGACGAAGGCAACGCCTGCGATCTTGAAACCGCCACGAAAATGGAACTTATCAAATGAGTTTGCAGGTGACAGTTTGGAGTTTGAAGTGAACTCCAAACCTCAAACTACAAACTCCAAACTGGAGCGAAGCGACTATGGCAAACGAAGCACTTGGATTGATCGAAACAAAGGGACTTGTCAGCCTCATCGAAGGGACCGACGCGATGCTTAAAGCAGCGAATGTCGAGATCGTCGGTTGGGACAAAGTAGGTTCGGCGATGGTGACCACCTTCATCAAGGGTGATGTCGCTGCCGTCAAAGCCGCACTCGACGCCGGCGCAGAAGCCGCTGGCCGGGTCGGCGAAGTCTTGTCGGTACACGTCATCGCGCGTCCGCATGATGAGATCACCGGCCTGCTTCCGAAACCTAAAAAGACCGAAGCCAAAGCCTCCACCGGCCCAGCACTGGCGGTCGGCATGATCGAAACCAAAGGCTGGGTCGGATTAGTCGAAGCGACCGACGCGATGGGCAAAGCCGCGAATGTCGAAATCGTCAAGACGATCCAGATCGGCGGCGCATTTGTCACGACGATCGTCAAAGGCGATGTCGGCAGTGTGAAAGCCGCGGTCGATGCCGGTTCAGCGGCTGCGGGCAAAGTGGGCGAGTTGATCTCGTCGCACGTCATCGCCCGTCCGCACACCGACCTGATCGCAGGCTTCACTGGCTGATTTAGCCGCAGACAAACGCGGATGAACGCAGATAATGTTCTGCGTTAAATTATTCATCCGCGTTTCTGCGTGTATCTGCGGCTCACCCATGTTGATCCTCGTAGCCAATCTCGGTTCGACTTCATTCAAGTTCAAAGTCCTTGATACGGATTTGGACTGCAAGGAAGTTGCGCGTGGCGGGTACGAGCGCATCGGCCAGCCCGGCGAACCGTTTGCCACCCACGCCGATGTGATTGATGTCATCCTTAAACAGCTTCCCAAAGCGCCCGACGCCATCGGCTTCAAAGCCGTGCACGGCGGGCCAATTTCGGGCGCGGTTTTGGCCGACGAACATGTGATCGACACGATGCAGCAATTCGCCGATATCGCCCCGGCGCACAATCCGCCGTATATCTCAGCGATGAAAGCCTTTGCAAACAAGCTGCCCGGCGTGCCGCAGGTGGCGTGTTTTGAGACGGCTTTTCATCAAACGATCCCGATGTCTAGGCAGGTCTATGCGATTCCGTGGGAGTGGACTGAAAAACTAGGCATCCGGCGTTACGGTTTTCACGGGGCATCGCACAGATATATCGCAACCCGGATGCAACAGATCGATCCCGCCGCAAAGCGGATCATCTCGTGTCATCTCGGCGGATCGTGCAGCGTGTGTGCGATCGACGACGGCAAGAGCGTATTGACCAGCTTGGGATTGACGCCGCAAACGGGCGTGTTTCATAACAACCGCGTCGGCGACTTTGACATCTTCGCGCTGCAAAAATTGCTCAAACACGGATTAAGCGTAGACGACGTGTTGAAAAAGCTGAGTAAAGAAGGCGGTTTGCTCGGCATCAGCGGTGTAAGCAACGACATGCGAGATGTCGAAAAAGCGATGAAGGAAGGCAACGAACGGGCAACGCTCGCATTCGATGCCTTTGTCGAAAGCATCCGCCATTATATAGGTGCATCACTGGTGGCATTAGGTGGGTGCGATGCGCTGGTTTTCACTGGTGGTATTGGTGAAAATGGGGTTGAATTACGATCAAAAATCTGCACGAATCTTGGCTTCGCCGGTATCAAACTGGATGACGCAAAAAACAAAGTTCGAGCAGTGGAAACGAAAATCAATCGTGACGATTCTCAGGCGCGTGTCTGGATCGTCCCGACGAATGAGGAATTGATTGTCGCAAGGCAAACAGAGTACGTGATTCGTGGTTCGTGATTCGTGGCTCGTGGGATTGTCCCACATCACGAAAACACCAAATACAAAACACGAAACACAACAAGAACTGGAGTTTGATATGGCACAAGGTGAAGCAATCGGATTAATCGAAACGCGCGGGCTTGTTCCCGCGGTGGAAGCGTTGGACGCCGCTCTCAAGGCTGCGAATGTCACTTACGTTGATAACCACAAGGTTGGCAATGGGCTGGTGTCATTCACGCTGAAAGGCGATGTCGCCGCGGTTCGCGCCGCAGTGGATGCCGCCGCCGAAGCGGCCGCCAAGCTCGGCGAAGTCGTCAGCGTTCACGTCATCGCCCGTCCCCACCCCGACGTTGCGAAGATGGGATAAGTGAAGGGTGAAGTATGAAGTCAGAAGGATGAAATCCGCGCCTAAGCGTCTTTGCCTTTGTCACCCTTCATACTTCGTCCTTCATACTTCATTTACGGAGCATTTATGTTTTTAGCCAAAGTCACCGGCACCGTCGTTTCTTCCGTGAAGGACAAAACCCTTCTCGGCCAGAAGCTATTGGTTATCGAGCCGTTGAATGTGAAGTACGACGAATCACAAAAGCCCGCATCGCTTGGCAATACAGGCCGGGCGATCGTCGCGATTGATGTCGTCGGCTGCGGCGAAGGACAACTGGTGCTGGTCGTTCAAGGATCGTCGGCACGCATGACCGAGCAGACCAAAAATCTGCCCGCCGATGCAGTGATCGTCGGTATCGTCGATGAAGCGACCTACGGCGGCAAGCGCTTCTATCAGGCCACATGAATGCCTGTGGGCATTCGCTTTTCTTCATGCGTCATTCCGCACCGAATGACACAATGACGAATGGCGAATGATCTTTAACAAAGGATACTCCGGAATGGATGCTACACTCGTACAAGATGTCGTTGGCGAAGTCATGCGACGCCTGCAATCGAAGGTGGATTTTCGTTCGCCCGCGCCCCGCGTCGGTGAAGACGCCCCGGCCAACGAACCGATGCGGTCTTCATCCGGAAGTTCGCACGCCGATGGCCGATACGGCATTTTTGATAATGTCGACGACGCCGTGCGCGCCGCATCCGAAGCGCAAGAGAAATTGCTGAAACTGTCCTTGGATGAGCGCGATCAGATCGTGAAGCTCGTCAAATCAATCGCCAAGCAAAACGCTCATGTCTGGGGCGAGATCGAGTTCAAAGAAACCAAGATCGGCAGGCTGGATCATAAGATCGAAAAACTGCAAATCCTGGAGCTGGTCCCCGGCGTTGAATACCTCAAAACCTATGCCAACAGCGGATCGAATGGCATTTGCCTCGAAGAGTTCGCCCCGTTTGGTGTGATCGGCATCATCACGCCCGTCACGCATTCGGTCCCGACGCTGAGTGCCAATGTCATCAACATGGTCGCCAGCGGCAATGCGATCGTCGCGAATCCGCACCCCAGCGGCAAGGATTGCGCCGTCATCGCGGTACGCGAATACAACAAGCAGATCGCAGCCAAGTTCGGGATCGAACACCTGATCACGATCATCGCCAACCCATCGCTAGAAAGTGCCGACGCGATCTTCAATCATCGTGGCATTTCGCTACTGGTCGTGACCGGTGGCCCGGCCGTTGCACGGGCGGCACTTCGGTCGCCCAAGCGCGCGATCGTTGCCGGTCCGGGCAATCCGCCGGTCGTGGTTGACGAAACCGCCTGCCTGAAAAACGCAGCCGAGTCGATCATCCGCGGCGCGAGCTACGACAACAATCTGCTTTGCATCGGTGAAAAACAGGTATTTGTGGTCGAGAGCGTCTACGACAAACTCGTCTCCGCGTTGCAAACCGCCGGTGCGGTGCAAATGACCAGCCCGCAGATCGACCGCCTCACGCAGCAGGCATTCAAAATGGGCGACGACCGCAAAATGCACGTCAACAAGGATTATGTCGGCAAAGACGCCCGCGTTCTCGCAGAAGTCGGCGGAGCATCTGCCGGACCGTCCTGCCAGCTCGCGTTCGGAGAAACAAACTTCGATCATCCGTTTGTTCAAGAAGAACAGATGATGCCTTTCGTGCCACTTGTCCGGGTGCGTGATGTCAACGAAGCCATCGACAAAGCGATCGAATCAGAACACGGGTATCGCCATACAGCGATTATCCATTCTCGCAATATGGATACCGTCACTAAGTTTGGCCGCCGAGCCGCGACGACTTTGTTTGTCGTAAACGGCGCAAGCCCCACCGGATTGGGTCTTGGCGGACAAGGTTACTTGAGCTATTCAATCGCCACCCCCACCGGCGAAGGCATCACCACGCCGCTGACCTTCACGCGGTATCGACGGGTGATGATTACGGGATCGTTAAGGATGATATAGGAAGTGGGGCTTGGGCCTTTGGGCTTAGGGCTTGGTTGAATCCCAAATCCCTAATCCCCAAGCCCCATGCCCCAAGCCCCATTATGCAACTTGGTAAAGTCATCGGCCACGCCACCGCAACCATCAAACACCCTTCCATGAATGGGTGGCGGTTGCTTGTGGTTCAGCCGTTGAACAACGCCCGATTGCCCGAAAATGATCCAATCGTCGCCGTCAGCGGCCTGAACGCCGGTGTCGGGCAGGTCGTCGTGTTCAACGCGGACGGCAAAGGTGCTCGAGAACTGGTCAAACACGACAAATCGCCAGTGCGATATTTCGTCTGCGCAATTGAAAGTGAGGCATCGCAATGATCCTCACCCAACGCCAGCTCGAACAAATTTTCAAGCAAAACGGTCAAATCGTCATTCCCTACCGCGCCCGTCTTACGCCATCTGCACAAGACTGGATACGGCACAACAAAATTAAAATCGGATACGACGAGGTCAAACTCGACCTACAGCAAAAGCCCGCCCCGCCGGGGTGGGCACACCTCAACAAACAATATCTATGGTGGTCCGACGGTCCCGATGGCGTCTCCAAAGCCGCGATCGGCATGAGCGCAAGAGAAGTGATGCTCAAGCCCATGCCGATTCTCGAAGACGGCTCCCGCGCAATCAGTGCGGTGCGCACGCTCTCACACGCGATCGCAGGAAGCGCCGCCTCTGGCGGAGTCATCGTCGCGAAAAATCCTGCTATCGCATGCCTGATTGCCAACAAATGCACCAATCTGCGTGCCGTGATCGCAACAAGCCTGGCAGGCGTTGAAGAAGCCGTCCACACCATCGCCGCCAACGTGCTGATCGTTGAACGCGAGAAATGGCCGCTTAGTCCGCTCAAAAATCTTCTCGTTCGCTTCTGCAAACTCGATCGCAAAATGGATCGCGTACTGGAAGACGAATTAAAAACCCTATTAACACCCAGTACGTACTCGCAACAAAAACCCTGCTGCGAAGGCTGCGCAAAATGAGCATTGTTCATCGGTGTTTATCTGTATCCCTCTGTGGCTAATAATTATGAGAATCGGCAAAGTCATCGGTCGCGTGTCCCACTCAGTCGTCTATCCGACGCTGGTGGGTGGCCGTTTTTTGATTTTGGAAGTGCAGGACCGATTCTCACTCGCAGGTAAAAAACGAAAAAGCGTCGAAACGGTGGTCGCGTATGATCATCTCGGTGCCGGCGACGGCGAGACGGTATGTTTCACCGAATCACGCGAAGCTTGTATGCCGTTTTATCCGGAAAAAATTGTCCCGCTGGATGCGTACGTCACCGCGATCCTCGATCAAGTCAGCATTGAATTGGAGATTTAATCATGGCCATTCCCGTAGCAAACGAATTTAAGATCAAACAGCAACTCTGCGACATCGGCCGCCGAATCTGGCAGAAGGGTTTTTGCGCCGGTAACGAGGGCAATCACTCTTACCGACTAGGCCCGAACAAGTTTCTCTGCACGCCAACCGGCATCAGCAAGGGTAACCTTTCCACCGACGATATCTGCACCGTCGATGCCGCTGGCAAACAGTTGGCGGGCAAGCGCAAGCGATCCAGCGAATTTCTGATGCACGCAGCCATCTACAAAGCCCGCCCGGATGTGGTGGCGGTCATCCACTCGCATCCGCCTCACGCAACAGCCTTTGCAATCGCGGGCGTTGAATTGCCGACCTGTATCCATCCCGAAGCCGAAGTGTTCCTTGGCCCGGTGAAGATGGCAAAATATGTAACGCCCGGCGACCATCGCCTGGCTGATTCCATCCTGCCCTTTGTTCACGATTCCAACACCGTACTGATGGGCAATCACGGCGTCGTGTGCTTCGATACCGATCTCGAACAATGCTATTACAAGCTCGAAATCGTTGACGCCTACGCCCGCATCCTGCTGCTTGCCAAAGAGTTGGGAACGGTCAACACCCTCAAGCCCGATGAGATGAGCGATCTGATTTTGCTCAAGGGCAAGTTCGGGCTGAACGATCCACGCATGGATCAAGCCAAAGCCGGTTCGGTCAGTTGTGCCGCAACGGATTTCCTCTCTCGGGTGAGCGGAGGCGAGTTCGGCTCACGCGGCATGATGAGTGTCAACGGCGGCACCTGCGCCCTGCCCAACTCGCCCATCGAACGTGCGATCGGTTCAATGATCCCGCAAAATTATTCCGAAGGCGACATCGAAAATCTCGTCCAGATCATCACCGACCAGATCATGGCGTCGTCGTAATAACAGTCAGCCGCGGCGCGAGCTTGCTGCCCGTGCCTTGAATGACTGATGTGTGATCCACAATGAAAAACGTGTCCTAGAGCAAGATGCCCGCAATTCATAAGCAACTTCGCCAGCCGATCGCCGTGACCGACGGACTATCGAATGATCAATTGCTTTATTTCACGTCGCACAGCCTGTCCGCCGACGGCCGCATGATCGTCGTCATCAGCGACCGTGACGGCGACGTTAACCTGCACGCCATTGATCTGTTGTCGGGCAATCGACGGGCTCTCACCAAAAATCGCGACGGCTACCTTCGTAGCTACGTCTACTTCGATGGAGAAGATCGCAAGGGGGTAGGCAAAGCGAGTGTCAGCTTCGATGCCAAGCGCGGCATCATTTATTACATTGAAGGCGAGTCGATCCGCAGCGTGACGTTGGAAGGTGAGCAGAACACCTTCGCGAACATTGGCCAAGTCGAGGTGACCGCTTTCACCCATGTCAGCGACGACGGCCGGCTTCTGTGCGTGCCTACAACGCAATCGCGAGCGTTGGAAGGTCCACTCACCGCTGAAGGGCGGCCTGCGCATAACATCGATCAACGCGTGCAGGATGAGAATCTTTGCTCATGGCTGAACGTCTACGATACCAGCAATGGTAAACAAGTGCTGCGTGAGCGCGTGGAACGCGGGTGGGTGACGCACGTCCAATTCTCGCCGACGAATCCCGCACACATTCTTTACAATCACGAGTGGTCTGGCGACCGCGGTTTGCGTCGCATGTGGCTATTTGACGGCAAGACTCACCGCACTCTACGCCCGATGACCGAGGGGCGCGTCAAAGCCGACTGGGCATGCCACGAAATCTGGTCGCCCGATGGACAAGCCGTCATCTACCATGGCGGCTACGCTAACAACGGCCCGACTTACATCGGTCGGATCACCCTCGACGGATTGTGCACGGAAATCGCTTTACCCGATTCGTACCGCGGTTACGGCCACTTCACGCTGGGTTGTGATGGCCGCCTTGTTACTGATGGTTACTTCCGTTTCGATGACGACCCGACAAAGTCGTCGAAATACATTGTCACACTTCGTCCTGACTGGCACGCGCGAACAATTGAGTGGCAACCATTGTGTGAGCACGGAAGTTCGTGGAACAGTCAGGACGAGCACCCCCACCCGATTTTCGACCACACAGCTAGATCCGTACTATTCACGTCCGATGTCACGGGCAAACGGGCCGTTTACAAGGTAGCCGCATGATCAAGTCGCTTGACGCAAAAATCGCTGACATTCACGCGAATACTTCGCGGTCGAATGCCTTTATCCTCGCCGACGCCAAGGACGCCGATATGGCCACCGGATTGGCGGCGACGGGCGTTGATCCGATCACCCGCAAACGCCGTACGCTCGCAGAATATCGCGAGCAGATTCGATCGGTCATTCGTCAGGGATTGGTTGACATCGTACTGATGTCTGCCAGCACCAATGAACTGCTGACGATCAAAGAGCGGCTATTCGATCAATCGCCGATCACCCCCGCCGCCCGCGCGAATGATACCACCGACATTCACTTGCCCGCAGGCGGTCAATATGCCAAAGAACCCTCGCGTCCGTTCCGATCGGCGTTGCTCGATCATGTAATGGCGGGCAAGATCGACCCGACGCCTCAGGAACGCAAACTCGGTGCCGACCTAGGTTTGTATTCGATCACGCCAAACAACGATCTTGAGTTTGATCTTCCCACGATCACCGCCTACCGCGATTTTCGTGAAGAGGCCGAACGTAAGGGCTTTCGTCACTTCCTTGAAGTGTTCGATCCCAACGCCTGCGGCGACGGATGCCCGACCGATCTGGGACGATTCATCAATGATCTGATCGTCCGCACGCTGGCGGGCGTATGCGGCAAGGGCCGTCCCGTTTTCTTAAAAATCGCCTATCACGGACCCGCCGCGATGGAGGAATTGGCCGCCTACGATCCGCACCTTATCCCCGGCATTCTCGGCGGTGCAAGCGGAACAACCTTTGACGCCTTTTTCCAACTCTGGGAAGCCCGCAAGTACGGCGCCCGTGCAGCCCTCTACGGACGGATGATCAACAACTCAGAACACCAGACCACCTTCGTGCAACACCTCCGCTGGCTCGCCGACGGCGCGCTGGAACCGGCCGAGGCGGTTAAGAGCTATCACGGCGAACTGCAAAAACTAAGCATCCCGCCTTTCCGCCCGCTCGCCGACGATCTGATCGCCACGCCGCGTGGAACAGCTTATTCAGGATCTAACACCAGCGCGAAAGTCGATGGATTGAAGAACCCTGAAACGCCGCAGCAGGACAAAGTCAAAGCGAGTTTAGACAAATGGAAAAGGATTTTAGGCTAAAATGGGACACAGATGACGGAGATTTTCCACCGATGAACACGGATAAGAAATAAAAGAGATTTTGGGATAACGATACTCGCCCCCTTATGTCACGCTGCGGTACTCCGAAGTGTCTAGTAGAGACGTGAAAAGCGGACGGTACCTACGTGCCAAGAAGTGTCGTCGGAGTACCTCAGCATGACACATTATATCAGTCCAATGGCAGATGATATTCCAGGGATTTATCTGGGTTTATCCATGTACCATCTGCGCAATCTGTGGCCTATTCTTAAGTAACAAATGATCATCGTCGCCGGGCACGTTTGCCTTGACATCATCCCGCAGTTTCCAGCACAAGCATCGCTTGATCCGGGAACGCTCGTCCGCGTCGGCGCTGCGACCTTGTCCACGGGCGGCGTTTCGAATGTCGGCGTCGCGTTGCATCGCCTTGGCACGCCAGTCAAATTGATCCACAAAGTCGGCGATGATCTATTCGGCGACGCGATCAAGTCGATTCTTGTCGGTCTATCACCCGAACTTGCGTCAGGCGTACAAACCGTCGCCGGAGAAACCACCAGCTACAGCGTCGTCATCGCCCCGCCTGGGGTGGATCGGATGTTTATTCACTGCCCCGGCGCGAATGATACATTCAACGCCGACGATGTGCGGGATGATGCCTTCGCCGGCGCGAAACATCTGCATTTTGGTTATCCGCCGATCATGCGGGCGATTTACTCAGACGGTGGCGAGTCCTGCGCGCGGCTCTTACGAAGGGCAAAGCAGGCCGGATTGAGTACCTCGCTCGATATGTGCTCCCTTGATTCAACCTCTGACGCGGGTCAAGTCGATTGGCTTGCATGGCTAAAAAAGGTATTGCCCGAAGTCGACTATTTTTTGCCTAGTATTGATGAAATCGCTTCGATGCTTCGCATAGGTATACCGACCGAATACTTCGATATTGTTGAACTACTCTCTCGCCTTTGCGATATGGGACCATGCTTCACCATGCTTAAAATGGGTGACCGCGGCCTTATCGCATACGAAAAAAAATTACGCATCGTGACGACCCAGCCCTGCTACGATATCGATGTTATCAGTACTAACGGCAGCGGTGACTGCACTATCGCCGGTTTCTTGTCCGCGATCATCAATGACGAAGAGTATTTTGATCACGCGATGATGTTCGCATCAGCCTGCGGTTCCTTCGCCTGTCAGGCAATGGACGCCAACAGTGGTGTCCCCAACCGCCATAAAGTCTGGGAACGTGTCGCGCAGAAGTTGTCGATGCTGCCCACGATAGAATCACCTTGAAAATACGGAGCGAAATGATTAAACGAACCGAAGTCAAACAACATCAATCCCGCGCCGCGGCGATGCTGCAGCAGGCGGGGATCATCATCCGCGATGATGAAACCATCGAAATCGCCGAGTTCGGCCTGAATGAGTTTGAAAAAACCGGCCTCGCCCTCGTCGTCTACATCAACACCGACCGATACTGCGGCAAGGAACTCGTCCTGTTCCCTCATCAAACCTGCCCCGAACATAAACATCCACCAGTCGAAAATGATCCAGGCAAACGCGAAACATTCCGCTGTCGATCCGGCGAGGTCTATCTATACGTCGAAGGCGACAGACCCGCCTTCCTGCATGGTACTGTGCCCACCGGTAGCGAACCCTACTACAGCGTTTTCAACGAAATCGTCCTCACCCCCGGCCAGCAATACACGATCCCGCCCAACACCCTTCACTGGTTCCAAGCCGGACCAGCCGGCGCGATCGTCACTGAATTCAGTAGCACCAGCCGCGACGAAGCCGATATTTTTACAGATCCAAGAATCAAGAGGATGCCAGAAATAGAGGAAGATTAGTTAATAGTGGATAGTTAATAGTTGATTGTTGATAGTTGCCAAAAAAATCGCGCAACTCACTGCTTTCAACTATCAACCAACAACAACTCATGCTCGCCATCGAACGTAAACAACGTCTGCTGACCATCCTTCGCGATCGCAAGACCGCGACGATGGAGTCGCTCGCAGCCGAGTTGGGCGTATCAGGCTCGACCGTCCGCCGCGATCTCGAAACGCTTGAATCCACAGGCGACATCGAGCGCACGCACGGCGGGGTCATGTGGACCGGCGACAAGCACACCGGACGGCCTTATGCATTCGACTCCCGCCTCAATTATGCAACCGATGCCAAGCGCAAGATCGCCCGCGCCGCGCGAAAACTCGTTACCCCCGGCCAGACCATCCTCATCGACGGCGGCACGACCACGCTCTATTTCGCCGAAGAATTACGCGGACTGCATCTGCAAATCGTCACCAACTCGCTGCCCATCGCAGAGTTGTACCAAAACGACGACAACGTCGAACTAATCCTCACCGGCGGTCTGGCCTACCCGCGTTACGGCGTCCTGCTCGGCCCAATCGCTGAGCACCTCATCACAACAATTCACACGCAGACATTGTTTATCAGCGTTGCCGGGGTGCATGACGGGTGGCTGTATAATCAAAATCTGCTGCTCGTGCAGGCCGAGGAAAAGATGATCCGTCAAAGCCAGCAAGTCGTCCTGCTAGTCGATCATTCCAAGTTCGGCCAGCAAGCCCTGAGCAAACTGTGCGAATTGAAACAAGTCCACACGATTGTCACCGACTCTGCCCCACCCGACGCCGATCTCGCTCAAATCACCCGCGCCGGCTGCCGGTTGATTGTTGCCGAATAGTTAGTGCATGGGTCGATCGATCGCAGGTTACTCGCAATAGCGGCTGTATTCCTGACCTTGCAACACGTCCGCGTACAGAAACGCCAAAAATTGCGGATTTTACGACTTTAACAGGCTTGATGTCACCCACAGCGTCTAAATGCTATACGCTAACGGCCTAGTGATACTGCGCTGGCCAAAAGTTGACTCATTCTAACTTGAATTCGCGTCACGGTTACTCATATGGAAAATAATGCGGACAAGTCTACGCCGTTGTTGCCAACTTTGTCCCTACCCGCAGTCCGCGCTCGATCGCGGCTGGTTGTTCTGGCACGCGAGCAATTGCAATCCGGTAAAACGGTCGACGGCGCGATCCCGCTGCCGGCCGATCTCGGTGAAGCCAAGATCGAATGGATTGCTGCCACCGGTGGCCAGCGCCAATGTGCGATCACGTTTGACGGACACACGCGGTCGCTTACTTTTAACAAGTCGGGCAAAGATTGGTCGCTAGGCGACGTGAGATGAAATAACGGTGATCCGTCACGCTTGGAAGCCAGCGGAGGATTGCCTTGACGGAAATTCAACTGCACACATTTTTTGGCTGAGGCGAAGGCAAAGGTGTCGCCGTAAATTCGCATGTCGGTAACTCCTACTATGATCGTTCCCGCGGATATTTAGCCTGTCAACGGTTAGTTTATTTTGACGAACGTTATTGGGGCGGCGATATTCGCGGCACGGGGTGGCGGCGTGGCAGGAATGACGTTGTGGGAAAGTCCGGTAAGTCCGATGACTTGCCATGACAACCCTTTGCCTGTTGAATCCACACCATGGCCGAAGGAACGCACAATTATTATGACTGGCAGGTTTCGACCCTCATGCTTGCGTATGACGTTTCCGACCCCCTGCCGCGTCACGACAACAAACGCATCAACGAGCGTCAGGCGGACGTGGAGAAGGAAATCCACGAACTCGCACACCGCACGATTCCGGTCGCCTATCGCGATCATCCCGAAATGGAGTTTCCGCCAGCGGTGGTCATGCTCCTCACCCGTGCCACGATCGCCCGGGCGGTGGAAATACTGGGGTAAACCTCCGCGTCCTGAACTGCATATTACTCCCGCCGGGCTTTGCGCTTACGGATCTTATTGGGATTGATTTTGGCGGCTTTCAATGCTTCGTCGTAGCTGCCGAAGTATCGCAATGCAGCTGCGTGGAGGCCGGGGTCGGTCTGTTGAACGCTGCCGCTGTTGAGGTCCTCTCCATCGGCGGCGCGGGCTTTGATCTCGTAGACAATCGTGTTCTTGCTCCACCGGCGGTAGCGCGATATCTCATCGGCATCCAAACCCGCTGCGGTCAGGGCACGTTCCCACGCCCCAAACAAGCGGCCTTGAATCGCAGCGAACGCGGCGCGGCCTAAATCGTCGCGGCGTTTGGTCACTGCCGCCCAGTTCAGACTTTGATTCTTCTTTTTCGCCGCCTTGATCGTGGCGATGATTCGCGGTTTGGTCCAACGCGGACGACGGGCGATTTCTTCGTAATCCAATCCCGCTTTTTCAACCGCCTTGCGGTACGACCGAAAGTGGTACGCCGCAGCGGACACCAATGCCTGATTTCTTTTGGCCAGATTGTTGTACGAAAGATCGACCTTCTTCTTGTTCAAGGCCTTCAATTCGGACACGATACGTTCTTTAGTCCAGATCATGTTATGTCGTTTGTAGTAAATGGAAGTGATTGGATCAAGTGTATGGACAGTGGCATCCTGAATATAAATAAGCGAGCGGGCATGGGCAGCCCGATGGTGGTAAGTGCCGTGAAGCGGCGTTTGCGGCGCGGAATTAAGGTCGGACATGCCGGAACGCTCGATCAGTTCGCAACAGGTGTACTGCTCGTGCTGGTCGGGCGCGATGCGACCAAGCTCAGCAATCACCTGATGGCAACGGCAAAGCAATATGTCGCAACGATCCGATTGGGCGCGACGACGCCGACGGACGATCCCGAATCTGAAATCACCCCTACCCCGAACGCAATTCCGCCAAGCCACGAGCAACTCGTCGCGACATTACAGGCGCAGGTGGGATTGATCGAGCAACTGCCCCCCATTTATAGCGCGTTAAAAATCGGCGGCATGCGCGCCAGCGACCGCGTGAGGCTTGGCGAGCAGGTATCGATGCAATCTAGGCCGGTTCGGATCGACGCGATCGACCTGCTGTCGTATGAATGGCCTGACGCGATAATTCGTGTGGATTGCGGCAAAGGGACTTATGTGCGATCAATCGCCCGCGAGACCGGACAAAGACTGGGCGTCGGCGGATATCTGACCACACTCCAACGCACTCGCGTGGGCGCATTCGGCATCGACAGTGCAATCGACATCGACGACCTGAACCCCCAAAATATCGAATCGAAGTTGATTCCAACCCCAAGTCTGCGTCCAAGCATAGACTGACGTGACGTACGGAGAAACTGAACGAAGATTGCGCCGGATTTTCATCGACGGATGGCTTGCGATTGATTAAAATAAGATTATTGAAGGTCCGCATAATATCTTCAGGTTTTCCACAAGAAATCCACCTGTCCGATAAAACAGGGGATAAGAGGTTGATAACAATTTTCTTAAGTTATTTTCACTCGGCAGAATCAGCGGACTAATCGTTGTGAACGGAAAATCCGATAAAGTTTGCCTTGCCAGTATTGGTAACGCTAGCTATTTTTGTTCCAGCACACGGATGGTGTTGGTGAGTAAGTGATGTTTGCGACGAGGATGTCGCGGATGTTGCTTGTGGCTGAACGCAGCACTCACCAAGCGGATACGCAAAGGTATCTGTCATGTCTCGAATGGAATCGATCTCACGGATGAGTTGATGAAACGGTCGCCCGCACTCCGGGGAAGACCTGCCCGCTTGTTACTAGCGGTCGGGCGGAGCGTGGCGCGGTTCTAGTGTCTGTGCGTCTCGGATGCGCTTTTGCGTATTGCACCGGCACACTTCGGAAGGAGATCGACGTGAGTTTCATCGCAGTTGAAGACCGTCAGGTTGCGCGATTAGCAGAAGCGATTCAGCAAAGGGTTGGGCACCAGCGATATCAGGTGTGGTTTCACAATTCCACCCGATTTGAAGTCCGCCACGACGTAATTGAAATCGCAGTTCCCAATGACTTTATCAGCGAGTGGATCGGCACCCACTTTAAGCTGACCATTCAAGAAGCCGCACACGAAGTCATGGGTTGCCAGGTTCCGGTGCGATTCAATGTCATGCCGCAACTGTTCGATGCCAAGAATAGCAATTTAACGACAGGCGGATTCACCGGCGCGAAAAACGGCGCAGCGAAGCTGCCCCAGCGCGAACGCTACGTCGCGCCGCAAAAGGACATTCATGCCAATATCAGTTTTGTTCCAGAACTGACCAAGCGGAATGACGTCGGCGAAAGCCCGCTGACCAAATTGGGTGCTCGCCCGATCCGTCGCGAGTTGCCCGTCACCCCCGCCGCCAAGCCACACCAGCCCGCGGCACAGGGTATGGGTCGGTTGCGACACGATTTGCAGACCTATATCGTCGGTCCGAGCAATCAACTTGCCTATAACGCTGCGGTTTATGTCGCGGAGTTCCCCGGCGCTCAATACAACCCACTATTCATCCACGGCTCATGCGGATTGGGAAAAACCCACCTGCTGCACGCACTTTGTCGCGAGTTCATCAAACACCACCCGGCCAAAAAATGGATGTATGTCACCGGCGAAGAGTTCACCAATGAATTTCTGCTGGCATTGCGCAACAACCGTGTGGACAGCTTCCGCAGGCGAATGCGCGATCTCGATCTATTGGTGATTGACGACGTGCATTTTCTCTCTGGCAAGAAAGCGACACAGGAAGAGTTTCTCCATACCTTTAACGCCATCGAAGCGATGGGCAAGCAGGTCGTACTCGCAAGCGACGAACACCCCAAAATGATCGCGGAGTTCGGCGAATCGTTGATTAACCGATTCGTCAGCGGCATGGTCGTTCGGGTCGATCCGCCGAACTACAATATGCGATGCGAAATCCTGCGAACCATCAGCCTTCGCAACCGCATCAATCTGCCTGAAGAAGTGATTGCCTGGGTCGCCCGTCGCGTCACACAAAACGTGCGTGAACTGGAAGGCGCGATCACCCGCATCACCGCCCAAACGCGGCTGACGGGTCGGCCGGTCGATGTAAATCTCGCCATGGAATCACTCGGCGATCTGGATCGCCAGCTCGTCGCACCCGTCAAACCCGAAAGCGTTCTCAACAGCGTGTGCGGCTACTTCGGGCTTGAAATGAAGGAACTGATGAGTGGCCGACGCCAGCGGACGATCTCGCTGGCACGCTCGGTCGCGATGTTTTTGGTTCGCAAGACCAGCAAGCTGAGTTTCCCAGAAATTGCGATGAAGATGGGCAAACGCAACCACAGCACGGTCATCAGCGCCTGCCGTCGCATCGAACGGGCGGCCGCCAAGAACGAGCGGCTGTCATGGTCAAGTCATCTCGGCGAACGCGAAGAAGAGGCCAGCGAATTGATCCAGCGGCTAGAAGAACAAGCCCGGGCAATGAGTTGATTGACCGGCGTGTAGCCGATGGTGATCAATAATATTCGTGGCCGGTGAAAAATTTCACCGGCCACGCACATTTTGGTATCGCGATTAGATGCTGCCCTGCTATTTTCGTGGCACGCTGGCAAGAAACCGTTCGCCATTTTTGCGCCCTGCAGGCAGTTCGGCTGACGCTTGTTTTAGCTTGGTGATGCGGGCGGCGGTCGGGGGGTGGGATCGAAAGTCCGGCTTGGCGGATCCCATTTCTCGCTCCATGAACCGCGCCAACGCCCCGGCGTCGTACCCCGCAGCGGCAAGATACTTCACCGCCAGCTTGTCGGCTTCGGTTTCCTGCTTGGGGTTGTAGACCATCCCTTTCATGTCATTCGCGGCGTCGGCGAGGAAATCGACCATCTGGTTGTCCGACGCGATCTTCGCCGCACCGGTCACTAACGATCCCATTCGCCCGGCTTTCAGCGATTCCATCCCATGATCTTCAACCACGTGGGCGATTTCATGCGCCAGAACCGCAGCCAGTTCCGATTCATCCTGCATTTTTAGTAACGCACCGCGAGTGATAAAAATGTAACCTTTCGGAGCAGAAACCGCGTTCACGGATGCGTTGTCGTCCATCACGCCGAACGTGAAATCGATATCCTGCCGCCCCGTCACCGCTGCCACCGTCAGGCCAACACACATGACATAATCGGTCAGCTTTTGATCTTTGACCAAGCCCGGCGATTTCGTAACGGATACCGCGGTGCTTTCGCCGATGTCGTTGGCATCCCATTTCTGGTTAGCGGTGGAAACGAGCATTTCCGCGCCTTGCCCGAGCTTGTGAGAATCTGATCCCGACATGCCGGATTGATGAGCGATGTCGCCGGTCATCTTGCCAAACTTATCCGAGGCATTCTGACAACTCGATCCCAGACAAACCGCGGCCAGTACGGACAACGCAGCGACTTTCAGCACACGCTGATGCGTGGATATATTTTTCATGATTAGTTCCCTCCCCGGTTCTTGCCGACATGTCCTTCGGCCGCGAACTTCGCGACCGCGCCGGTGTCGATCAATTCATTGCGACGGGCGATCAGTACGTCGATCTCGCGGGCGTCGCCGCCTTTTGATTTGGCGTATTTTTCAGCGTTGGATCCAAGCCCTTTTCCTGCGGCTGAATCTTCTGCGGCACCTGCCATCGCGGTCCCGCCGGCAGCGGCGGCGTTGGCGCTGACATCGCGACGCGGCTTAAGATCAGACAGCCGCACCCAGCCCTGCTTGTCGCCGTAGGTAACACGGGCGAATTTTTCCTGCTTTTCCAACACCGTCAGACTCGCATTTTTCGGTGCGATTTCGATCGCCCGCGCATAGATATCAGGCACGGCGCGAATCGGTACGCCCGACGATTCAACCGTCAATATCTCCGCCGCCCATGCCAGCGCCGCCAGCCCCAATGTGCCAGCCGCGATCCATTTGTGTTTCATATGTCCCTCAGTGTTAGAACCTCACCCATTTTACTTACTTGTCAGTTCCCATACACCATCCCAATCGGCTGGTGGAGGATTTTTCATATACAATTCGACCCGCTCACGCCATACGGCACTCGGCGGATCGTGGGGGAAGCGTTGTAAAATCTGCTCAATTACCGTCAAACACGCCGGCCAGTGCCGCGTAAGATACAACTGCCCGGCTTCGTCCGATTTTTTAGCGATCCAACGTTGATCCTCAGTCGCCTCGGTTTTGCCAGCGATTAATTCATAGATCCCCACCGGCGCTTTTCTACCATACACGCGCAGGCGATCGAGTGGACGAAACAGCATCGTATCCTGACAGGCTTTCATCGTATCTTCAGAAACCATAATCTGCGTGCCATAACCCTTATTCGCAGGCTCTAGTCGCGCCGCAAGATTCACCGAATCACCAACTGCAGTATACGTCAATCGATCTTTCGACCCGAAAAAACCGACCACCACAGGTCCGGTATGGATGCCAATCCGCGTAAAAACATGGTTCGCGCCGAGTTCCGCCATTTGCGGGGCGATGCGTTTTTCATGCGCGACTAACGCCAACGCCGTTTCACACGCAATCCGGGCATGATCGGGCTGAGTCAGTGGCGCATTCCAGAAAACCATCATCGCGTCGCCGATGTATTTGTCGATCGTGCCCCGGCGGTCGAAAGCTTGCTGACTCATTTCTGCTAGATATAGATTCAACACCGGTTCGATGCCCTCCTGCAATCGTTCGGTCAGATCGGTAAAACCTTGCAAATCGGTGAACAGTATCGACATGTCGCGTTTTTGTCCGCCCACCGCCAGCGGCGTCGGATCGGCTGCCAGATCGCTGGCGACTTCGGGGGAGATACATTGGCTTAATACTTTTAGAAGTGCCCGCGCGCGGGCATCTTCAATTTTATACACCCACAAAAGCGATCCGACCGTCGCCAGCATTGCCGTCACCAATGGCGTCGTCGGTGGAAACCACCACATCACCTCTGCGGACATCAATCCCCCCGCCCAAAGCACCAAACCAGTCATCACCACAAAAATGCAAGTGATTTTCAACCAGGTCATACGATAGAGCACCACGCCGAACGTAATGCAAATCGCGCTAAGCCACGAAATCAGTACAATCCAGACAATCGGTACAGGCCGAACCTGCTCGCCTCGAATGAGGTTGATCATCGCGGTGGCGTGGACTTCAACGCCGGGATAATCCTCACTGACCGGCGTGCGCTTCATGTCGTGCAATGCACCGGCCAGCGGACCGATGATGACGATTTTTCCCTTCACTAACGCCGGATCAAACTGTTTCTCAATCGGCAGCGGCGTGCCGTCGCGCTCGAATGCGATCTGAGTGATGAGCGATCCGACTGAATAGGCCGGAAAGGGCGCTCGGCCGCTATCGTCGCGATGCGGTCCGTAGAAGTGAAGTCGGAACGGGGTGAACGGATCAAGTTTCGGCGTGTACCCCGCCGCCTTCACGCCCGCCAGTGCAAGACTATCGCCGCGAGCGGTCGTGACGCGATATTTACGATAGACGCGTTCCAGATCGATGCCCGTATCGCCCAAAATAACCGGCTTGGTGACAGGCGGGGAGAATTTGCCGTTCACCCCGACCACGCCACTGACGAACGGCATCTCCAGACGGTCCAAGCCGCTCGCCAGTGCTTCTTCGTCGTCAATCCCATATGGCCCGCGCTCGGACAGCAGCATATCCAGCACCATCGCCCGCGCGCCCATCTTGTGCAATTTTTCGGCGACAAATGCCCAATATCCCCTAGGCCACGGCCAGGTGAAGGTCGTCGTGGCGGCCACCTCATCCAGTGACTGTTGATCGATCCCCAACACCACTACCGGCGAATCGGCCACGTGTCCCGCAGGCCGCAACCGATACACCGCGTCGTAATAACTATTGTCGATCGCTGTCACCCAGTCTCGCAAACCCGGCATGCGCGCAGCGACAAACGCTGCCAGTGTTGCGGATGTTGCAATCATCACGATCGCAACCCCGCGCGCGAATAATCGTCTCCTACCCGTTTTCAACGCAATGAATGTAACAGGTGCGGCCAATGGATAAAGTGTGCCGGTCTTGCATGCCCAGTCATTTGCGCCTCGCGTTGCGGCCACGCAGGCGCTTGGCAATCTGCTTGAGCACACCGATGTCGCTGATCGGCATACCGTCCACCAGATCGGGCAGTAATCGAGGCTGCTTGCAGATCGCCTCAACACCCGGCTGATTCAGACGTTTACCGGATGTGATTGCGAAAAGCTTCTCACGAATTTGATCGGTCCTGCCAATCACCCGCACGCGGTACTGGCGAATCACCTGACTTTCCACGAGTGTCAACGACGGAAATACCGCAGTCCCGCCTTGCCCGAAAGTTTTGAGCAAAGAGTTGTCACTGAACTCTCCGGCGATATGTGGCCGAATGCCCTGCTGGGCAAACCATACATCAAGCGATTTTCGCAGCGACGTTTCAGGGGTTGGCAGATAGAGCGGGGCTTCGTGTAAATTTTGTGGAAACGCGCCCTTCAATCGCTTCGCCAACTCACCGGCTGCAAAAAAGCTGACGCCGCTTTCACCGATCGCATAGCTTTGACCCTTCAAGGCATTGGGTAACGGTGCTGGCTCATGAGTCAGGACGATATCCAGATGTTGCGAGGCCAGTTCATCCATCAGGCGGTCGTGGCGATCTTCCTTCACAAAAAGATGGAGTGGAATACCCAGCGCAATGGCAGGCCGGATCAGCACATGAGCGACCAGTTTGGGCATTGCATCAGCGATGCCAATCCGCAGCCGCTGCGCACCGCCGGTCTTGCGAGAGGCGACAGCTTCTTGCAATTCATTGCCGAGTGAAAAAATCTCAGCCGCGTATTCGAACACCGTTTTCCCCAGATCGGTCAACACCAAATTGCGACCCGTGCGAATGAACAAATCCCCGCCCAGCGACGTTTCCAGTGCTTTAATCTGCGCACTGACGGTGGGTTGCGCCACCCCCAATTGTCGCGCCGCCTTGGAAATATTGCGCAGGCGAGCGACCTCCCAGAAATACTGCAAGTGATGATAGTTGATGCCCTGCATGTCCAAACTATAGGGCAATTTGTGTTGGCGTCACCTTGATCGCAAATACGGGTTGACGCGACGCGGAATCAACCTGACACTTCGCGTCTGATGTTCAAACACGATTTTCCCTACGACCCCACCTACGGCTGCACCGAGCACACGATGCTGCAAATCGTCCCGCCCCTGCCCGCGGATGATTTTGAAGGCTTCTGGCGCGATAAATTTGATCGGGCAATAAAGATTGATACGCGAATCAATCACTCGATCCTGGACGGTGACAGCAGAGATGACATTGAAGTATCTGAGATCAATTTCGACGCGATGGGTCTTAACGATGCCCCATCTGTGCGGATCGGTGGATGGTTAATTCGTCCGCGGAACGTTGCACCAAACCGCATCGAAGTGGTCGGCCACGGGTACGGCGGACGCGAATCGCCAGAATTAGGCTCGCGCAATGATCCGGTTATCCGCCTCCAAGTGTGCAAACGCGGATTTCATCGTTCGATTCAACCCGATTTACCAATCAACGATGCGTCGCTGCACGTTGTCAGCGGGATCGAATCACGCGAAACCTATGTTCATCTCGGCAATGCGGCAGACCTATGGGCAGGGGTGAAAGTGTTATCTGAGTTGTTCCCTGACCTATCGGATCGACTCGATTATTCTGGTGGTAGTTTTGGTGGCGGGATCGGCGCGCTGGCGATGCCTTGGGATCATCGCGTCCGACGCGTTTTTCTTGACGTGCCGAGCTTTGGCAATCATCCGCTACGCCTGAAAATGCAGTGCGGCGGATCAGGCGAGGCGGTTCGACAACGCTATCTGGCCGGTCAGCCGGTCGATCACGTGCTGAAATACTTTGATGCCGCGATCGCGGCGCGTTTCATGGATAAGCCCACCCTCGTTGGCTGCGCCCGATTCGATCCCGCCGTCCCCCCGCCGGGACAATTCAGCGTCTACAACGCGATTCCATGCGTGAAAAAGCTGGTCGCCCGTGACGCAGGACATTTTGAATATCCACACCGTGAGCGGGAGCTGGTGCTTCTTCGCAGGGAAGTCGACGCTTGGTTTGACGGTCCTTAACGCGATCACGGCTTTGCAATGCTGCGGATCAACGCGACTTCTGCGGAGTCATAGGGTTGACCATCTGGCCTGAAGATTTCGTGAAACCACAACGGCGGTTCGATCGGATCGTAGTACTTGCTCCACGAATCCCACGGATAATGCGTCTGCGATCGGCCTGCGACAAAACCCCAGTTGTAGGCACCGACGTTATGCTTTTTTAGCACCGGCAGACTCCCCGCAAAGGAGCTACCATTGCCGCGCGCCATGTATTCGGTGCAGAGCATCGGACGATTGAAACGTTTAAGTTGCAAGATGCGCTTTTCAAGATCGTCGGCAGAAGCATAGTTGTGAAATGTCACGATGTCTGACAATTCTAATTGCAGCCGCTCGAACGGCTTGAGCGTTTCGTCGTTTTGCCAATCACCGCTCCAAATCGCACTGGTCAGGGGTTGGTTGGGCTTGCCCGCGCGCGCCCAGTCAAATGCAATTGGAAGGTACTCCACCGCTGCGGTGGTTTTCTGATCCCCCATGTCGCGGGCTGGGTACGCAGTGGTGTTTGGATTGTCCGGTTCATTCCAAATATCCCACACCTGCACGCGCAGATCATCCGCAAAGTGCGACACGACGCCGGTGACATAATCTTGCAATGTTGCGAATAGATCGTGATCCCTCAACGCTGCAACGCCTGGCGACTGCACCCATCCGCTATTGTGGACGCCGGGCTCGGGATCGCGCTGCTTGCCAAGTCTTGGAAATGGATGCCAGCAGCTATCGAAAAGCACGAACATCGCACCGATCTTGTGCTTTGCCGCTACGCCTAAAAAGCGATCCAACCGAGATAGAAATCCCTGACTATCCTGTTGCCAGAGCAGATCGTGCAAAGAAACCCGCAGACTATTGAAACCAAGCGATTCGGCCCAGCCGAGTTCCTGATCGATGGTTTGCAGATCAAACGTCTCGGCTTGCCACATTTCCAGTTGAT
The DNA here is from genome assembly GCA_038210015.1 of Tepidisphaerales bacterium. Taxonomy (GTDB): domain Bacteria; phylum Planctomycetota; class Phycisphaerae; order Tepidisphaerales; family Tepidisphaeraceae; genus BPJO01. The sequence continues at coordinate 63,234 of JBBQXB010000009.1, forward strand.
TGATCGCGGTGCGCGGATTGTAGTTGCAGCCGATCAGAAAAGGCTGGCGTTGATGCCAATCATTGGCTCGTTCGATCGACCAAGATGAACAAGGGGTAGACATCTATTCCACCTTTTACGGAAACTATGATGATTATCCCCTAAACGGCGACCAGCCCTTTGGTTTGGCTTGTCCCGTGACAATATCGGTTGGTTTCAAGGCAGCGGTTTTTCCGAATAGAGGGGATTGCGGCTTTTCGATTTTGGGCGGCTTGGGTGTTAGCGGCGCCGCAACCGCTCTTGCATGCGGCGCTTCCAATCCCGCAGTGGTGTTGGCGGCATCCTCGTACAATTGCAGCATCTGCGGCAAAACTGCATCCAACGAATACTTCTCAACGATCATCTGCTCAGCCGCCTTTCCGAGATGACGAGAAGCATCTGAATCACGCAATACTTCACACGCTTGATCGGCAAACGCCTCAGGATTAAAGAAATCCGCAAGCAACCCATTCTGGCCATGCTGAATCATTTCCCGCACCGGCGAGGTGTCGCTGGCCAGTACCACCGCGCCGCAGCTTAGCGCGTCCATCATGCTCCAACTCAGAACAAACGGGACAGTCAGATACATGTGTAGATCGGTGCTTGCCAGCGTGCGGCCAAGCTCTGCCATCGACAATCGACCGACGAACTTGATGCGTTCTAAATCGTACTGATCTTGATCCAGCACCCATTGCTTAAAACTTTTTCCGCCTGTGTAGGTCTCGTCGCCGCCGTAGGCGATGCGGTCGGTGCCGATGACGAGAAAAACCACATTCGGATCGCGATCGCACACAATTTTCGCGGCTTTCATAAAGATGTCGAAGCCGCGCATTGATTCAAATCCGCGCGAGACATACGTGACGACTTTGGTATCGGCGGATATTTCTACCCCCGCGATTGTGCGCGTGCCGCGCGTTGCAACAGACGGACGCAGGCTGTCATCAAAGCTGTGATAAATCGACCGATCGACGCCATCAAAAATCGTTCGGATTTTCGCGTCATATTCTGAAGGGAAGCGACTTTTCTGAAATTGCGTTGGCGTATATCCGATCTGGCAATTCTGTAAGTCGAGCAGGATCATCGCGTTACGACTGCGGCTGCGAAGGTACTTAATTTCCGGCACTGGCCAGCCGAGGTCTTTGCGGAAATCCATGTCGCTGTCGGGATCGTGCGATCGGTAGTAATACTCAAAGAAATTGACTACTGGCGTATCGGGGTAGATTTCGCGTAGGAAAAGCGTCGATCCGAATCCGCTGTGCCCGACGATCAGATCGGGTTTGAGATCGGGCTTACGCGCCAGCGCGTCATATACACCGTGACAATGCCAGACGGTATTTTCAAAGGTGCGTGTGCAAAAGTGGTTGTGCTTGGTGGCCCCGCCTGAGGGTTTGTATTGAATCTTTTCGATCCCATCGACCATCCCCGCCGCCGTCTCGGAAACAAACGTACACTGCCAATTCATTTTTTGAATCAGGTGTCTTGCGATATGCCCGAATTGGGCGGGAAAGTTTTGATGGACGTAAAGAACGTGCATGGAATTACTATCAGGGAAAGCGCGGTTTCGAGCAAGAAATGATCCTCCCACCCGCGATGCACTACCCGGTCTGTTACGGCACGCAGACGACTCTGCCCGCAGCGGCGGCGTATCGACGTCGAGCCTCTTGCGGCGCAATCACACGCTTACCCGTAAAACCGCCGAAGGAAGGCAGGATGATCTGCATCGGGTCAATGACAAAACAGGGCACACTAACACCTGATCCATCAAAATCACGCAATGTCACCGCAGGATGAATATGCCCGCATATCGACGGCACGAGCGGGATTTCGAGGGGGATATGCGTGAAATGTAATCCGCATTCGGCATGCGGATCATTCAGCAAATCAACGGTTTCTGCAATCTGTTCGGCATGGATGTGACGATCATGATTGCCAAGCACGAGCTGCACCGTGACCGTTGGGTGGGCAGCTTTCCATGCACGCAGCGATTGCAATGACGCAAGCGATTCGGCAGCGTGGATGAGATCGCCGACGACAATCACGCGCGTTGGACTAAATCGCGTGACAAGCTGCGAGAGTAGCGCTAAATCTCGTGCGGTTGTTCCATGCGGAACAGGCAACCCGCGTGCGCGAAAAGTAGCGGCCTTGCCGAGGTGTAGGTCAGCGAGAATCAACGTTTGCTGATCGCGCCAATAAATCGCGCGTTCAGGCAGCAGTTCGAGTGATTGGCCATGAAAATTGATTGGCGTGCTGTTCATCGGTCATCCGTGACGTGTCGATTATAACGTCTACTTATCGGGATTTCTCAGTTTCGTTAGCGGCTTTTTCAAGTCTTGCGACCATGCGTTCGATCCGTGCGCCGGCGTCTTCGACGCGAATCGTTTGCGAACTGATACGCTGGGCCCAGATCGGAAACGCCATTGGCGTCAGATGCTCCGGTTGCGTGAGGATGATCTTCTGCTGCTGTAATGCTTCGAGTGATTGTTTCAGACGGCTGATTTCAAGTTGCTGTTCGAGCACTTCGCGTCGGGCTTGCTCAAGGAGCAGATTTTGGGGATCAAAATCGCTGAATACGTCGAAAAATAACTCGCTGGACGCCTGCAACTGCCGCATCGACTTTGGCGCGCCCGGCGACGATGCCAGCACCAGCCCCGCCACGCGAGCGATCTCACGAAATTGTCTTCGCGCCAGTTGCCCGGCATTCAGACAGATCAACAAATCTTCGACCAACTGATCGGTTGTCAGCAACGTCCGCCAATGCGTTTCGTCCAATGCAACGGTTTCAGGACTAAGCAATTCGAGTCCGTAATCGGTGTAAGTCGCGACGACCGGCGCATCAATCAATCGTTTCAGCCGATACCCGATCAATGCGCCAAGCCCTTCGTGCACCAATCTGCCGAGAAATCCGAATATAAAATAATGCTGTCCTTCCCGCGTTTTATGCGATTCGATCAGCAGCTCATTCGCAGCGGGCAGGACTGACCATCGTGATTGGATCAGCAGCAACGGCGCGACCCGTCGCATTTCTTCATCAACGAAAATACCTTGTCGGGCTTCATCGAGGCGTTGGCGCACGCCATCTGCCAGCATCGTGGACATCGGAAATCGCCCGCCTCCCCATTGCGGAACCGATCCCCGGCGGGTTGTCACCAACTTCACCCGCGCGGTCATCTGCCTCACACTGACAAACTCCAAGGGTCTGCCGGCAAAGATAAAACAATCGCCGGGCTTGAGTTTGCTGACGAATGATTCTTCGAGCGTGCCGAGTTTTTTATTAGAGGTCGTCACCAGTGAGATCACGCCGTCGCCGGTGATGGTACCGATCGCCAACCGGTGCATCCGCGCGAGTTTTTCGGAGGCAATTTTCCAATTTTCAGGCGTTTCACGAAGGACTTTTTGGAACTGGGGGTAGGCGGTCAGGGTAGTTCCGCCGTGGGAGACGAAATCCAGTGCCCATTGCCAGTCGTCATCGGATAGATCGGCGTAGGCGTGGGTCGAACGGATCTCCTGCTTCAGTGCGTTTTCATCGAACCCTCCGCCGGCAGCGATTGTGACCAGATGCTGGACGAGCAAATCAAGTGGCTTATTTAATGGCAATCGCGATTCGACACGTTTATTGACGATTCCGTCGCGGGCTGCGGAAAACTCGATCAATTCAAATGCGTGTGTCGGCACGGTGATGACGCGGCTGACTTCCCCAGGCCGATGTCCGCTTCGCCCGGCGCGTTGCATCAGCCGTGCGATCCCCTTGGGACTGCCGACCTGCAACACGCGATCGACGGATGAGAAATCCACTCCCAGATCTAGGCTGCTCGTACAGACCACCGCCCGCAAAGCGCCATCGCGCAACATCTGCTCGACTTTTTGCCTTAACTTTCGATCCAGCGACCCGTGATGGATTGCGATCTGTCCAAGCCATTGAGGGCGCTTGCGCAATATCTCGCGAAACCAGATTTCACTTTGCGACCGCGTATTCGTAAACACCAGTGCTGTGCCCGGTTTATCCAACTCTGCCAACACCGGCATTAACATCGTCAGACCCAAGTGCCCCGCCCATGCGAAACGCTCGATTGATTCAGGGATCAACGTATCGACCGTGGTCTGCTTTGATAGATTGGCGTGAATGGTTTTGCCTTTCACTTGCGGGCCAAGCAATGCATCGCGTGCCTGATCGAGATTCCCCAGCGTCGCAGACAATCCCCAGATGCGAATCTGTGGATTCAATGCCCGAACCCGCGCCAATCCCAATTCTGCCTGCACACCTCTTTTAGTTGAAAGCAATTCGTGCCATTCATCGACAATCAACGCCTTTAAGCCTGTCAGCCGGTCACGCAAATCGGGATAGCTGATGAGCAACGACAGACTTTCGGGCGTAGTAACCAGCACGGTGGGTAATTTTTCACGTTGTTTCTTCCGCGTGGATGCGGTGGTGTCGCTTGATCGTACTTCGACTGACCAGTTCAATCCCAACGATTCAACAACAGACAAAATCGCATGTGCGGTATCGCTGGCGAGGGCGCGCATCGGCGTAATCCACAGAATCCTGAATGGTTCGGTTGTTGCCCGACGCTTGTTTAGAACAGCTTGCTGCGTTTCATTAAGTCGCTCGATCAATGCCCCGCCCAGCACCGCCAACGTTTTACCGCTGCCGGTTGGTGCGTGGACCAATCCGCTTTCACCTGCGAGATAAGCCGTCCATGTTTGGCGTTGAAACGCGAACGGCGTCTTACCTGAAGCAGAAAACCAATTATCTAGTAGAGACAAATCTGCCATGTGATGATGCCAGCGATCCTAAAGTTTCCGATCATATCCCCGCTTGGCCACCAATCTTGCACAAGGTGCCGGACATTACATAATCTTTGCTGGTGTGGTAGAATAGTCTATCAAACGATTGCTTTCATGTGTTTCCATGGAAATACTGCGTTGATACCGGCCACACGACTCAAAAACGGAAAAAATGTTTTGGAAACAGATGAATAATAATTTACAGTGTTTGATTGACGAGGATGTGAAACAGTCACTGCGGGCAAGGCAGGATCAGAAACTGTTTCTAAAAGTTGCGGAGGAAAGAAATGCCGGTAACACAAAGATGGGTCCACGGGGGACTAATCTTGTTCGTGGTCGTGATGTCAATGTGCCTGACCGTGTTGGTTTTAGGCGCGACGCGGCCGTCACACAGCGATACCGGTCTGACCGGATCGCAGGCAGCAGGTTTCAGTCTTAAAGACGCTGCGGATCAGACCGTTACGTTTGATGTACGCAGTCAAAACAATCCGATTTACGTTCTGATTTTCACCCCCCACGCCTGCCCCGAATTATCGCAAACGATCGATGTGGTTCAGAAACTGGTCAATACCTACCACGACGACGATACAGTTCAATTGGTCGGTATTGCCAGCATTTTTGATCCCACACTGCTAGGCCCGCGCGAAACCGCCGCTTCGGATTTGGAAGCCCGATCCCCGCTTTTGCATACCGCACGCGATATCGACGGGTCGGTGGCGCGCGCCTATCGCGTCGGGACTGCGCCCACGCTGTTTGTAATCGATCGCACCGGTTTGATTCGCGCGCGATTACTGTTATCACAGAACGGCGCTGGTTTGGCAGCGATTGAAACGATCAATTCCCTACGAACCCAGCAATTGCCTTGGCAGTCGATCATGTCCGACGCGTCCGTCCGCCGATAAGCGCCTCGGCCCGTATCCGCCATTCATCATTCAGCATTCATCTCTTGCTCCCTCGTTTCCCTGAAACGGGTTCACCTGTATACTGCACGCCAAGCATTGTTGGAGGTGCAGTATCGCTACATTGACTCGTACTCGTCCCGCTCGTTCAGCGGCACGGGATTTTGCAATCGCCGCCGCAAAAATCGCTGCGGACACACGTTGCGTGAACGTCGTGGTATTGGATGTGAGTGGGATTTCTCCCGTCACAGACTTTTTTGTCATCGGCACGGGCACGTCTGCGCGTCAGATGCGAGCCGTGGCTGACGCGGTGGAAGACGCCGGACGCGAACAGGATCATCGGCCAATTAACCGGTCGATCGATGACAACTGGATCCTGCTCGATTACGTCGATGTCGTGCTACATGTGTTCAGCGAAGAATCGCGGCACTTCTATGACCTCGAATCGCTATGGGGCGAAGCCAAACGCGTTGAATGGAAGTAGCCCGTAGCCGCGTGCAGGAATTGCGCTGCAAATGGATAGCCCCCGCGAACAACACCGCGCCCAGAGACGCCTGCGATTTCGTAGACGCGGCAAGCGCGCGTACATCCGCTCGGTCTATTTCCTGCCCAGTCTCGCCACGCTTGGAAACGCCGTCTGCGGGTTCGCTGCGATCTATATCGTCATGATGGATCCCGCCACCGTGGGCACTGATCCGGTCACGCGCCTGATGGCAGAGAATCGCTTCCTGTCGGCTTCCTATCTGATCCTGCTTTCGATGGTCTTTGATGCCCTCGACGGACGCCTCGCTAGGTGGGCGCGTCACACCACGGATTTTGGCGGACAACTCGATAGCTTGGCGGATGTCGTCAGCTTTGGCGTCGCACCGGCGATGGTCGTGCTGGCGCTGGTCAAGCATGAACTCAGCCCCGAAACGCCTTTATTTCTGTCCCGCATGATCTGGGCGATCGGTGCGCTCTACATGAGCTGCGCCGCAATCCGACTCGCACGCTTCAACACCTCCAACGAGCACGGCGAACAACACCACATGTCCTTCCTCGGACTGCCCAGCCCCGGCGCCGCAGCGGCGGTCATCGGGCTGGTAATGATCCATCGTGAGATTACCAACCACGCCATCGCCTCCACCAGCCGCCTGCTGGATATCCTCCAACAATCCGTCACGGTGTTGCTTCCGATACTGCTGTTGGCGTGCGGGTTGTTGATGGTCAGCAACCTTCGCTACAGCCATCTGGTCAATCGGTATCTGCGAGGTCGGCAAAGCATCGCACGGTTGGTGTTCGCGCTGTTGCTGGTAGGATTACTGATCACCGCACACCGCTACACGATCGGTGTTGGGTGCATTTTATACGCCCTCAGCGCCCCGGCGATGCACGGCTGGATTAAATACGTAAAAAAATCCCGGGGTGTGAGAGCGTGATGGGAAATTGGGACGGGGGGCGTGGAGATCGTGATTCGTGATTCGTGAGAAGGCAGCGGCGCCGCATTTCACGAACCACGAGTCGAGAATCACGTCCTCCCCCTGTTCATCCTTCATCCATCACACTTCATCCTTACTTCCTCGCAAATCGCAAATTGCGACTCCCCCAGCTACTTGCCAACCCCCACCCATTGGTCTACAAACCGTTGCGTGAAGTTTGAACGATCTGCCGGGGTGGTGCTCTATCGCGATTCGCCCGAGGGGCAGCGCGAATACCTTCTTTTAGACTATGGCAGCCATTGGGACTATCCCAAGGGGCATGTCGAAGCCGGTGAAGACGACCATGCCGCTGCCCGACGCGAATTACACGAAGAAACGGGCATCACACAGATCACGATCGACGAACATTTCGCACACGAAATTGATTACTTTTTCCGCAACCGCACCGGCGGACTGATCCGCAAAACCGTGCAGTTCTTCCTCGCCAGCACGCAGGAGCAGGCCGTGACACTTTCACATGAACACGTCGGATATGCGTGGCTCACCGACGCGGAAGCAACCAAACGACTCAGCTTCGCCAACGCCCGCGCGATTCTCAAGGCGGCGACTATGCATCTGGCGTTCAGGAATAGATAAATACTATAGCACTCACCATTCCCCTGATATTCCAGAGACTATAACTTGCCTTAAGTTAGCATCGCGAGAACAATCACACGTGTGTGAGCGCCCAAAAACCATTTGAAATTACTGCCAGACCATCTTCTTAAGTCTCTGGACGATCACTTGGATCGGACGGCTCGGCATCTTTTTGCCAATGCCGAACTCTCGTCCTTCATGCGCCTCATGCAGCAGTATGTGAAGGCCGGGGGCAAACGTATCCGTCCTCAATTAACGCTGTGGACATACCAACATACGGTTTCTGATGCCTCTGTTGATCCGCCAAGCACTGTGATGGATGTTGCCACCGCGTGGGAGTTCTTTCACGCCTTTCTTTTGATCCACGACGACATCATTGATGGATCGGATCATCGTCGCGCGCAACTGAGTTTGCACAGACAGTTGCAGAGTCTGGACAGCAATTCCCCGCGATTTGGCATGAATCTGGGCATTGTCGCCGGGGATTTGATGTACGCCAGCGTCCAGCGAATGCTTGCTGATTTGCAGGTTGGAGATGCCGCCTATCGTCGCATGCACCAACTTTTTGCGAAAGTCGCGACGCTCACGGGTATGGGGCAGGCGGTGGATATCCTGCAATCGCACGTGCCGCTTGATTGCTGCGATGAAGAGACATTGCTCCGCGAATATCATTGGAAAACCGCAGCCTACACCTTTGAAGGCCCCATGCTTTCGGCGGCGATTCTTGCAAACCTGAATGATCTGGCTACGCAGGCGATCTCGCGCTTTGCGCTATCGCTGGGACAGGCGTATCAGTTGCAGAACGATCTGCTTGATTTAGCCCAGCCCGCCTCAGAAGGCTGCGATCTGGTTCAGGGAAAACGCACGCTCACACTACTTCGCGCAAGACGTGCCGCAACACCCCCTCAGCGTGAAAACTTAGACGCCAGCATGGATCGGATCGCCAATGCGTCGATCACTGACGCCATCAGGATGGCAGAAGTGTTGCGGTTGCAAATCATCCGATCGGATGCCCTGCTGCAAACGCAGCAAACAATCGACTCGCTGGTAGTGGAATCCGAGCAATCCACGCACGACCGCGCGTTGCCCGCAACGTTGCAGATCGCGATGCAGTCGCTGCTGGCTAAACTGGGGCAAACTTACTTCAAGCCCGTCATATCCGAGGCATTTGCTGGGTAAGGCAATGAATCGCGCCGAGTCCCCAGATCAACTCGCGGCAATCAATACCGATGACCTGATGTTTGGGGAGGTGTGTCTGAAGCGTTTCCAACGCCTGCTTATCCGCCTTTTTTGATCCAAACGTCGGCACAAGGCAGGCGCCGTTGATAAACAGGAAATTAACGTACGTCGCCGGTAAACGCTGGCCATCATGGATCACAGGATCGGGCATGGGAATTTCAATAATCTCAAACGCATTGCCATCCTGATCGCGCAGCTTGTCGGCTTGTTTACGCACACGTTGCAGCGTTTTGTAATTGCCGTCGGACGGGTCGGATTCGATGCCGACGACGAGCTTGGTCGGGGAAAGAAATCTTGCCAGATCATCGACATGCCCATCGGTGTCGTCCCCTTCGATCCCACCGGTCAGCCAGCAGATATTGGATTGGCCATAATAGTCTTTCAGGTACTGCTCGATCTGCTCCTTGCATAAATCGGGATTGCGGTTCTTATTCAGCAGGCAGTCCGTAGTAGTCAGGAGCGTGCCAGCACCGTTGAACTCGACCGCGCCACCTTCCATGATTACTAGATTGTCAGAACGGGGTTTCTTGGGAAAGAAAATCGGCAGATTAAATGCCCTTGCGATTTCCATCGGTACGCGATCGTCGGCATTGTAAGGCGGATACTTACCGCCCCAGGCGTTGAAGCCCCAATCGACAATCCCCCGCCGCTTGGTCTTTTTGTTAATCACGAATGCAGGGCCGTGGTCGCGGCACCAGTTTTCGTTCGTGGGGATGTAGAAGAACTTCACTCGCTTCAGATTCACGCCCGCATCGTCCAATACCCCACGCACGATGAAGGCCCAGTTTTCATTCGGTACATTGATATACACCCACTGCCTTGCAGCGATTTCACGAATAATTCGGCCAAGATTTCCCGGCACGGTATGATATTTATCCGGAAACGATATCCCCTCCGGGCGCGGCCAGCTAAACCAGATCGCCTCTTGCGCGTGCCATTCCGCGGGAAAGGTGTATCCAAGCGCGGCGGGGGTCTTTTCCATGATCTTCAATTTCGGCATTTCCATAGGATACGACGGGCAAGGCATTCTTAAAACATTTGATGGCGCGGAGTGGATCACAATTGCCCTTCGCCACGACGCTGTTAAATTAGTGATGATGAAAGCGGTACATGCTTTGGTGGGGGATGATTCGTTTCTGCAACTCGAAGCGCTTGCGCGCATCGCTGCATCGTTGGGTGATGCGCAGCGGCAAGACTTTGACGGTGAAACCGCGCAACTCGCGGATGTCATGGACGAACTGCGAAGCTTTTCGATGTTCGCAGGTAGCAAGCTGGTCGTGGTGCGGGCTGCTGATGACTTTATCTCCACCTTTCGCTCGCAAATGGAAGAATACGTTCAGAATCCGGTCGATTCCGCGACGTTGGTATTACGATGCAAATCCTTGCCGGGGAATCAAAAAATTGCGAAACTCATCGCCAAGCACGGTACGGTGGAAAAATGCGAACCTCCAAAAGAAAAAGAATTGCCGGCGTGGATCGTCTCGCGAGGGAAATCCTCACATAACATCACAATCGACCCCGGCGCTGCCACTGTATTGGCGGATTTCATCGGTGCCGATCTCGGGCGATTGGACAATGAGCTGGCAAAACTCGCGTTGATGGTCGATGGCAAGGTGACGAGTCAGGATGTCAACAACTCTGCGGTCTTTCAACGCGATCAGGAAATGTGGCACATGACCGACGAACTGACCGCCGGCAAAATCGACCAAGCGTTGCAACGCTGGCGGAATCTGCTGCAAAGCGATCCATCGACAGAGTTCCGGGCAGTGACGTGGCTTTGCATTTGGATGGAAAAGGCGATCAAAGCGCTGCGTCTTAAACAGCAGAAGATGAACCCATTCGCCATCAGCAAGGAACTAAAAATCTGGCCTGCCAACAACGTCGATTCGCTTTTACGCACCGCCGAGCGGATGGGCGCTGCGGGTATGGCCAAATCGCTGGACTTGCTCGCGGATTTAGATTATCGCACTAAGACCGGTTTGGGCGACGCGACAGCTAATGTCGAACGCTTCATGCTTTCCTTAGCCAAAACTTAATGAGAGATTTTGCAGATCATACTGCTTGTGGATTTGAAATCGGCGACATCCGGGTAATCTACGTCACCTGTTATTAGACATAATATGGCAAATAAAAAAACCAAATCGGACCGCATCGTTTCTGTCGGCATCACGCAAATGGCGTGTGTCGAAGACCCGGCCACCAACCGCAAAAAACAGGCGGCGTTGATCGAACAGGCCGCCAAAAAAGGGGCGAAAATCATCTGCACGCAGGAGATGTTCGCCAGTCTTTATTTTTGTCAGGCTGAGGATCACCGTTTCTTCAAACTAGCAGAAACCATCCCAGGCCCTAGCACCGATCTATTCGGGAAGATCGCCAAAAAGTATAAATGCGTCATCATCGCCAGCCTGTTTGAAAGGCGGGCTGCCGGTCTTTATCACAACACCGCTGCGATCATCGGCACCGACGGCAATATCCAAGGCATCTATCGCAAGATGCACATCCCCGACGACCCGCTTTATTACGAAAAGTTTTATTTCACGCCCGGCGACACCGGCTTTCGCGCGTGGGATACGCCGTGGGGTAAAATCGGCGTCTTGATCTGTTGGGATCAATGGTATCCCGAAGCCGCACGACTGACCGCGTTACAGGGCGCGGAGATTCTATTTTACCCCACCGCAATCGGCTGGCATCCGGGTGAAAGGGACGAATACGGCATCGCCCAGCACCAGAGTTGGGAGTTAATCCAGCGGTCCCACGCCGTCGCCAACGGTTGCTATGTCTGCTCGCCAAACCGCATCGGCCATGAGTATGTCACCGATGCGAATGGAAAAAAAGTGAGCGAGGACGGGATCGTCTTCTGGGGCCAATCCTTCATCGTCGAACCCAACGGCCAACTGCTGCGCACCGCCAGCGTGGATCATCAGGAAGTGATCATTCAGGAATTGGATTTGGAAAAGGTCGAATTCGCCCGCACGCACTGGCCGTTCCTGCGCGACAGGCGCATCGACGCATATGGCGGGATGGTCAAGCGGTTCGCGGATCAGGAAATGTGATTGGTTACATAAAGGAGAAGGTTCACCACGAAGCCACGGA
>JBBQXB010000010.1:0-71038 GCA_038210015.1 Tepidisphaerales bacterium
TACGTCTTTGATTAGGAGCGAATATGTCTCAGATTATTCAATCAGCATCGATCGCATTGCCTGAGCCACGGGTGAAGATCAGCATTCGCCTTGCGGCGCTGGACGATTGGGCGTTCATTGATTCGCTGCAAAAGAAGCATCACAAGCAGTTGGGGTTCTTCCCGCGTCAGCAAATGGAAGAATACATTAAAAATGGGTGGGTGTAGGTAGCAGAAGAAAGCAACACGCAGATTGGATACGTCGCATCGCGGGATCGGTATTTGAAACGCGATGAATTGGGGGCGGTGTTTCAGATGTGCGTATCGCCGGGACATCAGAGGAAGTTGATCGCTGCGACGTTGTTGCAAGCGGTGTTTGATCGTGCACCGTATGGCTGCAAACTGTTTTGTTGTTGGTGCGCGCAAGACCTGGAAGCGAATCACTTTTGGGAATCAATGGGGTTTGTTCCGCTGGCATTCAGAACGGGGAGTGAAAAGAAATCGCGGGTGCATATCTTCTGGCAAAAGCGAATTAGAAAAGACGATACGACCACGCAATGGTGGTTTCCATCGCAGACAACAGGCGGCGCGATCGGGGCGGGGCGGATTGTGTTGCCGATCCCGCATGGGACGCATTGGTCGGATGTGATGCCGTTGATATTGCCGAACGAACCGGCGAAAGAGTTAGCCCACGAAGAAACGAAGATCGCGAAGAAAGAGGCGAAGAAATCAAAACTCGCAAATACCACATCGCAACTCGCAACGTTACCACCGCCGCGTCGAGTGCGGTTCGGTGCGCCGGGGTTGGTCCTACCGACGCCGATACCTGAGATTATCGAGAAGAAGCAAAAGACCCCAAAGCCCAAGGCTGCGAAAGTCGATCCGCGATTGATTATTGCGGCGCGAGAGTTGCGGGATCGGTGGCTTGAAGGCATGAATGAGGCGGGCATGCAATCGTTCGGGAAGTATGATGTGACGCGGGTGATCGAGAGTACCGCGAGCATCGAGCCGATGAAATTGCTGGCGGCGTAGGGGTGTGGTGGACGATTCGGGGGATTTATTGCACAATCTCCCGTTCAAATGACGCCGGACAAGAAGACCTACAAAGAGACGTTGAATCTGCCCCAGACCGCTTTTCCGATGGAAGCCAAACTGGTCGCCAACGAACCGCTGCGGCTTAAAAAATGGCAGGAGATGGATTTGTACGCGCTGATCCAAACGGCGCGGAAAGATTCGCCCAAGTTTATACTGCACGATGGCCCGCCGTTTGCGAACGGCGACATCCACATGGGGCATCTGACGAACAAGACGCTCAAAGACGTGATCCTGCGCTATAAAACGCTGGCCGGTTACCAGACGCCTTATGTGCCGGGCTGGGATTGTCACGGCCTGCCGATCGAGCACAAGATTCAGCAGGATTTAGGCAAGGCGTTTCGCGAGATGCAGGCGGTAGATGTTCGCAAGAAGTGCTTCGAATACGCCGAAAAATACGCCGGTATCCAGTCCGAACAGTTTCAGCGACTCGGCATCCTCGGCGATTGGGCGAATCCCTATCTGACGATGAAACCCGCGTATGAAGCCAACACGCTCGAGGTGTTTGCGAAGGTGGTCGAAAACGGATTGGTCTATAAGCAGTTGAAGACCGTGCCGTGGAGCATCGCGAATCAGACGGCGTTGGCTGATGCGGAATTGGAATATCAGGACGTGACCGATCAAACGGTTTTTGTTGAGTTCCCCGTTTCCAATCCCGGTGCGTTTAAGGCGAAGTTTGATCTACGCGTGAATGCGAAAGTGTCGTTCATGATCTGGACGACCACCCCGTGGACGCTGCCTGCGAATCTGGCGATCGCGGTGCATCAAGATGTGCAGTACGCGTTGGTGCAGTATCAGCGGAATGGCGATATGCATATAACCGTTGTCGCAAAAGATTTGGTGGAAAAAGTCTTCGCCCGTGGCATGGGTTTAGAACCCATGATGGCCGATGGGAAGGATGCAGAACATGGGTTAAAAACACATGCCACGTTGCAGACCGTCCTCGGCGAGCAATTGGTCGGTATTGAATATACGCATCCGTTTATCGATCGCATCGGCAAGGTCGTTCACGCCGATTATGTCACGACCGCTGACGGCACGGGTCTGGTTCATACCGCGCCGGGGCATGGCGAAGACGACTACAACACCGGCGTTAAAAACGGGTTGGAAATCTACTGCCCAGTTTTACCGAATGGCCGATTCGATTCGTCCGTCCCGAACTGGCTGGCGGGGCTATCGACCAAAGAAGGCAACGGGAAGGTGATTGAAAAGTTGCAGGAGCTTGATCTGCTGTTCGCTGAAGAAGCCTATCTGCATAGTTATCCGCATGACTGGCGTAGCAAGACGCCGATCATCTTCCGTGCGACAGAGCAGTGGTTTGTCGCGCTCGATCGCGCGGTCGAAGCGAAGGATGAAGGGAGAAGGATGAAGGATGAAAAAGAATCTGATTCTTCATCCTTCATCCTTCACACTTCATCCTTGCGTAGCCGTGCGCTCGCTGCGGTTCGCGACCAAGTATCTTTCATCCCTGAATGGGGACAGGCACGGATGAAAGGTATGCTCGATTCCCGTCCCGATTGGTGTATCAGCCGTCAGCGGTCGTGGGGATTGCCGATTCCCGTTTTCTATAATGAGCAGAACGAGCCGCTGTTGACGCCTGAATCGGTGCGCGCGGTGGCGAAGGTGTTTAAGGCCGTCGGGTCGGATGCGTGGTTTACGCATACGCCCGAGCAGTTGCTGGAAGGTTGCGACACCGGGCCGAACTTTCCGAAGGATAAACTGCGCAAAGAGAAGGATATCTTTGATGTCTGGTTTGAATCGGGTTCATCCTGGATGGGCGTATTAAAAGCCCGCGAGCCGGAATTGCATTTCCCAGCCGATTTGTATTTGGAAGGATCGGACCAACATCGCGGGTGGTTCCAGTTGTCGTTATTGCCAGCGTTGGCGAGCGTGGGCGTGCCGCCATACAAACAGGTGTTGACGCACGGGTTTATCGTCGGGCCGGACGGGAAAAAGATCAGTAAATCGGACAAGAACTATGTGAAAGCCGTCGATGAGGTGAATCGTCACGGTGCGGATTTGCTGCGGCTATTCGTTTGCCAACTCGACTTTGAAGGCGACATGGCCGCCAGCCCGAAGATGATTCAGGAGTTTGGCGATAAATATCGCAAGCTGCGCAATACGCTGCGGTATCTGCTGTCGAATCTGTTCGATTACGATGGCTCATCGTTCGATGTGCCAGCCGATTCACTTGATGGCTGGATGCTGGCAGAGTTGGATCGACTGATCGCCGAGGTCACCGCAGCCTATGAATCTTACACGCTGCACAAGGCGTTCCGCGCGATGCACGAGTTCTGTGCCGTGCAGATCAGCTCAATCTACGGCAACGCGATGAAGGATCGTCTTTATTGCGATGCCCCCGATTCGCCTTTGCGTCGTCGATCGCAATATGTGATGCACAAGATTTTGCTGGCGCTAACGAAATTGCTCAGCCCGATGCTCGTCTATACCGCCGACGAAACGTGGGAATATATCCCGCACAAACCTGCAGGCGAAGCCGATCTGCCCAGCGTACATCTGGCAAAGTTGCCGCTGGCGGGAAATCATCCGAAATCAGATACGTGGAAAACGCTGTTTGATCTTCGCGAGCAGGCGCTGCAGCAACTCGATCAACTGAAGAAAGAAAAGGGGCTGAATAAATCGGTGGAATCAGAGATTGTGTATCCCGGCAAGCTGAAGGCGGTGCTCGGTGGGTATGGCGTTGATCTGGAAGACATCGTCGGCTGCGGGTATCACCGGTTTGATGATGCAGCCGACCGGGTGACGGTGGTAGATCGCCGCGAAAGCTACCAGGCTTGTGCTCGCAGTTGGAAACGTCGCCCGGATGTCGGTTCCGATCCCGCCCACCCCGATCTCAGCGCCCGCGACGCCGCTGCGGTGAAACTCAAAGCGGAGTGATTGCCACAGAGTACACAGAGAGCACAGAGATGAAACACGAAGCATTTGTAGATGAGGACATGGAGCCTGATCCGAGGTTGAATCAGGTTGCCAACGCGATCATTGGTGCTGCCATCGCAGTGCACTCCAAGCTTGGAGCAGGCTGTCAGGAAATGATTTATGCAAATGCTGTGGAAATTGAGTTCAAGCGACGAGGTATAAAATATATTCGCGAGTATCGTTTTTGATGTTTTATATGAAGGGCAACCTGTTGGTACTGGCATTGTCGATTTGATGGTTGAGGATGAAATAGTGCTGGAAATCAAGGCAGTGGAATCCATCCTCCCGCTCTTTGTTTCACAAACTATTTCATATTTGCGCGGAACAAATAAGCGGCTCGCCTTAATTATCAATTTTAACGCAAGGCGACTCGTCGAGGGCATCCGACGAATCGCCAAGTGACGCTCTGTGCTCACTGTGTCCTCTGTGGCAATCATGCATTCGCAACCCATCAATCTCGCGGTTCTGATCTCCGGCGGGGGGACGACATTGCAGAATCTGCTGGATCAGATTGATGCCGGATTGCTCGATGCGCGCGTGGTGACGGTGATCGCGTCCAAGCCGGGGATCAAAGGGATCGACCGCGCTAAGGCCGCGGGGTTGCAGGTGCATCTGGCGGTGCGGAAAGAGTTTGACTCGATCGAATCCTTCAGCCAGCACGTTTTTTCCATCTGTACGCAAGCGAAGACCGATCTGGTGTGCCTCGGCGGGTGGTTGTCGCTGCTGAAAATCCCCGACGATTGGCTTGGTAAGGTCATCAACATCCACCCGTCATTGCTGCCGCATTTTGGGGGCAAGGGGATGTGGGGGCATCACGTGCATGAAGCGGTGATCGCCGCCCGAGAGACGATCAGCGGCTGTACGGTGCATTTTGTGAATAACGAATACGACGCCGGGCCGATCATCCTTCAGCGGGTTTGTCCGGTGCTGGAAGACGATACGCCAGATGACCTGGCCGCCCGCGTTTTTGCGGAGGAAACAATCGCCTATCCCGCAGCGATCAAGCAGATTCAGAGCGGGGTCGTGCGGCTGGAAGGTCGGCGGGCTGTTGGTGATGCGAAAGTCTGAGTCAACTCGCAGTGGTGGGTTGGTGCGTCGTAGATTGCAAATCCAAACATGATTTTGCTTCAGCGCCGAGCCTATTTTGTCCGGCGTCGAGGCCGGTGATGTACAAGAGATGTCGGGCGCGGGTCGCTGCGACGTAAAACTGTGCGCGGCCTCGCGAATCGGCATCGATCCGATCCACGCCCACCACAAACACAATCGGCGCATCGTACCCCTTGGCACTGGCGATCGTGCTGACGGTGAGAATATTGGGCTGGATCAATGCGGAATCTTTCGCTTCATTGTGTTCGGCATCGACCAGTCGGGTTCCAAAATCGTGCTGACCCGCCAACGCACCGAGTTGAAAGGGCAAATGCGCTACAAAATCCTTGTGCGACCGGTACAAAATCAGGATGTCGGCAGGATTGACCGATTCTTTCACGATCAGCCGTTCCATTTCATGGATGATCCATCGGCTCTCGGCGCGACGATTTTCAAATAACCGCACGACAGGCGCTTCCCCTTGCCGTTTGCAGAACTTGACCGCGACGCGGTTCTCAAACTCATCGACAAGATTACGCGATTTCAGGTTCGCAAGATCGGCAAATTGTCTGGTCTGTGCCCGCACGCCCGCCGGGGCGCATGATCCGATCAGCACATTCATCGCCAGCTCGACGATCTGCTGCGTGTTGCGCAGGCATTCGTCCAGATAGGTCGTGCGACCGACGATGTTGATGCCCAGATGTTCCCACGTCGGGGTTAGGCGGCCATAGATGTTCTGGGCGTTGTCATAAAAGATCGTCAGCGATTGATTGCCCGCAGCATCGGGCGTGGCGAGTCGTCGGAGCAGTTCAAACTCTGCGGGTTCAAGATCTTGAGCTTCGTCGATGAAGATCGCATCAAACATCAGTTTGGATTGATCGGCTGTCGGGAGGTCATCAAACGCTTTGCAGATCGCCTGTGCGCGTTGGGTGCGATGATTGATATCGAACGGATTTCGCAGGCGCTTTTCGCGAGTGGTAAGGTCAATCAGCAAGCGGTCAAAGTGGGTGACACGCACCGACTTATCATCGTGGGCCTGCCAGCAGATGCGGGCGAGTTCGGTATCGATTTTGTCTCTGAGGAAGTGAACCAGCGTGCGATTAAAACAGCAGACGAGCATTTTGGGATCGCGATCTGATTCACTGAGGATACGCCGGTAGGTTCTCGCGACCATGCCCGCAAGGATGACCGACTTGCCGCTTCCCGCGACGCCGCGGAACAATCGATGGCCGGTACGGGGGTCGATGCGGAGCAGTTCTTGTTGCTGCGCGGTGTGCTTGCGTGGAAGCAAATCCAACGCACGGAAGTAATCACCGATGGTTTTAGTGGGTGGCTGGGCTTCAGTGACTACGGTGGGTAGTGGGTGGGCGGTCGGGGCGTTAATCGTTGCAAAAGTGGGTTGACTATCACTCTGCCGATCCGTTTTTTTGCGTCTGGCGCTACCGGCGCGTGGCGGGGACAGTGCACAAGTCCCTGCAAAGATGGATCGAAGCTCGTCAACTGCTTGGCGTGTTATCCGCGTGCCTGCGAACAATCGGGGTGCCTGATAGTCGACAAAGCCGGTGACATAGATTCTGAAATCACGCGGATGTTCCAATGCTTCAGAAAAAATCGTTGCAAACTTCCACGTTGCCCCGAATCGCTTTTGGAAGTCACTCTCTGCCACCTTCGGAAGCGCTGCCATGCGGTTGAATGAAATGGATTTCACTGACACCCGCTTTTGCAGCACGCCTTTCAAACGGTACATCACTTTGTCCGCCTGCATGAACGGTCGTTCCCAATTCGGTTGTCCGTCCCGTTCAATTGATAATTCATCAGCCCGCACGTCGTGGATGTCCGCCAGCGGTACGCCTTTATTTTCGATCACCAGCACACCGATATCCGGATGCGCGATCACTAGGTCCGGGCGCGGGATGCGCACCGAAGGGGGCAAGGATTCGACAAAAAAAGCGGCGTCGGGTTCGTCGCCAAACGCCTGGACTGCGATTGATATAAGTCGTGCGTGCTGCGTGAGTTCCACCGCATCAATGCCATGGCAATAGGCTTTAGCGCGAGCGCAAATTTCGCGCATTTCGGCGATCGCTTGTCTACTCGCGGACTTTCCGGGCATGGCGAAATTGTAGCGGGATACCATTTTTCCCCAAACCGATCGCATCGAGAATTGTCTATCCGATGTCGTTACAAACGATATACTCAATATAGTCCGCCTATGAGGTGCATGATGCGAACAATTCTTTCTTCAATACTCGTGACCATGCTGCTGGCTTCGCTTGCAAACGCGCAGTCGGTTGCAAACGCCGCATTGACCAAACGTTTGCCGACGATCTCTTTGAAAGATGTAGCGCTGACTGACGCGATTGAGTTTTTCCGTGACGCCACCAACGCCAACCTCACTGTCGATTGGCGGTCGCTTGAGGAAGTCGGCATCTCAAAAGACACGCCGGTTTCATTGAGTTTGCGTCATGTTCCGACACGGGTTGCCCTCAAGGCCGTGCTGGAATCCGCCGCGCCGGGATTGCTCACCTTCACCGTTTCAGAAAACGTCATCACGATCACCACCATCGCCAAAGCCGACGGTAAGATGATCACCCGCATCTACCCGGTTCAGGATTTGTTGACCGAAATCCCCGATTTTGAAGGCCCAAGTCTCAGCCTCACCGATCAGGTCGGGAACAAGTCCGGCAACAGTGATCGTGGCGGGCGCAATGGTGGGTCAAATCAATCGGGTGGCATTTTCGGTACTGGCGGAAACAGCAATGCGAGCAATCGCGACGAAGAAAAAACCAAAACCCGCACCGAACGCGCCGACGACCTGATTGCGGTGATTCAAGAGACCATCCGCCCAGAAATCTGGGACACCAACGGCGGCAAGGCCCGCATCCGATTTTTCAACGGCAATCTGATCGTCACCGCGCCGAAAAGCGTGCACGAAGCGATCGGTGGTTCGGTCGATTGAAAACGTTTCTGATTCTCTAAGACTCTATCACTCGTACTTGCCACACCCACTCCGTCGGAGTGGGTGTTGTCGGTATCGAAGTGCGTTGACTGGAAATACGACTTTGATTTTGCGTATTCAATGTCGTATGTTATCCGAGTGGAACTACCCGGAGTGAGTCATGCCCCATCGCGCAAAAATTGTTGAAACCCCGCATGTCTGGACATTTCTGAGCAATCACGCCCATGTGCTACTGCTGATCAGCGTTGATCCGGAAATTAAGCTGCGCGATGCGGCTGTGCAGGTGGGGATCACCGAGCGGGCGGTGCAACGGATCATCGCCGATCTGGAATCCGGCGGATACCTCAAGCGTGAGCGAACCGGTCGTCGCAACCGCTATACCGTTTACCCGAAACGCCCGCTGCGTCATGCCATCGAAGCCCATCGTACGGTTGGTGATTTACTGGAATTGATTCACCGCACATAACTCCAGTGGCCGGCGAATCTGAGCGACCCATCAGCAACGTGGTCCGATGTTCTGGGGAAAATAATAACATCACATTTGACACGACACTCATTACATGATAATAAATACGCGACAATTTATTCTGTAATTAAAAATCGCGTAATGTGGAGCGTGTATGGTTGATCAAACGATAAAAGTGCCCGGTAGCAATGTGGAAGCGGCGCTGTGGGTTTTGGCGGCAGTGGCGTTGGGTGGTTTGGTCGCCCAATCCGTAAACCCACAACCCATTGCCGCCGTAGGATTTAACATCGACCGGCTCACCTGCACGCTTGCACTGTTGGTCGCGGGGGTGGGCGCCGTCACGTTCCGATTCGCGAGGCGCTACCTGCTTGGCGAGCAACATCACACACGATTTCTCATGCTCCATGCGTCGGCGGTCGTCTCTGCGATGGTGTTCATGCTCGCCAGCAATCTGATTCTTCTCTATGCCGCGTGGACGTTGACCAGTCTTGTCCTGCATCGTCTATTGACGCACTACGCCCACCGGCCCGAAGCCTGGCCTCCGGCGCGCAAGAAGTTTTTGATCAGCCGGATAGGAGACGTGGCGCTGGTGTCGGCGATTTTGATCATCGCATTCGGATACCAAACCACCGATTTGCAGGTGTTTTTATCCCATGCGATCGCCAACCCGCACACACTGTCGTCTCATGCGGTCGCGGTGCTGGTTGCGATCGCTGCGATCACGAAGTCGGCACAGTTCCCGTTCCATAGTTGGCTACCCGAAACGATGGAAGCGCCGACGCCTGTCTCAGCATTGATGCACGCGGGGATCATCAATGCCGGTGGCGCACTGGTGTTGAAGTTTGCACCCGTTGTCGCTGCCTCGCCTTCGTCAATGATCCTGCTGACGCTCATTGGTTTGGTGACGGCGATTCTCGGCATGACCGCGATGTGGGCGCAAACCAATATCAAACGCACGCTCGCATGGTCCACTGTAAGCCAGATGGGGTTTATGATGATCCAGCTCGGTCTGGCGGCATTTCCTGCAGCGGTGCTGCACATCGTCGGACACGGTTGTTACAAAGCGTGGAAATTTCTCAGCAGCGGAGAGATCAACAAGGATCCCGTTCCACAACCGCTGCACGCGTCCTCCCATTTGCTTTGGGTGGCTTGCGGACTGTTTTTATCCGCAGGCGCTGTTTACGGTGCCTCATGGCTGCTGGGATTTAATCCCGCACAAAATCCTGGAAAATTTGCGATGACCGCGGTGCTGGTGATGGCGATCGCGCAGGTCTGGCCGATCCTGATGGCGCGCCTCACACCTGCCACAATCAGCATCGCATCGGCGATCACGGTCGGCGGCAGCTTTCTGGCAATGCTTATCTATCAGCAGGTGATGTATTTCTACGCACCGATCTTCACGTCGATGGTGCCGATTCACTCGACCCTCGCGTGGATCGTTGCATGGATGGTCGTCATTGCGATGTTACTTTCGATTCTCTTTCACAGTTTCCTGCCGATCATTTCGAGCAACCCAGTTGGCAAGGCCTTTCGCATTCATGCCTTGCACGGCTTTTATGGCAGCGCAATCGCCGACCGCTTTGTACGGATGATCTGGAAAAAGTTTTCACCCGCTGGAGTTCACGCAAATGCTTAACACACTCGCTGCAAACAATATGGAAGAACAGCACCTGTCACAGGCGATCGATGCTGTTGTAAAGCGAATCGCGCCGTTGTGGTCGCTTAATGATTTCGTAGCGGTCAATCCGTTTGTGGGCTATTCGGATCGCCCGATCGTCGAATCCGCCAAAGAAATCTGCGACGCTATGGGTGCAAAGGTGTTTCCAAGCATCGAGGATTATCGAAACCGTCTTGGCGCGGAAACCTTCACTAAAAATGATCTCGCACGTGCCGTGACGCAAGCGATGGTTGATCTGGATGCCACAGCAGTGATGCAGGCATTGGCAGCGCCGGCAGCGCCGCCAACACGCCCGGGGTCGTCGCTGGTTAGTTATGCTGAATATGCTGATCACATTGACGGAACAAACTGGCACACGATTCTGCGTACATCCGTTGCACGATACTGCGCCGTTTATGCTGACGCCGGCGGGCAAACCTGGCCGCTGACTTCACAACAGAACCTCTGGAAAATCTGGCGCGAAGCCGGCGCGATTGATCGTGCGATTGATTGGTCAGGCTTGAAGGGCTATCGCGAATATGTTGCCGGTCTTGCAGAATCGCCAGTCGAGGCGATGCAGGCGGCGATGCGGTCACTGCTGATTTCGCCGGACGATCGCGAGGCCTATTTTTATCATTTGCTCGGCAAATTATTGGGATGGGCTTCATACTTTCGTCGTGCCGCGTGGGAGAATCCCGGGATCGACAATGATCCGCTTGGCGATTTGCTGGCAATCTGCGTTTGCGTCGACGCCTTTGTCGCCAAGCAACTCAAACAACTGGTGCAGCCGGTATTGCCTGCTCAAAAATCGGTGCAGGATGAATCGGTTCGTTTTGTGCTGCAAAATGCGGTCGAAAATCGCTACGTTGATCCAGTACTTGCCGCGATCACCGTGCCTGAGCAGACTGCAAATGATGAACGCCCGGCGGTGCAGGCCGTTTTTTGCATCGACGTGAGGTCCGAACCGTTTCGTCGGCACTTTGAATCAGTTGATCCGGGCGTTCGTACGCTTGGGTTTGCAGGGTTTTTTGGTGTATCGCTGAACCTCTTGGGTGAGTCGGCGCGGTGTCCGGTGCTGTTGAAGCCTTCCTTCGACGTGGATCTTTCCCTGGACGGATCTTCTGATTGGAAAAACACGTTCAAGCGGATCCAAACCACCCCTGCGGCAGCGTTTTCATTTGTGGAACTTGTAGGTGCGGGGTACGGCGGCGGGTTGCTGCGCGATGCGGGTACATTCAAGATCAGTAAGCCCGATCCAGAAGCGGTTGGCAATTTTAATGCTCCAGCACTTTCGGCAGATTCCCGTGCGCAGTCGGCGATGGGCATTCTAAAGAATATGAGCCTGCCACGACCGTATGCCAAGCTCGTCATGCTCTGCGGACATCACGGCCATAGCGCCAACAATCCCCATGCCGCAGGTCTGGATTGCGGCGCGTGCGGCGGGCACGGTGGCGCGATCAACGCACGTGTCGCGGCGTCCTTGCTGAACGACCCGCAAGTGCGACAATCGCTGCAATCTACGGATTACTCAATACCGGACGATACCCATTTCCTACCCGCTGCCCACGATACTTCGATCGATCAAATAGCGCTGCTGGATATGCACTGTGTGCCATCCACCCATGCGAAGCAAATCGAGCAACTTCGGGGCTGGCTTGATGAGGCAGGCCAAAACACGCGGGCTGAGCGTGCACAGCCGCTGGGCATGCCAACGGAAGAGCAACCGACAGGTCTATCACGCCTATTCACTAAACGCCGACGCGACTGGTCTGAGGTGCGTCCCGAATGGGCGCTGGCGCGCAACGCGTCATTCATCGCTGCGCGGCGTGATCGCACACGGCAGATCAATTTGCAAGGAAGAGCATTTCTGCACGAATACGATGCATCGCGTGATATCGACTCCAGCATCCTGACGCTTATCCTCTGCGCGCCGATGGTCGTGGCGTCGTGGATCAACCTGCAATACTTCGCATCCACCGTTGATAACGACATATTCGGCAGCGGCAACAAAACGATCCACAATCGTGTGGGGTCGGTCGGCGTCGTGCTCGGCAACGGCGGCGATCTGCGAACGGGGCTTGCTATGCAGTCGGTTCATGCTGCGGACGGAAAGTGGTATCACGAACCGCTGCGGCTTCAGGTGATTGTTGAAGCGGATTGCGAGAAAATCGACGCGGTGCTGGCGGCGCAACCCAGCGTCCGCGATTTGGTAGAGAATCAATGGATTCGCCTGTTTGCACTCAATCCAAATTCCGCGACATCATTGCAGCGTCGTCCCAGCGGGGGATGGGATAATTGCATAGTCAACCCAACCGCACGTGAGTGAGGCTGCGGAGCAATTTTAGGTAACCCGCATCGTTCGACTTCTGCCGCGTGTCATTTACACTGATGGCATGGGAATTGATCTGGCATTCATCGGCGCAGGCAACATGGCCGAGGCGATCGCGCGGGGATTGATTAGTACGCAATCGCTCAAACCCGATCAATTGATCGCTGCGGACATCTCCCCTGAGCGACGCAAATTATTTCAAAATGATCTGGGCATTCGTTCGGTGGAAGACAATGTCGAAGCCGCAAAAGATGCGTCGGCAATTTTGCTAGCGGTGAAGCCGCAACAGATGGCTGACGCGCTGGCGGGCATCGGGTCGGTCATCACTGAAAAAACGCTCGTCATCTCAATCGCAGCGGGCATCAATACACGATTCATCGAAACAAATCTTGGACTCGGAAGGCATTGGAAAGTTGTCCGCACGATGCCGAACACGCCGATGCTGGTCGGATTGGGTGCGGTCGCGATCGCTGCAGGTGCGTTTGCAACAAAAGCCGATGTCGGCGCCGCCACGCGATTCTTTACCCCGGCAGCGGTCGTGGTCGAAGTGACCGAAGACAAACTCGATGCCGTCACCGCATTATCCGGTTCAGGCCCAGCATACATTTTTTATCTGCTCGAACAGATGATCGCTGCGGGGATCGAACTGGGTCTGACGAAACAGCAGTCCGAGGCGCTGGCGAAACAAACCGTGCTGGGTAGTGCGATGATGGCGCATAAATCTGCGGATTCGCCAGAGGAACTTCGTCGAAAAGTCACCAGTCCCAACGGTACGACCCAGGCAGCGATTGAAACGATGGAAGCGCTCGGCATCGGTGCTGGGATCCAAAAAGCGATCACAGCCGCCTGTGCGCGATCGATCGAACTGGGAGCAAAATAACCATCATTCAGTGACATACTGTTGTCACTGTCGGAGCAGAAATTATGAAAATGAGCAATCCATTTAATCATCCCGCGTGGATCGACATCAGCCTGCTTGTGGCGCGGCTGGTGCTGGGGCTTTATATGCTGATTGCGGGTTGGAACAAGATGGCAGGGGGATTGGGGAAGTTTGTCGATGGCAAATACGCAGCCCTCACGCCCGCGTGGCTGCCCGAATCGATCGCAAGACCGTACGGCTATCTATTGCCCGTCGGGGAATTGCTTCTCGGATTGATGCTGATTCTCGGCCTATTTTCACGCCTCGCTGCGGGCTTATTGACGCTGATGTTGTTGAGTATCGTGATCGCGATGATGAGTAAGAATGGTGTGACCGGCATCGCCGACCACGCCGGGGACCCGCCGTTCCATCACGCGTTTGTGATGCTTCCGATGGCGTTCATGCTCGCAATCATCGGCAGCGGCCGACTCGCCCTCGACCCCCTCTACTTCGGCGGCGCCCCCGATGCCGGCGGCGGCAAGAAGTAACGCCCGCCATTTCGGTTGGCCTGACCAATTCTCTGCTTTTTGGGTAGGAAAAGGGATCAACGACATTCACTTCGTGAATCCGATCACAACCCTAACGTTAGGTTCATTTTCGGGGTCAAAAAAACGTTCATTATCGGAAGCTGAAAATCGGCGAACGCAACTAATGGTGGATCAAGATAACGCCCGATCACTAGGGACAGATACGAACCGAATGTTATAAAAATGTTCGGGCTTATCCAGTTCGGAGATCAGTTCGGGTTTTGTTTACGGAGATTTCACCATGCAGATGAGCTTATTTTACACAGGGTCTGAAACGTCGTCGGCGGTTATTGATCGGCCAGTGTCACGCGTCAGAAAAACGATCGGTACGCAGACTCTATCCCACGCGATGATGATCGACCGCCCTGCGCCAATCACGCCCGTGATGCCACGCACACCTGAGCGTTTGCCCGATCCCTCCCGCGAAGAAGAAGACCCCGAACGCTGGGACGGCCTGTATTGATTCTTTTATTGTTCACGGGCGAAGCAACGGCGCGAGTACTTCCTTCGCGAATTGATCATCCATCGTGCCGATGTGATCGCCAGCGTTGCCGATTTTGATCCAGGCCGGGTCGTAGGGGAATTGTTTGAGTTTGGGGTTGTTCGATGCAAAGCCCACATAGCCGGCGGCATTAGTTTTCACGCGATCAATCGTGCCGAACGTGCGCGTGCCCAGGCCGAGCACAACGTCATCGAATTCGCTATAAAAAGAATAGGCACGGCGGGTGTGGGCGAGTGCTTTGTCGAGGTCGTAGTCCGCAGACAGTGCGGCTGCCAGCATGAGCAAGGTGTCGATCTTTGCATCAGCAGGTAGATATTCCAGCGTCCAGACTGCGATGCCCGTTCCGCCGGAATGAGCGGTGAGGATGATTCGGGTTCGCGGATCATCACGATAGATTTTAGTGATACGCTCTGCCAGCAACTTCGCCTGCTGTTTATTAAGATCGAGTTTGCCGAGCGCCAGAATGCCGCGATTTTCACCGGTCCAATCGATGATTTCGGCATTCGTTGCAACATTTCCTTCGACCAAGCCCTTGATCAGCCGTCGGTCAATCGACATTTCCCCTGCGATGCCCGGCAAATGAAACAGAACCGGCGGCGGCGGTGGTGAGGCTCGTTGCGATGCCGGGGGCGCACTTGATGGCTGGCAGCCGCTGATCGCCATCAATAAAATCAGAACGACAATGTTCGGATATCGCATGGTCATATTGTGCGCCGCTTTGGAACAAGAAACGAGTCGCGATGAGAGATTTGAATCATTTGATTGCTAAGGTAGGCTTGCGGGTACAGTTCATATTAAAACAGTTGGAGAAAAGATGCCGACCATTCGTGACTTGAAAGTGATCGTGACCGCTCCGGCGGGTATTCCGTTGGTGGTGGTGAAAATTGAGACATCCGAACCGGGGCTTTACGGGCTTGGCTGCGCGACATTCACGCAACGATATGAAGCCGTGCGCACTGCCGCGGTCGAGCATTTGCGACCGCTGGTGATGGGCAGGGACGTGCATCAGATTGAAGAGATTTGGCATCTTTGCATGAATAACGGTTACTGGCGCAACGGGCCGGTATTAAATAACGCAATTGCGGGAATCGACATCGCGTTGTGGGACATTAAAGGCAAGCTGGCGAACATGCCGGTGTATCAATTGCTTGGGGGAAAATATCGCGAAGCGGCAGCGGTCTATCGACATGCGGGCGGGAAGGATATCAAGCATATCGCTGAATCGGTTCAACGATATGTCGAGTCCGGCGTGCGGCACGTGCGCATCCAAGCCAGCGGATACGGCGGTGTGGGTGGCGACCTTGCCCGACCGAAAAATGCGCAACCCGGCAGCTATTACGACCCGCGAAGCTACATCCGTAAAACCCTCGAAATGATCGAATATGTCCGGACCACAGTCGGTGCGGAAGTTGAGCTGATGCACGATATCCATGAACGCTTGCCCCCGGTGCTGGCGGTCGATTTTGCGAAACAGATCGAACAGTATCGGCTGTTTTTCCTCGAGGACGCGCTTGCCCCGGAAGATATTGAATGGTTTGCCAACATTCGCCAGACCTGCACCACGCCGTTGGCGATGGGGGAATTATTTAATCATCCTCGCGAATGGACGCCTTTGATCACTGGCCGCTTGATTGATTACATCAGGATGCACATCACCCAGATGGGCGGGCTGACGCCGGCGCGGAAGGTCGCGATACTTGCGGAGTTGCACGGCGTGCGTACTGCGTGGCACGGGCCAGGCGATGTGTCTCCGGTCGGCCATGCCGTCAATCTGCATCTGGATCTGGTCAGCGCAAACTTCGGCATCCAAGAGTTTTCAGCCTTCACATCCGAATCGATCGAAGTCTTTCCCGGTTCGCCAGAACTGATTGGCGGATATCTCTATCCGAATGACAAACCGGGATTCGGGATCGACATAGACGAAGCGAAAGCCGCGAAATATCCGTGCGTGAATAAGGTCGTCGAATGGACGCAGGCGCGGCTTCCTGATGGCGGGCTGCATCGCGCGTAGGCTGGCATGTTTAGATGGAAGATTCGCGTGCGTGTACGACCGGGTCAACGTAGGTGTGATCGACCCACTGGCCGTTAATGAGATTCATCAACGCATCAACCGCCAGCTCTGCACGACGGGCATCGACTTGAGATATCGAACTCAGCGGCACGAGGAAAAAATCGCAGAACGGGGACTCATCAACCCCAATCAGACGCACCTGTTCGGGCACTTTGATGCCATGCCGCATCAACACTTTGAAAACCCCAGTGATGAGTTGATCTGATTGTCCAAACACTGCGTCAAATTGGATACCCTTGCTTAACCAGTGTTCCGCCGCTTTCACGCCGGACTCGACGGTGTAGGTGTTGCATCGGTAGACCAAAGCTTCATCGAACGCCACACCTCGATCCGCCAGCGCTTGCACATAACCATCAAAGCGCCCGCGATTATCCTTTTGTGCGACGTGCGCGATTCTTCGGCAACCTTTATCCAGCAAGTGGGTCGTCGCGAGGTAACCGATGCGAACTTGATTAATGCCGATGTTCGGGATGTCGGGATGAATCGGACCATCGTGAATACTGACGATGGGAAGATTCTGGCGACTGGCTTCGCGCAGGGCTTGCATGATTTCCGGATGCGGAACGCCACCAAGGATCAACCCATCGACCGCATTGCTGTGCGCGATCGGGAGGATGTCGTTCAGTTCGGCGAGCGTGTGATAGTATTGCAACACCAATCGTTGCTTGATCTTAGAAGCCGATACCGAAACACCTTCAACCATTGCGGCGGTGATGTTACTACCCGCAACGCCGTGACGATGAATGAACACGCCGATCGCGTTTTGCCTTCCATCACAAAGCGACGTAGCGGTTGCATTCTTTTGATAATTTAACTCTTGCGCCTTGGCGTTGATCGCCTCGATCATCTGCGCGCTGGCGCCGGTTGTGCCCAGACGATTGTTCAAAACTTTACTGACAAGCGACACAGAGACTTTCAGTTCGCGGGCAATATCCTGCAATCCGGTTCGACGAACCGGAACCGGAACGCGCCTGGAAGATGGGCTGGTTGACTGAGTGGTCACACTGTCGCTTATACTATTTTCGGTTGTATTCGCAATGTATTTCATGGGCAATTTGAGCGATTCGCGCTATCAACGCCACGCTAATGACGTCTTGGTCAGATTCATTTTATGCTTGGGATCAAGCGTATTGACGACGACCTCCGCACCGGTATCGGACAGATTCCAATCGGTCCAGGCGCTAGTCTGGTCATTTCCAAACACATACGCAACTGCGGGCAGGTTAATCAGATGAAGGCCGTTCTCAATTTTGATTTCCCACTTGTGTAAGTGCCCATAGATCAATGCTTTGACTTGTTTGCGGGGCAAGAGGATTTCCATCAACGCCGCGCCGTCGACGATCCCAGCGACCTTTGCAGGTTTGGGCGCTCCTGCGGCAGCGGGTTGCGTCGCTGAGGCAAGCCGCTCGGGGTTGTGATGCGTCATCACCAACACAGGCTTGGTGGCGCGATCAGGGGTATCGAGAAACGCAGTTAGCCATTTGAGCTGCGCTTCGCCGAGCTTGCCAGGCGTGACATTGGTTTGATCCAGCGTATCCAGCACAATCCACGTCGCGTGAGCCGATTCGACGACCGTTACCTGTCTGCCTTCGACAACCTTTACGCCTGCTGGTACAGCGTTCCAGAAATTGTCGCGCTGATCGTGGTTGCCCAATGACAGATGCACTGGCACGTCGGCATCGAGCACGGGTTTGAGCGTTGCGAGAAGCTGCTTGTAGTCATCGGGTTGACCGTCTTTGAGCGCCAGATCGCCGTTGATGAATAAGGCAGCGGGTTTGGTTTTACCGATTATGAACGCCGCTGCGACCGCTGCGGTGAGATTGTCGGTCATGTTCGCGCCGCGTTCGATTCGTTTTGGATCGGCGGCGATGTGCGTGTCCGAAAATAACACGAATCGTTCGCGTGCCTCAGCGGGCTTCTCCTGACCCCACGCATCGCTTATCAACACCCCGGCGCCCAACGCCAGCGTGCTTTGCAAAAAACGACGACGCGAAAGCGGCATCAATGTAATAGCCATG
This sequence comes from Tepidisphaerales bacterium, assembly GCA_038210015.1. GTDB lineage: Bacteria > Planctomycetota > Phycisphaerae > Tepidisphaerales > Tepidisphaeraceae > BPJO01. Next base: position 18,539 of record JBBQXB010000010.1, read on the forward strand.
CCCGTTCTCCTATATCAGGGAATCATATCGTCGCCACAAAAGATTGCACCTGTATTTTATTTATACGATAGAACAAGTTTTGCGACAGCGGTTTAATCGGGTGGCAGTCGAGACGGGTGATCGACCTGTTCTGTGACAGTATTGGATTGGTTGAGGATGAGCACCCGCGCCTGATGGTGATCGATTTCGGATTCGCTGACCCATTCGAACGCCATGATGATGACCCGATTGCCTACACGAGTCAGGCGTGCCGCGGCACCGTTGACGCCAATCACGCCGCTTCCGGCTTCGCCGGGGATGATATAGGTCTCAAACCGATTCCCGTTCTCACAGTCGGCGATTAAAACCGCTTCGTTGGGTCGTAAACCCGCACTGGCGAGCAATCGTGAGTCGATGGTGATACTTCCGTGATAATTCACATCGGTGAAGGTCACGCGGGCTTGATGCAGTTTGGCGCGTAGCAGTTTGCGAAACATCGGAAAGGTATATTACCACTGTTCAAATTATCTGCCATGGCTGACCAGATTCAGGATTTGCGACACCTCGTCACAAAGCCTAATGTTGCGTCGTGAACAATACCAATCAACCTTCCCCAACCCAGCAGGCACTGCATGGCCTGCGGGTGGATTATAGCCAGGATGAACTGCTCGAATCGTCCGTATCGGAGGATGCGATCGACCAATTTTCACGATGGTTTGAGCAAGCCAAAATCGCGAATTTGCGCGAGCCCAATGCGATGACCCTCGCGACCGCCGACGCATCGGGCATGCCGGCGGCGCGGATCGTGTTACTGAAGGATTTCGATCAAAATGGGTTTACGTTCTTCACGAATTATCAGAGTCGCAAAGGTCATGAATTGGCTGCCAATCCGCGGGCGACGCTGCTTTTTTTCTGGGACATGCTCGAACGACAAGTGCGTATCGACGGCACGGTTCAGCCGGTGACGCGTGAAGAATCTCGGGCCTATTTTGCATTGCGCCCGCGTGCGGCACAGATCGGCGCGTGGGCATCGTTACAAAGCAGCGTGTTGAAAACTCGCGAAGAATTGGAACATCGCATTAAAGAGGTTGAAGTGCGTTTTCCCGATGTCGTACCGTTGCCGGATCATTGGGGCGGGTATCGGGTGATTCCGTCGTCGATTGAGTTCTGGCAAGGCCGCCCCTCGCGGCTGCACGACCGGCTTCGGTACGTCCGAAGCGGCGTCGGATGGTCGATCGAACGTCTGTCGCCGTGAGGGCATTCGAGATTTATGGCACAGAGAATTAGCCACGAATCACACGAATCAATCACGAATAGAAATGCACCTAAAAGAAATGTGATTGGCCAATTGACCACGGCTTGGTTTGTTGACCCGTGTCACTTTTACAACCAACGCGGATTAAAAAAATTCGCGCCACGTTGCCATCTTCATTTGCGTTCATCTGCGTTGATCTGCGGCTTTCTTGCGTGCTGTTTGCGTTTGATCGCCAGATCAATCGCCATTTCAATCGCTGCGGTCATACTGCCGGGATTCGCGCGGTTGCGGGCTACAATGTCGAACGCCGTGCCGTGGTCCGGGCTGGTGCGAATGATCGGCAAGCCGACCGTTAAATTGACGGCTTTATCAAACGCCAGCAACTTGACGGGGATCAGTCCCTGATCGTGATAGAGCGCAACAACCGCATCATACTTGCCATCCCGTGCTGCGATGAAAATAGTATCCGGCGGGTACGGGCCGGTCGCGTCGATTCCCTGCTCGCGCGCCATGAAAATCGCGGGGGAAATGATGCGCTCTTCTTCATCGCCAAACGCGCCGTTTTCCGAGGCGTGTGGGTTTAATCCGCAGACGGCGATTCGCGGCTTTTCGATGTCGAACCACTCGACCAGCGCCTTATGAACCATCTCAATAGGATGAAACACCGCGCCGATGTTCAGCCTTCCCCATAATCCCATCAGGGGGATATGTGTGGTTGCAAGAATGACCTTCAGCGGACCTCCGGCGAACATCATTGCGTACTGACGGGTGTGGGTTTTCTCGGCGATGAGTTCGGTATGGCCGGGGTAGTTGTAACCGGCGAGATGCCAGCTTTCCTTGGCGATCGGCGCGGTGACCATCGCGTCGGCGATGCCTTGATTGCAGGCGTCGATGGCGTCGAGGCAGAACCGCATGGAGGCGTGTCCGCCGAGTTTCGATGGGCCCCGAACAGTGTTGCCCAGGAGTGAAAACTCGTCAAAGTTGTCATAATCGACGACGACGACATCGTGGCCGTAATGTTTGAGCTTGCCGTTGAAGGAATCGCGCCACCAGAAGACATCCAATTCCGACAGATCCGCAGCGTAGTGAAGAATTTCGTTGAGGCCGAAAATGATGAATCGCGCCCGCTGCCTAAGCGCTGGATTGCTCAGCGCTTTGACGATGACCTCCGCACCGATCCCGGCGGGGTCACCCATGCTGATGGCGATGGTTGGGCGGTCGTGCATACTTCAATTCCGAGTCCGAATGACGAAAACCGAATGGCGAATAACGAATGAAGCACGAATATCAAATGACCAATGACAAAAGCCTTTTGGTTTGAAGCATTGATTCGTCATTCGCCATTCGGATTTCGTCATTTGTTCCGCATCTCCATAAACGTCACAATCTGTTTTGCTATCATGTCACATTCGAGGTTGAAAGGCCAACCGATTTCTCGCTTTGCGAGGTTGGTGATCGCCAGCGTTGTGGGGATGAGCGTGATATCAAACCTTCTGCCGTGAATCGCCGCGATGGTGAGGCTGACGCCATCGACGGTGATCGATCCTTTCGGGGCTAGATATTTCGCAAACGCTTCGGGGGCTTCGATGGTGTAACGCCATTCCTGATCGGTCGCGACTCGGCCGGCCAGCACCGCGGTCGTGTCGATATGACCTTGCACGAAATGCCCGTCGATGCGTCCGCCGGCGCGCAAACTTCGCTCAGCGTTCAGATGATCTCCGACATGTACCACGCCCAGATTCGTCCTATTCAGCGTCTCGCGAATGCAATCAAAATGTATTTTTCCTGTTTCCAGATGAGCGACAGTCAAGCAGCAGCCATTGCAGGCGACCGATTCACCGATTGTCAGATCGTCCCACGGATTCGCCACGATCAACCGCCTGCCGCCCACGTGATCGAGTGCAGATAAGATTTCGAGCGTTCGCTCAATGATGCCGGTGAACATATGCGATATTTTAGCGTGGTGACATGAGTATGGAAGCAGGGGGGTGATGAATGAGGAGTGGTGAAGATCGGGGTTCGTGATTCATGGTTCGTGGGGATGCAGGATGATGACGCAATAACTGACAGCATGGTGCTCTTTCACGACACACTTATCACGTAACAGGACTCTACGCGCAGCAAGCTCGCGGCATAACGCGGGCGTGAGTTTGCGCGCTGGATGTTACGCGACAGCACGTTACTGCTTGGTCGATTCGAGGCTGATGATCATCGTGACTTCATCGCCTAGTCCTTTGCCGATGTAACCGCTGACACCAAAGTCGCTTCGTTTGATCGTAAAAGTGGTTTCAAAACCAATCGTTTCTTTTCCCTGCACATTCTTACCGTTGCCGGTGTGTTTGAGGGTGATCGTCAGCGGTTTTGTCGTGCCGTGCATCGTGAGGTCGCCGGCGACTTCGTAGGTGGTGTCATCCACTTTCTTGATACCGGTGCTTTTATAGGTGATGTCGGTGAACTGTTTGGTGTCGAAGAAATCCGGGCCGCGCAGGTGTTCGTCACGGGCTTTGTTGTTTGTATCAACGCTCTCAGCCTCGACGACGATATTCAATTCAGTTGGCGTATTCGCATCGGTTTTGATTAAACCAGACGCTTTATTGAATCGGCCATAGAAATTCGCAGTATCGGCATGGAAGATTTTGAACAGAAATGAGCTGTGAATCGCATCGATCGAATAGGACTGCGCCTGCGAAATCGTGGCAAGGGTCAGTACGATTAGCCCGGCGAGCGCGAAATTTTTCTGCATAAATGTCCTTCGTTGAAAAGTGATTGGAGGCATTATAGACACGCAGCGGCGGAATTTGCCAATGTGCTTAAATTAAGTTTGCGGACAGTATTTTTGCGTCTCAGCCTGTTTCAGGCGTCAAGTTTTCAACGGATGGTGGGGCATGGTGTATAACCCGTTGCAGAAAGGCATGAAATCGTATGGCATCATCGACACAGACCCCACCCCCAACGCCTCCCCAACCCCCACACCCACCTAAAACCGCCGCGGCAGGTCCAAGTCGAGCGGATTTGGATGCGGTGGCGAACCTGAAAGCCGCGCATGCCGCGATCAAAGGCGAATTAGCGAAGGTGATCGTCGGGCAAAAAGACGTGATCGACGAATTGCTGATCGCGATCTTCACCCGCTCGCACGCACTTTTGATGGGCGTGCCGGGGTTGGCCAAGACGTTGTTAGTCAGTTCGTTGTCCGAATGCCTGCAAATGTCATTCAAACGCATTCAGTTCACGCCCGATCTAATGCCTTCGGATATCACCGGCACGGAAGTGATCCAGTCCGACCCGGAAACGGGCAAGCGCGAATTCAAGTTCATCAAAGGCCCGATCTTCGCGAATATGGTGTTGGCGGACGAAATCAACCGAACGCCACCGAAAACGCAGGCCGCCATGCTTGAAGCCATGCAGGAGCGCAAAGTCACCGTCGGCGGCAACGATTGGAAGTTGCCCGATCCGTTCTTTGTGCTCGCGACGCAGAATCCCGTCGAGCAAGAAGGCACTTATCCGCTGCCCGAAGCGCAGATGGATCGGTTTATGTTCCTGATTTACGTCGATTACCCATCGTCGGCCGAGGAACGTCAGATCATGAAAATGGCGACCGGTGGCGGGATGGGCAAGCCCCAGCCAGTGCTCAGCGGGGATGAGATCATTCACCTGCAACAATTGGTTCGCAAAGTGCCAGTGTCGGATCATGTTTTCACGTATGCCGAGAAACTTGTGCGTGTGACACGTCCGAAACAACCTGAGGCGCTGGACTTTTGCAAGAAGTGGCTGACCTGGGGTGCTGGCCCGCGTGCGAGTTTGAACCTGATTCTCGCCGCCAAAGCCCGGGCGATTCTGAACGGTAATTTCGCCGCCAGTTGCGACGATGTCGCCGCCGTCGCCCCGGCGATTTTCCGGCACCGCATCGCCCCAAACTTCGCAGCCCAGTCCGAAGGCGTCACCTCCGACGACATCACGCGAAAAATCCTGGAGGCGATCCCGAAAGACAAGAAGCTCGACTAACGTCGAGAGTGACGAAACCAGAATGGCGAATGATGAATGAATGCAGCAATGCACAAATTTAATGAGCCATTCGGATTTTTCTTTATTCGGACATTGATTCGTCATTCCTCATTCGGATTTCGTCATTGACCCATGCCTGAACTATCAAACCAACTTCTCGATCCCCAAGCCGTCGCCGAGGCCGAATCATTGGGGATGCACGCGCGGTATGTGGTGGAAGGCTATCTGGCGGGCAACCATAAATCGCCGTTTCGCGGATTTTCGGTTGAGTTCAGCCAGCACCGTGAATACGTCCCCGGTGACGATCTGCGCCACCTCGACTGGAAAGTGCTCGGCCGATCCGACCGGTATTACATCAAACAATACGAGCAGGAAACCAATTTCATCTGTCACCTGCTGGTCGATGGGTCTGAATCAATGAAGTACGGATCGGGCAAAATCACCAAGCTCGATTACGCCAAGCAGATGGCGGCGGTATTGGCGTATGTGATCCTCGGCGAACGCGATGCGGTGTCGCTTACTTTATTTGATAATCAGGTCAAGCATTTCGTCCCTCGTACCGGCAATCTCGCCAGCATCCACAATATTATGAAGACGCTGGCTGATTTTCAGCCGACGCAAACCACGTCGATCGCGCCGGTGCTGCACCAGATCGCCCGCACGAATCCCCGCCGTGGGATTGTCGCACTGATCAGCGATTGCTTTGACGACGAACAGGCGATTCTCGACGGCATCCAGCACCTACGTTTTGGCGGCCATGAGGTGATCCTGTTTCATGTGTTCGATCACCACGAGCTGGAGTTCCCGTTCAAGGGCAATGTCGAGTTCATCGGATTTGAAGAAACCGGTAAACAGACGACGCGCCCGAATGAGATTCGCAAAAGCTATCTCGAATCGCTGAACGCATTCATCGATACGATTAAGTTCGGGTGTGAAAGAAACAAGGTACATTATGTGCAGGTCACAACGAATCACCCGTTGCACGAGACATTGACGGGATATTTGGCGTTTAGGCAGAGAACGACGACGAAATGACGCTGCTCGAATGACGAAACCAAAATGACGAATGACGAATTAATTTCCGAATGGATCAATGATCCAATGCGTTTGCGCATGTGTGTCTTGCTCATTGGGCATTCGGCGGATTCGTGCTTCATTCGTCATTCGTCATTCGGATTTCGGATTTCCCAGAAGGCTTCTGCGGCATGAGTTTTCTCAACCCTTTCTTACTTTTCGGCCTCGCCGGCATTTCTGTGCCGATCATCATCCATTTGTTGAATCGGCGGCAGATTCAGCGCGTGCCGTGGGCGGCGATGCGGTTTTTGCAGGTCTCGATCGAAAACAACCAGCGTCGCATGCAGATCGAAGATATTCTGCTGCTGATTCTCCGGGTGCTACTGATAGCTTTGATTGCACTGGCATTGGCGCGGCCAGCCCTTAACGCGGCGGCGGGATTATTCGGACAACCGGCGTCGGCGACGCTTTTGTTGATCGATCATTCTTATTCAATGACGCAAACCACCGGCGTGGCGTCGCGGTTTGAAGTCGCCAAACGCGCTGCCGGGCAGATCATCGAATCGTTGCCATCCGGGTCGAGCGTGGCGGTGTGGATGGCGGGGGACGCTGCACAGCCGATCATCGCTGAACCATCCCGCGATCTGGCACTGGCGAGGAAAACCATCGCTGATCTCAAACCATCTGACCGTGCGACCGATCTGCTGCCAGCGATCCGCCAGGGCATCGAGATGCTGAACCGCACGCAGTCGGCATCCCGCGATCTCTACGTCATCACCGACGGCCAGCAATCAGGCTTCCGGCAGCTCGCTGCGATCAAGCAACTGCTTGATTCATCCAAAGATAAAATCCGTGCGACCATCGTTCTCATCGACCAACCCGAAAACGCGAATCTCGCGATCAGTTCGCTGGTGCAATCCAGCGGCGTCGCAGCGATCGACAGGCCGCTGCGATTCAGTGCGGTCGTCACCAATTACGGCGACCAACCCGCACGCGATATCCGTGTCTCACTTCGTCTGGCATCAAGCGAGGCGACAGACCGCGCCACCGGCAATCAGTCGCCGGTCGATGATGCGACTATCGACGTGATCGAGCCAGGGCAATCCAAAGCGGTGTCGTTGTTCGGACGCTTAAAAACTGACGGATTTTACGCGGTTACCGCGTCCATCAGTCCCGATCGTGTGCCAGCGGATGATTCGCGAACGATCGTCGTGCGCGGCACGAAGCGGGTGCGTGTTTTGCTTGTCGATGGCGATCTTGGTCGTGAAGCCCGCGACGCAGAGACCTTCTTCCTCCGCGCATTATTCGCCGCCAGCGGTACGCAAGGGCAGCCGCCTTTGATCGAAGCCAAAGTCTCCGACGCTGGTTCGATGGCGCGTGAGAATCTTGACGACTTTGACGCGATCGTGCTGGCGAATGTGTCGGATATGTCCACCACAACGGTGGATGCAATCGCCACTTACGTTACTCGCGGCGGCGGGCTGTTGATCTTCCCCGGCGACCGCATGCAACGCTCGTTTTATAACGAAGAATTCGGCGCAAAACGCAACCTGCTCCCCGCAACCTTTGGTGAACCAAAAGGCGACGAAAAGGCCCAGACCCGCCTCAGCACCTTCAGCGATTCACAACTCGATCATCCGATCGCCACGCTTTGGAAAGACCCGGCCAGCGGAAGATTGGGATCGGTCAGCCTCTATAAATATCTGCCGCTCACGCCGGTCACACCAACCGACAAAAAGCAGACCTCGCCGAAGGTTGTGCTGAAATTGCTGGATGGCACGGCGGCGATTGTCGAACGAACGGTCGGCGAAGGAAGGGTGATCGTGTTCAACACTACCGCCGATTCCGCCTGGAGCGATCTACCCGCCAAACCCGGCGTATATGTGCCGCTTCTTTACCGCTCGATCGGCGCGATCGTCGAAAAACGCGACGAAGCCCTGAATCTGACCGTCGGCCAGCGATTTATCTATCCGACGGTCATCGAAGCACTCGGTAAAGAAGCCGAAATCACCTATCTGAATGAAGAAGGCGCGCTGCCAGATTCACGTCGCATTGAGTTGGTCAACGGCATCGCAACTGTTGTGGCTGACCCGACCGAACGAGCGGGAACCTATGAGGCCAAGATCGGCGATCAACCCCCTGTTCTGTTCGCAGCCCAGACGGACGCGAGTGAAAGTAATCTCGAACTCATCACAAAAGACAGTCAGGATCAACTCGCAAAAAGCGCAAACGTGATGTCTTGCCGCGTTGATACCGATTTGGCAGCGAATCTGAAACAGGAACAAACCGGTACCGAACTGGTGTTCCCGCTTGCGGTGCTTCTATTAATGCTCGCAGCGACCGAATCAGGACTGGCGATGTGGTTCAGCCGGAGTAAGTAAACTGTAGTAACATGATACGCATCGCATTTTTTAATCTCGCAACTCGCAACTGGCATCTCGCAATCCAAACATGACCGAAGCCCTGCTCAAACTCTTCAACATCTCCTCCACCGGCGGCGCGCGGGTGACGGGAAGCGAGCTGGTTCTTACCAGCGGCGTGGGCGATATCTGGTTGCTGCTGCTGGCGGTCGCGCTTGCTGGGGCTGCGATTATGCTCTACCGGCGTGAGGACGGCGTAACCCGCTGGAAGCGCTGGACGATGGCAGGGCTGCGGATAGCGTTGTTTGTGCTGCTCTTGCTGTTGATCGCCAGGCCCGTAATTCGGTTCACACTCGAAGGCGATATTCGCAAAGCGATTCTGGTCATCATTGATGCCTCCGCCAGCATGTCGATCCCCGATCCGCGCACCGAAACCCCCGATCAACAACGCGTACAAATCGCAAAAGGCGCGATAGACCCTACCGCTGGCCTAGATCAGAAAACGCCCGCGACGCAACCCGCTGGCGATCCGTCGCGCATCGATCTGGTGCGAATGGGGTTGTCCAATCCCAAGCTTGATCTGTTGAATCGTCTGAAAAAAGATTACGACATCCGTGCCGTAAGCTTTGGCGAGCAACTTTACGATATCCCGATCGAAGCCGACCAGTCGCTTGTGAAAGCGATGGAACAGATCAAAGCCGAACGCGGGACGACCGCGATGGGCGATGCCGTACGCACCGCGATCTCTAAATCGCGTGGCCAACCGCTGGCGGGGTTGTTTGTCATTACCGACGGCGCGAGCAACGCGGGATCGAACCCAATTGCCGCCGCGGAGCTAGCCGCGAGGGAAGGCGTGCCGGTCTACGCGTGGGGCGTCGGTATCACGCATCCCAAAGACATCGCGGTTGCGTCGATCTTCTCCCGCGATGTGGCGTTTATTGATGACGAAATCCCCGTCGTCGCCCGCGTCCGCACCAGCGGTTTAAGTGGGCAAAGTATCAAGGTTATCGCAAAACTGAACGACAAAATCGTCGGGGACAAAACGATCAAAATCACCGGCGATGGCGAGGAACTCGTCACCATTCCCGTCACGCCGGATAAGGCAGGCAATTTCAACCTCAGCATCTCAGTCGATCCGCTGGCGGCTGAGGCGGTAAAGGATAACAACAGCCAATCGCAGCAAGTCCGCGTGATTGATGGCAAGATCAAGGTATTGTACGTCGAACAACAACCGCGATGGGATTTTAAGTATCTGCAAGCGATGCTTTTGCGCGATCGGCGCATCGATCCAAAGTTTGTGTTGATCGAGGCGGACAAATCATTGTCGCAGGTTAAGGATTCGCCTTATCTGGAAAAGCTGCCGGAAGAAAAGAAGGATTTGATCGAAAAATTCGATCTGGTGATCTTGGGTGACATTGATCCGACCCTACTTTCCAAGCAGCAGATGGAGACGCTGGAAGAATTTGTAAGCAAGTTCGGCGGTGCGGTTGCGATGCTGGCGGGCAAGCGGTATTCGCCTCAAAAGTTCGCCAACACGCCGCTGGAAAAAATGTTGCCGGTCGAATGGGAAGCGGCCACGCCCGGCACGCACGGGAACGACAAGCTCGATAAGCCGATCACATTCGAATTAACCCCCGCCGGTAAAAACAGCGACATGCTGAAACTGGCTGATGAGGAGCAGGACAGCGTACGCGAGTGGGCCAAATTGCCGTCGATCTACTGGACCGCCCGCGTCACCCGCGCCAAGCCCGCCGCGGAGGTGTTGCTGGTTGATTCGGATCCATCGAAAGCGACCCGATTCGGCAAGATGCCGATCATCGCAACGCAGCAATATGGCGTCGGGACGACCCTCTACATCGGAACAGATAACCTCTGGCGCTGGCGCAAAAATGCCGGCGACACCCATTACACGCGATTGTGGGGGCAGATCATCCAAAAGCTTGCACTTCCGCACCTGCTGGGCGAATCCAAACGCACGCAATTGGCAGCGGATAAGAAAAGCTACTTCGTTGGCGATCGCGTAACCGTCTACGCGCGTCTGTACACCGACCGGTTTGACCCAATCACCGATGCTCGCGTACGCGGCACGCTCAAACGCGAAGACGGGCAATCCACCTCCATTGACTTGCGTCAAATGCCCGGCCAACCCGGCATGTATCGCGCAGAAATCACCGCGCCCGGTGCGGGAAACTATAAAATGAGCATCGACACCGATCCCGGCGTGAGCCTCGATCTGCCAGTCACCGAACCCAAGCTGGAATTTGCCGATACCGCAATGAACGAAACACTTTTGCGGTCGATCGCCAACACCAGCCGCGGTGCATTTTTCCGAGAAGAGGATTTGTATAAATTGCCCGATTCGATCAATAGCCAAGCCGACAAGATTCGATCAAACGTCGATGTCGAAATCTGGTCCAGCCCGATCTTTTTCCTCTTGATGCTAGTCATCGCAGGTGCAGAATGGGTATTGAGAAAAACAGCGTATTTGAAATGAGTTGTGTGGAGATGCGAGATGCGAGTTGCGAGAAAAACATCAATGCCGCGAGCGTAAGCGCTCGCCAGACTGTCGTAGAGTTTACACTAGTCAGCCCGCGCAAGCTTACGCCCGCGGCCTGCTCAAGAATTCGCTTGCACGCGTGACGAATGACGAATGACAAATGACGATCCAATAACCCAGCAGCTAAATAACAAAACACCAAACACAAAACACTAACATCAAATGTCCCAACTGATTCAATCTAAAATCGATGTCGTTCGCCGCAAGCATGCGGTGGTGCGCGCGGGGTTCGGGGTGGGGACGATTGGAATTGTCGCGGTGTCGGTGGTCGGCGCGACGATGTTGCTCGATTGGTGGCTGGACTTACCGTACTTGCTCAGGTGCGCGATGCTCGCGATCCACATCACGGCATTGCTGTACATTTTGATGCGTTATGTGATCTGGCCGATGGTGAAAGGGCCTGACGACGAAACAGTCGCGCTGTGGATCGAATCGTTCTACGAAGACGCCTCCAGCCGGTTGATCTCCGCCGTGCAGTTTTCACGTCCAAAGCTGGCGTTGGAAGGCACCTCCCCCCAGATGGTCGGCGCTGCCGTGCGGGATGCCGAGGCGTATATCGACCCGAAGGACACCGGCGAAGTGGTCGCGGTCGATGAGATGATGAAGCGCATCGGTATCGCGCTTTTGATGTTGGTGACCTTTGCGGGCTTATTCTTCTACGGCAAACAGACCAGCCGCGATTTGTTCCTCCGCGCCATCGCAGTGCCGGGGATTGAAGTGCCGCGCAAAACGCAGGTCGAACTGCTCACGCCTGTCAAACTGATTGTCGCCAAAGGCGATACCATCAAAATCGAAGCCGCTGCCCGAGGGGTGGTTCCTGAGGACGGGACGATCCGCGCGAAGTATCAGTCCGGCGCAACGGCTGAGTTTTACATGAAGAAAGATCGTGATGAGCCGGAGAAGTTCTCGATCGAAATTGAAAATGTTCAGGACAGTTTCAGTTACCGCGTTCACTTGAATGATGGCCGATCAGTGCCGGCGCAGATTGAGGCGCATCCGCGTCCGGATGTCACGGATATCGAGGTGCTGCAACATCTGCCCGCCTACACCAAAAAGCAGCCAGTCAAGCGCAGTAAAAGTGATTTGCAACTACTGGCAGGCAGCCGGTTGCAGTTGCGCGTGGTCGCGAGCAAGCCGGTGCGTGATACGTTTTCGTCATCGGGTGCACGCAATCGCGTGAAGTTTGAAGGCACGAAGATCGAATATTATCTCAAGCGCGACCCAACCGACCCACGTGTGTTAACCACCAGCGAAGCCAACACCGCCAGCGTGCCGCTGCCGAAGGAAACCACCGGCATGTCGATTCATCTGGTCGATGAACTTGGATTGGAAAGCAAAGACCCTGCGATTTATCGGATCGAAGTCGTGCCAGACACCGCCCCGGTTGTGAATCTGACATTCCCGCTGATGCGTGAAGAACTGGTCACCGAGCGTGCGACGACGACGATCGGTTTTGATATCACCGACGACATCGCCGTTGCCAAAGCGGTGATCCGATGGATGCCGATCGGTCCTGCGACCAATCTACAAGGCGACGGGTTAAAGGGAACTTATTTCAACACGCCTGAACCCGAAGACGAAGCGGTGTTTGAGCGGATTGATCAAAAGATTGATTTTGATTTCGGCGAACGCTCGCCGGACGGCCGAATTAAAAATCCGGACAACTACAGCGTCCGCTGGACCGGCAAACTGCTGCCGCCGGTGACGGGCAACTATGTTTTCCAGTTTTCATCCGACGACGGGGCGAGGATGTGGATCGGGGACCAGTTGGTGGTCGATAAATGGGGACCCCGCTCGGAGGAATATAAATCCGACCCTGTAGCATTAGAAGCCGGTAAGATGGTCGACATCAAGGTCGAGTATCAGGAACTAACTGGTGGCGCACGATGCCAATTGTCGTGGGTCGGGCCCGATAAGCGTCGCGCCATTATTCCCAAAGAGGTGTTGTTCAGCGGCGATGACGCCGTCCGCGCCGCACGCATGAAAAACACCAACGCCATCGAACTTGACCTCGGCGGACAACAAAAATCAGTCCGTGGGCAATATAAATGGGATCTCGCCACCCTCAAGCTGCAACCAGGCGATGCAATCGAATGGTGGGTCGAAGCCCAAGACGGCAATGACCAGACCGGCCCGGGTGTGACAGAATCCGAACACCGCGCGATCAAAATCGGGTCCGATGCACAGGTGCGCGAATACCTGCTGAATCGACTAGGGAATCCGTTGGAGTCGATCCAGGAAATCAAGGACGGCCAAGTCGATCTGACCGGCACGCTCGGACAAATTATTCTCGAAAAACCACGAACCAACCCCGATGAGCCACGTCAAAGACCATAAGGTCTGTGAAATCCGACGCCCAGACCTGATTTTCCTTGAAAATCATCATATTTCGTCGGTAACAGATCGACAGTTTGTAGGTAGGATAAGAATATGAAGCGACATTTAATCATCTTCAGTGCGGTGGCGTCTGTGGTCGTCTCGCCGGTATTGGCGCAAGTCAATGCCGACAAACTGCGTGACAGCGAGCAAAAGCAACAGCAACTTCGCAGTCAAACTCAGGCGGTCGGCGAACAGATGGATCAGGTGCTCGCGGAGTTTGAACGCAACGGGCTTGGCGAAGGCAAGGACGTGCAAGTCCTTAAGCAAATCCGTGGCGTGCTCGGCAAACTGTCTGCAGATGAAATGCAGAAAGTCGTCGAATATCTGCAAGCCGCCCGTGGAAACGTGGATGCTGCCAAGTCATCGCAAAATGTCCGTGACGCACACGCATCCCAGCAGAAAATCGTCGCCGAACTGCAAACACTGCTTGCGGAATATCAACGTCAGCAGGGCTTGCAAGCGTTGGCGGCGAGATTGACGAAACTCGCCGAGCGCGAGAACGCGATCATGACCGCGACCGTGCAGGTGCATTTCAATGTCAAAGGCAAACCGTTCGTGGAATGGAACACCGCTCAAAAAACCGCGTTGCAGGTTCGTCGTGGCGATCAGGATTTGATCAACAACGATTCAAAAGAAACGCTTGATATGCTTCGTGAACTCGCGTCGGCAGATACCGCCGGGCAAACGCAGTTGCGTAAGGCGCAGCAGATGGTTGAAGATCGCCGTCTGACAACGCTTATGCCGGGTATTTCGGAGTCGATGAACAAAGGCCAGATCCTCGCCGCCGCGACTGCACAGAAGAGCACGCGCGATACGTTCTATGAACTTGCCGATCTGGTGACGCCGCCCAAGAGCAAAGTTGACGCACTGAAGGATGCGAAATCACAACTTGATCGTTTGACCGAAGAACAAAAGCAGCACGCGGACACGACAAAAAAAGCCGACAAGGATGATCTGCGTGAAGACGTGAATCAAAAGCAAGGCGAGTTGGTCGATAAAGCCGACCGCTTGAAAAACAAGGTCGATGAATTAGCTCCCAAGGCCGCCGAAGATATCGCTAAAGCCCAGCGTGACATGAACGAAGCCCGTAGCGACATGGCCAAGACCGATGCCGACAAAGCCGAACAAAAGCAGAAGGAAGCTATTGCGAATCTGGAGAAGGCCTCCAAATCCCTCGACGACCAGATCGCCAAGGCTGAAAAGGAAGAAGCCAACGCGCCTCAGGACAAGATCGCTGCGACCAAGGAAATGCTCGAGAAAACCAAGCAACTTCAAGAAGAGCAGAAAAAAGCCGGCGAACAGGCCAAGGCCGATCCTAAAAAGGGTGCAGAGAAGCAGGAAGCGATTTCTGAAAAAGCACGCGATCTGCAACAACAGGCTGCAGATAATCAATCCAAAGCAGCCGACGATTTAGGGCAAGCGGCGCAGCAGTCTGAAAAAGCTGAAAAGCAGATGGATCAAGCCGCACAACAGCCACAAGCCGAACAATCGCAAAAAGCCACCGAGGCCGCGCTCCAGCAGGCGGAACGCAAGTTGGAACAGGAACTCGGCCAGTTGGAAAAAACCGCAGCCGAACTCGCCAAGACACAAGAAGCGCGCGAGCAAGTCGGGCAGTTGATGGAAAAGCAGTCGGATATCGGCCAACAAACCGCCAAAGAAGCCGCCAAGCAACCCGCTGCCCCCCAGCCAGGCGAACAAGCACAGCAACCGCCCCAAGCAGGCGAACAACCGCAACCGCAGGCCGGTGAGCAACCGAAACAGCCCGCACAAGCAGGCGAACAACCACAACAACCCCCCGCAGGCGATAAACCGCTGGGTCAGCAACAGGAGCAACTTGCGAAAGATGCCGGTGAAGCCGCCCAGCAAGCCGGTCAACAAGCACCGCAAGCGCAGGCGGCGCTCGATCAAGCCAAAGAGCAGATGCAAAGCGCCGCCGGGCAACTCGAAAAAGGCCAGCCCCAAGGCGCCCAACCTGCTCAACAACAGGCGATGAGCGAACTGCAAAAAGCCGCAGAAGCACTCGACGGTCAAATTGCACAAATGCAACAGGAGCTAGGCCAACAACCCAACGCACAGCAACAGATGCAGGCGGCGCAGGAAGCAATCGCCCAAGCGCAGGCCGCCGCGCAGGAAGCGCAAGGTCAGATGCAGCAAGGCCAGCCGCAGCCAGCAGCGCCGGGGATGCAGCAGGCGGCGCAGCAACTCCAGCAGGCTGCGAATCAAAACTCACAAGCCTTGCCAAGCCAGGCCGAAGCCGCGATGCAGCAGGCATCCCAGGCGATGCAGCAAGCCGCTGCACAAGCCCAAGCCGGCCAGCCCGCACCCGCGCAGCAATCTCTTGCCCAGGCGCAACAAGCGATGGCGCAGGCGATGGCATCAATGTCGATGGCGTCTGCCCCACCTTCAAACCAACCGCCAAGCGCACCCTCGCAGGCAGAAGCCGCGCTTGCTCCCGATGCACAAGAGCAAGGCGAGACCACCCCGATGGAATCCAAAGGTGATCGCGCCAGTCAAGGCGAAGTCGGGGCACTTGGCGCTACCGGAAAAAGCGCCTACATCGGCCTGCCCCAACGCGATCGACAGGCGATCATGCAGTCGCAAAACGAAAAATATCCGCAGGAGTTCGGGTCGGAAATCGAACGTTATCTCAAAACACTGTCGGATCAGTCGCAACCCAAGTAATCAAAATGCGTTGGCGTGATGATCTTGCACGTCATCGAGTATGCTGTTTTAACTATCGTGACCATGAATATTCGCAAACTCATCCTCTCGGGCCTATCCGCAACGTTGCTCGCAGCACCGGTTTTGCATGCGGGAACCGTCAGCAAAGCCAAGTCCGGCGCGGATGATGTGGTTGTGGATGAGCGCAGCGAGCAACTCATCAAAGGTGGACTGAAGTTCATCGCGTCGCGTCAACAACCCAATGGCTCATGGGCCGAAGGGGATCGCAATAACGCCGCCGCGATTACTGCATATGTGCTGCTCGGATTTCTCGCGACCGGCAATCTGCCTGGCGAAGGCGAGTACGGGCAGGTTGTACAACGTGGAACCGATTTTCTTCTTAAATGCGTCCGTCCCGACGGTTATATCGCCGCTGCCGACGGTGGGCACAACATGTACGGGCACGGGATCGCGACGCTGGCGCTGGGTGAAATCTATGGCATGACCAATGACGAATCGGTCCGCCCGCATCTGGAAAAAGCCGTCAAACTCATCATCGGTGCTCAAAGCAAAGAAGGCGGTTGGCGATACAACCCGCGGCCTGGCGACGCGGATGTATCGGTCTCGGTCCTGCAAGTAGTCGCGTTGCGGGTGGCTAAGAACAGCGGGATCGACGTGCCTGAGGCGACACTCGACAACGCCGTTAAATACATCCGCGCGTGCCATCACGACTCCGGGGGATTCACCTATCAAGCCAAAGGCGGCAACCCCGGTGCGGCGCGCACCGCAGCGGCGGTCTATGCGTTGCAGGTCTGCGGATTTTATGAAGATCCCATGGTCAAAGCCGGTAGCGATTACTATCTCAAGTCCTACACTAAAGACCGTCAGTACTTCACCTACGGTCTCAACTACGCTGCACCGGTTCATTACATGGTCGGCGGTGAAACGTGGCGTGACTATTACGGACAGATGAAGGCATTGATCGGCAAATCAGTCAAAAGCCAAGGCGCGGTCTTTTACTGGGATCCGGTCGGACCCGGTGGGGATGTCTACGCGACTGCCATCAACGTGGCGGCACTGGCGATGCCATACGGGTATCTGCCTCTGTACCAACGATGAAAACGGGAGTCGATTTCGATGCCCATTCCTACAAAGAACATGACCCTTTTTGAAAATTCGTCCGGAACATGGTGGACGTCTTTTTTGGTCGGGCTTATTACGTTACTGGCTTCAAATGCGTTTTCTGTAGCAGATAATGTGTTGCTGTTGAATGGAAAAACGATCGAAGGAAAAATCACGTTCGATGCCAAAGACGGGCTTGTCATTCTTCCCAAAAATCAGCCCAGCCAACGTGTTGAAATCAAAGACCTGCTCGCATTGACGATTGATACCAACAAGACCACAGCACCCAAGCGATTGGTGATGTTGGTCAATGGCTCGCAAATCGCGGCCGACGACGTGCTGGCGGTGACGGATAATGAGGTTCGCGTCAAACGCACCGACGGATCGTTATTGAACTTCAGCCCACTTTTGCTGCAATCGATTGTCTATCGGCCGTCGCCTGATGCACAATCGCCGCCGAAAACATTTGTCGGGGTTCGCACCGTCAGCGGCGATCTGGCAGAGGGTGAAATCCTCGGTCTGGATTCGCGTAGCGTACGGGTCAGTTCGGTTCTGTTTGGGATTCAGGAATTCGATCTAGGTAATGCCGTCAACGCAATTTACTTTCGATCAGAAGGCATGTCGCGGGCTGCATATGTCGTGCGGACGAGTGACGGGTCGATCTGGCAGGCGGCGTCGATCAGCATCGACCGCGGCAAGCTGCAAATCGACGGCGATGTGCTGGGTAAAATTGATCTACCCGGCGATTCGATCCAATCGATCACGCTCGGTGCCGCCAGTGCCGAACCCCTGCCCGGCGACGCAACCATCACGCTTGCTCCCGGCGAGTCCACACAGATCAAACTGGATGGCAAGTACCGCTCGGTGTTGCTCAGCCTTTCCGTGCCGGCACGATTTGTTCCCAATCGTCCAGTGCGATTCATTGTGAATGCAGACGGAAAAGAATTGACAAAGACCGCAGCGATCACAGCGATCGACGCTGCGATTCCTCTGACTGTATCGGTTGAAGGAGTGAAATCTCTGACGATACGCATGGAAGCCGACGGGCCGAGTCAACTCGGCGTGGCCGGACATATCGCCGACGCGCGACTGATCCGGCGGTAGTAATGGGGACAATTCTCGCCGCGTAACACCGCTGCACTTCTTGGCAACAATTTTCATTCGGGATTTCGCATTAGATTGAATTGATTGCGTGGTATGCGTTACAGTGTCGTCGGCTCTAACCCAAGGAGATACGATGGCCAAGAAGGCTGCCAAGAAGGCACGACGCACGACGCACCGCAGCGGCACGGGCAAGAAGCTCTACGCCGTTCGTAAAGCTGACGGTACGTTTAAGGATATCCAGACCTACCAACGCGCCCATGCCGCCGACCTTCGCACGAAGTCCAAGGCCGAGAAAGCCACGGCCGCAAAGAAGTCGGTCAAGAAAGCCACCAAGAAGACGACCAAAAAAGCCGTGAAAAAGGTCGCCAAGAAGGTTGCTAAAAAAACCACGAAGAAAGCATCAAAGAAGTAATCTTTGACGACTTTTCTTACAAAACGCATGGCGTGGAACGATCCGTTCCATGCCATGCGTCGTTAAAGATGGTTGGCTATCGTAGCGACTGCACGTGACCGTAGCTGCGACGCCTGCGTCGCCAATGCGTTGTTCCTTGTTGCACACGCAAATTGGCGACGCAGGCGTCGCAGCGCAATCGCGCATTTCATCCTGTTTTGCTACTGCTCGCCCGTCACCCGTTTGAGCATTTCAAAAAATCCCCGTTTGCGATCGCTGTTGATCGACCAATCGACCGGCACGCTTTGATACCCCGCCTCGAATGGTTCGTTCTTCTTGCGAAAATCGAAGTAGCCCCACGACGTGTATTCGTCCAGTGCTGCCACGAAATTATTGTCGGGTTTGTCAAAATCAAAGTGATCGTCTTCATTGATGATGATCGGTTGCTCGCGATAGCCTTTTGTTTTGCGGATCGTTTGGATTTTACGACGTATGTCGTCGGGGTCGCCCACACCATTGCCGTGCAGCAGCACAAAATCGGCGACTTCCAGTAGATTTGTCGGTGCGGTTCGGCCACCCAGCAGGCTGGTCGATACGAGAAGTTTCCCGTTCGATCGCTTTCGCACGCGCTCGATCAATTCGTGCGATCGCTTGCTTCCGATGATCTGCGGATAGCCTGTGTGATCGCATTCATTGGCGATTTCAATCAGCACATTCGTATAGCCACGCTCCATCAACCAATCCACCGACTGATCGCACGCCTTCAGCACCGCAGCCTCATCCTTGAATCGTGGCGCCTGTCCAAAATAAAACAGTCCTACGATCGGCACCATCCCCAATTCATCCGCACGATCGAGGATGCGTGCCAGCCGTTTCATATAGGTGGGTTTTAGTTCGCCGTCATCGGTAAACGCGCTATTAATCCATGGCTGATTCTTGCTGTAACCTTCGGGTGATCCGCCTTGCAGATTGATTGTGAACGAAAGCAATCCATGCGCTTTCCAAGTCGGCATCGCCGCAATGAATTCGTCGGTATTGCGGTCGGCGTCAAACGCCTTGCCATCGGGGTAGGCCCATCGTTTTCGGGTATCAGGATTTTCATCATCGAAAATCCCCTGCACCATGCGGCTATTCAGCAGCAACCCCTCAATCTTTCGTCCGTCATAGGTTCGGCCGGCATAGGTCAGCTTCGCATTGATAAAAAACTGTCTTCCTTCAATCGTGACTTTGGTTTTTCTGGACGGTATATCAGCAAACGCCATGGAGACCATCAGCCCGCCGATCACCAACGATGCGAAGAAAGTGGTAAGCATGCACAACTTATAACGGATGCTGGCTCGTCGGTCAGGCAAACTGGCATGTTTTTTGCAGTGCTTGTTCCAACTGAATGTCGTACTCATCCGCGGGAATGAGTGTGCAGCCGAACTGTGTCATGTGCCGCGTGACCATTTGTGTATCGAGCAAAAAATATCCGCGTTCACGGAGGCGATGGATGAGGTGGACGAGGCAGACCTTGCTGGCGTTGGGTGCACGATGGAACATCGATTCGCCGAAGAATGCCGCGCCGAGTGATACGCCGTACAGCCCGCCGACCAGTTGGTCTTTGTCCCATGCTTCGACGCTATGGGCGTGTCCAAAATGATGAAGTTTGCAGTAGGCGTCGATCAAATCATGGCTGATCCAACTGCTGTCGCGTTCGTCTCGCGGGACATCCTTGCAGGCGCGCATCGTTTGTTCGAATGCGGTGTTGATGCGGATATCAAATCGGCGTTGTTTGACGATTTGCCGCAGCGTTCGCGGGCAGTGGAATTGATCCAAAGGCAGGACGCCGCGCGGATCGGATGAATACCAGCGAGTCACACCGTCGGGATCGGTCATCGGGAAAACGCCCTGCGCGTAGGCGTTGAGTAGCATTTCAGGCGAGAGATTGGCGTGGCCGGGTGACATGACGGGTGGGTGGAGTGTTTGATACTGGTGTTAAACGGTGCGTTGGACGATAAATCGCGCGAGCATGGTGAGTCGTTCGGCACGCTCGTTGAACGATGCCAATGATTCGATCGCCAGGTCGAGTTGCCGCGCGGCTTCGGCTTTAGATTCATCTAGACCGAGCAATCGCGGATAGGTGTTTTTGCCGTTGGCGCGGTCTTTTTGCGTGGCTTTGCCGAGTTGCAGAGGCGTGGATGTTTCATCCAGAATGTCATCGACGATCTGAAACGCCAGCCCCACGTGCTGGCCGAACCGGGTGATGCTGGCGAGTTGCTCGTGCGGGGCGCGGGCGCAAATCGCACCCATGCGGCAACTAGCGGTGAGCAGCGCTCCTGTTTTCATCCGATGAATCTGCTGCAGTTGATCCAGTTGCAGCGATTGGTTTTCGCCAGCGATATCCAGCACCTGCCCGCCGATCATGCCAGATGGCCCTGACGCGGCAGCCAGTTCGCGGACCAAGGGGGCAACCAGATCGGGTGCAACCCGCGTGGCGAGCAATTCAAACGCGAAGGTCATCATCGCGTCGCCCGCCAGGATCGCCATCGCTTCGCCGAATACTTTGTGATTGGTCGGTTTGCCCCGGCGGACGTCGTCGTTATCCATCGCGGGCAGATCATCGTGAACGAGTGAGAAGCAGTGGATCAACTCCATCGCCGCCGCGGCGGTGAGGGCGGATTGATCGTGCGATTGATTTGCATCGCGATCCGGTTGCAGGGCGTGATACGTTTCGAGAATCAGCGTCGGCCGCAACCGTTTTCCGCCCGCGCTGAGGCTGTACCGCATCGCTTCGATCAATCGCGGCGGGGCGTCGGATTGGCTTGCGAATACTTCGTCGAAGTATCGTTCGAGCGACACGTTGTGCGCCTGTAGAATATCAGCCACGCTTGCGCTCATGCGTCGGAATCCTCATCATCGTTGACCGAATCTTTGGCTGCGTCAGGTGTGGATTGGTTCAGTTCCTCGATCTGCTGCTCGGCTTTGCCGAGCACCTGACGGCAGTACTGCAAGAGGAAATTGCCACGCTCGTAGCGTGTCAGAGATTCCTCCAGCGGGACTTCCCCGCGCTCCATCTCGGCGAGAATCGATTCCAGTTCCGTGACCGCTTCTTCAAACGTCTTGGGTTGTGATTGTTTTGTTTTAGCCATAGTTCGTGCCCCTATCATAGCATCGGATCGCGGCAAGCTCACCTAAGCAATTCCAGATGCTTTTTCTTACGTCTAACCAGCAGTTTTCCCGGGTAGTGGATTCGCAGCGGTGCGACCGGATCGCTTGCCTGTTCGATCAATCGTTGGCAGACAGCGGGCGACACATCATCCGCCGGTGCGCCACGTGCGATCAGCCACCGCCGGGCGGCATGCTCGGCGAGCAATGGCGGCAGTTGCTTCAATGTGTCGCATGCCATTCTTTCATCTAACGCGGGCGCGGCCTCATCCATCGCCATGATGGTCGCTTGCGCGTTTATCGCCAATTCGCAAAGAGTTTCGTGCAAAAGAGGATTATTTCTCAGAATCGTCCGAGCGATATTCCGCCGATAGCGGGACGACTGATTGCTCGAATCCTCTCGCCAGGCTTGGCCGAGGGTTTCAAGTCGCCTTCGGATGTCACTTGATCGCAGGTGCAGCATCGGGCGTTCGATCTGAATCCCGTTGACGCGCGCGATGGTTTTAATCCCGCCAAGTGAATGCAACCCACCGCCTCGCGATAGACGCAGCAGGACCGTTTCAGCTTGATCGTCGGCATGATGCGCCAGCAGCACCGTGTCAAGATTGTTTGAATGCATCACCTCCCGAAACAGATGCAGCCGCATCGCGCGGTATCGAGCACTGGGGTTGGTCGGTAGATCGGTCAGCGATTGTTCGAGTTGAGTTCGCGATGCGACGACGATCGGACGATTCAATTTTGTAGCCAGTGCGCGACAAAATACTTCATCGGCGTCGGATTCTTCGTCTCGGAGTTCATGATTAAGGTGAACAAAAACGAGACTATCGATTTGCGTGCTAGATGCCGCTACGAGCGCGAGGTAGGTGCTATCTGCGCCGCCGGAAAGTCCTAGCGTGTAGCGGCGGCTGCGGAATGTGAGATTGTTGGGCAACGCGTCGCGAGTCATTGGGGTATGATCTTATGCGATGAACGCATTTTGGGTGATTCTTTCGCTACTGGCACAAACGGCTTCGCCAACCGATACCACGATGGAATGGCTGCTCGACCAAGCCACCACGCAACCGACGACGACTCCCGCCACTCAGCCCGCAGCACCCGCATCCCCGTTTAGCAGCAAACCTGTCGCGGGTGAAAAGCAGGGGACGATCACGTTGTCGGATGGTTCGACGCACACAGGAATGATTTTCACAACACCCGGCAAGCCGATCCGCGTGTGGGATGATGCGAAAAAGGAATACCGCGATTTATCGATGGAAGTGATCGCCAAAGCCGAGGCGAAGGTGCTGTGGGAGCGTGACGAACCCGAATGGCGCTTCAAAGAGTCCGGCCATGATGAGAAGATTTTTACCGGCAAAACCTATCCCGCTCGCGAAACCGAATACACCTTTACGCTTGTCAACGGCGATCAAGTCACCGGCCAGGCGGTCGCACCGGTTTATGTGCGAACCGAAGGCAAAGCGACGCAGTTTGTGATCAATAAACGATCCAAAGGCGACGTGGACAAAAAGCTGAATGAGTTGATCTACATTAAGTCGATTGTGTTGGATGATGGGCCGTGATGCGCGTCACGGTTACGCACGGTGTATTGCATTTTCGAGTCGCGTGACGTTTTGCGTCAACGAGAACTCATCCATTACCCGCGATCGTCCGGCTTGGCCGAGTTGATTCGCAAGTGCCGGATTGTTCAGCAGATTTTGCAGCGCAGCCGTTGTCTCCTCAACGCGCTGGCCGTCGACCAGCAGACCGGTTTGTTGACCGAGCACCAGTTCACGGATCGCAGGCAGGTCCCCGGTGACGACCGGCAGCCCGCAGGCCATCGCTTCCATCAACACGACGGGGATGCCGTCCTTATCGCCATTCTGATCGACGCGGCAAGGCAAGGCGAAGATGTCACTGGCTTGCAGCAATTCGCGAACGTGATCGTTGGAAACCGCGCCGAGAAATTTTACGCGATCAGTCGCACGCGTTTCGGAAACGATTTTCTCAAGTTGATGCCGCTGCGGGCCGTCGCCGGCGATGACGAGTTGTATGTCGGCGTTTTGCAACTGCGAGAAGGCACGGATCAAGGTATCGACGCCTTTCTTTTCAACCAATCGGCAGACAGTCAAAATCGTGCGAGGGTGACGCTTCGCGGTTTCAGTGAGGTGCGTGAAGGATTCAACATCCACGCCGCAGCGGATGACCGGATAGTCGGTATCGGAGCGGCGATGGATACTGTTGTAAAGCTTGCGGTGTTCTTCGGAGATACAACTGACAAACTTCGCCCGTTGAAGTTTACGTTTCAACAGCACGCGACGTTGGAACAGATCATTCGCATGACCCGTAAAGCTGAACGGAATCTGCATTTTCATCGCAGCGTACATGCCGATGGTGGTGGGGGCGTGCGCGAAATGGGTATGAATGTGCTGGATGCCGAGCGTTTGCAATCGCGACGCCAGCGCCGAAGCGGCGCGGGATTGGTGGATCAATTTCAGGCGATCGGCGATCGCGGTTGATTCGCCGGGCATGAATGCGTCTTTGATCGATTGCAACGCGAGACCACCGAGCTGCCCCGGGGTGTAGACGACGATTAAATCGCGGGATAGGTCTGCGGAATGTTCAGGCGGGTCGTTGGACGCACGCAACGTGACACAAGTAACATCCCACCCCCGGCGGCGCAGCTCGCGGACTTCGCGATAAACAAATGTCTCACTTCGCAACGGAAATTGCCCAGCGATGTACGCAATTTTATTATTTTCACCTGTTGAACTCATCGCGAGTCACCTCCTGCATTCGTCGGTGCTGCGGATTTGTATTCAATGATCGCTTCTTGTCGACCCGTCCGTTGGTTCGCGTGATATTTTCGTTGGCCGAGCATTTGCGGCAATTTACCCAGCGCGACTGATCCGCCGTAGAGCAACGCCTGATTGATCGGGAGCTTGCGATGTGAACGCATGTAGTTGCCGATCTTCACCGCCAACAAAACATGCAGCGGCCATGCAAGTGGGATAAACCACAGCCAACCCCAGACGCGATTGCTTTTGACTTCTTTTTCACGGAATCGTTCCGGCGGTGCACCGTGACGGGCATTGCCCTCTGCATAGGCGTGGCCGGCGCGGTAATTGCGTTTCCACCATTGGCCGAAGCGTGTCATCGCGGCATCGTGCAGTGTCATCTCGGCATTGAGGCGATGGATTTCCCATCCCTTTTCGCGCAATCGCACGCACATTTCCGGTTCTTCACCCGCAATGACCGCCGGATTGTAACCGCTGACATCTTTGAAGGCCTGCGTGCGAATCATCGCGTCGCCGCCGCACGATTTTGCGATACCGATGGGGGTATTCCATTCAATATCGCATAGGCGGTTGTAGATAGAGGCGTCTGGGAATCGTTCGCGGCGTCGGCCACAGACGACCGCGATTGTGGGATTTGCGCCTTGCGCGCTGATGGCGGTATCGATCCAACCCAATTGCAGTTCGCAATCGCCGTCAAGAAATTGAACGAACTCTATTTGAGGCGCGATCTGCATCAATTTCGCGAATCCCTCATTGCGTGCACGTGCTGCGGAGAAGGGTTTAGACATATCCAGTTCGACGACTTGCGCGCCAAGATCCCGCGCTAGTGACACACTGTTGTCAGTGGAATTGGAATCGACATAGACCACCAACGCTCCCGGTATTGCGCAGGCTGCGGTGAGACAGGCACGCAGCCTCTCGCCTTCGTTTCGACCGATCGCGATGATTCCAATTCGCATATATTAGCCGCAGATAAACGCAGATTAAAAAGAAGACAATTGTATGGATTTTTTATCCGCGTTGATCCGCGTTGATCGGTGGCTTTTTTTCTTTGATGATGGGGGACGGCACAACGACAAGGCTATTGGGCGGCACGTCTTTGGCGAGGACGACATTCGCGCCGATCGTGCTGTCATGCCCGACGGTGATCGGACCAACGATGACCGCGCCGGCGCCGATGTCGCACCGATCGCCGATGATCGGTTTCATCCAGCGGGGGTCGCCGCGACGTTTGACACCAAGGGTTGTATTTTGACGGATATGCACGTCGTTTCCAATTTCCAATGCGCCCAACGTCATTCCACCTTGATGCCAGATTCGCACACGTCGGCCAACGCGCACGGTGTAGTTCAGGCTGATGCCGCACATCCATTCGACTATTTTGTAAAGAAATTTGTAGATCAATGAGAAGGGCAGGCGGAGCAATTTACTGCCAATACCCATCCGCCAATTGCCAAGACGATGCACCGCGATCGCCCAGAAACCTTGGCTGAAAAGATGTCGTTCGTGGGTTTCGTAATCTTCGCGAAGCAATGCCCACAACGACATGCCAGGTGGATTTTGGTTGATCGTGCCGAGTGCGATATCGCTATCGGGGCGCGCGTCCATGCCCGCAACCTGCGTGGAAGGTGGCGGGGCGTGGATCGCGTCGGCGATGCGTTGTTCTTCGCTCATCGGCTGCATGGTAAGTAATTATACCTAAGAAAATCCCACCACAGCTTCGGCGGATCATCCCGACGCTTGCCGCGGAGCAGTTGCCACGTCCGACCCAGCGGATACCCACCAAGCCAGAGTAAGTTTGCGATTTGCGTCGCGATCACGCCATAGTTGTTTCGGAAATATCTCGCGCGGGACTCAAACCAATACTTCGGGCGGCGTTTTGTGCCGCGTTTTGCACCGGTCACGCCGCTGCTTTGTCCGACCAGGTGAATGATGCGGCTTTTGGGCACGTACCAGCATTCAAATCCCCCGCGCGCGGCCCGAAGGCAAAAATCGGTCTCTTCGAAATACATGAAATAGCCGTCATCGAGCAGGCCGATTTTTTCAAAGACCTCACGGCGGATCATCATGCTCGCGCCGCTGACCCAATCGACTCGCGCCGCTTCATCGGGGATTGCTGGAGCGACGACATAATTTTTCAGAAGTTTGGATGCCACGCCGAATTGCAGCGCGCCTTCCAGTTCGCTCAAAGGCGTATGAAATCGAAACGAACTTCGGCGAACAGTTCCGTCGACGTTTTCTGCGCGGCCACCAGCGATGCCGGCATTCGGATGCGATTCCATGAAGTTGATCAACTCTACCAGTGCGCCGTCCAGCGCAATCGTGTCGGGATTCAACAGCCAGACATAAACAGGCTTTTCAGACTCATGCGCCATCGCGGGTTTGATCGCTTCGTTATTCCCGTACGCAAAACCGCCATTGGAACCCAGCGGCATGAATTTGCACCACGATGCGTACCCCAACTCATCAATCGCTTTGGAAAGAATCGCGACCGAATCGTCTGGCGAAAGATTGTCGGTCACGACCACCTGCACGCCGGGAACGCGTACGATTTGCGGCGCAAGCGATTCCAAGCAGTCGAGCACCAACTGCGGCGTGCGATAATTGACAATGACTACCAATACTTTCATCACTTCATCAATGCCCGAATTAATTCCGCACGCTTACGATGCATCGCATCCAGCGAGCGCGTTTTCGCCCATGCCAGCGCATTGGCAGACATTAGTTGTACGCGTGGGCGGTTGCGAGATAAATCGAGTAGCGCCTGCGACAGCAGATTGACCTCGCCACGCGGGACAATCTGCCCCAGGTCGCTATCGACCACGTGATCGTGATAAACACCGCCTTGGTACATTACAATCGGCAATCCACGGGCGGCAGCCAAGTAGATTATTGGATCGCGGGTCGGAACAAGATGGCTGCTGACGAGCAGATCGGCGTCGTCCAATAACGCGATTTGGCCTGCATCGTCAATTTTGCCAAGTAATCGGACGTTTGATTCGAGTTTTTCGTCGCGAATCAGGTTCATCATTTCGGCTGAGTTGAGAAGATCGCCGACCAGATCGAGCTCGATTTTCGCAGATAGACGTCTTGCTTTGGCCAATGCGCGAATGAGATGGTCCAACCCCCGCGTGTAGTGATCCGACCCAAAGCAGATCAATCGCAGTTTATCGCGTGTGTGTGTCGGCGGTGATGTGAGAATATCACTTTCGGACAGGCGATGGCTGAACAGCGTATGGCAGTTGGCGTTCCAAGATGTCGCGAATCGTTGTTGCACGCTGGAATCGCCGGCGAAGACCAGATCGGCATCCCGCATCGCGGTTTGGCAGAAGGTTTCGAGTTGACGAACCGCCATTTGCTTGGCGATGCGTTTGGCGAGGTTTCGACCTGCGGCGGCGTAACGCTGCCAGGCAGGGATCGGATCGGATCCAAACACCAGCACTCGTTTGGCATCGGTTTGTTCGATGACCGGCCAGACGGTTTGCCCCAATGACACCGGATGGCCGCCAGGGCCGACCTGGATCGCGTCAAAATCATCGGCGATGTCAGCGACCCTTTTTTTCAGCGTGCCGCGTATCCCTACAAATTGCGACGCAGTTTGAAACGCCGGTAATGCGATGAGATCGTACGGCTGATCTTTCAGATTAGCATCAATGTAGTGTTTTTTGTTTAACGTGCGAGATTCGAATGATTCATTAACCGGTGCCGCGACGGTGAGATCAAACCCTTCCGCCTCCAATGCTTTGGATTGCGCGTACAGGCCTCTCACCCAATCGGCGGGCCAGCGAATCACGCCGGGAGATTGTCCGGCGTGGGCGGCGATGTGCGTGATCATCAAGTAACGCATGTCGCCACCTTCCGATCCATCAGCCATGCGATCGCGAGAATCTGCGGCAAATCCACCAACACGCCGTTACGCGCCTCAGCCAGCGTGAAACAGGTTGCCGCGACCAATCCGATCGACAGCATCAGCGTGACCCATTCAATGCGACGCCGGCGAATCATCATCCCGATCGCGATCAACCAACCGACAAAACAGATCGACCGAGAGGTGATATTCGCCGGATGTAGACCATTGGGATGATCCCAATCCAGCCAGACTGTTTTGCCCACGCGAATCAGACATAAGTGTAAATAATCAATCGGATTGGTGCGAATCCAAGCAAATGACCAGGTGCGATAGTAGTCGTTGCGAACCGTTTCCGGCTGGCGCTTGAGTTGATCGCTTTGCATCGGCGACAAGCGGCCAATCTGCGTGCGGTTAAATTTCAGATGGGTTGATCCGGTGGCATCGGGTCCGTTGCCGGTTTGCAGGTCGTGCCATATCTCATTGGTGATGCCGGTGAATTGTTGATGCACAATCGCATTGCGGTATAGCCACGGCGTCGTCACTGCAAACGTGGCGGCGAGCATCAATACCGCAAAATTGATGCGTCTGGAGGCGATGACTAGGATCAACCCGATCAACGGCAAGACCGCGACCGATTCGGTCAACACTGACAGTCCCGCGAATAATCCCGCCGGTAAAGCCGCGATCAGGTCTTTGGACAACGTCAGCCAGATCGTCATCAGAATAAATAGAACGGCTAACGACAAACCCTGCGCGAATGATGCGGCGTATAGTTGTGTTGGTAAAATCGCGAGCAAAATCGCCACCGCATAAGCCGCGCGCGACGATTGGAACAGCCGTCGCCCAATCGCAAAACCCGCAACCACACTGCCAACGCCCGCGAGTAGATTGATCGTTAGAAACGCAATGGTTGCGCCGGATGAATTAACGCCGAAGGTTGCATCCAGCACTGTCAGCAGCATCGGATAAACGGGCGGGCGGATACTGGTCGGGCCGAAATATCCAAAATCTCCAAAGCTGAATCCGCGGCCTTGGAGAAGGTGGATCGCGATCGACCGATCCTCAGAAGATTGCGGCGACATCGCGTGGACGTGAACAAACATCGCCAGACGCAAAATGATCGCGAGGCCAACGACCAAACTTAATCCGACCCAATGGGATTTCGAAGCAAGTGCGGCATTGGATGTAGGCGACTCATCGCGCCTCATCGAACGCCTCCGCGCGTTGTGGGTTGTGCGTAACCGATTGGGTGTTGTTCAGGTGGATAATAAGGCATCACCTGCATCGCCGGACGGTATTGAAAAATCTGCCACATCGAGGATAAAAATCCGACAAGGACCAGAAAGAACAATCCGTACACGAATCCGAAAAAGACCGTGTACATCGCCAGCATCACCGCGATTAGCGCCGCACATGCGGCTGCGATCGGAATGCGTTCGCTGGGCGTTTTTGCCAGCGCAAGTGTCTTTGCACCGTACCATGCAATCAGCAGCGACAGCATTAACCACATCGCGAGGTAAAACCACCCGTACTGCATCACAAAGAGGATATAGGCGTTATCGATACTTCCCGTCCCGATGCCCTGCGTGGTGAGATATTGCCCTTCACCAAACAGGCCGGCATTCATCGCTTTTTCCCAGCCCTCCTGCACGATTTTGACTCTGATCCAGATTGACGCCTCCAGCGCATCGGTGGGGCGTTGCTCGGGGATTTCCTTGTTGAGCATGTTGTTCATCAGCAGCGCAACCATGATGATCAGCGTGACAACTGCGGGGATGACCAACTTTGCGCCGAGTGAAGGTCTTGTAAATGCGACGATCAGCATGAACGCCGCAAGCGTCGCGACCACACCCGTAAAACTAACTGCGCCGATCACCATTGCGCCAGCGCCGAAGATGCCTAGCATGGGTAGACCGTCATTCCATTTTCGCCCGACGATCGGGGTGAGCATAATGATCATCCCGCCGAGAATTACGCCCATATTACCGAGGTCGATCGGGTGTCCGAGCGATGTTTGGGCGCGCATCAGACCGAATCGATAAAAGACCTGCACGTTTGCGGTACGTGCGAGTTTTACCTGCTGCATCGCACGCGTGACCATGTAAGGTTTAAGTCGCGCTTCCACCGCAGCCAGACACCCCAGCGCGATGGTGCAGTAGCAAAGCACGCTGACAAGCTGCTTGCGAGAGATATAGTCCATGAACGCGATTCGCCCCATGAAATAAGGCAACACCCATCTAAAAAACAGG
This sequence comes from Tepidisphaerales bacterium, assembly GCA_038210015.1. Classification (GTDB taxonomy): domain Bacteria; phylum Planctomycetota; class Phycisphaerae; order Tepidisphaerales; family Tepidisphaeraceae; genus BPJO01. Next base: position 49,383 of record JBBQXB010000010.1, read on the forward strand.
CTGCCGGATTTACTGATCGCGTCCCAAAGTGAATCGTTGAGAAAGACGCTGATCGTTGGCGGGATCATCATCAGCAGAATGAAGATATCCAGCACGTTGAAGCGTAGATTTGCCACTTCCTTCCAGCGTGCGTTGAAGGCGAGCATAAAGCCGATGATCACCCCGTAACCGATCGCGGTTTCCGCAACGAGATTGGGCAGACCTGGGAGTCTCACCGGCGGGGTGAGTGAGAAAAACAGAATCGAGGGTACGAAGACATAAACGAATGTCCGCGCGATGCCCCATTGCACCATCACATAGATGGTCGCGATCAGGATTGAACTGAGCAGTAAGGTGCCGAGCATTCGTGTGTCCTATTTTCTCATGCGACCTAGCGTTTGGATTGGGTCACGACGCGGTTTAATTCTGATTCAAAACGATCGGCAGAGCGGTTCCAGTCAAACTGTTGTGCGGTGGTGTAGGCAAGCTCGCTCATTGCTTTCCATTCGTCATTCGACATCCGCGCAATGCGCACGATCGCGGCGGCCATATCTTCAGGGTCTTGCATCTTCACCATGATTCCACCGCCATCGACAACCGTCTCGGGGGCGGCGCCAGTTGGCGTTCCGATCACCGGCGTGCGACACGCCATCGCCTCTTGGATCGGCATACCATATCCCTCGCAGCGGGATCCGAACAATAGCGCATCGGCGGAGGCGTAGATTTCAGGGATCCGCTTCTGCTTGGGTTGCTTTTCAAATTGCGTGTTTTCGGGCACTGGCATGTGCGACGCTGGATCGTAATGCCCGAACGCGATCAATTTTAGTTGGGGGATTTCCTTTCGCGCCAGACGAACCGCCTGCAGCGTCAGATCGCAGCCTTTGAAGTGCGTGGTCGAATACATCATGCAAACGGTTGGGATGGACTGTTTATCACGTGGCGGGGTGTTGAATGTGGTGTGATCGAGTCCGTAAGGGATGACGACCGTTCCGGGCTGGCCGTACTCATCGCGGAGGGTATCGGCGATCCAACGAGCACAGGCGATCTTGGGCAGCGGCAAATGCAACGCAGCCCGCACGCGTTCCACGGGTTGGCCGTCAAAAACAGTCTCGTGATGCTGAACAAAGTGCAATTTCGCGCCTTTGGATGACGGCAAGGCGTGCACCCACTCAGCGGTTTCCCACCAAGTGGCGATCACGATATCGGCATCGGGCAGATCATCCGCAACAACCGGACGACGTTTATCCAATACGCGATGCGTGATGCCTTTGGCGTTTTCGATATGTGATTTGGTCGCCATCTTCGCTTTAGGCCAGCCTCGGCCACCGAGCAGGGATTTGATTTTCCGCTTCAAAGGGATCGTCCGGCGCGGCTGGGAGAGAACCAAGACCTCGTGCCCGCGCGCTGCCAACAATTCGGCGTATACCGCGATCGCGCGGACGCCGCCGGTGTTGCTGACTTCGGGTAAAACGAAGCTGATTTTCATGCCGATTTCCCTTCACCCGCAGGCTTTAGCGCCAGTTTTGCCAATCCGATCCATGATTTAGCAGCCAGCGGATCGCGCATCGCGGCGCGCCAGCCGAGGGAAAGCGATTTACGCTTTTGCCCGGCGCGATGCGCCCGCCAGGCGTCACCGATCAGAATAGACGCCACCTGATGCCTAGTCTTTCGCACGATGGTCGTGCCTTCAACCGGCGTCGGCGCGCGACCGGCCTGCAAATCATCGGGCTGGCCGGATCGACGTTGTTTGAGAAAAGTCGCGGCACACTGTTCAAAGAACTTTCGTTTGGCATCCGCCTGCGAATGCGTGATCGACGAATCGTGCAGCCGATATAGATACGCAATCGTCGGCTGATAACCGATGCGGGTGATGTCCGCGAGTCTGAATTGTAGATCGGCGTCTTCGCTGGTCGCAAACCACTCGCGACAACCACCGATCGTTCGCAAAAGCTCGGTGCGAAACAAATAGGCACACATATGCGAGCGGCCAGATGCGTTGAGCAGCTCGTCGGTGACATCCAGCGGCGCATCGGGGTGAATACAATCGCGGATCGCGCGATCGCGCGGATCGATCATCGTATAAGCGCCACTGATCGCACCGAAATCGGCATGATATTGCAAGAAGTTTGATTGCCACGACAATCGGCCTGCTGGGTAGAGATCATCCGCATCGCACCGCGCCAAATATTCACCCTTGGCCGCTGCCAGGCCTGCGTTGAAGGCGGCACTGATGCCGTTGCGAGGTCCGTCGATCATGCGAACACGGGCATCTCCGATCTTGCGAACGGTTTCTGGCGATTGGTCGGTCGATCCGTCATTGATGACGATAATTTCAAGAGCAACATCGTGCTGGGCGAGAATCGAACGCAAGGTCGATGCGATAAACGGATCGCCATTTCGCATCGGGATGATGATGCTGATCAGCGGTGTGTTCATGACGCACCGCCTGCGGGTTTTGGCGCGGCTTTGAGCATTGGAATCAACAACAATTTCCACGCGGCCAATTTCGTCGGTGCGGATTTGACCGCTGCCCAGCCATAGGAGCGCGCGGTAGCGCGTTGGCCGCTATTCCAAGCCCACCAGCCGAATTTAAGGGTCTGACGCAATTTGGTATCGGCATCGTCCTGCGCTCGCCAGCCGGCGGCGCCCTTGAACTGTCGATCGGTGATACCACGGCGTACCCAGGCGGTTTCGCAAGCGCGCTTCATATTCGCAACCTGCATCGCCTGTTTCTTTTCGCTGACGCTTTTATCATGCAGGCGATATTTCAGGATCACATCGGGCAGACACGCCAACTCACCGACTTCGCCAAGCCGCAGCCAGAAATCGAGGTCTTGGGCGACCAGATACGATTCGTCATACCCGCCGATTTTCAGTGCCGCATCGCGGCGATACATCGCCAGCGGATGACAGATCGGGGTTGTTCCGTCGAGGCATTGTTCCTGCAGGTTGGCGTTGTCGGTGGGTGGCCGGAGAATCGTCAGCAGGCGATCGTGCTGATCGATGAACTCATGCGCTCCGCCGAGCAGCACAACCTGCGGATGCTGGCGCATGAACATCACCTGTTTATAAAGTCGTTGCGGGTCGGCCAGATCGTCACCGTCGAAGCGGGCGATGTAAGTGCCGCATGCTAAATGCAGTCCTTCATTCAACGAAGCGGTCAAACCCTTATTGGGGCGAATTACAAGCTTGATGCGCGGATCGCCGGCTGCGTATTCACGTAGGATGTCAGTTGCGCCGTCGGTCGATCCGTCGTCGATGATGATGAACTCAAAATCGCCGAACGATTGGGCGAGAATCGTGTCGATGGATCGGCGTAGGTAATCCTTGCCGTTATACACCGCCATCACGACGGAGACTTCGGGTTTATCATCACGATCGACCGGCGTGCGCGTGTGCGTGCCGGACATCGTGATGAACGACCCGGACGGCCATTGGTCGAGGCGGGGTTTTAGGCGATCTCCCAGCCGATGCCGAAAGCGCAGATACAGGCGATATTCAAGATATTGTTTGTTCGTCACCAATCCAAGCCGCTTGGCGGTTTGCCACGTCTCCATCGCAGCGGTCCGATCACCGGCGTGGACGAGTTGCTTGGCGACCAGCGTGAGTTGCCCAACGAGCAACGTTTTGCGCCGCAGTGTCAGCATCTTTCGATCGCGCAGCAAATTATGGATGCGCTCGATCATCACCTTACGGTGTTTAAGATGCTCCGCCGATCGCGATTGTCCGCCAATCGAGTCGCGCGATTCGTCCGGCGCACGCCAGTAAAAATCCGGCGCACCGGCGCGGGCATAGTTACAGCCGTTGATGATCGCGCGGAGGTAGTAATCCCAATCCTGACCGCTACGTGCTAGTTCGTCCCAGGCGCCGATTTTTTTGATCGCATTTTGAGTAAGGGTCGCGCCGGTGGTTTGCCAGGGAATGTCTTTTCGCAGGTAGCGGTCGATATCGGGTTCGTTGGTGTCGGCGTTCCAAAGCAATGGCGTATCGCCGGGCGATTGTTTGAAGACAAACCCATTGGTGACGAGAAAATCGAGTTCGGGACGTTGACGAAGAATATCGGTGCGTTGTTGCAGGCACTGCGGTGACAGGATGTCGTCGGCGTCGAGGAAAATAATCCATTCCCCGCGTGCGATTGCGATGCCTTGATTGCGAGCCGCACACCCGCCGCCGGGGGTTGCGGGGTCGCGCGGGATGTATTGGATGCGGGTATCGGTCAGCCAGCGTTGCATCCGCATGGCGGTGTCGTCGGTCGATCCATCTTCAATGACAATCGCCTCCCAATGCGGATAGGTCTGCGCGACGATTGACGCCAGCGTTTCGTCGAGCAACGGCCCGCGGTTGTAAGTGGGGATGATGATGGAAACGACTCCGCGACGCATGGGTCAGTGTCCTCTCCTGGCGCAGTACCAGAGTTTCCAAGCCGCCAACGAGAAGGGTTTGAGCCGCAGCAGTTCCTTCGCGTGTCCGCGTGCGGCATCGACGCGGCGGAGTTTGAGCGCCCGCCAGCCCCAGATGCGAATCTGTTCGTGCGCTGGTTTGGGTCGCCAAGCGGTTGAAAAATCGAAATCGGGCACGGGCAATTTGTGCAACTGATGCGCCTCGATCAACACCTGCTTTTTCAGCCGAAATTGATTCTCGCGTTTGGTATGAGAGATGCTGCCGGTATCGCGACGGTATTTTAATAACTGCTGTGGCAAATTTGCGACCCGGCCAATCGTCGCGAGGCGCAGGAACAAATCCAAGTCTTCGATATTGTTGTACTCAGATCGATATCCGCCGATTTTTGTAACGGCGTCTGCGCGATACATCGTGACCGGATGCGGGATGCAGCCGCCTTCGCCTTTCAGCAACCGTCGAAGCAGCGTCTCATGATCGGTCGGGTAGGGCTGGTCGCCGATGTGAACGCCGTAAGGATCAATCAATTCAACACTTGCGCCAAGTAGCACCACTTCGGGATGCTGATTGAGATAGGCGATCTGTTTTTCAAACCGATCGGGAAGCGACACATCATCCGCATCCATTCTCGCGATCAACGGCGCCTTGGCGGCGGCGAGTCCTTCGTTGAGCGACAACGTCAAACCCTTGTTAGGACGTGAGATAATGCGAATCCGTTTGTCCTGTTTTTCGTACTCGCGCAGGATCGACAGCGTTTGATCCTTACTGCCATCGTCAATAATAATGAACTCAAAATCAGCGAAGGTTTGCGACAGGATCGAATCGACCGATTCGCGCAGATATCGCTGGGCGTTGTAAGCGCTCATCACGACAGAGATCGATGGGGTGTTCATGCTGCCTCCGTGTGAGGAGTAACAGGCGAATTAAGATACGTCGTCGACTTGCTGACAAAAAACGGTTTCGGCCAGGCTTTGGTCAGACGATGGCGCAAGGGGTTTTGCAAAAAACCAAAACGCGACAGCGCCAGATAACGGGTGCCTTGCTTCATCTGCTTAATATTAATCAATCCCAGATCATACGCTCGATGCCACACATCGCGGGCTTCTTTTCGCGAAACACGCTTGGCAATGCGCTCTGCCGATTGCCAGAACAAGCCTGCCATCGCCAAACGGTTGGGTTCGGTGAGTTGATGCGCGTTTGTCAGCAGTTTGACGACCCGCACATTAACGCCGACGCGCGCGCGGAGCAGTTTAGGGTTGGTCGCGTTTTTACCGATTGATTCGCGATCGGCCGCAGGGCGACGCCAGTAGTGATCGGTCGTGCCAAAACGTGCGTAGTTTAGTCCAGCCAGCAGCGCGCGGATGTGGAAATCCCAATCCTGCGCTACCGGCACGTCTTCCGGCCAGGGAAGTAACTTTTCAATCGCGGCGCGTCGCCAGATCGGCGAGGTCGTCTGCCACGGCACATCGACTGCGAGAAATCGATCCAGATCACGCGTTTTAGTTTCGATATTCCACAACAATTTCAGATCGCCGGGTGCGGACAAAAAACACTCGCAAGGCGTAACCGCAAAGTCGAGTTGCGGATGATCCCGCATGAATGCGATGCGTTGCTCAAGACAGTGTGGTGCGAGCAGGTCATCTGAATCGAGCAGGATGATGTAGTCGCCGGTGGATTGTTCGATGCCGATATTGCGGGCTGCCTGCGCGCCAGAGCGTTTGTCGGGGACATTTATTAAGCGAAAGCGGGGGTCGTCGTTGAGGATCGGCGCGAGTTGCGTCTGCGTATCGTCGGTGGAGTGGTCATCGACGATCATTGCTTCAAAATCGCCCATCGTTTGCGCACGAACTGAAGCGACGGTCTGCATGAGCAGATCGCCGCGGTTATGGGTGGGGATGATGATTGAGACTGATTGCATGGGGCTTGGGGGCATAGGGCTTGGGGATTGGTGGGTGAGAAATGTTGCCTTTCCCTAATCACCAAGGCCTAAGCTCCAAGCCCCACCTTAATTACTCCACGAACAAGGCAAGATGACGACGCTTTGTTTGCCGGTGGGAAGTTTGCCCGTTCCCAACACGTCATTGAAAACGACTTCGATCTGGGCGGCGCGATCGACTTTTTCCAGCATGTTGTAACCGTCGGCCAGCACAAGATCGATCGTGTAGCTCGACGGCGCAAGCGGAAGGGCGGGGACTTCGCAGTGGATCGTCATTTCATCCGCGCCACGGAAAGTCATGCCTTTGTGATATTCGGTATGGAACAGCGCCACCCGTTGCCCGCGGGAGTTATTTAGTCCGATGCCGAGTGTCAGGTTACCGGGGACGTCGGCGAAATTTTTCATCGTGACATCAAATCCGACTTTCGTGCCGACCGGGATCATCACGCTGGGACCAGTTTCGGAATGGATGGTGATGTCGTGGAAGATCGGCGCGTGGCCTTCGATTTTGTTTGATCGCGGCTTTTGTGAAAGCGGCAGATTGTCGCCGGCGGCGGCCTCGTCGAGGTAGGCGCGGATGCCTTCTTCGACCGATACTTTCGCTCCGGCGCGGCCTTTTTTAACGTGAACGACGGTCGTACACAGTGACGCGATTGCGTCCATCGAGTGGCTGACGAATAGAATGGTTCGGCCTTGACGCATCACGTCGTTCATCTTGCCAAGACATTTTTGCTGGAACGCCTGATCTCCGACCGCCAGCACTTCATCAACGATCATGATTTCCGGATCCAGATGCGCTGCGACACTGAACGCGAGGCGCACATACATGCCTGAGGAATAGCGTTTGACGGGAGTATCGAGAAACTTTCCGACTTCGGAGAATTCGACGATCTGATCGAATTTTTGTTTGATTTCGCCGCGCCGCATGCCGAGGATCGCGCCGTTTAGGAAGATATTTTCTCTGCCGGTGAGTTCGGGATGGAAACCGGTACCGACTTCGAGCAGCGAGCTGACGCGGCCGCGCATCACGGCGCGCCCGGAAGTGGGTTCGACGATGCGGGACAGCACTTTAAGCAATGTGGATTTGCCTGCACCGTTGCGTCCGATCAATCCGACGACTTCGCCGCGCTCGACGTTGAATGAAACGTCGTTGAGTGCCCAGAAAACGTCGTCGCCAGAGGAATAGTCCTCGTTAAACTTGCGCGCAACGCGTAGCGGATTCCGCGCGAGGTTTTTGAGCGTTGATCCAAACGAATCGCCCTTGGCCGCCAGACCAATGCGGTAGGCTTTGGAGATGTTTTCGACGCTGATGGCTGGGGTAGTCATTAAAAAATCGTGGTTCGTGATTCGTGGTTAGTGGCTCGTGGTTTTGGATCACGAATCACGAATCACGAGACACGAACCACGCCTTAGGCGATATCCGCGAAACGTCTTTCGACTCGCTTGAAGTAGAATAATCCGACGACAAATAACAGGCTGCACAGGACGATTGAGCTGCCGAGTTGGAGGAGCTGCCACGGTTCACCAAGGATCGCCGAGCGGAAGCCCTGCACGATGCCCGCCAGGGGGTTCAGCGCCAGCCAGTTGCGGTAGTCGGAGACGGTTCCGTCCGAATGTTTGAAGATGAAAATCGTTTGCGGATAGACAACGGCGGTCAGCCAGATGCCAAGTTGTGTGATAAACGGGATGATGAATCGCAGATCGCGGAACATGATCGTCATCGCAGACAGCAAATAGGCAGTCCCCAACGCCGCGACCATCATCAAAACAAACAGCGGAATCACAAAAATGATCTGCCAACTCGGCATAAACGCGCCGTGGGTGCTAAAGATGTAATAGACGATCATCAGCGCGAAGACCGCGCTGGACATCAGGAAATCGACCACCGCCGAGCCGATCATCGCGGTGGGGATGAACAGGCGGGGCATATAGATTTTACTGAGCAGCGATTGGTTGTTGACCAGCGACAACCCGCCGCCATTGATTGCGGTTTGCAGGAAAAGCCACGGGAGCAGGCCGCTATAGATATAAATCGGGTAGGGGGTGGTTCCGACGGTTCGATTCGCGAACCCGGCGAATTTACCGATGACGGTATAGATCACCACGCTGACCAAAGGAACGACGATCGCCCAGGCGGCACCGAACATCGCCTGTTTGTATTTGACCTTGACGTCGCGCCAGATCAAAAACAGCAGTAATTCGCGGTGGCTGACCAGTTCATGCCAATCAATGCCGATCCAGCCCTTTTTCGGGCGGATGACGGTTTCCTGATAGACCCGCTCGGTTTGATTATCGGCGGATGAAACAGGTGTGTTGCTTGCGGTTAAACTCATAAATGCTTGCGACATAAATACCTGTCTGCGCCTTACAATCAACCCAAAGCGCCCAAATTGCGCGATGTTTCACTGAAAGGGGTATCGGTCGAATATCTGATTGAGTTGAGACAGAAACGGACGTTCACCCAATCGTAACTTCATACTGGGTAGGCAATTGGGCGCAATTTGACCGGTATGGTCGCGCGAAAACGATGCAAATCATCGCTTGTAGTCAGCGAGGATGTTTTTTATCGGACGGTTGCAGCAAATCCAGCCTACCAACCCCAGTTTTGATTCTGTTGCGGTTGCTGCTGCATCTGCGGAATTTGCACGGGTTTGGGATCGGGCACTTCGACCGGTTTGAGGTGCTCCTCATTTACGGGTCCAGCGGGTCCGCCTTCAAGGGTGGTGGTCTCTTCTCGTTTCCAGAACGTGTTGATGCCCGATAAGTTGACCATCTTCACTAGCAAAAGCGGATTGCCTTCCTTGGTCATGTCGAATAGCGCCGGGCCTAAGACCGCGCCGCCAAACGAGCCGTCGTCTTTGATCTCAACCATCCGCAGGTGTGTCAGCCCATGACGGTCAAGTTGAATGATCATATTTAGTTTCGTGCCATCGGTCAGCACGTCGATTTTGGCTTTATAAAGATCGGGGTGTTGCGTGGCTTCGATTTTCAGTTTCCAGAAGGGTTTGACCCCATCTGGCATGCGGACGCCAGCCTCCCATGTGCCAACCAACATGTCGGGACGGAACAATTGCCATGTTTGAGTGGCTTTTTCAAGTTCTGGATCGGCTTCGACCTTGAACTTCGCGCGGGTTTGCGCGCTGACTCCGCTCATGGTTTCAGCGATCAGGATTGCTTCATACTCACGCGGTTCGAGCATTTTAAGCGTGAATGTCAGACCCTTATTCCACTTGATCGTTTTGAAGGTGTGGAGTTTGATTTCGCCGGTGTCGGTGACGACCTCATGGATCGGTGAGACTTTCAAATCTTCAGTCGGTTCGATCGCGCGGGGACGTGTCGTGCCATCGGGCTGGGGCATCATCGCGACAATTTGTACGGCTTCAAAGAATGAGCTGTTGAACATGATCACCGCCATGACGGGTTTTTCACCGAGCTGGGGGTGTTCGATCAATGCACGGATTCGCCACATATCGGAGTTGCCGAGGTCCGATCCGTCGATGGTGCAGGTTGCGGTTTCTTCGCCGTTGAATAGATCGAGGCCGAGTCCTTGCAGATCATCCTTCAGATGACTCACGCCATCGGTGTATTTGGGCATCACCAGATCGATTTCGTGGGCCATGTTTTTGAGCTCGGCGTAACGCAGAATCCATTCTGCATCCATCACAAAGCTTTTGTTGTCCAGTACAAGTCCTTCGACGCCTGGCACACGCCGGCCGACCCATGCGTGGGTGTAGATAATATTTTTGCCGGTGACACTGAGTTGATAGCGTGCGCCACCAAGCGGTTTGACGGAGGTGATGGGGTTGTCTTGGGTATCGGTGAGCCGGATGTCAGAAAACACCGGCGGCTGGGTGTCTTTTTTCTGCTGCGTGTGCATGGTGTTCATCACCGCAGGCCATTTCGATGCTTGGGCGAATTTCAGCTGGGTATATTCAGGATTGACCAACGCTGCGTTGACTGGCGCGTAGACCGCAATCCCGTTGCTGAGTCGGTGACGGTCGCTGTTAGCACTGATGAGGATGAATCGGTCGGCGACCGACATGAAATCGCGATATTCGTTTTCGCCGGGGAAGTCTTTGACCGCATATTTAAGTCGTTTGACGACATCCAGCACATCGAAGGTTGCGAGTGCTTGCGGACCATTTTTGTAATCGGTGCGGTCGCAATACTGTTCGCCGTAGAAGATTGATCGCGCCAACGACGGCCAGGTCTGCTCCATTGAGGGTTGGTATTTGTCCAATACAGCATTGAGCTTGGAATTGAATTCGCCGCACATCGACAAATCCATCGCGGACAGCGTGGTGACTTTTTCCTTTTTGACAGTTTTATAAAAATCGTTGAATGAAGTCACGATATCGGTTGCGACGCGGCGGGCGCCGGACGTGCCTTTGCCGAACGCGGGAATGACCACATCGTAAGGCCAGCCATACCCCGGTTCGACCGCCTGCGAAGCGACCATCACCTCAGCGACATCAGCGAGTTCGGTCGCGACTTCCAACTGCGCCATCAGGCACATATCAAAACCGATGATCGACAATTTTTTAACGCCCGCTGCGGGCAGGGCTTTTTCCAGGGCGCCGCGTAATTCGGGCAATTTAACGTCGTCGCCTTTGTCGTAGCCGGGGGCTTTGAAATCGTTGGACATGCTCGCCCATCCGCCGCCGTGATTCCACATCACCAACGCGGTTTGACGGGCGGGATAGGCTTTGAGACTTCCTTCGGTAAACGCCGAGAGAATCTCCTGATCGCCCATGTTGATTTCGCCGAGATCAAGCAGCATCTCGGAAGCGATTTTATTCATGTTGTCGTCGGGCACGACGCGGTACAACCTCGCGCCCTGCCAGTCGCCCTCGGAATCATCAAATCCTTCGCAGCGGTCAATCAGCACAAGAATGTCGAGATTCGGGTTGCTCAAACCCTTCTCCATTTCGTTCAGATCCTGAATACCGAACTTTTCCAAATCGTTATCGGCATTGAGATAGACGAGAATGGTCCAATCGCGGTTGGCGTTATCTTTGCCCTTGGGGATGGCACGCAATTTCGCTGCCACTTCAGCAACCGACAATTCTTTCGCAGGTGCAGGTGCTGGCGGTTTTGGTTGTGGTTGTGGCTGGGGATTGGGTTGTGGGTTTGGGTTCGGCTGTGGGTTGGGATTCGGATTTTCGGGCAAACCTTCCAGCGGATTCGCGGGCACTGGCGCAGCGGCGTTCATCAGCAGATGTTCACGACCGCCTGAGATGAGCTTGAGATTCGCGCCATCCAATACCGCAGAGAAATCGAATTTCTTGCCGCCAACATCGAACTGGCCGGTCAGTTTTCCGGCATTTTCGGTCGCAACGATGGGATAGGCTTTACCCGCGATCGTCATCGTGCCGGTATAGGCGTCGGCGTTTTTCGCGATCTCAAGCGTGATCTGCGGATTGGCGTATTTGCCTGAATAATCTGCCGCGTAAGTGACGCATGACAGACACAAAATCGCGCAGAGCGCGTAGAGATGAGTTCGCATGGAAATGCCCTCGGAAAAATTATTGGAGGCCTGTCAGAATGACCTGGATGGTTTGGTTCAGCGTTTTATTTTGATACGCAGATGCGAGTAACATGCCGGTTTCGAGTTCGTAATCGTAATACGACGCAAACCCCGGAGAATCTTCAGCAATCGTCACAACATTACGCCCGTACTGCGTCTGCCCGACGCCGATCACGCTGATCTTGGAATTCAACACTTTATCCTCGTCCAACACCTGCCCCTGACGAAGCTGTTTCAATTCCATGGGCGGCAGATAACACGATCCCAGTTGGCCCGCGCCATGTACTACACAAGGTACAACGATGGGCTGCTGATTGCCCCCGCCCATGAGATTGCCCACCTGTACGGTTTGCTTCATAGCCAGATAGTTCGCCCCAACTTCGATGACCTCGGCGACTGCGGTTAGTGGGGTGGCGGGCATTTGCGGGGCGCCTTGCATCTGCATCGAAATTCCACCCGTGTAGGTGTATCGCTTGTATTTTGACAACCAAGATGGCGGGCGCCCCATTTTCCAAGGAAGCGTGCGCTCGCGGGTGTCGGCGAGGATTGTGTAGGATGTTTGCGTCATGCCGCTGCCGACTGATTTGGTCAAAATTTGCAACGCGATGCCCGATTGGGGATCGTAATATATTGTTGTTTCCTGACCATCTTTCGCCGCTTCGCCTTGCTGGACGCGGACGGCGTTGACTTGCTTTCCATTGATTTCGACAAGTCCACCACTGATTTTTTGACCCGCAGGCGGATTCTTGATGATTTGCTGGAGCGTCTGAGGGTGCAACCAGTAGACACCAGTTGCACCGACCGGCGCGACCGTACCGTAGGCGGTGCTGTTGACGGCAGGATTATTCGCATCTCCTCCGACAAAAAATCGCGTGTCGTATGCGACGCGGCCTTGAGCGACGGCAACGATATCCACCGTGATGATCCCCGCACCCGCGCCGCCGCCTTCATTATTCGGCCGCGTGCTTTGCGTTGCGACGTTCGTGCGATAGCTGATGCGAAGACCTTGCTTCATCCACGTCGGAGCGGACAAATTCGCGCCAGGCACGCCTTGGCCTGTTGGTAAACCCGCCACTTCGGATCGCGTAAGTGCTGGCGCGACAGGCGGTGCCTGACGATCCGCTTCTTTAGGCTTGTTGATTTGAACCTGCGCCTGCACAGCTGATAGGCCGATTGTCAGCAGACAGAATGTGATCAAGCACTTCATGTGCCCTCCCGATATGAGCGACAAAGTTAGTCCGCGGATTAGTGTAAAGCGGATGGCGCTTCGATGCCAACCAATAATATGAAGACTGCGTAAAAATACGCATTTGCAAATGAATGGCTCAATCTGCGTTGAGAATTACGCAGTGATCGGTTTGCCGCCAATCGAGATCGGCACGGGTTGTGGTTTGGGGACGTAAGACGGTTCGATCGCAAGTTGCAGCGGACGCCGCCGCCCGGCGGGCGGCAAACCCTCTTCATCAATGATCCGTTGAATCGCCATGATGCCTTCGATCAGCGTCTCGGGTCGAGGCGGACAACCCGGCACATAGACATCGACCGGCATAAATTGATCGATTCCTTGCACGGTCGCGTAGGCGTCAAAAACTCCACCGGTGCTGGCGCAGGCGCCCATGCTGATGACCCACTTGGGTTCGGTCATTTGCTGATAAATATGCTGAAGCACGGGCAGCATTTTGATCGTCACACGTCCAGCAACGATCATCAGATCGGATTGACGAGGGCTGAACCGCATCGCTTCGGCACCGAATCGGCTGAGATCATAGCGCGACGACGCGGTCGCCATCAGTTCGATTCCGCAACACGCCGTCGCAAACGGCATCGGCCAAAGCGAAGACCGGCGTGCGAAATTCACAACCCGTTTCAGGTTGGTCGTCAGGATATTGTCAGGCAGCGTATGGGGATCGTACATGGCTTAGATATTATAGGGGATGATCCGGTTGGAAAGCCAGTTGTGAGTTTTTCCAGCAAAATACATTTACCGCGAAGGGCGCGATGTCAACGCGCATAACAGACTGGTGCGCAGGATGGAAAATATCGATCTTACAGTCACAGATTGGAACGTGACGGATCGTCGAACTCGATATCAAGCAGATCGAGTCGCTCGGTACGGCGAGCATGTTCGTCGGGGGTGAGCAGCAGAAGCATGACAATATCTGTTTGGATTTCATCCGGCAATTTTTCGATCAATGGCTGAACAATCGCCTCGCGTTCGACGCGGGACTTTCCGATAAATTGTTCTGACACAACACGGACACGCAGACTGGCCGAATTGTAACGGTAGGCTTCGACCTTTGCGTTGCTGAATGCTTTGCCCAAAACGGTGAGCACTTGCTTGTCAGGGCCGTGCAGCGGCAAATGAACATTTTTCAATAGGTTGGGCATAAGTGAACTCCTTACTTGATTGTACTTGCGACGACCTTAAAAATCCTGTGTGCCGATTCGACAAATTTCAAGGCATCGGACTGCGGTATTCGGTTTGAACTGTATCGCAAATCCGTGCTCCACGACACGATATGACGGAAATCCCAAGCCAACGTGGGCGGCGGGGACCATCCTGCTTCCTTTAGCTTTTCCTTAAGCCGCTCGTAATTGTGCCATCGCGCGCCTCTTGTTATTTCTGACGTGATCGCTGTGCGTTTGGATGCAGGTGTACGCGCAAGCAAAAGTGCTTTAAGCGAGCACTCGACAGCGTATCCCGCCAAGTACACTGCTTCTGCTCCGAACTGTCCTTGAGCGTCATCGCGAAGTAACCATCGAGCGGCAAGCAATCGGCGCTCCGCGGCACGAAGAAAGCTGTTTTGTGACGGCACTTTCGATGATTTCACTGCCGCGTCCTAAATGTGTTGAGGTGAAAAAAAATCATTCATCCACGATCGTCTCGCGCACCACTTCTTCGATGGTCGTCACACCGTCGTAGATCGCGAGCAGGCCGGATTCGCGGAGGGTGCGCATGCCGCGTTTTTTGGCTTCGGCGCGAAGAACCTGTGTGCTGGCGTGGTGAATAATCATGTCACGCATCTCGTCGTCAAGCGTCATGATCTCGAAAAGGCCTTGGCGGCCTTTGTATCCGGTGTTATTGCAGATATCGCAGCCTTTGCCGAAAAAGAACTTCTGCCCGACGACATCTTCGTTACGGATGGCTAATTCCATCAGTTGTTCTTCAGCCGGGGTGTATTCGGTTTTACAGTTGCTGCAAATGCGACGCACCAGCCGCTGGGCGATGATGCCTTCAAGCGTGGCGGTGACGAGGAACGGTTCCATCCCAAGATCGAGCAGACGCGCGATTGACGATGGCGCATCATTCGTGTGCAGCGTGCTGAACACCAAGTGACCGGTCAACGACGCCTGCACCGCGATTTCTGCGGTTTCTTTATCGCGAATTTCACCGACCAGAATCACGTCCGGGTCCTGACGCAGCATCGCGCGAAGGATGCGCCCGAAGGTCAACTCAATTTCGGGTTTGATCTGACACTGCACGATACCGTCGATGTCGTATTCCACCGGGTCTTCAGCGGTGATGAGCTTGGTACTCGGATCGTTTAAATCACGTAATGCAGAATAAAGCGTGGTGGTTTTACCTGAACCGGTCGGCCCGGTGACGATCACGATTCCGTTTGGTTTGGTGATGAGCTGGCGTGTCATCGCAAGGTCGTCGTCGCGAAGTCCGACTCTATCCAGATCGAGTGAGACGTTCGATCGGTCGAGCACACGCATAACGACCGATTCGCCGAACATGGTGGGTAGAACGCTTACGCGAAGATCGATCGGCTGATTGTTAACCGACAATTCGATACGCCCGTCCTGCGGCATTCTGCGTTCGGCGATATCGAGGTTGGCCATCACCTTAATACGGCTGCTGATGGCAGGCGCGATATGCGATGGCGGGGGCATCATTTCATACAAAATGCCGTCGATGCGGTAACGCATTTTGAACTCGTCCTCAAACGGTTCAAAGTGAATATCCGAAGCTTTGTCTTTGATCGCCTGCAACAGCACGAGGTTGATGAGTTTGCGGACTGGGTTTGAATCGGCGGCGTCTTTGAGGGTATCGAGATCGATCGATTCGCCGCCACGATTTTTCAGGTCGGCAAGTGATTCGTCGTTGCTGAGTTCGCCGAGTACTTCCCCGAGTGATTCAGCGGCGGTGTTGTAGTGCTTGCCGATCAGTTTTTCAATCTGTTCGGCGTCGCCGATCTTGACTGTAACGCGATATCCCATCAGCGTTTGTAGATCATCCACGGCACGGAAATTGTCGTGCGACGCCATGACGATCGTCAGTTTTTTGCTGGAGGGTTCGTATGCGATGGGCAGCACTTTGTTTGTTGAGGCGATCTGTGCGGGCACCGCGTCGATCGCTTCCTTGGCGATGTTTAAGCCGGACAAATCAATCAGCTCGTAACCCTTTTGGGCGGCGAGTGCGATGTTGACGTCCATTTCCCTGACGTAACCCAGGTCGATCAGGATTCGGCCAATCACGCCGCCTTTTTTCTTTTGGAAGTCGAGCGCTTCGACGACCTGTTCGCGGTTGACCTTGCCCATTTTCGTCAACACTCGGCCGAGGGGTCGGCCTTTAAGTTGATCGATCGGTGGCATGCTCCCTCCACGTCCTGCATCGGCAGCGGCGGGGGCGGGGGGTTTGGGAGACGGGGTGGCGGAAGGGGCTCGTGACATATTGGCCTCGGTTGCTTCAATTCAAACTAAAGCGGGCATGTCGTTTCGCCCGCAGCGATTCACACAAGACACGGCTTGTATAGCAGTGCCACATTAAACAATTATCAACGTTTTGCATTTTGCGCCTGCAATCGGGCGCGGTTGGCGGCGGCGGTTGCGGGGTCGGCGGCACCGGCGGGTTGTCCAGGAAGCGTCGGACGCGGTGCCGCACCCTCTGCCGCTGCGGCTTCGGCGGCGGCGACGGCAAGTGTTGGATCGTCCACCTGCACGTCCACACCCGCTTTCTGCAAGCGATCCACCATCTGACCAGGATTTTTACTCTTATCAATCGCTTCCTCAGCACTAATACGCCCGGCCAAGAAGTGTTGCAGCAGATTGTCGTCCAGCAACTGCATGCCGTATTTTTTACCCGTCTGGATGTCTGAATCGATACGAAACACCTTGTTTTCGCGAATCAGGTTCTGAATCGAAGGCGTAACATACATAAATTCGTAGGCGGCGACTCGGCCTTCCTGATCGATGCGCGGACAAAGCGTTTGCGACAACACCGCAATCAGATTGTTGGCAAGCTGCACGCGAATCTGTTCCTGGGAATCGGCGGGGAAGGCGTCGATAATGCGGTTGATCGTCGAGGCCGCACCGTTGGTGTGCAGCGTACCGAAAACCAAGTGGCCTGTTTCGGCGGCGGTGATGGCGGCACCGATCGTCTGCAAATCGCGCATTTCGCCGACCAGCATCACGTCCGGGTCCTGACGCAACGCACGGCGAATCGCCTCAGCGAAGCTCGGTACGTCCACGCCCACCTCACGTTGGACAACGATCGACTTCTTATGTTTGTGATAAAACTCGATCGGGTCTTCCATCGTGATGATGTGTCGGTCAAACTCAATATTGATCCAGTTGATCATCGCTGCCAGCGTGGTTGATTTACCCGATCCGGTCGGCCCGGTGACGAGGAACAACCCGCGCGGGCGCCTGCAGATCTGCTCTGCCATCGCCGGCAGGCCGATCTGCTGGAAGGTGAGCAGTTTGTTGGGGATTTGGCGGAGCACCATCGAGGTATTACCGCGCTGTTTGAAGATCGCGACGCGAAATCGCGCCGCGTCGCCGTACCCGATCGCGAAGTCGCCTGAACCAGTTTCTTCGAATTCCTGCTGGATGCGCTCAGGCGTGATGGCTTTCATCATCGCGACGGTATCTTCGGGTTCAAGAATCTTGGTCTGCAGTTCGCGCAACGACCCATGCAATCGCACGGTCGGCGGCTTGCCGACAGCCAGATGCAAGTCCGAAGCGCCCCTGCGGACAACGGTTTCGAGAAGACGGTCGATTTGGATTGTGCTCATGGTTATTTCGTGTTTGGTATTTTGTTATTTTGGAATACGCCGAGTAAACGATGCAATGTAGGCATTTAGTTTCGGTGCTAACTCATCCAGAATCACTTTCATCTGTTTAATGTCGTTTTCAGACAACAACTGTCGTGTATAGGCTCTGCGTAGCCAGAACCTCAATTCAACCAGCGAACCCCGCGCGATCCGCAAAAATCGACGGTTATCCGCACAAGATCCGCGTCCCGCACCTTCTGCGATGTTCGCTCCAATGCTATCGGCGGCGCGGATCGCTTGTTTGCCAAGCGTATCCTGCGACAGACGTTGCCATCCACTTACTATAGTCCAAACCCTGTCAGCAATTGCTTCGGCCAAACGATAAACGTCCAGTTCTTCAACAGGTTTGAAGCTCATATAAGCTCCCAAAATATCAAAACACAAAACCCAAAATACTATGTAACAATCCCCTCAACCTGTGCCACCTTCACGATTTCTTCCGCCGTGGTCATGCCGGCCAGAACTTTTAGTTTGCCGTCTTCGAGGAGCGATTTCATGCCGCTGGCGATCGCGGCTTTGCGGATTTTATTCGTCGGTGCACGTTCAAACGCCAGATTGCGGATTTCGCTGTTGAGTTGCATCAATTCAAACACACCCATTCGGCCTCGGAAACCCGTGCCGGTGCAGTGATCGCAGCCGCGGGGTTTATACAGCACCTTATCTTTGATATCTGATTCACTGATCCCGCAGCGGCGCAGCCAAGTGAAGTCGGGCTCGCGATCGACCTGTTTGCATTTCGGGCAAAGCACGCGGATCAGCCGCTGCGCCATGACCGCCTGAATCGCCGATGCGACCAGGAACGGCTTCACACCCATGTCAATCAATCGGGTGATCGCACCGGGGGCGTCATTCGTGTGCAGCGTACTGAACACCAAGTGGCCCGTCAGTGCCGCCTGAATCGCGATTTCCGCCACCTCAAGATCGCGAATTTCACCGACCAGAATAATGTTCGGCGCCTGACGCAACATCGAACGCAACACGCTCTTAAACGTGAATCCGATGCCTTCCTTGATCTGGCATTGATTGATGCCGGGGAAGTTATATTCCACCGGATCCTCAGCCGTGATGATCTTGCGATCCGGACGATTCAGTATGTTCAATGCACCGTACAGCGTCGTCGTTTTACCGCTACCGGTTGGTCCGGTCACAAGGAAGATACCGTTGGGGCGTTTGATGATTTTTTGGAAGGTCTTGAAGTCTTCTTCTTCAAATCCCATCTTTTCCAACCCGATACGCACCGAATCAGGCCGCAAGATACGAAGTACCATTGATTCGCCATGCACGGCGGGCAACGATGATACGCGGAAGTCGATCTGTTGATTATCCACCTTCAGCTTGATGCGCCCGTCTTGCGGCAGGCGTTTTTCGGCGATGTCGATCCCGGCCATGATCTTCAGACGGCTGATCAACGGACCTTTCATGCGTACTGGGATTTTATCGCGAATCACGCATTCGCCGTCGATCCGATACCGCAACTGCACGCGGTCTTTCATCGGCTCGATGTGAATATCGCTGGCCCGATTGCGAACCGCTTCGGCGATCAACGATTGCACCAGCTTGATGATCGGCGCCTGCGTGGCGTCGTTCATCGCGTCTTCGCCCATGCCTTCAACGTCAATCGATTTGTCGATCGATCGATCCACCGATTTATCTAAAGACTTGTCGAGGGTTTTATCCATCGAACTCATCAGCCGGTCGATCGTCTTATCCACCGTCTTATCAATCGTGTTGGCGGCGTTGGTGTTGAATAATTCGTCGAGAAGTTGCTTGATCCGGGCTTTGGGTGCCAAGACCGGGCGGATATCCTTGCCAAGTCGGAAACGCAGAATTTCCTGCATTTCAAAGTCCAGCGGATCGTGAATCGCGATGCGAATCTTCCCGCCTTCATTGCCAAGCGGGATCACGATGTATTTACGCATCAACTCATCAGGGATCAGATTCACCGCGTTGGCGGGGATGGCGCTTTTCTCCAAATCCACATATTCCATGTTGAACTGGGCTGCCAACGCTTTATAGACATTGCTTTCCGAGCAGATTTTCAGATCGATCAGCGCCTCGCCAACCCGCATATTATTGCTCTTGGCGTGGACAAGTGCTTTTTCAACCTCTTTGGTCTGACAGACGCCTAGGTCGATAAGAATTTCGCCGAGTTTCTTTTGATTCTTAGCCATAGGTGCTCTGTCCAATGTTGAACGACAAATCTGCTCAAACAAGTCCAGCCGATGCCAAACCTGACGACTTTCATACAAGCCGGAATATCAGTCTACCTTCGATAGGTCGATTCACTCAAGTAATTTGCGCAAGTAATGCGTGATAAATAACGTACGAACGGCACGGGGCGTTGGTTCCGGGGGAGTTTGGGAAAGGATAAAGGGTGAAGGGTGAAGGATGACGTCGTGGTTCGGGTTTCGTGGTTCGTGGTTCGTGCGGCCAGGTATGGGTGCGTCTCATCAGTTCGGCGATGGTGTTTCAGTGTGCGTTACAAGCGGGCGGTTAGGCTGCGTAACGATACAATCGCGATTCCTCGCGTTCCAACCCGAATCAACCAAAATCCGGAACCCCTATCCTGAATGCGGAACCCTGTAGCGAGAGAAGCGATCCTCGTACTGGGGAAAATTACACCCGCTTGGTGAGAAAAAAATAATACAGAAATTCATGCATGAAATCACCAGATAAACCAGCCTTAAAAAAACCGCCCCCTCAAAATTGCCCGGTAGAGGGCAACCGCGCGATGGGAGAAGGCAACCGCGCGATGGGAGTTGGCAACCGCGCGATGGAAGAAGGCAACCGCGCGATGGGAGAAGGCAACCGCGCGACGGGAGAAGGCAACCGCGCGACGGGAGAAGGCAACCGCGCGATGGGAGATGGCAACCGCCACGCGGGGGAAAGCAACCTCATCCCGCTATAAAGCAACCGCGTGGAAAATCATGCCCCACCCTACAAACCCCCGCGATCCATCAATGACGAATTGCTTGACTCTCCCACCATTCCTGCAACAATCTTCGCACCCGTGCGGCGATGTTCTCTGCACGGTAGAGTTACAGAATACGATGTTATCCCGCCCATGGACACCGAGTCGGCTACACGATCGACGCTCGACTACGCTCGGAATCGCCGGGTCAAGAAGAGGTTCTTCACGCCGACGGGTCTATTTGTACTCGGGGGTTTGTGCTTGGGATGGATTCCAGTGTGGTCATTCGCGACTAACAGGCGCATGGAAGGCTGGAAGGACCTTGTTCCGTTTGCCATTCTCGCCGCAGTCAGCGCAGTTGCTTTGATCGCTGGTTTCAGACTCTCCAAGGCGAAGGCGGGATAACCCGCCGCCGCACTGGACCGCGGCCGCGGGACGATTACTGTGATTCGAGTGGTCGTCGGCGCGGCCGCGGCCAGTGAACGGCATTACGTTATTCCGCTAGTCCCCGCCGCGGCTGAGGCGAACGTGGGCTGGGTAGCCCATGCCACGCTGCATCCGTGTTCATCCGTGGCGATCCGTGCGATCTGTGTCCCATTCCGAACCACGCCGATTTCTCTGCGCCGCCGTGCCTCTGAGGCCAATCCGTTTTCTCGTGGGCGAAGACGCCACGAGGGGAGCATGCATGTCGGGACGAACGCTGACCTGCCGGTTACTGCTGATTCCCCCCGGCTGCGTGAGCGAAGGTCCTTACTGCACAATCCCCTTCGTTAGCCGCATGAACGCGGTTTCGAGGTTGACTTCTTCTTCTTTTAGCATGGTGATGTGGAAGCCTTTGGTGACGAG
>JBBQXB010000011.1:0-68111 GCA_038210015.1 Tepidisphaerales bacterium
TGCGTGCCCGCATAAGCGAACTAATCGAGACTACTTAACGCATGCAATCGGATCTCACCAATTTCATCGATCAAGCCCGCAACGGCAGCGTGCGTGCGGCGGCGAAATTGATGAGTGTGATGACCGATGCCCCGCAGCGACTGGCTGAGCTTTTACGAGGAAGCCACGACTGGCCTCAGCCGCGACTGGTGCTGGGCATCACCGGTGCACCGGGATCAGGCAAAAGCACATTGACCGACCATCTGGCGCACGAATACCGCACGCGCTACCCGGATCGGCGACTTGGCATTGTTGCCGTCGATCCGTCATCACCTTTTACTGGCGGCGCGTTGCTAGGCGACCGTGTCCGGATGATGCGGCACGCCACCGACCCAATGGTCTTTATCCGATCACTCGCATCGCGCGGACACCTCGGCGGATTAGCGCTGGGTGCCAAAGGCGTTGCCAGAGTGATGGGGTTGATCGGCTGTGATGTGGTGTTGGTTGAAACAGTTGGCGTCGGGCAAAGTGAAGTTGAAGTCGCGATGAGCGCTGATCTAACAATGGTCGTTCTCGCCCCTGGACAAGGCGACAGCATCCAGATGCTCAAGGCCGGGCTGATGGAAGCCGGCGATCTGTTTGTAGTCAACAAAGCCGATCGCGAAGGCGCGAACCAGCTCTATCAATCGCTGCTTTCAGCGTTGCAACTCGACGCGATGGCAAGAGCGGATCTCAAAAGCCACTGTTCGGACACGTTGCTGGAACAGGACAATGTTTTTCTCGTCTCAGCGACGAATCATCAAAACATCTCGCAACTCATCGATGGACTGGAAGCCTGGACAACCCGGCATCAAGCGGATTGGGCAAGTGCACGACAATTGCAGGTCGTGGATGAAGTGAGGCAGGCGCTACTGGAAGAAGTCCGCCGGCGAATGATCCGCACACTGGGAACAAATGGATCGAGCCTGAATCGAATCAACCGTATTTTGGCGGGTGACTCGAGCGTCGAGCAACTGGCGTCCGAACTGATGTCAGAAGCACTGAAGTGAAAGAAAGAGAATGAATCATGGCAGATATTGATAACAACTTTGAAACGATCGAAACGGGCAAACAGAAATGGGACGCCGGAATGGTCGCCAAGACCGTCGCGCGATTTCCAGAGCAAAAAAAACAGTTCGTGACCGCATCAGGCAAGACCGTCGAAAGACTATACACGCCTGAAGCCAGCACGATCACCGATTATGCCGCCAAGCTGGGTTATCCCGGTCAGTATCCCTACACGCGCGGCGTGCAGCCAACCATGTACCGTGGGCGATTCTGGACGATGCGCCAATACGCCGGTTTTGCAACCGCTGAAGAATCCAATCAGCGATACAAATATCTTCTCGCCCAAGGTACAACCGGGTTGTCCGTTGCATTCGATCTGCCCACGCAGATTGGTTACGACTCGGACGACACGATGAGCATCGGCGAAGTGGGCAAAGTCGGCGTCGCGATTGACAGCCTGGTCGATATGGAAACGCTATTTGACGGCATTCCGCTGGATAAAGTCAGCACGTCGATGACGATCAACAGCACCGCTGCGATTTTGCTGGCGATGTATATCGCGGTAGGTGAAAAACAGGGGGTATCGGCGGACAAACTCAACGGCACGATTCAAAATGACATCTTAAAGGAATATATTGCGCGGGGCACATACCGTTTTCCACCCAAGCCGTCCTTGCGGTTGATTAGCGATATTTTCGCATACTGCACCAGTGACGTGCCGAATTGGAATACCATTTCGATCAGCGGGTATCACATCCGCGAGGCCGGATCGACCGCAGCGCAGGAGATCGGGTTTACGCTTGCTGACGCGATTTGTTACATAGAAACCGCCCAAAAAGCGGGATTAAAAGTCGACGATTTCGCGCCTCGGCTCGCGTTTTTCTTTGCTGCCCACAGCGATCTGTTTGAGGAAGTCGCCAAGTTCCGGGCTGCCAGACGGTTGTACGCAAAAATCATGAAAACACGGTTTGGCGCATCTGACAAAAGCGCGATGTTACGTTTCCACACGCAGACCGGTGGGGTGACACTCACCGCCCAGCAGCCGGACAACAACGTGGTTCGTGTTGCGATTCAGGCACTCTCTGCGGTACTTGGCGGCACGCAATCGCTGCATACCAATAGCAAGGATGAAGCACTGGCGTTGCCGACCGAAGAATCAGTCACGATCGCTTTGCGAACCCAGCAAATCATCGCTCATGAATCCGGCGCTGCCAGCACGATCGATCCGCTGGCGGGCAGTTATTACGTCGAAAAACTGACCGATGATCTCGAAGCCGAGGCCGAGGCACTCATTAAAAAGATAGACGATATGGGCGGCGTGGTCGCTGCGATCGAACAGGGATTCATCCAAAAGCAGATCGAAGAATCCGCCTACCGGTTTGGCCAATCGATCGAGTCCGGTGATCGCGTGATTGTGGGCGTCAACAAGTTCCAATCGAAGGATGAAGCCAAAGTGGATCTGTTTGAAGTGCCCGAAGCAACCCAGCAAAGGCAGATCGACAAGGTGAAAAACGTAAAGGCAACCCGCGATCAGACGAAAGTCGCCGCAGCACTAAAAGCAGTCGTCGAAACCGCTAAAGGCACCGGAAATCTGATGCCACCGATCCTTGAAGCGGTAAAAGCCTACGCCACCCTCGGCGAAATCAGCCAAACTCTCGCAACCGTCTTCGGCGAATACACCGAAAGCGGCAATTAACCCGAACCCCGAAACGCAACTACCATGATTAAAGCCAAATCAATCAACCACATCGGAATCGCAGTCAAATCGATCGACGCGCAAAAGGATTTTTATGAAAAAATCCTCGGCGCAAAGTTCGAAGGTATTGAGATTGTCGCAGAGCAGAAGGTCAAAGTCGCATTCTATCTCGTCGGCGATGTTCGACTGGAATTGCTCGAACCGACTGATCCGACTAGCACCGTCGCAGCCTTTATCGAAAAGAAGGGCGAGGGGCTGCATCATGTCGCCTACACCGTCGATGATCTGCAATCACGACTCGATGAACTGAAAGCGGGCGGCGTGAAACTGATTGATGAAAAGCCGCGAGTGGGCGCGCATCAAAGCAACATCGCTTTTCTCCATCCCAAAGCATCGTGTGGCGTGCTGACCGAACTGTGCGAACCCAAACATTAAACAACAATTGGAGCAGTCAAAATGGCAGATAAGAAAAACGGTAACGGGCACGGCGTGCCCATGAAAGAAAAGTTGGCAGACCTGGCGGCGCATCGCAAAGCACTGTACGCCGGCGGCGGTGCAGATCGAATCAAGAAACAGCATTTGGCCGGCAAACAAACCGCTCGCGAGCGCGTCGACATGTTGTTGGATAAAGATAGCTTTCAGGAGATGCTGGGTTTTGCGCGACACCGCAGCACCAATTTTGGAATGGCGGACAAGGAAATGCCCGCTGATGGCGTCGTCACCGGTTGCGGTACAATCAGCGGACGCCTTGTGCATCTGGCGAGCCAAGACTTCACTGTCGCCGGTGGGGCGGCGGGGGAAGTCCATTGTGACAAAATCGTCGAAATGATGAAGAACTCGTTGAAAACCGGTTCGCCTTTCGTTTTCATCAACGATTCAGGCGGCGCGCGAATTCAAGAAGGCATCGACGCACTGGCAGCCTACGGGCGGATTTTCTTTCACAATACGTTGTTGTCCGGCGTTGTTCCGCAGATATCCGTCATCTGCGGTCCGTGTGCCGGTGGGGCGGCGTACTCTCCGGCACTGACCGATTTCATCATCCAAACCCGTTACGCGCAGATGTTCATCACCGGGCCTAGCGTGATTAAACAAGTCACCGGCGAAAGTGTGACCGCTGAGGAGTTAGGCGGCCCCGAAGCCCACATGCACTACTCCGGCGTCGTCCATTTCATCGCGGAAAACGATCAGCACGCGATGGATATATGCCAAAAGCTACTCAGCTTTCTACCCAGTAATAACACCGAAGACCCGCCACTGCTTCCGACCGCCGGCGAGATTTCGCTCGATGCTTCGCTCAATGACATCCTGCCGGAGAATCCGCGCGAAGGATTCGACATGAAGCAAGTGATCCGCCGCATCGTCGATGACGGCGATTGGCTTGAGATCCAAGCCGAGTACGCGATGAATCTAATCATCGGCCTGGCGCGAATCATGGGCCGCACGGTGGGTATTCTTGCGAATCAACCAATCGTGAAGGCAGGGTGTCTGGACATCGACGCCTCGGATAAATCGTCGCGATTTGTACGCTTTTGCAATGCGTTTAACATCCCGCTGGTGACGCTGGTGGATGTGCCAGGTTTTATGCCCGGGGTTGAGCAAGAATACGGCGGGATCATCCGTCACGGCGCGAAAATGTTGTTTAGTTATTCGGCCGCGACTGTCCCGAAGATCACGATTATTCTCCGAAAAGCCTACGGCGGGGCATACTTGGCGATGTGCGGCAAAGACCTCGGCGCGGATCGCGCCTGTGCCTGGCCAAGTGCGGAGATTGCCGTCATGGGTGCCGAAGGCGCCGTCGAGGTGCTGTATCGCAAAGACATCGACACTGCAGACGATAAAGTCGCCAAGCGCGCAGAGCTTATCAGCACTTACCGTGAAACGTTCTCCACACCCTTCGTCGCCGCGGCGCGAGGCTTGATCGATGACGTCATCGAACCCTCAGGCACACGCCGCTATATCGCGCTCGCCCTCGAGTCGCTGCGTAACAAACGCGACCTGCGGCCTGCGAAGAAACACGGACTGATCCCGCTGTAATGGCTATGGAACGGAGATACCACCATGCATTATGAACTTCT
Source organism: Tepidisphaerales bacterium (assembly GCA_038210015.1). GTDB lineage: Bacteria > Planctomycetota > Phycisphaerae > Tepidisphaerales > Tepidisphaeraceae > BPJO01. Next base: position 4,798 of record JBBQXB010000011.1, read on the forward strand.
TGCAGCACTTGATCTTGTCCCGGCGACGCTCCTCACTATCGGCGGGTTGTGTGTGCTGCTCACAGTCCTTTGGGCACTCAGCCGTTTGATCGCGCCGGCGATGCCCGCCGCCCCCGCGCCGCCGGCGCCTACAAACGTGCATACCGACGAGCTGGCTATCAACGACCCGCGGCTCATCGCCATCATTACGGCAGCTGCCACTGTGGCACTGGGTCGGTCGGCGGTGGTGACTCGCCTGACCTTTACAAGCCGGAAAAACGCCACCAGTTGGGCCGAGTTCGGCCGCGCCGATATCCATATGTCTCACCGAGTCCGTTAGCAGGAACACGAATATGAAAATGCGTATTAAAGTCGAAGGAAAAAGTTACGACGTTGAAGTGGAAGTGCTTGCCGAAGGCGCCGCCACCGCGTCGCCCGCGCCTTTGCCTCAGGCGGTGACGAGCAGCCCGTCCCCTTCACGCCCCGCGGTATTACCACCTCCCGTGTCGTCGGGTACCAGCGCAGATGCGGTTGACGCTGCCAAGGTCGTGCGTGCGCCGATCATCGGCACGGTGACGCAAGTGATGGTAAACCCCGGCGATCACGTGGCGGCAGATGACATCATCGTCATCATGGAAGCAATGAAAATGGAGACAAAAGTCGCCACTGCCATCGCCGCCAAGGTCAAAACCGTCTGCGTCAAAGCCGGCGATGCCGTGAAGAGCGGCCAAGTGCTGGTTGAGTTTGAATAAGGGTAATCGGCCTCACGTCGGACATCACGATTAGTGTGGTCGCTACAAGGTGAGTCTTATGATCGCGCTTCGTCAAAAAAATAATTCATTCGAGTTTGTGGTGACTATTGCGATAGTGATTGCGATTGGCATGTGGTGCGGACCCGCACTGGCTGCAGCGGCGCCGGGGGAACCTAAGCCTGTCGTTCCCAGTCCATCGATGTTCGTAGTGATCACGCATGCTGGTATCGTCTACGCCATCGCGATCGTCATCTCCGTCCTGACCGCCGTGCTGATCAAGGGCATGAATTTTGTGATGGCAGCACGCGCCGGAAACGGGACGGAGTAAGCATGGACACGTTTTTTCAAATCTTCCAAGGCATCGGCACTTTCGTTGATTCCACGGCGCTGGGCATGCTCGCGCGATTGAGCCTGCTGCTGCTGGGCGGTGTGCTGGTTTATCTCGGCAAAAAGGGAACACTGGAGCCGCTGCTGATGATACCGATGGGACTCGGAATGATCGCGGTGAACGCTGGCATGCTGTATCTCGATCCGCTCAGCGCCGAGCGATCCGAGCGCGCGCCTGCCGCCATCGTGTCGGTCGATGGAGTCGTGGAGCCAGTAAGGGTCAAGGGCAACATGCTCGTTGAACCTTTAGTGAAGGACAACGATAACCTCATGCACTTCATGGGGCTCGATTTCCTCCAGCCGATTTACACCTTCACCTTCTCCAACGGCCTGATTGCGTGCCTGGTCTTCCTGGGTATCGGCGTGCTGCTCGACGTGGGCTTTGTGCTTGCGCGGCCATTCGAGAGCATGTTTCTGGCGCTATGTGCGGAGTTGGGAACGATCGTTACGTTCCCCATCGCGGTCTGCATCTTCGGCATGGACTACGGCGAGGCGGCGTCGGTGTCGATGATAGGCGGAGCCGACGGGCCAATGGTGATGTTCACCACGTTGAAACTCGCGCCGCACCTGTTCGTGCCGATCACCGTTGTCGGCTACCTCTACCTCGGACTCACGTACGGCGGTTATCCGTACATGATGAAGCTGCTGGTGCCCAAAAGCATCCGCATCACCAAGACCGCCAAGAAACCAATACGCGACATTAGTTCCGGTGAGAAACTCGCCTTCGCCGTGATCGCTTGCGGCGCGCTCTGCCTGCTATTTCCGATGGCTGCCCCGCTGTTCCTATCCCTTTTCCTGGGCGTCGCCGTGCGTGAATCAGAGCTGACATCGTTCGTCAAGCTGATTGAAGGCACTATCCTCTATTGCGCGACTCTCTTCCTCGGACTCATGCTCGGCGTGCTGTGCAGTGCCGACGTGATCTTCGATCCGGTTGTGCTCAAGCTGCTCGTCCTTGGCATCACGGCGCTCGTACTTTCGGGCATCGGTGGAATCGGCGGCGGGTACGTGCTCTACTTCATCAAGAGACGCAAATACAACCCGATGATCGGTATCGCCGCCGTTTCGTGCGTGCCAACGACCGCTAAGGTCGTGCAAAAAATGGTGCAGGCTGATGCACCGGGCGAGATCGTTTTGCCCGAAGCGCTGGGCGCGAGCATCTCGGGTGTCATCACCAGTGCGATCCTCTGCGGCGTATACGTCGCTCTTGTACCTATCTTTCAACATGTGGTGAAGTGATGCCAGGCTCTCCCAATGCAACCCGTACATGCTGGATCGCCGGTGTTGTCCTCGTGGCGGTGGGCGTGGTCGTGAAACGCGTTTTCGCGCCCACGTTCGCAACGCCGACATCCGAGGCGTGGTGCGCCATCGCGGGCATTGCGATTGTTTCCGTCGGGCTGGGTGTGATCGCATTCGGCATCAGCCGTCGGCGGTTGTGGAAGCTCGCTAGGCAGGCCAGCGTGTCGGAAAAAAAACCGCTGCCACAATTGCCGTTATCATGAAAAACATACACTACCACACGATCGATTCAACGAACTCTGAAGCGGCCCGACTGGTTGCGGCGTCGGCGATAACCTTGCCGGTGCTGGTAACGGCCGATGTTCAGACCGCCGGTCGCGGTCGCAACGGCAGAACATGGCAGAGTCCAAAAGGCGGGGCGTGGTTGAGTGTGATCTGGCCGGTGACCAAGCCGGTCGAACATTACGCCGCAGTTCCATTGGTGGCGGGGCTTGCTACATTGCGGACGATCCGGCGGATCATTGATAAATATCAATGCAGTCACATCCCGCAGACCCAGATCAAATGGCCGAACGACGTGTTGCTCGACGACCGCAAGGTCGCTGGCATTTTGTGCGAGACAGCCTTCACGAGGCATCGCATTTCGTCCCTTGTCATCGGCGTCGGAATCAACGTCGATTTTGCACTGTCGCATCTTCAAGGCGATCTGCGGCACACGCCGACGACTCTGCATGACTCGCTGCGGCTCACCTTACCGGTGCGGGATGTCGTCGATATCTTTGCCACGCAGTTTGAAATCCTCATGAACCGGTTTGACGATCAGGGATTGTCGCCGGGAATGTTGCGGGAATTGCGATCGAATCTGGCTTATGTAGGGGAGAATAAAACGTGGCACTTCGCTGGCGAACTAATTAAAGGCGAAATTACCGGAATTGATTCCGTCGGGCGATTGCTTTTGCTTTCGCATGGACAGCAGCATGCGCTGGACTATGGCGAAATCAACGCACCCGAAGCGATCTACGCGAACGCCTAAAAATGCCACATACATTTGTTTGAAGGAACTGATCGAAATGACACAGAATACGCTCACCCGTCTCACAGCCGACGAAGCCGCTGCGATGATTCATAATGGCGCGACCGTCGGCTTTTCCGGATTTACACCCGCCGGTGCCGCAAAAGCCACGCCCCGCGCGCTGGCAGCCAAGGCGCGGGCGTTGCACGAACGAGGTGAAAACTTCAAAATCCGCGTTCTCACCGGTGCCAGCACCGGCGGAGCATTGGACGAAGCGCTCGCTAGCGCCGACGCGATCAGTTGGCGTGCCCCGTATCAATCCAGCAAATCGCTTCGCAATCGCATCAACCAGCAGCAGGCGGAGTTCGTCGATATGCACCTGTCGCATGTCCCGCAGATGGTTGAGTTCGGTTTTTTCGGACAGATTGATTTCGCAGTCGTTGAAGCCGTGGATGTTTACGCCGACGGGCGCATCTTTCTCAGCACATCGGTGGGGGCGTCGCCGTCGTTCCTAAAGCACGCTAAGAAAATTATTGTTGAGATCAACCGACACCACCATCCGCGTGTGTTGGAGATGCACGACATCAAGATTCTGCCTGCTCCGCCTTATCGTTTGCCGATTCCAATCGATCATCCGCTTGATAAGATCGGCACACCCTTCGTGCAAGTTGACCCTGCCAAGATTGTCGGGGTGGTGGAGAATGATGAATCCGATGGTGTCGCGCCGTTTGATCAGCCGGATGAGGTCAGCCAGAAAATCGCCAATCATATCATCGCTTTTATCTTGGAAGAAAAAGCACAAGGCCGCATCCCGAAAGAGTTTTTGCCTTTGCAATCCGGCGTCGGCAATGTCGCAAACGCGGTGATGGCGGGGCTGGGTGCACATCCTGACGTGCCTCCTTTCTACATGTTCAGCGAAGTTTTTCAGGACGCACTGGTCGATCTGATGGAAAATGGCAGACTGCTCGGCGCAAGCGCAACATCGCTTACCCTGTCTGATCCGCAGATGAAGCGGGTCTACGACAACATGGATTTCTTCACCAAACGCATTGTGCTGCGCCCGCAGGAATTATCGAACAATCCTGGCGTTGTGCGGCGAATGGGTGTGATAACCGTCAACACCGTGTTGGAGATGGATATCTATGGCTGCGCAAACTCCACGCATGTCGCCGGCACGCAACTGATGAACGGCGTCGGCGGCTCGGGCGATTTCACGCGGAATGCCTATCTGTCGTTCCTTGTCGCGCCAAGCATCGCTAAGGGCGGCAAGATCAGTACGGTCGTCCCGATGGCGACCCACGTTGATCATAACGAGCACAGCGTGCAGGTGCTGGTCACCGAGCAGGGATTGGCCGACCTGCGCGGGCTTGGCCCGATCGAGCGGGCGCGGAAGATCATCAACACCTGCGCGCATCCGATGTACCGCGATTATTTGCACAACTATCTTGAAACCGCGCCAATGGGCCATGTGCGGCATAATCTCGCCACATGCTTCGAGTTGCATCAAAAGTTGCTAGCGACGGGGTCGATGTTGTAACAAGATGAGGCGTGATGAAGTGACGTGATTCGTGGTTTGTGATTTGTGAATCGTGGTTCGTGAAGATCCGCATCCCTCACGAGCGACGAATCACGCGCTTGTATGATTAGGCGAAAATCTGCTGCCCGACTATCTTCCAATTATGTCGCGGGCGATTCATGTCTTGCTGCTTATTAGTCTGTTGGTTTGTGGTTGCGCGAATCGTCACGCCGCGACACCGACGGATCGGCTGACCATTTTTGTATCGGGTGTGGCGGGCGATGGGGGCTGGTATGACGAGCTATATCGTGCGTTATCGAAAGATAATGCGCCGGTGGAAGTAATGACGTGGGGGGCGCCCAAAGCCTTCTTATTCAAGAACTTTTCGGATGAATCCACACACGATCATGCGGAGCAGCAACTGGCGGCGAGGTTGGATGGGTTGCCGGATTCGGTGATCCGGGTCGATCTGATCGGCCATAGTGCCGGGTGCGGCGTGGTGCTGGGGGGTGCGGCAAAATCAAAACGCAAAGTGGCGACGATCATTTTACTCGCGCCATCGGTTTCGCCCAGATACGATCTGCGGCCTGCACTGAACCACGTCGATGGCAAGATTCATGTCTTTCATTCCGATCGCGACACGACCTTCCTGAAATGGCGAACCAGTAACTTTGGAACTTACGACCGCATCAAGACCGTGGCGGCGGGGAATGTGGGATTTGATCTGTCCGATTTACCTGACACCCAGCGGGCGAAGATCGTGCAGCATCCGTACGACGCGGCATGGCAATCACTCGGAAATGATGGCGGTCACTGGGGGCCGGTGTCCGGCGATTTCGTTCGCCAACTCGTCTCACCGCTTTTTGGCCATCGCGATGATACGCGATGAATCGGGCGTAATCGGCTTGCCATCGTAACTGCCATACAAGGCTTCGACAGAAAAACCATTTCTTTCAAGCAGCATGACTAATTCACGCGGGAACATCCAAGTGAGATCGAATTCACTTTTTTCTGCTTGCAACGTGCCTTGCTCATCAGCCCAGGTGTAGTGAAAGGTCATCTCCTGCACCTGCAGGCGCTTGGCGGAGCGTTTGATCTCGGTCGTGCGATGCACCGAACGATCCAGCGCGTGAACATAAAATGTCGCAGAATCGTAATGCGCGTGAAACGGCTCGGCCAGGATAGTGAGATCGGGATAGAAAATATCCACCCAGAACCGCCCGCCTTTTTTCAAGTGCTTCGCTGTCTGCTGAAGCAACCGATCCTGATCGGGCAGCGTCGTGAAATTAAGCAGCGTGTTGAAAATCAGGAACGCGAAATCAAATGTTTCGTTCAGTTGCATCCTCAACACATCGGCATGAATGAAGCGCAGCCGCTGATCGGACAATCCGGTTGCGATGCGTTTTCGACCGGCGATTTCAAGTAAATCCCGATCGTAATCCACGCCTGTCACGCGATGCCCAGCCTCTGCCAGCGGGATCGTCGCCCGGCCGGTACCGCAGCAGAGTTCAAGTATCCGCTGCGACTTTTTGGGTAGATGCGAAAGCAAAAACGGCACGTCGTGGTCGAGCACGTCGCTGGATTCATATTCGGCGTCGTAATAATGGGGAATGGCGCGGTAGCTTCTCGATTTTGGTTTCATAGTCCGGCCTCAACAATCTGCCCGTCGTAAGCCAACTCCACACTTTCGGGCAGTTGCGCATTTGTCGTCACGTGGGGCAATCCGTGTGCGATGTGGGTGAACAACGTGCGTTTCGGCTTCACTTTCGTCACCACTTCCATCGCCTGTGCTATCGAAAAATGAGTCGGATGTTCATGCCACGCCAGCGCATCAATCACCAGCACATCCAGATCATTCAGCAACGCATAGCTGGATTCAGGAACAAAGCTGACATCGGTGCAGTAGGCGAGTTTGCCGATCCGAAAACCCAGCACCGGCATCGACCCGTGGATCAGCGGGATCGGAATCCACGGCTGATCCTCAACCTCAAACGTCCCGTCGATGATCCGGCGAATCAAATTCGGACGAAACACCTTCGCCGCAGGATCGGGCGGACGAAAGGCGTATCCAAAACAGGTATCAAGCGTATCGAAGGTTTGTTGATCGGCCCAGATATCCAGCGGCCCTTTGCGGATCGCGTTGAACCGTCTTACATCATCTAATCCCATGATGTGATCGGCATGGGCGTGCGTGTAGACAACCGCGTCGATCCAATTCACATCTCGCGCAACGCACTGCAATCGCAATTCCGGTGTGGTGTCGATCAACACGCGTTTGCCATTGTAATCGACCACGACGCTGGCGCGAGTTCGTGAATCTTTTGGATCGCTGCTCGTACACACCGCACACTTGCAGCCGATCATCGGAACGCCCGCGCTGGTGCCCGTACCGAGGAACAATAGCTGCAACGATCCCATATCATTTCCCGCTTAAGCGTGGCGCGGATCGCATGAACAATTAGTGCCCATGAACCGGTTCGCCGAGGCTCTTTTTCAACTCCGCCAGCTTCTCGTCGAGCTGGGCTTGGGATGATGCTTCCAGATTTAATCGTAATAGCGGTTCGGTGTTGCTCTTGCGGACGTTGAACCACCAGTCGCCAAAGTCAATCGTGATGCCGTCGAGATAGTCGATCTCGGCCTTCTTATAATTGTCGGCCAATTCCCGGATCTTGCCGTCTTTGTCATCGACCTGGAAGTTCAGTTCACCGGACTGGAAGTATTTTTTGAACGGGTCCATCAGTTCGCTGAGCGTGCCGCGGGTTTGTGACAGGATCGATAGCAAGCGGGCGAAGGCGATCGCGCCGGAATCTGCATTGAAGTTGTCGCGGAAGTAAAAGTGCCCGGATAACTCGCCGCCAAACACGGCATTTGTTTCTGCGAGCGTCTTTTTCATAAACGAGTGACCGACGCGTTCGCGTTTCGGCACGCCGCCGCCGGCTTTGATCTCATCGACGACGACCTTGCTCGATCGCAGATCAAACACAATCGCAGAGCCTTTGTTTTGCGGCACTTTCAGAAAATCACGCGCCAAAGCGGCAGTCAGTAGATCGCAGCCGATGGTTTGCAGCTTTTCATCGACGAACATGCAGCGGTCGGCGTCGCCATCAAAACAGGCACCGACATCCACATTCACCACCTTCATCCGATCCTTCAATTGCGCCAGATTGGCTTCAACCAGCGGATTCGGGTCGTGAACGAATGATCCTGTGATCTCAAAGTTCAGCGGAACAATTTCCAGGTCGCGGACTCCATCAAACACCAGCGGGATCATCTTGCCGGCCATGCCGTTGGATCCATCGACCAGCACCTTCATCGGACGACGCAGATTCAGGAATTGCAGCACATGCTTGCGGTATCCCGCCCAGATATCCTGTTCTTCATATTTGCCCATAACTCCTGTGCTGGCTGCGGCGCGGAGGCTCATCGCGATGCGTTTGATTTCTTCCAGACCTGTTGAAGACCCGATCGGCTTGGCCTTGGGACCGCTGATCTTGAATCCGTTGTATTGGATCGGGTTATGCGATGCCGTGACCTGAATACCGCCCATCGCGTCGAAATGATTGATCGCATAGTAGATGAATGAGGTGTCGATCATGCCGACATCAATCACGTCGAATCCGACCGAGCGAATTCCATCGATCAACGCCTTGGCCAGCGACGGAGAATGTGGCCGCATGTCGCGACCGACGACGAAGGTGTTTTCATTCTTGACTTTGATCCCACCAAAATGGGTCTCGCGCCCGCGCTTGAGAAATTGCGCCGTTGCGTGACCGACCTTCCACGCGGCGTCTTCATTTAGCGGTGCGGGATAGGTCGAACGAACGTCGTAGGCTTTGAAAATCTTCTCAATCATGTGGGTAATCCTTTAATTTGATAACAGACATGACAGTGTACGCCGCTGGGCAATCAAATCCAGCGTTGCGTCAAACCAAGGAGATTTGTCGCCAGAAAAACGATATTTTCCTTACGTGTTTTCCTTACGTTGCCACCGCGATCAAAAGCATCTATATTGTGATCGTTTCAACAGATACAATCCGCATGAACCAACAACTCCAACGCGGCATCATGGCAATGTGGATCAGCGGAACGCTGATTATCTCTGGCTGCGCGTCGTCAAGCACGCCCTCAGCACCCGCACGCAGTCGCACCGACGCGATCGACCAATACGTCACCGGGTATCAGGCCTATAAAAGCGGGCAGACCGACCTTGCTCGTCAAAACCTCGAAGCCGCAGTGCTGAACAATCCCGATCTACGCATGGCACGCGTGGTACTGGGCGAAATCTATCGCAATCAGAACGATTACAGCGCTGCGTCCAAGCAGTACGAAGTCCTCGTCCGCACCGATCCCTACACCCTGAATAACCATTATTATCTTGGCGTGTCGTACCAGTTCCTCAGCCGTTTCAAGGAATCGGCGATCGCCTATCTTAAAGGTTTGGAACTCGATTCAAATGATTTCAAATCCAATATGAATCTCGGCACGGTCTATCTCGCATTAGGCGAATCCGACGAAGCCGTTCGGTATTTGGATAAAGCCTCGCAGATCAACCCTGAATCGGCTGCGGCGTGGTCCAATCTTGGCGTGGCGCTGGATTCGCGCAATAGTCTGGTTCTGGCGGAAACCGCTTATCGCAAAGCGCTGGAACGAAATCCAGATTCGCAGGCGATCATGCAAAATATAGCCAATAATCTGCTGGCACAAAAGAAAGTTGGCGAAGCCAAACTATTTTGGGAGCAGATCGTCGCGAAAAATAAAAATAGTTTTACGCAAACGAAGTTGGCAGAAACGTATACCGCTGCGTTGCAGTTCGATGATGCGACTAAGACCTTAGATGGAATCATCACCCAAGACCCGCGCTACGTCCCGGCGATCAACGCCAAAGCAACCAACATGATCCGCCAATACGAACTCAGCGGTTTCACCGAGGATAAGTTCCGCGTCGCGGCGGTCGAATTGATGCAACGAAGCCTCACGCTCAACGGCGGGCAGACGCGCGTCGCGGATGAACTCAAAAAATGGTCCAAAAAGACCGGCATCGGCGAATGATCCCTCGCAGTTGCTGGCGCCGTGTGCATCCACCATCCTGCGATATTCTGTACGGTCTTCATGAAAAAATCCGACTTCTTGCCCATTCTTTATGAGGACGACCAGATCGTCGTCATCAACAAGCCCGCCGGGCTCGCTGCCATTCCTGGGCGGGCTGAAACCGATAGCGTGCTCGAACGGCTCGCCGCGCAGCTCGCACTGCCTTGGAAAGGACAGCGTGATCCGCGTTTGCGCGTCGTTCACCGTATCGACAAAGACACCACCGGCGTCATGCTTTTCGCCAAGAACATCGACGCCCAGCGGGTGCTTTCGCACCAGTTTCAGAACAACACCATTGGCAAGGAATATCTCGCATTGGTGGTGGGGCGGATTGAAGCCGATGAAGGCACGATCGACGCTTCGCTCGCCCCGCATCCCACACAGCGCGACCGCATGTCCGTCGTGAAGAAAGGCCGTCCTGCGATCAGCAACTGGAGGGTGGAATCCCGCCTCAGACGCTTCACCGTCGTCCGCGTGTTGCCCAAAACCGGCAAGACCCATCAGATCCGCGTCCACTTCCTGCATATCGGGTATCCGCTGGCGATTGATCCACTCTACGGCAGCGAATCCCCGATCTTCCTCAGCCAGTACAAACGCCGCTATCGCCCGAATAAAGGCGAGGAAGAACGTCCCCTTATTTCCCGATTAACGTTGCACGCTCATCGCCTGAGCTTCACACATCCCGCAGGGCATCCGATCACGGTCGAAGCCCCCATCCCCAAAGATCTGCGTGCCGCGATCGCTCAGTTATCTAAGACGTAGCTGGATTTGGGGCCTGTGGGGTGGGTTGCCTATTGGCGCGTCGTTGTGTGCAAGGCGTCGCGGTAGCTGAGTGGGTATAGCGACGGGTAAATCTGATACAGCATGATGTAGACCACGATGCCGGTGATCGAAACGTATAGCCAGACTGGCCAGACGTATTTCACGACGCGGCGGTGAAGCGTCCATTTCCGCATCGCTGCTGCTGCGACTGCGATGATGATTCCGGGGAGCATCAAAATCGCCAGGATCAGATGCGGGATCAGCACCAGCAGATAGACGGCTTTGAACCAGCCCATCGGGATTTCCATCGACAACTGTCCGTAGGCGTATTTGCTGTAGAGATAGCAGATCAAGAACGCGGTGCTGCTGGTGAGGGCGAAGATCATCGTCGTGCCGTGGGCGACGAATTGGCGTCGGCGGATGAAGATGAACGCGACGATCAACAGCACGGTGCTGAGCAGGTTAAGGCCGGAGTTGATGGCTGCGAATAGTTCCTTGGCGACCACGATGACACCTCGTTGCGGATGAATGGGGACAGATTATTTCTCGCGCGAGAGCGTGGCGGCATCGACTTTAAGCTGCCGCATTGATTCGGGATCATCGTGCGTATAGACGCCGCGTACGTCGTTGTTTTTGTCGATCAATAAAAACTTGGTGCTGTGGCTGATCGGGGTGGTGGCGGTCGCGGGATCAAAGCCGAGCTTCAACGCGGTGGCGGTCTGATGCACGTCGTCGTATCGGCCGGTGAGAAAGAACCAACGTTTGGGATCGGCCTCGTGGGCTTTGGCGTAGTCGAATAGTTTTTCAACGGTGTCGTTCTGCGGATCGCACGAGATGGACACGAGCAGGACGTTCGGATCATTGACCGCTTGCTGAATCTCCTGCAAACGTGCCGCCATCATCGGGCAGGGGCCGGGGCAGGTGGTGAAAAATAGCGTGGCGATCCAAGTGTGGCCTTTGGTTTGGTCGCTGCCGAAGGGTTCGCCGAATTGATTGGTCAGCGTGAACTTTGGCGCAGGCCAGAGCACCGAGAGCGAGTCCTCCGGCTCGTCGGTTTTTTTACAGCCAGACATTACGAACAAGGTGACGAGTAATAGGGGGAGCAGTCGGTAGGGCATGGGTGATATTTTCATGACTAATCAAGTTTAGACGAGATCGGCTTTGGACTTGCCGCGCGCGATTAACACGCACAGCAGGATCATCGCCACGGCAAATACCAGCGTGATCGACATCGGCATCCATCGCATCGACACCGGCGTCGACAACGCATCACGAAGCGATCTTAGGGCGTAATGCAGCGGATTGGCGAGCATGACAATCTTTAACACCTGCGGCGTATCGTCGCGGATCGGAAACAATGCACCGGATAGAAACCACATCGGCATGAGAAAAAGATTCATGATCGCGTGAAAGCCCTGGGTCGAACTCATCCGCCACGCGATGCACAAGCCCATGCCCGTGAGCGCGACCGCGATCAAAAACATGATGAGGATGGAGATGAAAAACGACCCGACGGCAAAGTGCGTGATACCCGTGATGAATCCGAGGATGAGGAACAATATCGCCTGCCCGGTGGCGAGGATCGCGCCGCCGGTGATCTTAGCGATCACGATCGACACGCGCCCGACCGGCGCAACCAGCACCGATTGCAAAAAGCCCTCGCGGCGGTCTTCGATCACGGAAATCGTGGAGAAAATTGCGGTGAAAAGCAGGATCATCAGGATCGTGCCGGGGAAGAAATAGGTCAGATATCCGCTCGACCCATCGGGCGCCGAGAAGCTGCGACCCATCCCGCCGCCGATGAGCAGCCAGAAGACGATCGGCGTCGCCAATGCGCCGATGACTCGGTTACGCTGACGCAGAAACCGCACCAGTTCTCTGCGGCAAAGTGAGTAGGACGGAAGCAATAGCCCGGTGAACATACCGCTAGATCATAGCGGGCAGGTGCGGAATATGAAGCCTGCTGACCGCGCGGATCAGGGTTTGGTGTTGATCGTCATCACGACCGGGTAGTGATCGCTAGCGGCAGGGGCGAGGGCGTCTTTGAATACGCTGACCTCTGCGATGCGCGGTGCGAGGGATTTGCTGACGAGAATATGGTCGATAAAGCTGCGGTATCGGTCGCGCATGTATCCGCCGTAGCTGATTGCGCCTTTGTCGATCAGCGGTTTGGTGGCGAGGATCACTTCGCCGTCAGTGCCAACCAACGCCGCGATGGCATCGCCGCCGGCTTGCTGTTCAAATTCCTGGAAACCGAGTTCGTCATTCATGTCGCCCGCGAATACGACGTCCGAGCCGTCTTTGGCGAGTTCTGCGATGATCTCATGCGTGCGTCTTGCTTCGCGTAAGCGCCACGCAGAGACATCGACATTGTTGCCGCTTTTGCTTTTCTGGTGGTTGGTTCCCATCCAAAAAGTGTAGCCAGTAGGGGTTTTGATTTTGACAAACGCCGGCCCGCGGGCGAACAGGCGGTTTTCCTTGATCGCCTCGTCGGGACCGTCTTCGCCGGGTTTCAGCCAATCCTTGGCGACGGTGTCTTTCTCGTTGTGGTATTGATCGCGGGTTTCAATGATTTCAAAACCCTCTTTCAACAGAATGCCGATGTTCTGCACGCGATTGGTGTTGCTGGGGAAAACCTTTGCGGTCTTATAAGTACTGTCCAGCCACTTTTTGTTGAAGTAGTCGAGATCTTCCTGTCCGCAGCCTTCCTGAAAGACCATCACGTCGGGGTTGACCTTGGGATTTTTGATGGTTTCGGCGATTTCCCAGTTGTCTTCATCGTCCTGATTGCGCTCGGTGCGGATGAGCAAATCCAACTGCTCGCTCTTGGGTTGCGTTTTCGCCCATGCCGCAAGCTCGCGGGTGTCGAATCGTGTTCGCCAGTTCTCGATGTTGTAGGTGGCGATGCGAATATCCTCGGCATTAAGGAAGCCACGCGTGCCCAGCACAATGACCGCGATGAGAACCAATTTCATCTTCATCCTTTCCATTAGACCATTGTCAAGGCACGAAAAGAATTGTCTTCGCGCAATCTTCATATGGATACGCCATCAACACACGCGGATGCAGATGATCGAGCGCTAGTCACGGAGGAGGATTTCAAACGGCTTATTCGCCCAAGTGATCGGGGCGGGGCGTTGATCGGCATCGATAAGGATGCGCGTATATCCAGCACGGACCGGCGCGAGTTGCTGCGGCGTATCGTATGTGCGAATCGATATCGCAGCGTCGGTGGGAAGGGCGTCGCGATCGAATAACAATCGCCATCGCCATAGGTCGAGCGGGGGCAGGCAGTACGGTGCGGGTTCGGCGGTGATGTGTAGCAATTTTCCCTGTGTCGCGAATTGGTGCAGTTCGATCGCCGCCAGCGACCGTGTGCCTTGATTGCGGGCATCCAGACTAAATGCCAAGACATAAGGCATGGTCGCGACGAGAACCACCGTCACGGGCAGGATCGCAAACAACGATCCCCGCATCGAATCGCGGCTAATCAGCGACACGACCCATACCGATCCGATCGCCAGCACAATCGTCGGGAAGATCGCAAACCGTGCATATTCAGACGGCTTGCCCGCCGCCAGCAGGAAGAATTGCGCAAGGATGATCGCTGTGGGCATTGTCAGCAGCATCGTCAGCGGCGTGGGTGATTTTCGACGGGTTAACGCTGCAATCATCGCACAGGCAAAGATCACGAGCACCGGAACGGATGCAGCCTCGATCAGCCGGGTACTGCCGTCGCGCAGACCCTCAATCAGCGTGCCCTTGCCGTACATCGCGGCGGTGTTGGAGAAGTTGGAGATCACCGCTGACGGATCGCGGATCAGATTGATCGGCACATAAGGATTGGTCAGCGAATAGGTTAAAACAAATCCGCCGATGCCGATCAGCGCTGCTGCGAAGCGTTTGGAAAGCTGATCTTTTCGCATGATCGCCATCGCGGGCAGGATAATCCCGATTACCGCTGTCGACAGAACCATACCGGTGGCGAGTCCACACGTGATCCCCGCCAGCAATGCGTCGCGTTTCAATCCGGAATATATGTAGCGAATCGCGACAAAGCAGGCGATCAACATCAATGCAGCGCCGGGCAAGTGGGGCTTGGCTTCATGCGCCATCGCAAAGACGACCGGACAGACCCCCACCATGGCCGCCGCTGCGATGGCGGCAAAATCGTTGCAGGTGATTTTTCGCGTAACTGCGGCACAAGTTGTGAGCAAAACCGCGTACCAGAAAAGTGTGTAGGCCCGCGCGACGATATAAAATCGGCCAAAGGCTTCGGGGTGATCGTAGTAAAATGCTGCGTCGGAACGCAGATCGATCAAGCCGATCATCGATGCCGCTTTCAACAATCCACCCACGGGATAAATCCATAGTCCGCCGTACTGATAAAGCCGTGGATCCAAGTCGCCTTGTCCGGGCTTCATCTGTTGTAACGACATGAAGGTGATCATCTCATCGGGTTGGCTGCTGAACAGGCGAAACCGCCTTATGATTTCGGCGCGGGCTTGGTCGTTGGCGTTGAGGATGACTGCATCTGCGGATGGATCAACTGGATTACGATCGACATCCGCACCGATATTTTGATTCGAACGATCCTTATCAAACCCAGTTAATACATCGCCGGACCATATGCGATGCGAAGCGAACAGATACGTGTCTGCTGTGCGCTGGGGCAATCCCCAATCCAGCCCGCTGGCAACGACCGCCGAGAGTATCGCGACGATCAAAACGAGAAACATGCGGGCGTGCCAGGTCATAAATTTACAGGTTGAAACAGTTCAAGACAGATCATCATCACAGGCCATCGCGAGCAGGATCATGATTCTTTTAACCGAAACAGGTACGAATGGTCATGTTTTACCCAGTCGATTCGTTAATATTCTAACGCCTATCGGGAAAAACCTTAACATCACAACCAAAACCGTACGCGTACGTGTGGCAAAGTGGCGCACCTGCGTGTGGGTCGTTTTCTTGACCTGACCTACGCTCTGGCTTACCTTCCCGAACTCTCATAGAACGCGGGCGGCAATGTGCGTTGTCGCTTCCTGAGAGACAGAGGCACGATTCACCTTCACCCGGGCGATTTGAACCATGACGCAAGGCGATCCAAAACCGCCTGCTAAAGAGGATTCAGTCACCCGGCAGTTGGGTAGTTTTGCGTCGGTAGGACTCGAATTTTTGCTGGCGATTTTGCTCCCCGGTGCGCTGGGCTACTGGCTTGACACCAAGTGGCATACAACACCGTGGCTGATGCTGGTGGGCGGCGCATTTGGATTTGCCGTCGGTTTGTACAAAATGCTCCAGACCGCCAAACGAACGATGCGGTAGTTTGAAACGAAATTAAATCTATAAAGATGTCCGAACCCACGACTGCCAAACCTCAAACGCCGACGGTGTCGCCGCAATTGATTCGTCAGTTGCCGGTCGCGATCGTCGTGACGTTGCTGGTTGTCGCAGCGGTCTTCGCGGCAGTTGTATTGCTCGCGCATCGGTCTGATTGGTGGCCTGCCTATGGGTTTGCAACCGCTGCGGGTTTGATCTGTGCGATCGTGTCGGGGATGATTATTCTAAGCTCGGCGGGCAAGCCGGCGGATTATGTCGTCACGATGATGATGCTGCTCGCCGGTGTGCGGGTGGGCATCAGCGTGATCGGGTTGATCGTGGGCGTCAAAGTCCTCGCCTTACCGCCGGTGATAACTGCCATGATGATTTGCGGTTACTATGCCGCGATGCTAATTGTTGAATCGCTGCTCGTTCGACGTGCCCTGAATGGTCCGGCGACGACATCGACAGATACGTTACGAGGGAACCAAGGATGATTGACTCGCTCCTCGCCTCTGCCAATCCACTCGACCATGTGGTTGATACCAAAATTCTCAGTATTAATGGGTATTGGGTGCTCAGCAATCATATCGTGATGCTGCTCACCACGGCTGCGATCATGCTGGTGGGATTCGCGTTTTTGGCGCGTAAATATAAAGACGGTTTGCTGGTTCCGACCGGCGCGGGAAATATGTTTGAAGCGCTGGTGCTTTTCATCCGCAATGATGTCGCCAAACCCGTTCTCGGCGACGACACCGACCGTTTCATGCCGCTACTGTGGACGCTGTTCTTTTTCGTTTTAATTAACAACCTTTTGGGCTTGGTGCCTTTTGATGCGATACAGAATCTGACATTTGGACGCGTTTTCGAGCATTTTCAACCGATCTACGGCACGTCCACCAGCAACTTCTTTGTCACTGGCGCGCTGGCGTTAATCGTGTTCATCATCGTTCAGGTTAATGGATTGAAAGCCAACGGTTTTGGAGGCTGGCTGCACCATTTCCTCGGCGGCGCACCGTGGTGGTTGGCGCCGGTTATGGTGCCGGTTGAGTTCCTCGGAATGCTGATCAAGCCTTTCGCATTGGCGGTTCGTCTTGCTGCCAACATGACGGCTGGCCATTTGCTGTTGGCGGTGCTGGGGATGTTTGTTGTGATGGCGTGGACCGCAATGGGCGCCGCGGGCGGGATCGCCGTCGGTATCGTCTCGGTCGTGGCGTCGGTCGCGATCATGATGCTCGAACTATTTGTCGCTGCCTTGCAAGCCTATTTATTCGTATTCCTCACTGCACTATTCATCAGCCAGATGATCGTGCACCACCACGACGACGAACACCATAAGGAACATGAAGCTGACGAATTGGGCGAGCCTCACGCCGTGCGTGAACGCGATGCCCTGCGTCATGATACCGCTGTTAAACCCGTACATTGATCCGATCCGTCGCGTGACCCCCGGGTTCCCTCGGCCAACGGGCGCGACGCCGAAAAATGTGCAGGCAGATGATCGGGCGAGCGATTGTCTGAATTGTTAAGAAGTACACGATTCGTCGCTCGCAAGACGGATCATTGAATGAACTGGAGAATCGCATGAAGAAGTCACTGTTAGTTGCAGGCGCTGCCCTGTTCGCGTTGCCGATGATGGCATTTGGTGCCGAACCCGGCGTTGTTACTGAAGTTGTCACCAACCCCGGCGTAAGCATCGGTTCCGGTCTGGCCGCCATCGGCGCTGGCCTGGCGGTCATGGGTGCTGGCCGTGGTATCGGTCAGATCGGCGGATCGGCGTTGGAATCCATCGCCCGACAGCCTGAAGTCGCCCCGCGTATCGCCGCCAACATGATCATCGCTGCGGCGTTGGTCGAAGGTGCGGCATTGTTCGCGATCGTCGTCGGCTTCCTGATTGGTTTCGTGAAATAATCAACCCACCCGTCGGCGACCGAAAGATCGCCGACAGGTTTTTTGTGAAAGGACGCGACGGATGAGCAAGCGTATTGCGAGTTTATTATTGTTAACCACCCCTGCGATCACGATGGCCGCTGGAGCGGAACGCGCCGAAAAGTCAGGCCTGCCGCCGACTCTGGATCAGGGATTGATGACGGGCATCATCACGATGATCGTTTTCCTGGTATTGGTGGTCTTACTGACCAAATTCGCGTGGGGACCGATCTCCAAAGGATTGGCCGAACGCGAAGCCAAAATCCGTCGCGATATCCAGGATGCCGAAGCCGCCCGAAAAGCGGCGCTGGCGCAGCAGGCGGAATATCAGGCCCAGCTTGCCAAAGCGAGCGACGAAGTCCGTGCGATTCTCGCCTCAGCCCAATCCGACGCCCAAGCCGCCGCCACCCGCATCAAGATGCAGGCGCAGCAAGAAGCCGAAGAAGCCAAGGAACGCGCCCTAAAGGATATCGAAGCTTCGCGCGTCGCCGCCGTTGCTGATATCCGCGAACAGGCCGCAGAACTCAGCACCACGATCGCCGAGAAAATCCTGCGTCGGAATCTGAACGTCGACGATCAGCGAGATCTGGTTCGTTCGGCATTGGATCAATTGAACTCAAACTAAGGTGTGTTTTGTGTTTTGTATTTTGTGTTTTGTGATTAGGTCACGATCCACAACTCGCGATTCACTATCCATGTTACGATATGGCAAAAAGCAACGCAGATAACGCTACGCTTACCAGCTACGCTCAGGCGCTGCTGGAATTGGCGGAGAGTCGCGATTTACTGACGCAGACAGCGGAGGACGTGGCGGGTATCAACCATGTCATCGCTGAAAACCCGACCTTCGCACACTACGTAGGCGACCCATCGGTCAGTCAAAGTGAACGCGATCAACTCATCGACCGCGTTTTTGGCGACCGCACGAGCACATTGCTGGTGTCGTATCTCAAACTATTGAATAGCAAACACCGGCTCAACGATTTTCCCGGTATTGCGGCTGCATTCAAAACGCTGCTTGATAAACGATCGGGCAATGTTGATGTCGAAGTCATCGTCGCCCACCCGCTTGAGCCGCAGATGCTCGACGAAGTACGTCAGCAACTTGGAGCGAAAATGGGTAAAAACGTCAACGTCAGCCAGCACATCGATGAATCGCTGATCGGTGGCGTGATCCTGAAGATCGGCGATTCGCTGATCGATGGCAGTGTCAAAAATCAACTGGAAACCCTGAAGAAGCGGCTTGTCGCCGCAGTATGAGATTAAACGCGGTTCGTGACTCTTGATTCGTGTTTCGTGAGAGATATGAATGACCAGTGACGAATCACGAACCCCGAATCACGAACCAAGACCTACGAGGAAATTATGGCCATCAACGTCTCTGAAATCACAAGTGTCCTGAAACGCGAAATCGAAGCCTACGAACAGAAGCTGCAGGTATCGGATGTCGGTACCGTGCTGGAAGTCGGCGACGGCATCGCCCGAATCTACGGCTTAAAGAATGCCATGGCGGGCGAACTGCTTGAGTTCCAGAACGGCGCGATGGGCCAAGTGTTTAACCTCGAACAAGACGCCATCGGCGCGGTTATTTTCAGCGACTATCTGACCATCAAGGAAGGCGATACCGTCAAAACAACCGGCCGCCTGCTTGAAGTGCCGGTTGGCGAAGCCGTCATCGGCCGCGTCGTGAATCCGCTGGGTATTCCGATCGACGGCGGTCCGGCGATCGCTAGCTCTGAATCGCGCAAGATGGATATCATCGCCCCCGGTATCGCCGAGCGTCAGCCCGTCAAAGAACCGCTGCAAACCGGTATCAAGGCGATCGACAGCATGATCCCGATCGGTCGCGGCCAGCGCGAATTAATCATCGGCGACCGCAAAACCGGCAAAACCGCTATCGCGATCGACACGATCATCGCCCAGAAGGGCACCGGCGTGAAATGCTTCTACGTCGCGGTCGGCCAGAAGGAATCGACCGTCGCCAGCATCGTCGAGGTGCTTAAAGCCAACGGCGCGATGGACTACACCACGGTCATCATCGCCTCGGCGTCTGACTCTGCTCCGCTGCAATACATCGCCCCCTACGCCGGTACCGCGATGGCGGAATACTTCATGTGGAAGGGCGAAGCGACGTTGTGCGTTTATGACGATCTTTCGAAGCAGGCAGCGGCGTACCGTCAGTTGTCGCTGCTACTGCGTCGTCCGCCAGGCCGTGAAGCCTATCCCGGCGACGTGTTCTATCTGCACTCTCGTCTGCTCGAGCGCGCCTGTAAGCTCTCTGCGGATCTCGGTGGCGGTTCGCTCACCGCGTTGCCGATCATCGAAACCCAGGAAGGCGAAGTGTCGGCGTATATCCCGACCAACGTCATTTCAATCACCGATGGGCAGATTTATCTTGAACCCGAATTGTTCTTCTCGGGCGTGCGTCCCGCGATCAACGTCGGCGTGTCGGTCAGCCGCGTGGGTGGTAACGCCCAGACCAAGGCGATGAAGAAGATTGCCGGTTCGTTGCGTCTGGATTTGGCTGCCTATCGCGAGCTGGAAGCCTTCTCGCAGCTCGGAACCGAACTCGACGCCGACACGCAAAAGCGTCTCGACCGGGGTGCCCGCCTGGTTGAACTACTCAAGCAGCCGCAGTTCCGCCCGATGAACGTCGCCGAACAGGTGGCCGTCATTTACGCCGCCACCAAGGGCTACCTTGACGATATTCCAGTCGCTCGCGTCGCGGAGTTCCAGAATAGCTTCCTCGATACCTTCAAAGGCAACTCCGCCTTCGATTTGCTAGCCGAAAAGAAGGAACTGACGGATGAAGTCGAATCGGGCTTGAAAAAGGCGCTCGAAGAATTCAAATCCCGTGTCTGGAAAAAGTAAGATGCTCGATGCCGGAAAGGTGTGAAGCGCGGTTCGGGTTTCGTGGCGCGTGGAAATGCCATCGCACTAAAACAAACCCGACCTCCGCAAATTAATTTGCTTGGGTCACTCAAAAGGCCGCAAAATGAGCAAGCTTTTATTTGCTAGTTTCTTCACGCTGATGCTGGTCATTGGTTGTGATGACGATCAACCAAAAGTGACGGTTAAAACCAAGCCAATAGCGCTTGGCATCAAGACAGAATGTGTGCTGTGCGTCGGGCACGAAATTGACGTGATGAGTGACACGCCGGCAAGTGAATACGATGGCAAGAAGTACTACTTCTGCTCCGCTCATTGCAAAAAAGCTTTTGACAAAGACCCTGCGGCAGCGATCGTTAAAAACGACGCCACGACTCAGCTCAGTACGCAGCCAAGCAAATAACGACAAGCACTACTTCTACTACAGCTTGACCGTTCCGTGATCGCCAATGTCCGCGGGTCGTTGGCCTGTCAATGCACTTTTAGCGTGAACGTATAGTTGCACCACGGCGTTGCCCGGTGCATCCCAGTACTCTGCCGACTGAACGTGAACACGGATCAAGGCGACATTCGGATCGTCTTGGCCTTTGGGAAACCATGCCTTAACAGCAGCGCTCCACAATTCGTCAATTTTGGCTTGATCTTTCACGATTCGTGCCGTGCCGGTGACCGACACATATTTGTTCCCATCCGGCGAGGCATAGGCAATATTGACATGCTGGTCGTCCTTGATCTCATGCACCTTCCCACTTGCGGCTTCGGTGAAAAACCAGAGACAGCCTTCAGCGTCCATCTGCTGAGTTGCCATCGGTCGGCTGCGCAACGTGCCATCGGGCAACGCGGTGACGAACATCGCGGTATGAATATCTTCAATCAGATCATTGACTCGGGCGATGTGGTCGGCGGGGCTGGTATGTCTTTCTTTAGATAGTGTGGTCATGGCGGTTCCTTTGTTAAAACAAATGCATTTTTTCTAGTCCGAGACACTTCGGTCATTGCATTGAAGCGCGCTCGTGCGCGGTAAGCCACTATTTATTTAATTTTATGTGCTTAAATCCGGTCTGGCGTAAGGGCAATCGCATGTGACAAATAATTCCCTCACCCGTATTCCGGGATAGGGTAGGGTGAGGGCAGTGCGTCGATACGACGCTGTTTTCTTCAGGAAGCGAAGACCCTCACCCCCATCGCGACACATGCGATTGCCCTGGGTCTGGAGCGGTCTATGCAGAATAGGGCTAGCAAGAAAAGCCCATAGCGAATATGTTACCTGTCTTAATAGGTAATCGCCGTGACCCAGATAGCCGACACAAACCCCGCCCGTCCCGACGCAGACGAAGTTCGCCAGCAATTAGCGGGCAAGCACGTCTGCCCGTTTTGCGGCGTGATCCGTGGAGAGGCGAATCAGCCTTGCCCGCGATGCACGATGGAAGACAATTCCGGCACGCGCACCGCGACCCGCCAACGCATTGGTCCGTGGTTCGTGTTACAGGCGCGGAATCCCTCAGCGCCGGGGATGAAGTTTGCGACGTTGTTGTCATTGGTGAGGAAAAGTCACGTCACGCCGCGTTCGATCGTTCGCGGCCCGACAACGCACCAACTCTGGACATTCGCCAGCAAGGTGCGCGGGTTGTCCCGCGAATTTGGAATCTGCTATCACTGCGGCAACACAATCGACTTCGCTGCGAACAGCTGCACCCACTGCGATCGTCCTCAGGAAGCCGCCGCAGACCCGGACACGTTGTTAGAGGCAGGTGCTTCGACTGCGCCGGAAATGACGATTACCGCGTCAACCGCCACGCCCGAAACAGGCATGGACGGCGGCGGGGCGTCGCTTGATCTGCAATTGGATGATCCATCGTTTCGCCCGTCCCCGCCACGAACACCGCGCCCTAGCAAACCTGTTGTGGGGTCGCAAGTCAGTAAGCCCACCAGCACGCCGATGGTGATGAAATCCGTCGCCGCACCGGGAACCAAATCGCAGGAAGAGGCGATTCTGTCCGCGCGCGAGTTGGCCGCTGCATTCCAGCTTGATTTCAAACCCGCCCCCGACGCACGCGGCCCGGTCATCGAACATAAGGCACACGCCAAATCGCCAAAATCTCAGGACAAGGCATTCGCGTCGTCCAAACCCGTTAAAAAAGTGGGGTTATTCAAAACGGCTGTCGTGTTGCTGACGATTGCATTGATTGCAGCCACGATCGTGCTAGGACTTCGCGAGGATTGGCGTGAGCGCGCGGTTGCATGGGCGGGCGACACATGGACACATATCAAAAGTTCGCTTGAAGCGCCCGCTGTGACGCCCAAACCCAAGCCTGCGAATAAAGACCAAATTATTCCCGCGGTCGTGGATATCACTCCGCCAGCTGTTGTTGTGCCGAAGCCACATGTCGAGATAGTCACGCCTGTAATTCCGGCGACGCCTAAAGTCGATGCACCAGTTGTCACTCCGCCGGTTGCGGTGGTGCCCATCGAACCGAAGGTGGAAACACCCAAGCCCGTTGAGCCGAAAATCGAGCCTAAGCCAGACCCCAAACCCGCAGCGGTGACACCGCCGGTCGCACTGCCGCCTATCAACGCGAATATGGATATTGATGAAGCGACGGCGCTCGCGCGTCAGTTGCGTAGCCGCGCGATCGACGCCGAAGGCCAAGACTGGCCTCAAGCAGTTCGTCTCTATGAGCAAATCCAGAAACTTCCGCAAGAAGCCTGGCCTGGCGACCTGCAGATCCGCCTTGATAACGCTCGTAAGAATCTCAAATAGGCTTGCGTCGACGCAGGCATATCCAGCGTATTGCAGCGACAACACCAATACCGCAGGTCAACCCTATCAAATCGGCTCGATAATCCAACAGATCGGCGTGCCTGCCAAAAATGGGTTGTGTGGCTTCATCCAAAGCCGCGAAAATCGCACCAGCCACCAGCACGCACCACACGATTGCCGAACGAGATCGAAACTGCGCATACGATGCGGTCGACGCCAATACTCCAAGCGTGAAGTAAGCCATGAAATGCAGGGTTTTGTCGTTTTGACCTTCAAAAATGCCTGGAGGCTTGGGCAAATGCGTCAACGTCAGCAGCACGCTGACGTAGGCCGTCAACGCAATCCAGCACGCGGCATTTATTACCCGGCGTGTCATCACAATGTTGTTGCCATTGGCGGGACGATGAACTTCTCAACGCCGGAATGAATTGTCACTTCAAGTTGCGTCTTGTGATCCTCCGCATCGGGGGTGACAACAGGGCCTTCAAAGGCGTCGATCAATTCCTGCGCGAGCTTTTTATAGTCGGCTGCACCATTGCTCGCGGGGTCGTAATCGAAAATCGGCTTGCCGAAGCTGGGGCTTTCAGCCAGCTTAATATTTCGTCGCACGCGGGTTTCAAATACGCGCGCTCGACTCCACGGCAGATTTTTTCCTCGCGACTGCTCGACAAAATCCTCCAACTCAAAAATCACTTCGTGCGACAATTTCGCCTGTGAATCAAACATCGTAAGAATAATCCCGCCGACGCCGAGTTTAGGATTCATTCGCTTGGAAACGAGTTGGACTGTTTCCAACAGTTTTGCCATGCCCTGCAACGCGAGGAAATGTGGCTGCATCGGGATCATCACGTCATTTGCGCACGCCAAGGCATTAATCGTCAACAATCCAAGTGATGGCGGGCAATCGAGCAGAATGTAGTCAAAATCATGTGTGGTCGCTGCGATGCGTTTCCGCAGGATCAGTTCGCGTCCTAGCGTGGAGACCAGTTCGATTTCCGCCGCTGCAAGATCAATTCGCGAGGGCACAACCGCGAGGCGTTCGCCGACCTGGTGCATCGCTTCGAGAAATGGCGTTTCATCGACGAGTACATCGTAGACGGATAAGTGGTCGGCTGAGGGATTGAGCCCGTAGTTGATGGTCAGGTGCGCCTGCGGATCAAGATCAACCATGCAGACATTTTTGCCGAGTTTTGCCAGAGCAGCGCCGAGGTTGACGGTGGTGGTTGTTTTTCCAACGCCGCCTTTTTGATTCATGAATGCCAGTACGCGCATGTGATGACCTCCGTGTCAGTGTGGCGAATCCAATTGGTATAGCGCAGATTTTGCGTGATTTCGCGTCAGATGCAAGTTTTCAGCAGAACAAATAGGCGAAAATCAAAATTCGCCATAGCGTCACAGAGATACGGAGAAAGGCAAATCACAAACCGTTGATGGCGCAGATAGAACCACATCCTTGTTTCGGCGTCATCTGCGAAATTTGCGATTCCAACTGCTACGTGTCTCTGTGCATCCGTGGCCAATTCATCTGCGTGTTCAATCGTGAGCCGCGAGATGTGAAAAAAAAGAAACCTTCCGCCGTGGCGAGGAAGGTTTCTTGCAGTTTGCTGTCGGTCCGAATGGTTGGAGCCAGGACCGACGGGATTAAGGTTGCGACCGTGACGGCCAATTGGGGTGGTTTTTGTTTGGAGCCACGCACCCGAATCAGCTAGAGGGGAACCAAGTTACTTCTTCTTGCTAACTTTCTTAGCAACTTTCTTGGTGGCCTTCTTTGTCGTCTTCTTGGTCGTCTTCTTAGCGGCTTTCTTTGCCATAATGTAATCACCTCCTTTCACGAATAACAAATGTAAAGATGCATAGCCTAACAGTCAACGCTTATTTGTGTGTCGCGCGCACAAAATCGCAACATGTAGTGTATCGGACGTTCCAAACCCCCGTGGAGAGTAACAAGTGCAAGTCCCGCACCTTACCCTAACATGGGACGAAATGCCGCGTCATTTTCGTCCGGCGCGTCTTACGATTTTCATTCAGCTGCGTTACACTCCTCGCGCTCATTTTTTACCCAAGGATTGATGATCATGCCCAAGCCGGTCGTACTTATTATTCGTGATGGTTGGGGGCAAAATCCCTTTGAAAAATGGAACAATTCCAATGCAGTGTTACTTGCCGACACGCCAATTGGGGACAGGATTGCCCGCGATTATCCGCGCACGCTGATTCACACGAGCGGATTTGATGTCGGGCTTCCAGAAGCGACGATGGGCAACTCTGAAGTGGGTCATCAGAATATCGGCGCGGGACGCATCGTTGACCAGGAATCGGTGCGTATCACGAAAGATATTCGCGACGAAAAATTTTTCTTAAATTCTGAAATTAATTTCGCTATCGACAACGCGATTGCCAAAAAATCGAAGTTGCACCTGTTTGGAATTGTCAGCGATGCGGGTGTGCATGGTCTGCTGGAACACCTTTACGCGATACTTGAATTGGCGCGTCGGCGTAATTTTGATCGCGTCTACCTCCACGCCTTCACCGATGGCAGGGACTCGCCACCTAGCTACGGCGTGGGGTACATCGAAGCGATCGAAAAGAAGATGCAAGAGATCGGCGTTGGCAAAGTTGCGACGGTCAGCGGACGCTTCTACGCGATGGATCGCGACAAACGCTGGGATCGCGTCGAAAAAGCCTATCGTGCGATCGCGATGGGCGACGGCCCGGCCTTCAAAAGTGCCATCGAGGCGATCCAATACTATTACGATCACCCAGCCGCGCCGGGTATGAAAGGCGATGAGTTTGTCACGCCCAGTATCATCAGCGACGACGGAATTACCCCCCGCGCAACGGTATCGGATGGCGATTCGGTCATCTTTTACAACTACCGAGGCGACCGCCCGCGTGAATTGACCGCAGCATTTGTTCTACCAGATTTCATCGGTTTTGATCGTGGTGCCAAGCGCGATCTCTACTACGTTACGATGACCGCCTATGAACAAGGCTCCCCGGTGAAGGTCGCTTATCCCAAAGCTCCCAAAATGACCGATATTTTGGGTGATTACGTCAGTAAGCAGGGATTAAAGCAATTCCGATGCGCTGAAACCGAAAAGTTTCCGCACGTCACTTTCTTCTTCAACGATTACCGCGAAGAACCGTTCCCCGGAGAAGATCGCGCGATCGTGCAAAGCCCGAAATTTCTCCCAGATGGTTCGCCATTAACGACTTACGATCAACAACCCGAAATGAGCGGGCCAGCCGTCTGTGCTCAAACCGTCAAAGCAATCGACAGCGGCAAGTATGATCTCGTGGTCGTTAATTTCGCCAACGGCGACATGGTAGGGCACACCGGATCACTTCCGGCAGCAATCAAGGCATGCGAAGCGGTCGATGGGTACGTCGGGCAGATCATCGAAGCGACCCGCAAGCAAGGCGGCAGCCTGCTGGTGACCGCCGACCACGGCAACGCTGAACAGATGATCGATCCCGCCACCGGCGGGCCCCATACCGCTCATACGATTTACGATGTCGAAGTGGTGATCGTCGATGATCGATTAAAAGGAACAACCCTTAAATCGGACGGACGCCTCGCCGACATCGCCCCGACGCTGCTCAAGCTGATGGGTCTAAAACAACCGGCAGCGATGACGGGAACGTCGTTGGTGTTCTGATCCAGATGTGGCGAGTTCACTTTAGTTACGGGTTTAAGTCGCCTGTAATTAGAGGGTTATGACGTACATCTTGTGCGTGTACAAGATGTGGCGCGCGGCCTAATAATACCCCGCCGCTTCGGGTATTTGCTACCCGCGTGACTGCCAATCTTGTAACCTGTACAAACTTATATGATTGCCCGACTATCGATGCGGCTTACTCACAAGGTCAAGCTTACAACTTTGGAATCGCTGCCCGTTCACGACGACCCACTGCTCGACTGGTCGATGCAGATGTTCGACTTTGATCGCAAACAGCACGTGATTATCACCAACACGCGCACACTCTATTCAGCAGTGTTCCTCAGCGGACGGATCTGCCAGCCGCACGCGCTGCTGATCACCGGATTGCAGGCGATCGGCGAGCAATTGCACGATGACAGACTGCTTGAGGCCTACCACAACCACTGCCCCGCGCGATCGATGCCCGTGCGTTATGCAAAGAGCGCCGGTAAAGTCGTCCTCGGATCGATGAATGAACTGATCATACAGGCAACGTGCGCTCTGGCCGACCGCAAAAATTTTGCCAAGACCGGTGCGTACATCAACCGCATCCTGCTCTCCGCTCTGAGCAGCACGGACGGCCGCAAGTGTGGACGGCCTTATCACGTGATGACCCGGCTTCTTGAGGAAACCTAACTCTGCCATGCCAAAACCTAAACCTTCAAATATGCCGACCAACGCCTATCAGCACCGCAATCGCGCGGGCGACATCTATTACCTGCAATCAAAGCCCGACGCGCGGGGCAGGCAGCGGTGTTCCTTCGCACGCAAGCTCACAGGCACGCCGGTGCCCGCACTACCCGAAGGGTACGAGGTGCGCGAAAACCCACTTAGCGTGCAGGTGACGTTGCGGAAGCACCAGCCGTCACAGATCACACTCGACGAGGCCAGCCTCGTCAGCGAAGCGATCAAACAGGCGTGTCCGGAATTGCTTTCTATCGTTGATCGGGAACGCTCCGCGCTGATCGTTTACACCTCGGAAATCGAGCCAGAATCCCGGCTGGCATTGTTGCGGATCATACTGCCGGCGAACGAAGATCAGACGGACGATCTTCGTGAGTTCTTAATCGGTCACGCGAGGTACCAGCCGATGCTGAAGTTCGAATTGCAGCCCGGCGATAATCGATACTTCGCGCCGTATCGCTGGTGCTACTGCGGGAGCATTGACGACTGGATCATGATCGGCAACGGCCCCGCACCGCTTGATTCGCTTGCAGCGAAGCTCACGCCGCACCTAGATAAGGACAGCTTCTTCGAGTTGATGTAGCCAGCATAAGAGAACGCACGGCTGCGTTGCCCTGTCCTCCCGACGACGCAGCTTGTGTTAGTGCATTAACGCGGCCACGTCCAGCGTGCACCCATGCCTGGCGCCAGGCTGTCATTGCCGCCAACCGGACATTTTAACTTTGGAGAAACACCGGACATTTCTAAGGGTTTGACAGTGATGTGACACATGTAGCAGTTGCATCGTTACCTTCCCGAAGTTGAATCGCCTATCAAAGTTTGCGTCCGTTGACGCTCATTTGCACGAACGATGCGGGCGTTTTGTCGCGTCGGATTTCTGTTCCGTTCCCATCGACCATGCCAAAGGTGAGCACGCCGGTGGGGCAGTTCACCACGCACGCGCTACAGCGGACGCATTGGGGGTCTTGCATCGCAAGCCCTTTATTCGCGAAGCTCATCACGTCTATACCCTGATGGCAGACGCTGGTGCAGACGTTGCAACTGATGCACTTTTTCTTGTCAGCGATGATCCCGAACTTGCTGAACCGCGCATAGATGTGCATCAACGCCGCCAGCGGACAAGCGAATCGGCACCAGAATCGGCCTGAGAACCAGAAATAGAGGCCCACGCCTAAAATGCCCGCCCACAGCAGATCAACAAACCATTTGTAGTTGATGAATGGGATTGTCTCATACAAGTAATGGAAACTCCGATTGGCAAACGAGTTAGGAGAAATCCAGCCGATGATCCGAAGCGCCAGCAGGATCAATGCAAACGCCAGAATCACCTGTCCGACCATATTAAAACGGTTCCAGAACGGTCCGTGTGGCATTTTCGTGCGGTGACGATCGCCCAGCGTTTCTGCCAGCGCGCCGCAGGAACAGATCCAGCCGCAATAAACTCCTTTGCCAAAGAAATAGATCAGCCCCGGGATGAGAACACAGGTCTGAATAAAGCTGACGATCAGCCAACCCCACATCGGTTGATCGGTAAAGACGTTATAAAAAAACAACGGCCAGGCGAGGATGATCCCAAAACTCCGCCAATAGGCGCGATCGTGTCCCACCGCGTCATACGACTCAAAGAAATGATCGGCAAAATTGCCCATCGTCGTGCCGGTCGCGAACCAGCCGTTATGACCCATCCACGGCAGAATCAGGTAAGGAAGTATGAAGAGCGGAATAATTTGTATGATCGCCAACACCATTGTCTGTTTTTTGATATACGGCGTAGGACGGCGACGGACGCGATCGATACCAAAAATCACTACGCAACTGCAATACGCGAATGAATAGTAAAACCCCGGTTGCCCAAGCGCATTATGGAGTACGCCGAGGAGATGGGCTTTATTGTTCCATGCTCCGCCAAGCGATCCCAGCCACGCCGCGAGGTTGTATGGAAACCAACCCTTTGCCCTCCACCACGCCCCGACATCCAGCACGCTATCGACCGAAGCGATGCCGGTGATGTGAACGCCTTCTTTTTTCCAGTGATACATCCAGATGCAGAAAATGAGGAAGGCAATCAGGCTGATCCACCACCATGTTGTGCGTTCGCCGTGGATGCGGACGTTTGATTTTCGGAAAAAATCCAACGGCGCTTCCCTGCCGATCATCGCAAAGACCGCGTCGTTTTTCAGCTCCTGTCTTTTGTCATCCTTGTCGAGCAAAATCGCCTTGTCGTCGGTGATCTTTTCCAACTGCGATGGCATGACCAACTCAATCGACCCCATTTCCGGCTTACCCATGTATGCCCCAACAGACGTGGTTTGACGTTCGGATGTTGGGCTTTCGATGCTCGGAATTTCGCCTCGCGCGAGCATGTCCAGTTTTTCGAGGTTGTCAGGCTTCGGACGCGAAAATTCAGCTTTGCGATACGACATCGTGACGCGCGCCCCGCACTGCGCCAGCGCGATCGCGACCTCAAGCGCACTGTCACCGCCACCGACGACCATCACGTCTTTGCCTGAAAACTCTTTGGGATCGTGCAGGCGGTTGTAGACTTTGCCGAGATTTTCACCCTCCACGCCCAGCTTGCGGAAGTTGCCCGATCTGCCGATCGCAACAATGACGTGCTGCGCGGTTTTTGCTCCCTTATCGTCGGCCAGATGCACCTGCAACCGTCCGTCAGTACGGCGGACATGCGTGGCGCGAGCTTTTTCGATCTCCACGCTCTCTGCCTGCTTATCCAAATCTTCCAAAAGCGTTTCTTTTGGATGCACCTCCTCGCGAAACTGCATTTCCCCAGCGGGTTTCATGTCGACGGGGTAGGTGTAGATCGGCTTTTTCTTCGGGAAGTTGATGATCGTGCTGAAGCGCTCGGAGGCTTCGAGTAGCAGATAGTTCAACCCTTCTTTCTTGGCTTCGATCGCGGCACTGACCCCCGACACGCCGCCGCCGATGATGATGACATCGTAATCGTCAGCATCGGATTTTTTAGATTCTTTTGCGATTTTCTGGACGACTTTTGCACCGGTGTCTGCACTGAACTTCAGCAGCGGCACGCCGGTTAAATCGCCGACCACCCATAGACCGCTGACATTGGTTGAACCGTCGTCATTGACGACCGGCAATTTTTCGACCGTCCCCGCCGGCCAGCGTGTGTGAAGCCAGTGCATGTAAGTGCTGATTAACGGTATGGTCATGTGATTATCCCAAGCCCGTGTGGCATTTGTGTGTAACGAGCAACGACCAGCGAGCAATCGCAAAGACCGCACGGGCTTACTCCCGTGGCTTGGTCATCTCAGCCGCACGACTAGCGCGGGTGGAATTTCCGGACGACGGGCGAAAGAAAATGCGTTGGCTGATTTGTCCCATGAAAACGCCGGTTCTTCAAACGCATCCACTACGAAACCGGCCAAAAAACAATGCTTGAGGAGCAGGCTGATTGGTCGATGAAACATCGGGTGTGGTTCAGGTTGATGCAAAATGCCCTCGGAGGCTTCTTGATACGGGTTCACATAGTACTCCGTTGCGACGCCAAAGCGCTGTCTTAACTTCCCGCTCTCATTGACCAGTTCTGCGATATTCTTATTACGCGGGGAATTGAAGGCCGGATGACAAACCGAAAAAACAAAGCATCCACCGGCCTTGAGGAGTCGCCGAGAAGCGGTCAGGATCGGATCGATATCAGATAAATCCATCAGCGCCATCGAACAGACGATCGCATCAAAGCGGTGCTCTCCCAGCTCCAAGATAGCCTGCAGATTCGTGGCATCGATCACCTGATAATCGATCGCGGCTTTTGCGGATGTCCGTCGTCTGGCGCATTCAATGAAAACCGCCGACCCATCAAACGCCGTCACCGTCGCACCGCGTTCGGCCAACCGACGGGCATAGTTGCCATTGCCGCAACAGGCATCGAGGAGGGTTTTGCCACCGACATCCCCTAAGAGCGCATCCGTGGTCGGCATGATCAGGCGTTTTTGAAAATCATTGCCTTCCTTCAATTTGTCATCCCAAAACTCGGCGATCCGGTCCCAAATTGCGCATGTATCCATTGTCCGCGTCATTTTCCATATTCATTCCATTACGCCAATGTTGACAACCGATAAAGACCGAGATTATAAAAGATAAAAAGGTCGTTTGATCTTTTGTAGGTGAACAACGTGCAGCCCCAACGTTTTCACCCACATGGATAAGGCGGGCGAAGAGGAAATAGTTATGAACCACCGTTTGATTCTCGTTGCCGCTGCGGCAACCGTTTTGGCAACCCAAGTCGGCGCGAATGCTGGTTTTGTCCTGTTCGGTGACGCAAACCCCGCCGCTGCCAAACAGCAGGCGAAGGATAAATTCGTCCGTCCGATCACCTCCCCGTACTACCACGAGGACTCGTTCGTCACCTCGGACGTTCGCGCCTGGTATGTCTATCACCGCTTTGATGATCAACCCCTCGGCCACGGCGACGCACAAGTCTACGCGTTACAAATCCGTCTGGCATTGACCGATCAACTTCAGCTCGTCGCCTACAAAGACGGATACTTGAACTTTGATACGGATGGTCTGAACGAAGGTGGGTGGAACGATGTTGCAGCGGGATTGAAATATAATTTCTTACAAGATTACGACCACAATCTGTTCGCCGCCGTCGGTGCGGGTTACGAGTTGGCGGTAGGCGATCCGAGTGTTTTGCAGAACGACGACGATATCCGTGTGTGGGCGTCGGTCAACAAAGGCTTTGATCAACTCCACTTAGGCGCGACTGCCAACCTGCTGATCCCGTTGAGCAGCGACGACAGCCTGCGTTTCTACTGGAACGCGCACGCCGACTACTTTGTTTGCGACTGGTTCAGCGCGGTAGTTGAAGTGAACGGTTATCACACGTTGGACAACGCCGACGGCGGCGGACCCCCGTTCAGCACGCTGGATGTCGCCGATATCGGCGGCGGCCCGGATGTTGTCACTGCTGGCATCGGTGGCGAGTTCCGTGTGATCGAAAACCTCGCGTTGCGTGCCGCTTGGGAAACCCCCGTCACCAACGACAGCGGCGATCTGTTCGGCTGGCGCATCACGCTGTCGGCGGTTTATGAGTTTTAAATCGCAGCATGTGATGCTTGCGTTGTGACCGGCTGCGTATTAGCTCATGCGCGAAGAGAATTTGTAGTTCGATCAGTGTGCACCCAATCAGCCAGCCCGCTCGATCACGCGATCGAAAGCGGGCTGGCTTGGTGTGGTGACTTGTACTCCTCGCTCGGCGGATCGGCGGGACGAACCGATCGCCGAGCGATGAGTTTGTTTTAGTTACGCTGCTCGACCGGAGACGAAGACGTTGATCGCAGAATAGGTTTCCGCCTGCGTCAGACGGAGATATCCGTCATTCGCGCCATCGTCGGTGCGGTATCCATCCATGCCCCACGGGTTACGGATAACAAGTTGTTTGGACCCATCGGGCATCGTTTCCACACCGTCAACGGTATAGGCATGTCCTTCGACGATATTCAGCGGGCCGTCGTAGTTGAGCACGCCGAGCGTGACGATTTTTCCGTCCGCGAGTTCATTTTCGACCCAGCTCATAAACGCGGCGGCACCGCCGGACTGATCGCGCCATTTGGATTGTTGCGATTTTGCACCGATCGCGGTCAGCGCTTCGCTCATCCACCCGCCATTGATGGAGGCATAGGTTCCTTCGCCGCGACGATGATAAGTGAATGCTTTTTCAGCGATTGCGACCCACATACTATCTTCCGTGCCTAATTTGGCGTAGGCGGGGGAGTCGCTGTTGATGTTGTAGACGGGCAGATCGTTATCCACGCGATAAAACTTGCTCTGTCCGCCAGCGATATTGAAGCGAACCGCATAAGTTCCATCGCCAAGATCGGTAATCATCGTACGGATCGCGTCCGGCGACACATCCGCCGCCCCGGCGAGGGTCGCCAGGAAATAACAGTTGCCGATCTGGCCTTGCGTCACATCTTCCGCAGACGGACCGGTGCTTGCAAAAAGCGGTCTGTTTGCGAAGGATTTATAGACGTATGCGCCGCTGGTCATCGTCGGATCGTCGATTTTTTGTCCGACCAATTCGTTGCTGACAGTTTGATTGCCCGAACCGTTGGTTGATCGGCTGGTTTCAAAACCACGGACGCGGTTGACTGCGCCGGTTTTCCATTCAGCGGCACTGGGGTCGATGATTTTTTCACGCGAACTCATGTCCATCCAGAAGGAATCGACGCCATCGTTTCCACTGGCCATGTCGCGGTTGCCTCCGCCGAGCGTGATGAGGTTATCGTTACCGCCGTTACCGTAGAGACGATCGTTACCGGCGTCGCCGTAAATATAGTCGTCACCATTTCCGCCGCAGAGCGTGTCATTGCCGTTCCCGCCGTGCAGGTAGGCGGGGATATCGACGGTCGCATCGACGCGGATGCGGTCGTTGCCGTTCCCGCCGAGGATGCGAATCGAGTTGTAATTACCTGAAAACGATTGGCTGAACCCGGTATCCGAGGACACCTGATAAGCGTTTCCGTCATACTGGACGAAAATGGAGTCGTTCTTTTGCGTGCCGAACAGCTTGAGTTGCTGCCCGTCGCCGAACGCGATGACCGCACTTCCCAAAGGAGTGACTGCCATCATCTGGCGGGGTTCAAGACTCTGAAACTCTGAAATACCATTAATCTTCATACGAATGTCCCTTCATTTGGCTAGAAAAGACGTCGAATATGAAGCCGTTCGATGCAAGAAAAAAAAGGGAGATATTGCTGAAAATATCAGATTTATCTGCCCATAAACCCTTTTTGGCGAACATTCATGCCAATTATGCGGACGTCAGGTAGAAATATCGACTTGGGAGAAGACAGGATGATGCCCGCAGATCCAGTTGATCGCGCGATGCCGATGTTCTGTCGCGATCAGCACACGTTCACGCAAGTTGCGGTCGGCTTGGGTGATCGGAAGTCCCGCAAGGGCAAGATCCTTATCCGCAGTGGGCAAATCGCTGAGGTCGATCGGCCCGAACCAACTGTCGCGGCACATGGAGGCAAAATCGACCGGGTTTGGATTCAGCTCGTATTCCCGCAACCGCCAATGCGCCGCCATGATCCGATCGCCTTGAGCGCGTAAATCCAGTTCGTTGCGCAGGTCGGCAGAGTCGATCACAAATCTCGTGTCTTCGCGAAACAGCCCCAGTACATCGCCAAGTCGTTTTGCATGTACAAACTGATCGTGTGCCGGTAACTCAATCAATCCCAAAGCCCAAGCCAAAACGGATACGGCTTCGAGTTGCTGCGAGATTTCATACGCATCGTCTTCATCAATCCCGCCCAGTGGTTGATCGAGGATATGTCGTTCATGGTCTTCCAGTTCATGGCCGATTTCCAAAGACCAAAACCAGTCACCAAGACGCGCCAGATAGGCGTCGCGATTGGGTCGCGTGCGGTTGACATCGAGCACTCCGCGATACGCCACTGCGAGCATCGCATACATCCGCTCGGCGACGCGGCGGGCATTGGGCGGCTCAAATGTGGGTTCGAACGCTTCTTCGAAAGCGTGCGCCGGCGACTCGATCGGCGCGACAATGGAATCCGTTTGAATCACAACCGTTGGATAGTCAGGGACGGTGGGCAGGCGCGCGTGCGGATTGCTCGATCCGTCCGACATCAAAATCTCGCGACTTTCGGAATCCAGAAATCCTGCGGGGATGATGAATATGCCTTCGATCAGCCGCGCGATGCGGGTCATGGCGTCAAGAAAGCTTGCGTGGGCTGAAAAAGCGGGTTCTGCGACCATTTCCACGCAGGCTGAGAAGTGGGGGATCAGGCTCTCAAGATGATGCTGCCGGTATTGGTTCGCTGCTGGAATTTGGCTGGCACGGGTGAGTAATTCGGGGACAATTTTTCGGAAAAATAGTTGGTCGATGTCGCGGATTTTAAGTGTAAGCGTGAGTTTGCAGGGTTTCTTGTCCGCGTCATCGGCGGGGGTGATGATGATTTGACGCCATTCATTTTCGTCCCCCACCACTTGTGTAACAGCATCGCTTTCTCGCACCGCTGCCACCACGGCGGCAGGATCGATCGACAAACTGTAAAGGCTTCCCAGTTCTGGCACGAGGTGAAGTGTAACCACCAGTCGGATTGTTTCCACACGCGGCGCCGGTGCGTGATGCACAGTGTTGTAACAAGGTGCGTGATGCACAGTTTTAAGTCGCCGGGATAGCGAGTAAAATATACACTGTGGCCAGCATGTGTCCTTTTTCCATGCGATTTAAACAGTTTGCAGATGGTTGCTAGATTGGAAGGCAGAATCGATGGCGAGTGAATCGAACATCACCTGGCACGCCGGGCACGTTAGTAAAGACGATCGCACATGCGTGCTGCGGCAGAAAGGCGTCACGCTTTGGATGACCGGTCTGAGCGCCTCGGGCAAAAGCACGATCGCGTCGATCGTCGAAAAAATGCTCATGGATTCAGGCCACGCTGCATACCGGCTGGACGGCGATAACATACGGTTCGGTCTGAATAAAGACCCCAAAAGCCTCATCGAAGCCAGCGGTTATGCGCAGGACGCAGCCAATCGATTTGGCGTCGGATTTGCGCCGGAGGATCGGACGGAAAATATCCGTCGGATCGGCGAAGTCGCAAAATTATTCGCTGACGCCGGACTCATCACCATCGCCAGTTTTATCAGCCCGTATCGCCGGGATCGGCAATCCGTGCGCGCGTTGCACCCCGGCGGGGCGTTTATTGAAGTTTACATCAAAGCGTCAATTGAAACGGCTGCAAAGCGTGATCCCAAAGGACTTTATAAAAAAGCAAGGGCGGGTGAAATCAAGGGCTTTACTGGCATCGACGATCCGTACGAAGCACCCGAATCCGCCGAGATTGTGATCGACACCGAAACCACCCCACCGGACGCCGCCGCGAAAATCGTGCTGGCATATCTGGACAAACATGGTTATCTAAATGCATGAACTTACGCGCGATCACATGCTTATCGTTGTTGTGGCTGGGCGGGTGCGGAATGTTCGGAGGTGGCGCAACCAAGTCGGTTTTGACCGAACCACCTTCCAACTGGCAAACCTATGAAGGTCAGTCCGTCACCGTTGAAGGTTCGGCGGGCAACAGCACTTCCGGTCCGATCCTGCGATTTCAAGGCGGATCATGGATCGGGCTGACCGGGTTCAAAGTCTGGGGCATGGACGTCGTCACCCGGCCAGTGGGCGTCACCGGAACGATCACGCAAGGCACTGGTGCGCGGCAGG
The DNA here is from genome assembly GCA_038210015.1 of Tepidisphaerales bacterium. Classification (GTDB taxonomy): domain Bacteria; phylum Planctomycetota; class Phycisphaerae; order Tepidisphaerales; family Tepidisphaeraceae; genus BPJO01. The sequence goes on from JBBQXB010000011.1 coordinate 42,048, forward strand.
GCGAGTACGTCATCGACGTTAAAGAGTGGTATTTGCAAAATACCGCGCAAGTTCCCGCGCCTGCCAAATAGGTCATCCAGCTAATGTCCGATTTTGTTGATCTTCATACCCATTCCACCGCATCCGATGGCACCTACGCGCCATCAGACGTGGTGAAACTTGCCAAAGAAAATGGCTTGAGCGCCTTGGCATTGACCGATCACGACACAATTGCCGGTATCGCTGAAGCCGCAGCAACTGCACTTGAAATCGGAATTGATTTCATCCCCGGCATCGAAATCAGTGCTGAGTTTCCATCTCCCGGCACGCTGCACATTCTTGGGTATGGCGTCGATCCAGACAATCAAAACCTGCGTGATTTGACGACCACGCTGATCGCGGGACGCGACGATCGCAACCCTAAAATTGTCAATAAATTGAATGAACTTGGTTTTGCGATCACGATGGATGAGGTGGATGCCGAGGCCGGCGGGGTGGTGATCGGCAGGCCACACATCGCGGCGGTCATGCTGAAAAAACAATACGTCAAGTCGATCAAAGAAGCCTTTGATAAATATCTAGCCCAGGGCGCAGCCGCGTATTTTGACAAAGAGCGTCTCACCCCACGGCGTGCGATCGAATACATCCACAGTTCCGGCGGCGTCGCGGTGCTGGCACATCCGATCCAACTGCGCACCACCAATGACGCGCAACTTGATCGAACCATCAAAGACCTGATCGACCTCGGACTCGACGGGATCGAAGTTTATCATTCCGATCACCGCGAGGAACAGGTCCGACGCTACCGCGAACTGGCACGTCAGTACGACATACTACAAACCGGCGGCAGCGATTTTCATGGCCGCAATAAACCGGCGATTTCGCTGGGTCGCGCTGGGGAACATCGCGTACCACGTGAAATGTTTGACCGATTGATCGCCCGTATCCTGTAGCTCGTAGCCTGCGTCGCCCATTCGTATACACACGCACGCAGATATGATCGACGTAAGCGTCGCAGCTACAGGATACGGGCATCTACCATGATCTATATTACACGTCCAACTCGTCGGCTTCTTCAGCGCGATCCATGATAAATCGGAACCGTGCCGAAGCGTCTTTGCCCATCAGTTCATTGATGATCCGGTCGGTCGCCAATCCATCGGAAATATCGACCCGCAATAGCCGCCGGGTTTTGGGATTCAGAGTCGTTTCCCAGAGCACCTTGGGCATCATTTCGCCAAGGCCTTTGAAACGCGTGATTTCGGGTTTGCTGTTGCTTTTTAGATGCGTCTTAAGAATCCGCTCTTTGTCGGCATCGTCGGCGGCCCAGTGAGTCTCTTTGCCGATGTCGATTCGATACAACGGCGGCAACGCCAGAAAAACCCTTCCCGCGTCGATTAGTTGTCGCATGTGCCGGAAGATGAAGGTCAGCAACAAGGTCGTGATGTGATTGCCGTCGCTGTCGGCATCCGCCAACAGCACCAGACGTTGATATCGCAGCTTGGTCGGATCGCAATCCAATCCCGCCCCGCAGCCAAGTGCCGTCACGAGGTCGGCGATTTCGCGATTTTCCAGCACCTTAGCCAGTGATGTTCCTTCGGTATTCAAAACCTTACCACGCAACGGTAGGATCGCCTGTTTATTGCGATCCCGGCCTTGCTTGGCGCTGCCGCCGGCAGAATCGCCTTCGACGATGAACAACTCGCTTTCGCTGCGATTACTGCTCGAACAATCCGCCAATTTACCTGGGAGATTAAGCCTGCCACTCGTCGCGGTCTTGCGGCTGATGCTCGCGCTGGCGGCGCGACTCGCCTCACGCGCCCTCGCGGCGATGATGATCCGATTCACGATCGTCTCTGCCACCGTGCGATTATTATTCAGCCATTGTTCCAGGGCTGGACGAACCGCTGCATCGACTTGCGATTGCACTTCGGGGTTGTTCAGCCGATCTTTTGTCTGCCCTTGAAATTGGGGTTCTTCAACAAAAATACTCAGCACGCCGGTCACGCCTTCGCGAATATCCTCCGCTGCCAGCGTGACGCCCCGGGGGGTGAGATTGTGCGTTTCAATGTAATTTCGAATCGCCTTCAACACCCCCGCGCGCAAACCATTCTCGTGCGTGCCGCCGCTGCCGGTTGGGATGCCGTTGACGTAGCTCTTGAGCAATTCCTCCGTACTTTCCGTCCATGAAAAGCAAACCTCCAGCCGAATCCCGTTCTCCTTCTCAAGCGTAAACGGCATTTCATGCACCGGCTTGGCCGATTTATCTGTTAAGATTTTGCGCAGGAATGCCTGAATCCCGTCCTGATGACAAAATACCTCCTTTTTCCCATTCACCTCATCGATCCAGACGACCTTCAAACCTTTATGGATATAGCTCGCCACTTCAAGCCGCTCGCGGATCGTCTCGGCGGTAAACTCTGTTCGCGGGAAAATCTGCGGATCGGGTTCAAACCGGATCGTCGTACCCGTGCCACGGGCCGCGCCGAGCTTTTTCAGTTTGCCCGATGCTTTGCCCTGGCGAAATTCCATCTCCCATTCGGAACCATCTCGCTTGATGGTGGCGATGAGTTTTTTGGATAGCGCATTGACGACCGAAGCCCCGACGCCGTGCAATCCGCCGGAGGTTTTGTAGTTGCCCTGCCCGCCGTTATCGAACTTTCCGCCAGCGTGCAGCGTGCAGAGGATGATCTCAATGGCCGGTTTTTTGTGGGTCGGATGATTATCAACCGGGATGCCGCGTCCGTTGTCGCTGACGGTAACGGTTGCACCGTCTTTATGGAGTGTGACTTCGATCTGATCGGCGTGGCCGTTCATCGCCTCATCGACGGAGTTATCGAAGATTTCCCACACCAGATGATGCAGCCCCGCCGACCCCGTCCCGCCGATATACATCCCCGGCCGCTTGCGCACAGGATCAAGGCCTTCGAGAACAGTGATGCTGCTTGCGTTATAGGTTGTTGCGCTCATGCTTCCTTGCTACGTTTGAGGTTCTTCCTTGTTCTAATCGTACTCGGCTGCGCGTGCATACCAGACTTCGCGACTTAACTCATTGTTACTCATGTCCCACCTAACGCCTAAGCCAGCCTTACCAGCGACAGCATCTACGTTGAACTTCCAATTTTTTCACTATCTGCCTGCACACATCATTGCGCAATAATCGCTTCTGCGAAATCTTGAACTCGTGAGAGTTCAATGGCTGTCACCAGCTTGAATGTATGAATGATAGAGGTCATTTGCTCCATCTATGTAATGATATAGTGCTATCGGGTCAACGGTTGCCACTAAATGCCGATGCATGATTCCCCGCGAGTCATCTCGTAGGGCACGCTTAATTCCGCACAGTCATTTAGCTTTGCCGCGACTGAATGGCGTGTTTGTGTTGGTCAACTTCGGATTGCTATCACAAATCGTTGCGGCAATCGCGACGGCGAATTAAAGGTTGAAGTGCAACGCGACTCCGAAAACTTCGGATGGGATGCGGTGGTTGATGCACTTTCGCCTACGATTATTAGTGCCTCTGCGATCCTGGCAATTGGTTGATCGCTCGTCGCGCGCAAGTCGCCTCCTTTGGGCAGGTACTAGCGGATCAATTGATACATGATCTCATTCGTCCCGCTTACGCCGGGTCGTAGCCTTTGCCGCCGAAGGGGTGGCAGCGGGCGATGCGGGTGATGGCCTTCCAAGTGCCGCGTAACGGGCCGTAGCGATTGATCGCGTCGATCGCGTATTGGCTGCACGTCGGATGATACCGGCAGTGTCCGCCGAGGAATCGCCCGAGGGTGATTCGGTAGATCCGCACCCCGCCGATCAATGCTTTCTGTAATAGCCGTGCGATCAGGCTTCTTTTGCGGGCGAGAATGGGCGTTTCTTCAGGCATCGACTTCTTAATGAATCGATTTTACCACGGTAATCATTCAGCGACAGCGTTTCATGCGGCTTAACCAGTATGACAACATCAAACGCACCCGGCCAATCCGATCGGGTGGCACGGAACGCCTCGCGCAGCAATCTTTTGATGCGATTCCGCTTCACCGCATTCCCGACCGGCCGACCAATCGAAATGCCAAGCCGCGATTGCTTGACCGATGCGTCACTCGCTGCGGCGATCGACATGCCGATTGGCCCGTCCCAGGCGCGGCAATTAAAATCGAGGATCCGTTTGAAGGTGCCGCGTCCGCCTAATCGTGAGGGTTTGATCGGGGATGTCGACTGCGGTGTTGACATACGGGGACACGACGCACGCGTCGCGGCTACACAGTTAGTATACAGGCACGTCTCAATGAACGCCTTGATCCGCCAACCAGCGTTCGGCGTCGATCGCGGCTTTGCAACCCATGCCGGCGGCGCTGATCGCCTGGCGGTAGATCGAATCCGACACATCGCCCGCAACAAAAACGCCTTCGACGTTCGTCAGCGATCGAAAACCATCGACCAGTTTCACATAGCCCACACTGTCGAGTTCCACGCCGGTGTCTTTTAAGAAGTGCGTGTTGGGCGTGTGCCCGATCGCGACGAACAAACCTTTCACCGGCAGATCGCGGCACTCGTTGGTGTTGATGTTTTTGAGCCGTAGCGTCTCGATATGAGATAACCCGATGACATCTTCGACAACGGTATTCCAGATCACCTCGGCCTTGGGGTTTTCGAGGATGCGTTTCTGCATCGTCTTGCTGGCGCGGAAACTATCACGGCGGTGGATGACGTAGACTTTGGACGCGAACTTGGTGAGATAAGATGCCTCTTCCATCGCGGTATCACCGCCGCCGATGACGGCCACGGGTTGATTGCGGAAGATCGGCAACGCCCCGTCGCACACTGCGCACGCGCTAACGCCGCCGCCTGTCTGGGCGAGCCGCATCTCATTGGGTAGTCCCAGCCAATTCGCGCTGGCACCGGTGGCGATGATGACCGATTGTGCTTCAATGACGCTGTCGTCGCTGGTGGTCAGCTTAAACGGGCGCGATTTGAAGTCGCAGTGGGTGATATCCAGCGTTTCCACCCGCGTGCCGAACTTGACGGCTTGGTCTTTGAAAAGCTCCATCATCTCCGGCCCGGTGACGCCGTTGGGAAACCCGGGGTAATTTTCGACCTCGGTGGTGAGCATCAACTGTCCGCCGGGCAGTTGAAGTGAGGGGGTTTGCTTAGGCAAACCTTCGTAGACGACTGGATTGAGATTGGCGCGTGCCGCGTAAATCGCTGCCGTCCAGCCTGCGGGACCTGATCCGATAATGACAACTTTTTCTTTCATGGTTGGTAAGATGATAATAGACGAAGATTAGCGTGGATGCACGAAAGTGGATGGGGCTTGTGGTTTAGGGCTGTAGCTGCGACGCCTGCGTCGCCAATTCATTCATGCGCGAAGACATGGGCGATGTAGGCGTCGCAGGTACACGGTCTCTGCGGAGCGTGTTTCATGGGAGAAACGATGATAACCCTTTGCTTGAAAGCATTATGTCTCTGCGCAAATCTTAAAACGGCGCGATGCCGTCGGCGGTGACGAGGAACAATTTATCGGTGACCTGATGCGGCATCGTGCGGTAGTCCTGCGAAACCTGCGTTTTTAATCGTTCGACCGTGTCTTGATCGCCACGAAAGCAAAGCAGGATATCGCGATTGGGGATCGCGCAGGCGAATGGCGCACCAAGCAATTCACGCAACTTTTCGTAAAGCGAAGGCAATAAAATCCGCGTGGCGTCAAAGCCGTCGAGCGTTTGGAACAGGATCAGATTGACTTCGCCATTCTCATCCTGTGCGGCGTGGGCCTGAATCGCCTGACTTTTGGCTACCAAATTAGCCAAAGCCAAGTCGTGCAAGTCATCAAGCGACATCTTCCACTTTTCCAATACCTCGCCGGGCAGATAGGCGATCGTGCGATCGCCATCCAATACATAGGCAACGGACAAGCCCTCGATCAGCGATTGGGTGATGATGTTCGATTGCTTCAGTTCCGCCAATTCAGCCGAGACGACCATCGGCAGCAGGCGCTCTTTGATTTCTTCAAAAGACGCAAAACGATCCGGCGATCCTTCGCTATCGCGCAGCAGTTCCACCGCCCAGCGTTCGACATGCCGCTGTAACTCGTTCGGCGAAAGCTGGTACATCCGATATAGATTTTCCAACGACGCCGTTCTGCCATTCAATCGGATCGAAAAGGATTGCTCGGCCCGGGCGATTTTGACAAGTGGAAATCGCGATCGAACCAGATCGATCACCTGCTGCGAGAATTGTTCGCGAGTGACTTCTGCCATGTGATGGATTATATCGCTGTGGCGTAATGATCGAAAGTGTGATTTTTTTCAATACGCGCATTTCGGGAATATTTAGACATCTGCGACGTAATGCGTTGGGTCGAATACCCCGGCTTCGACAAATCCGCGACGGCGCAGCAGGCAAGAATCACAATGCCCGCAAGCGGCACCTGTCGGGGCGGGGTCGTAACAGGAGTGCGTCATCGAATAATCGACGCCCAGCCGCGTTCCCCATTCGATGATTTGTGCCTTGGTTTGATGCACCAAAGGCGCATGAATGCGAAAATCGGTTCGTTTTGTGCCGAGACGGGCGGTGGTTTGGAACGAAGCAATAAATTCAGGCCGACAATCGGGATAACCGCTGTAATCCAGTGCGTTGACGCCGATGTATACATCGTCGCAATCAATGACTTCACACCAGGCGAGTGCGAAACTCAGAAAAATGGTGTTACGAGCCGGGACGTAGGTGATCGGGATCGCGGTTTCGTCCAGGTGATCCTTGGGAACGTCGATATCGGCGGTGAGCGCACTGCCGCCGAATTGACGCATGTCGATTTTCATCAGTCGGTGTTCTTTCGCCCCGGCGAGTTTGGATAGTCGTTCCGCCGCGATCAACTCATGCCGGTGGCGCTGGCCGTAATCAAACGCCATCGTGTAGATGGGATCGAACGATTCGGTTTTGGCGATTGCCAGACAGGTCGCCGAGTCGAGTCCGCCGGATAGAAGAACGATTGCGGGACGATTTTTCACGACGCGGATTATAGGGATGTTGCCCACATGAGCGAGACGTCGCGCAAATGAGAATGGACAAAGCATAGCGATTCTCGCAGTATGCACGCAAACCAGTCATTCGCTTGATTTGTCAGGCTTGGCGGTTGGGGTTATTGTGGTTTTGAAATGAAAATCCACGAATATCAAGCCCGTCAAATTTTGAGTGAAGCCGGTATCCCTGTCCCACCCGCAGAGGTGGTGCGAACCCCCGAAGAGGCCGCCGATGCGTTCCGCAAATATAATCAGGGCATGTGCGTGGTGAAGGCGCAGGTGTACGCCGGCGGTCGCGGTAAGGCTGGGTTTGTAAAACTGGTTAAATCCGCCGAAGAAGCAAAAGCCGCTGCCAAGTTCATGCTGGGAAACCGGATGGTGTCCTATCAAACCGGTCCCGAAGGTGTGCCGGTGAATGTGCTGTTGGTTGCGCCTGGTGTGGATATTCAACGCGAAGCCTATCTTGGGATTGTGCTGGATCGTGCCAAAGGCTGTGCGGTGGTGATCGCGTCGGCTGAGGGCGGGATGGACATCGAGGATGTTGCAAAACATTCACCCGAAAAAGTTTATAAAGTGCCCGTCCATCCGGCGTTAGGATTACAGCCATTCCAAGCGAACGAATTGGCGTTCAAATTAGGTTTTAAAGATAAGGCCGCTCGGCAGTGTGCGCAGATCATCATTAACTTTGCGAAAAAATTTCTCGAACTCGACGCGAGCCTCGCAGAGATCAATCCGCTGGTGGTGAGTAAGGACGGCGAGATTCTGGCATTGGATGCGAAGTTTAATTTTGATGACAATGCGTTATTCCGTCATAAAAACATCGCCGCGATGGCGGATGAATCGCAGGAGCGTCCGCTGGACGTGCGGGCGCAAAAAGCGAATCTCAATTACATCAATCTCGATGGTAATATCGCTTGTCTGGTCAATGGTGCGGGTCTGGCGATGGCGACGATGGACATCATCAAACTGCACGGCGGCGATCCCGCAAACTTCCTCGATGTCGGCGGCGGCGTGACCGCCGAGGGTGCGATCGAAGCATTCCGAATCATCCTCGCCGATGAAAAGGTTAAAGGTGTGCTGGTCAACATCTTCGGCGGTATTGCCAAGTGCGACTTGATCGCCGAAGCGTTGATCAAAGCCAGCCGCGAAATCGGCTTTAAGGTGCCTGTGGTCGTGCGGTTGGAAGGCACAAATGTCGATAAAGCCCGCGAGATGCTCAAGGCCGTGCAAAAAGAGCTGCCGATGCTGACCCCCGCAAGCGACCTGACCGACGCCGCGAAGAAAATTGTCGCTGCGGTAAAGGCGGGGTGATTACAGGTTGACGCACATGAATGCGGCGTTGAAGGGTTGATTGTACAGAAGTAGTTGCAAGCTGGCAGGAACGATGATCGATAGGTCGCGGGTAATCGTTCTCTTGCAGCGATGGACCCGCTTCGCCGAGCGGTGGTGGTATGACATACCGGGATCAGACCAGTTGGGCTGTTTCGCCACGGGGTACAATTCGTGGGGGGTGCAAACGAATCAGAAATATGTCGCAGCTCAGGCGATACTGGCGGTCGAAACATCGTTAACCCAGCAGGATCGGGATTGGGCATTGCAACGCGCTTTGTCCTCGCTTCGGTTTTCGTTGGAATCACATCGCAGCGGTTCAATCACTTGCACCGATGGCAACAAGTGGGGTCACACTTGGATCAGCGCCCTCGGCATCGAACGCATGATGCATGGTCTGCACGCGATCCGCGAACACTTGACTGATCTGGATCGTCAGAACATCAAACGACTTATCGAAAGCGAATGCGACTGGCTGACTACCTCTTATCGTCGCAGCGCGCACGTGGGGGTGCAGGCGGACAAGTGGAATCACACCGGCAAAAACGACCCCGAATCGAATCTCTGGAACGGGTGTCTGCTTTGGCGGGGTGCGACGATGTACGCCGATCATCCGCGTGCTGCGGATTGGCGTGAGATGTCTCTGCGATTCCTCGCCAATGGCGTCTCAATCGCTGCCGATGCAAATGATTCCACGATGTACGATGGCAAACCGTTGCGGGATCGGCATATCGGTGCCAGCTTTTTTGATAGCTACGCTCTGGATCATCACGGGTATCTGAATGTCGGTTACATGATTATCTGCGTCAGTCAGGCGGCGATGTTGCACTTCGATTATCGGCTCGCGGAATTGCCCACACCGGAACTCCTGCATTTACATCAACGCGATCTTTGGCAGACCGTTCGCAAGATGACTTTTGATAATGGAAGGCTCGCGCGGATCGGCGGCGATTCGCGCGTGCGATATGCCTATTGCCAGGAATATCTGATTCCGTCGCTGATGTACGCTTCCGATCAATTTGATGAAACGACCTGCGAAACTAAAATCAAAGGCATTCTGGATTTCATCGAGACCGAAGCCGCCGCGAATGTCGACGGCAGTTTCTACGGCAAGCGACTCGATGAGCTTGCGCGGCTCAACCCCTACTATTACATCAGAATAGAAGGCGATCGCGCCTCAGCGCTCAGCATGGCGTTGGCGTATGCACCTGTGGTGAAGCCATCTCACCAAGCAGCTGAAAATCCGCCGATTACCATCTGGTCGGACGATGAACACGGTGCAGTGCTGCACAAATCGGCGACACGCTTCGCGTCCTTCTCATGGCGTGCCCACGGCATCGGACAGGGGCTTTGTGTTCCACCTGATGCGAGCGATCTGGCGGAGTGGGATCAGAATCTTACGGGTGAAGTTGATTTTTATCATCAACCACCTTCCGTCTGGCAACACACCGCCGCGTCCCGCAGAAAATTGATCTCGCATCGACTTACAAACTTTGATGGCGGTTTTGTCACATCCGGCGTGCTCGCTGAAGGCGTGAACACCCACTTATCTGAAGGCTGGTCATCGCCTGAATTGGCGAGGCACTTCATTGGCTTTGTCGCGTTGCCAGACGGGCATACGGTGGTTGGCATTCAAGTCGTCCGCACAGGCACGGTCAGGTCGTTGGTGAGATCGGTCAAAGGGATGAAGCTGAATGTGCCCAACGATGTGCAGAACCGGCAGGTGCGAAAGATCGAAACCGTCTCGCGAAGCTGGCAATTGCAGACGAATGTGGGCGCGAACTTGATGGACTTACAATCGCGATGGATCACCATCGACGGCAAGCTATCCGCCATCGCATTAACCGGTGCAGCAACACTTGCATTGGATCGCTCGTCGCGGAAGCGGGGCGGCATCGTGCCGAATCTGACCGTGGATCAAATCTGCGCCGGACATCGCATCGGACGCCCGTGGTTGGCTGATCCGCACACTCTGCTATTGGATTGTGCGTGGATGGTCTCGACCGTTGATTCCGATCATGCCAAAAAATTGGCTGATTCGAATATCAATGCGACCATTACGCAACCGAATCCCTTGGTGCGCGTGCTTTACGTGATGGATGTCGCAGGTAAAGCGTACACCATCGCATTCAATGTGTCTGAGGCTGCACAGCGAACTGAAATCAATGGTCAACTACTCGAAATGGAAGCGGCTGAGCTTCGGATGATCGAATAAATCAGGCCGGTACTTTCATCAGTCGTGATCCGCTTGCGGCGCAGCTTACGCGGTCGCGGCCGGCCTCTTTTGCGGCGTAGAGTGCAGTGTCGGCGCTGGCCATTAGTTCATCGGCACTGGCGCTTAGACAGGTGGAGAGTGATGCAAGTCCAATCGACATTGACACGCCAAGCGGTCGCTTCAGCATTTGCGACGAAGCGGCCTTGAACTCATGACGAATGCGATCGACCACCCGTTCTGCCTCTGCGGCGCTGGCGTGAGGTAAAAGCAGCACGAACTCATCCCCGCCATAGCGTGCTGCGATGTCCCCGCGGCGGAGATTATGCTGGATGATTTTGCCCGTCAACACCAGCAGTTGATCGCCCACCGCATGGCCGAATGAGTCGTTGAGTTGTTTGTATCCGTCCAAGTCGATCATCACCGCGGACAGATCGTGCGAATAGCGTTGGGCTTCTGCGAACAACTGATCGAGCACCTTGCTGTAATGCCGCCGATTGTACAGCCCGGTCAGCGGATCGGTGGCCGCCATCTGCTCGACGCGCACCAGCGAATCCTGTAACTGCTGATTGGTTGCCTGCACGTCGGTGAGCGCTTTTTCAAGACTACTGCGTAATGATTCATTTTCGACGCGCAACTTGGCGACGGTGAGATTTTTTTCGATCACCAACGGAATGGTGAACATGTAATCGCCGACTTTGACGACGTAATCAGTTGCACCTTTGCGGATCGCTTCTGCCGCCATTTCGCCGGAGTTTTCGCCGGTGACCATAATGATCGGCACGCTGCATTGCGCGAGAATCTCGCTGACCAATTGCATACCGGTGGCGTCGGGCAGATTAAAGTCGGTGATGATGAGATCGAAATCGCTGAGGCGATGTTTCATCGCTTCGGCGCGGCTGCCGGCGCATACCACCGTGCCTGCACCGAAGTGATCTTCAATGATTTCACACACCAACTCGCGTTGGTCCGCGTCGTCTTCGATCATGAGTAATTTAAGTGCTTGCACGATATTGAGTCCCTGACCTAGTTTGACTTACGATTCGTCTCGACCACAGGCAATCTTAAATCCCGAATAAACTTCAGCGTCTGCACGCCGACTGCGGCATGTGATGATCGGGGTATTGATGGATCGCCAGCCAATAGTTGGTGCTGGCGAGCACCGTTTTGATGAACTGTTCTGCATTGGCGGGTTTGAGCGTATAGCTGTTAGCGCCCAATTCCGCCGCTTTTCGCATCTGCTGGTCTTCACTGACGCCGGTCATCATCACCACAGGAATGTGCCGTAGGTTTTCGTCGCTTTTGATCCGCGCCAGTGTTTGCAACCCATCCATCCGCGGCATTTCAATGTCCAGATAAATCAAACCGGGCAGCAGATCGGGGGTGTTTCGGTTGCGGATCAGAAAATCGAGCGCTTCCTGTCCGTTCGCCGCTTCGGAGATCGCATTGCTGACTTTGCATTCGCTGATGGCATCGCGAATTAGCATCCGGCAATCCGGGTCATCATCAACCAGCAGAATGGAGATGGGTTTGTCGTTCGCATCGCGCATGGTGCGCGATTCGGACAGGTTAAAAGGGTTGGTCTGTTGTTTATCTGCAATCATTACTCATCACCTCATGCGGCTGCTGCATGTTGCTCCTGGGCAGGCGTTTTACGCTGGCCCCCACCCGTTGCCGGGACATACTGACCATTGATCGTGAAGCGGAAAGTGCTTCCTTTTGCGGGTTCGCTTTCGACCCATATTTTTCCCGAATAGGTTTCAACGATGCTTTTCACACTCGCTAAACCTACGCCTTTGCCCGAAACATTTTGGGCGGCATTATTCTTTCCACGACGGAATACGAAGAAAACCTTGCTGGCGTCGTCGGCGTCCATACCCAAGCCTGTATCCCGAACGTAAAACTCGGCCTCGGACAGACGAATCTGGCAACCGATGTGAATTTCACGGGCTGAATCGTCGTTCATGTATTTGATCGCGTTGTCGATCAAATTTTGAAATATCTGCCGGACACGGGCGCGTTCTGCATGAAGATTGGGCAACGCGGTGTCGACAATGAGATTGATTTGGCGGGTCTTCAAGTCGTTCTCGAACATCCCGCGCAGGTCCCAGATCATTTCCTCGATATTGACCTTTTCCATTGCCTGCCGGCGCGTTTTGATACGCGATAATTCCAGCAGTTCATTGATCAGATCCGTTTCGATCTCGACGTTCTTTTTGATCCGATCCAGCCGATGAATCGTGTCCTCATCCAGTGCATTTTTCTTTTTCATCAGCAGCATCGTGACCATACCGCTGATATTGCGAAGCGGGGCGTTGAGATCGTGCGACACCGCTCGTAGAAAATCCTCTTTTTCAGCAATTTCAACGGTCAATCGCTTGTTTGCGGTTTCGAATTGGACGGTGCGTTGATCGACTTTGGATTCCAGATCGCGATTGGCTTCGCCGAGTTGGTGATTCGCGGTGCGGAGCGCTTGCTGCTGCTGTTTTACGGTGCGAGAGATTTCATTGAATGCCCGCGACAGATCTCCGATCACGTCCGGACGATCGGTTTCGACACGCGTGTCCAGATCGCCACCGGCGATGCGGCGCGCTGCCTGCACGAGAATGCGGATCGGTAAAAAGATTCGTTTGACCAACAACCAGACCATTGCGATTGAAAGAATCAGCAATGCGCCGCCCACTTTCACCGCAGCGTACGCGATGGCACGGGTTTGATAGGCGAATTGTTCCAGTGATATCCCCACCCGGATATACCCGACGATGCGGTGACCTTCATTGGCGAAAATCGGCGAAACAAGACACAGATGTTCATTTCCGCTATCGGTCAACACCTGCACCTGGCCTAGTTTTGTGGTGATGCGGGGGTCAAACGCTTTGATTTCTGATAACCCGCGCGATTTGGATGCGACAGGCGTGCCCTCCAAATTGTAGAACACGACTTCGATCACATTCGCGCTGGATCGAACCAATTCATCTGCCACTGGTGCGAGTTGATCGGTTGATCCGTACGCCAGAGCGTCCGATCCCAGTGCAGACAGTGTCAGCGACACCAAACGGGCCTGTCCGTACAGGTCGCCGATCATTCTGTCGCGGGTTTCGCGAAGTGTGAGTAACAGGAACGAGCCTAGGGTCAGACCGATCAAAAAAACGAAGACGAGTACGAGTTTCGCTTGTAACCCCATCCGCTGGGAAAGCCGGCGCAAAAGCGGCTTTTTGCCATAGACGCGATCCAGTGCCGAGACTTCCTCGACATCGGAGTGCTGATTGGCTGAAACATGCGACATGGACTTTTTTTTCCTATCCCATGTCTGTTTCGTCCTTTCCGGATCAGCAGTTAACACCGACCGCGCAGTATTTGCGGGTTATGATGGAGATGAGTGGATCGCCCGATAATAGACGGCCTATTGTTGGTGCTGACGCGGCGATTTGAACTACGGTTGCGGGATACTGACTACGGTAATTGACATCGGACGGTCGATCAGCAATGGGATGACCACCAGCACTTTGCCATCGCCCAGGCGTGAGGCGGATTGGATCAACCGTCCTTCGACCGTCGCCGACAGCTTGCCATCAGGCATTCCAGCAATCTCAAACACCGGCGACGCCGCATCCACACCAGCATGAGTGATCTTGAGTTGCACGCGAGCGACCGTGGCGTCGATTTGATACGCGCCGAGGCGTTCATTGTAGCCGTCATTATCCAAATCACCTTCGGTGTGACGATTCAGCTTACCGGTCGTTTCGTCCACCGCGACCAACGCAGGTTTGAGATGCGCCGCGATGGCAGCATCGCCTTTCGCGCCTTTGACTGTCATGCGCCCATCTTCAATACAACGACCATCACGATAGAGCACCCACGTTTTAATAGCTCCCGCACTCCGAAGCACCGCGCGTAACGCGCTGTATTCACTCAGCACCCAGCCCTTATCGTGCGTGGCGGCGGCCACTGCGTCGATCTTGAATCTCCCGGGGGCGTCGATTGTGGTGATATACCCGCATCGCGAAATCTTCCAGCCAAGTCGATCGGACTCCATCGTGTCAATTAACGTCTTGCGATTGTCTATCAACACTACGTTGTCGATGAGAGTCGTTGCCAACGCCCCGGCGGATTCAAACGTCAGCCGAAACATCAAACGCTCACGCGCAGACGAGATCACTGCCGTGTTCAAACGGCTGATATCGATCCCCGCAAATGACCACCGATCGGCGGGGATCGTGTTGCGCGTGCTGGCGACGACCTGCCCGCCTGCCAACAGTTCGGCAAGCACCGGCGTGTTGACCTGCGGGCGCACGTACGCGCCCAAAAGAGTCCAATTGCCAGGAAAATCAGTATCGAACAGAATGGAATAAATGCGGAAAATAACCGATGTACCATCCACCCGCATCGCGGATTTTCCGGTATGTGCAAGAGGATCAATCGCAATTTTTGAATCGGATTGAGCAAAAACAAGATCGCTTTCATTCTCAAAATCGAGCAACGTGCGGATGCGCTGATCCTGAAGCGAATCGTCCTGCTGCTGCAGTTGGAAAACCAAAGGTTTTGCGGTTGCGCCTGCAGCGCGCGGCACCGGCGGGCGGGGCTGACATCCTGAAAGTAGACCACAAGTGATCAGTAAAATTGCTGTGGCTAGACGCATGGATCAAAACCTGATGTGAACACATGAACATCGTGCGCGGATTTCAAATGAGTGTCAATCTGCTGTGGTAATCTAATCGCTTCGGTAAACATTCAGTAACAACAATTACCTACTTCGCAGATCATTGAACTCATCTATTGTTACCCCATGTCACTAATAACACCTCGCAATGATTGGATTGTACGCGATCGTTGCAATCGTGCTCAATTATTTGTCGCTCACCCGCTTGATATCCGCTCCGACGGCGATCAGTTTTTGCTCGATCTTTTCATAACCGCGATCAATGTGATAAACGCGGTTGATCTTTGTTTGCCCGCGCGCCACCAGTGCCGCGAGCACCAGCGCGGCGCTGGCTCGCAAGTCTGATGCCATCACGGTCGCGCCTTGGAGTTCTTTGACGCCGTGAATGACCGCGGTGCTGCCTTCCTTACGGATTTTTGCCCCCATGCGGTTTAATTCACCCACATGTAGGAAGCGGTCAGGATAAATCCGCTCGGTGATGACGCTCATGCCGTCTGCGAGGCATAAAAGCGCCATCAGTTGGGCTTGGACGTCTGTCGGAAAACCCGGATAGGGCTGGGTCGTCATTTCGATCGGGTTCAACCGACGGCTGCTACTGACGTGCAGCGATCCGTTTTTACTTTCGATATGAATCCCCACTTCTTCCAGACGATCCTGTACCGCCAGAAGATGGTCCAGATTGCCGTTTTTCAGTTCAAGTTCGCCGTTGGTCATCGCGGCGGCGATAATGAAGGTCGCGGTTTCGATCCGGTCGGGGATGATCCGGTGCTCGGCAGACGTGAGTTTATCTACGCCTTGAATGCGAATTTCCGGCGTGCCGTGGCCGGTGATGCGGGCACCCATCTTATTCAGCAAGTTTGCGGTGTCGATCACC
The DNA here is from genome assembly GCA_038210015.1 of Tepidisphaerales bacterium. Classification (GTDB taxonomy): domain Bacteria; phylum Planctomycetota; class Phycisphaerae; order Tepidisphaerales; family Tepidisphaeraceae; genus BPJO01. The sequence goes on from JBBQXB010000011.1 coordinate 58,115, forward strand.
TCTGGTTCACACGCAGCGCCGACGATCACGGTATCGCCCTCCGCCAGTGCAGCGGCCGCCATCACGTTGATTGTTCCAAGAACGGTTGGACCCTGAGCTCCTCCGAGATACATCCGGCACCCCTTAAGCCTGCCGCGCACTTCTCCGATGATATTCCCGCTTTCGATGCGAAACTCCGCCCCGAGTTTCTGTAATCCGCGCAAGTGCAGATCGATCGGACGATCCCCGATCGCGCACCCGCCGGGCATGCTGATGATGGCTTTGCCGCGTGCGCCCAACAGCGGTCCCAATGCGCAGATACTGGCGCGCATCGTGCTGACGATCTCATAGCGGGCTTCGCATTTGCTTTCGTCCAATACTTCAATATCTAATGGCCCGTTCAGCACTGGCCCGGCATCCGGATTAGCCCCTTCGGGTTCATGCCTGGAGACGTGACAACCCAGTTCGCCCAGCAGGGTGGTCATCGAATCAATATCACTGAGTCTCGGCACGCCGTGCAGTCGCGTGCGTCCGCGCGCCATCAGGCATACGGATAGGATTGGTAATGCGGCATTTTTAGCGCCGGAGATTTCTACGACACCCTTGAGTCGATTGCCGCCGTTAATAATAAAGGTATTCATCATTTGCCCGTCCTTGGCTCACGCCCGATATACGTCATGCACGCAGGTGTGTCAGACGCTTGGGGTATCGGTCGATCCATCGACCAAAGTGCAGCCGTATTGCTCCGACAGGATAATCGGACGCAAGTGATTACGCCGCAGGTAATAATTGTGGGGAAAAGCGCGTGAACTGCAAGGCCTTGATGTCGTCGTATGTGTCTGTCACACCATCCTGAAAAAGTAGGGCAGATATTTTCAAGGTGAGTTTGGGAATAGTCCGATAATAACCAAGTGAAGCTTCAGAAGCTGCTAAGCCTTCTCGTATCATCTGACAATCAGGCCGCCGACGATTTGCTGTTGGAGGCGTTGCGGGTTGGCAATGAGCAGGAGCGCGCGATCGCGTTAGAGGCGATCACACGCCGGGCGAATACACACGGTTTGTTCGGGGTGTTGGAGCAATTCGCCGATTTGCCGCAATCGCTACAAAAAATGGTTGTCGCCAAGTCGCAGGCCTTTTATTTCGCATTATCTGATGCCGGGCGTAGCGACAAACGATCGGCGCGGATCGCCGCGATGCGAATTATCGCCGCGTCGCGTACGGGAAAGCTTAGTTATGTATTGTCGGAGAATCTGCGTGATCCCGATGATGAACTGTCCAAGGCCGCGTGCGATTCGCTGGTCGATCTGGCCCGATGGGTTAATACACAGTCTCGGCTGATGCACCGGTTTGGTCAGGATCCGCATGAGGACGATGGATTGACGCCGATCGGCGACGAGAAATCCGCCAACGATTCTACGATCATGGCCGCGCCGACGATGGGGTCGGATCTTACCACCGCCTATGCCCAGGTGATGCGCGAACGCCCGGAGATCGAATCCGCCGTCGCACGGGCGTTGGATTGGGGCAAATCCAAGCATATTCCCGATCTGCTGCGGGCGGCTTTGCTGCTTTGCGATCATCCGCAATCCAAAACACTAGCGATCCTGAAAACCACCCGTCATGGCGGGCAGGCGTCGATGGTTCGCAAGCTGCAACAACCCCCCGGCGCCGATCACGTCGAGGCTTTCCTCCTCGGCGCATCGCACGGACATTTGCGAACCAATTTCGGCCAGGCGTTTGCGCAGATCACAGATCGCCGTGTACTTGATGCGTTGCTTCGGCGATCACATTGGCTGCGTGATACGCAGCTCGCCACCTGCATCGGACATGTTGATCGCGGCGTATGGTGGTCAGAAAATGATCTGCCTCGCGATCTTGAACATCGCACGCCACGCGATGCGATGCGGATCGCCGATTGGATCGTCGCGTCGGGTCTGCATGATACGATGCAGGACGAGCGGCTACTGCAATTAATCGACCATGCACAGACCGATCCGCAAACGCGGCTACATATCCTCCGGGTTGCATCGCAGCGACCCAAGGGTACGTCGGTCGTAATGCTGAGCAAGATGCTGGATGATTCGGACGAGCGATTGGTGCGAATCGCGGTGCGTGAGATTGTGCGGCGGCGTGCGCCAGATTTTGAAAATATGCTTCTGCAACGCATGGCCCGAGCCACCGACAGCGTTCGCCGGGTGATTAGCCGATCGATCGGGCAGGTCGGTTTTGAAAGTTTCTGGAATCGGTTTGATCGCATCGATCGCAAAGCCCGCAAACAGGCGGGCAAGGCGATGTTGAAAATCCTCACCGACGCACCGGTTCGTATCGCGCGCTATTTGGTCAGCGGCACGGTGGAGCAACGCGTGCGCGGCCTGCAAATTGTGCAGGAGTTGGAACTTACCCATCAATTTCGCGAGCAGTTAACAACCCTTTGTCAGCACCCCAATGCACGCGTGCGATCCAAGGCCGTCAGTCTACTGGTCGAAGTACCGGCAGAAGCGACGTCGAATATCTTGGAAAAAGTATTGAGCGATACCGACGCCCGCGTGCGCGCAAATGCGATCGAGGTGCTCGAAGTCAAACGTTCGACAGAATATATCCCGATGCTGACCGAACGCGCCCGATCGACCAACAATCGCGAACGAGCCAATGCGATCAAAGCGTTGCACCGTATGAAAATCGGGGTCGCCGGTGAGCAGCTCGGTCTGATGTTGAAAGATGCCCGCGTTGAACATCGCATCAGTGCGTTATGGACGCTTAGGAACATCGGATTGTGGGGGCTGATCAGCGAAGTCGGTCGGTTGGCAAAGGCGGATGAAAGTCTGAAGGTGCGTCGGTATGCGGCTTCTATTCTCAAAAATGTGATCGAAATGCTACAGCAAAGCGGCTCATTGCCCGATACTGCTGCGGCGCCGCGGGCAGCCTAAACGGAATTTAAACCATGTATTTTCTTGCCAATGCAACGCCCGATCAGGTTTTCAAAAGCGTCGGCGACACGCTGGACGCTCAGGTCAATCCGAATCACTTGATTTTGATCGCAGTGGCGCTAGTCGGCATGATTTTGCTGATATCGTTTCTGACCCGGCGCACGACTAAGACCACGCAGGTGAAGGTCGTCAACAACGCATCAAAATTAACGCGTCAGTTGGCGAGGCAAATGGGGTTGAAATCGAATGAGTTTCGACACCTCAAGCAACTAGCTGATCAGGAGAATATCGACAATCCGCTGGTGCTTCTGCTTTGCCCATCCGTTTTGCAGGCGGCAATGAAAAAGCGTCAAGAAGCCCGCAAATAATTCGGTCACTAAGACACGTCGATTAGTTGGATTTCGATTCCAGCGGGCCGATGTCAGGAGCTTTGCCTTGCAGACGAGGATTGCCTTCCATGTCCTTGTCGAGGTCGGTCTTTGTACCCGCATCAATCGCAGGACTACCCGGTTTGAGATGGAAATCCCGTTTGGCAGGATCGACGAATAGTTCGGACAAATCACCCACAAAAATGGATCCATCCGGCAACTTGTCATTGACTTGTTCGTTAGAACCTTTGAAGACAAAGATGTTGCCGCTGAACTCACCCGGCAAGCCGCCTGCGGTTCCGGCGATGACATTATTGCGGACGATCAAGCCTTCGATTTTGTTGCTATTGGTGTAAATCCCCGCCACCCAGTCGGGCTTGCCATTGGCGCCGAGAATGAGGTTGTGTTCGATTGTCAGATTTTTATGCCAACCCGACCAAATACCCAAGCCGACACCGCCGATCTGTTCAAAAATATTATTACGCACTTTCACGTTCGCGCTGTCTTGAACAGTGAACGGAATATTGCTGTCGAACACCTTGTTGTTCTCAACAATGATGTCCTCAGAATTGGCATAGACAGTCAGCCCGTTGGCATGCACGCCGGTGTGTTCGGTCACGGTGTTGTTGCTCATCACGGACCGCTTGCTTGAGAAAAACCCGATACCGGTCCCACCATTTTTGACCAGCCGATTGCCAGTGACAACCGAGTCGCTGATTGTCAGCCGCATCCCCCGGGCGATGCGATTGTGGTGGAGATAGTTATTTTCGATGCGGATGTTCTGCCCGCCGACGATCGCCATCACAGAATCGCGTTTGGCGGATTGTTGGAGGCGCATTTCGTTGTCGCGAATGGTTAAAAACTTGGACGTGCCGCTGTAGACGGCATGAGCGGTTTCTCCGCCTTGCTTTTGGATGACAAATCCTTGGATCGTGACATACTCCTTGCCACGAACTTCAAAGGCATTTTCGACTTGTGAAACAGTGATTTCTTCAGGCCCGCTTTTGCCCGTGTTCAAAGGCCAGACGTACAGCCGTTTGCTGCCTTGTGCGTCTTTGTCCGGGCTTAGATAAAACTCGCCTTGACGATCCAATGCCCCCATCGCATTGAGGATCGCGATTTTCCCCTGGTCGGCGGGATACTGCTCGGCTTTCAGCCTCTCTAGACGTATTTTATGCTCGCTTGGCGTGTAATCGAGGATATTAAGATAGGTGACAAGATTCGGGCGAATCCACATCGCCAGATAGGCCCCTTTGTAGAAATCGGCGTTTGGTGCGGTGAAGAAAGTCGGATCGACGTAGGAAGAGAACGCATCATCGCCGACACCAAGTACATCCTTGCCATCAGCGGTAAGGGCTTGCACTTGGTTCAACGCGCCGTATTTTTTCTCGCCACCTTCGTGGACCGAGATCACCTTCATCGTAACCTCTTTGAAGGTGACGGGCTTTTCGAGGGTGAATTCGGTCAATCCGGGTTTAGCGTCGCAGGTGGCTGAACTGACAGTTTTTCCATCGACAACGAAAACGATCTCTTTGGGCATCCCCGGACGATTCACGGTTCGCACTGCAAATTTGGTGACAGTTTCTTCTTTATCGAGGGTGAAGGTTATTTCCGCACCTTGCATCGGATCGATCACCGCCATCGTTTTGGAATTGCCATCGACGAGATTTTCAATCGGGACTTGCTTGTTGGGGATCAGCTTGCTGGTTGAGATTTTGACAGGCCAGTAGGTTTGCACCGCCGGGGGGACGACTTGGCGCATCGTCGAAAGTTCGTCGGTATAAAAGGGATCGGCGGCATCAGGCGTGCGTGCAATCGCGAGCAGTTCGCCATTTTGAATCGCATTAATGGTAAACACCTCGGTATTGGCGGGGACGGGGGCGTAGTAGATGTTTTTCCAGTTGGGGTTGCCCGCCGCGTCGTCTGCTGATTTGCACTGGACGAAGCCTGTGACGGGGATCGAACCGTCGATGATTGCTTTACCGTCACCGAAATCGCCTGCGGTGTTACCATCAAATACGATCGGAGAATCAGCCGCGCCTGACGCGGGGACGGTGATCCCTCCACGATAAATGATACCCCCCTTAAACTTGATCACGTCGCCCGCTTGCACTTTAATTTTTGCCGCGTTTTCCTTTGCCTGCGAATCACCCGGCGAATGCTTAAACGCGCGATCCACCGCCAATCCGTCGTGGGTGTCCGCGCCGTTGTCGTAGTCGATGAAATAAGTCGCGCCGTTAACGTTTGCGGATAGTACCAATCCGAAAAAACCAGCAATAACAAATCGGCATGAACGGAACATCAAAGCATTGACTGTTGTAGATTCCATGTTTCTCAGTATGGCAATCAGATCGACAATAGCAAATCCCGACGCATGCCCGCTGCACCGGGTAAAGTGTCGTTTGATCGGTGATGCGCAATCCTACCTTTCCTTCGCCTTAGCGAGGTGCCTGCCAACGGTTTGTTTCGCGCGGTCGGCGACGATTGACGCAATCGCATAGGCGTCTTCGCCTGTATCTTCAATCACAACATCCGCGCTTTCTTGCAAGCGAATCAGCACGCGAATCTGTTTGTCCTCACCCCCGCGCGGGCCGTTAATGTCTGCCAATCGAACCTGAACAGAAATAACCTTGCCTTCATGCTGGTTAAGAGCGTGTGTCAACCGATCGCGAATGTGCTGGTCGAGGGCGTCGGAGTTTGTGCCGATGATAGAAATGATCTCTTTCATGCGAGGTTATAGGCATCGGACTTTGCAAAGTATTGCGGATTCAAAAGGGACGTTCATTTTCTAATCGCGTCCGGATTGTGGATCGGCGTCGTGCTTGATTCGGTTGCGGCGATCACGATGATCTTGATTCGCCAACAAGGAGTCGAATCGTGGCCGCTGGTGTTCGAAAATTAAGTGGGTTTGGTCATACGCCCGACGGTCAAGTCGTCGAGCGGTGGGAATTGGACAATGGTTTGGGTTTGCGTGCCGAGGTCTTGAATGTCGGCGGGATCGTTTTGCGATTGCAGACGCCGGATCGAAATGGCGAATCATCAGATGTCATGTTGTCGCCTGCGGATATTGAAACGGTTTTCGCACCCGGATGGGCATACCTGAACACGATCGTGGGAAGATTCGCCGGTAGGATTGGTTTTGCAAAGTTCACGCTTGATGGTCGGACTTACGACCTAGCTGCCAATGATCCGCCTCATAGTTTGCACGGCGGGGCGGTCGGATACGATCGTCGCGTCTGGTCCATCACGCCACTAGCGACCGACGCCGGTCCCGCAATCGAATTGTCGCTTACTGATCCCGACGGGACGGAAAATTATCCCGGGACCGTCACCGTGAAAGTGACCTACACCCTCACTTTCACCGGCATCTGGCGGATCGAATATCAAGCGACGACCGATCGCGCGACGCCGATCAATCTCACGCAACATGCCTATTTCAATCTTAAAGATGCAGGCCGATCGAGTATCACCGATCATGTGTTGCAACTCGATTGCACGCATTACACGCCCGGCGATTCAACGCTGATCCCAACCGGGAAAGTCGCGCCGGTCAAAAATACGCCATTCGATTTTTCAAACCCGCAGGTGATTGGTAAAGAGATTCATCTTCTGACAGAAGGCATGGGCGGATACGACGACAACTTTTGCATCCCCGATGCCGACGGGACGCTAAAAAGAATTGGCGAAGTTTACGAACCAACCTCCGGCAGGGTGATGCAAGTTTTCACCACCGAACCAGGCGTGCAATTTTATACGGGAAACTTTTTGGACGGATCCATCCGAAGTTTGGACGGATTTGTCTTCGAAAAACGCAGCGGATTTTGCTTAGAAACGCAGCGTTTTCCTGATGCGCCGAATCAGCCCGATTTTCCAACCGCGGTCCTCAGGCCAGGTGAAACTTATCAGCAGATCACGGAATACCGATTCAGTACGCGAGATTCGTAAAAGTTGGCGCGCTATTTTTTAGGCTTGTCATCTTTTTTCTTGTCGCCCAATAGGTTGTCCAGACCTTTGCCAATTTCGTTAATGGCTTTGTCTTTGTATTTTTCGACTTCCTTTTCGGCGCGATTGGTCAGTTCGGCTTTAAGATTTTCGACATCCAGTTTCAGTAGCTCGCGCACCTGAGGTGGGAGCTTGTCCGATTCTGCCGCTTTCTGCGCCATCGCTTCGATCACGTCGGTGACAATTCTGCCGATCTCCTCGCCGTTCTGCGATCCGTCAGTATTGCCGATGTTACTAAGTGATACAGCCGGGATGTCGATTAGGATCGGCTGATCCAAACCCGGTATGCCAGGACGAATTTCGACGACGGCTCCTGATAACTCAATCTGATTGATGAGGACTTTAAGAGGTTTGCCATCTTTGGGTGCCGGAGCGGGCGCGGGTTTGTCGGATTTAAGATTTTTCGCTAGTTCCATGAAGTTGAACTTGCCGCCGGCCTGTTCGATCACGAGTTTTGGTTTGTTGATCGTGATGGAAGCGACTTTGACCGGATCGCCGAACAGCTCGCTATAGCTGACGTTTACCGCGACGTTTCCGAGCGTAAAAATCTCCGGTGCTGAAAATCCTTCAGGCGAAGCTACGCGCAGGTCCGTCAGCGACACATCTCCGCCAAACGCGGCGACCGAGGCGCGGGCGAGTTGTGTGCGAACTTTTAGGCTATTGGTCGCGCCGTTTTCAACCGCAATCTTGACGATGCTGTTGAGCATCAGATAACCGATAAAAAGTCCGATAAGAATCAGTCCTGCCAGAACACCGGAGATTAGGAGGATTTTTTTCTTCATCAATTTCACCTAAGTTTGACTTGTCCTTCATATTCCGCCACGATTGGCGTTGAAGGAGATTACTCGTGCTGCTAACAAAACATGAGGGGGAAACATTCGTCAACCAGACGGTATACATCAGCGGGCAGGCTTTCATCAACTGCACGTTTACCGCGTGCACGCTGGTCCTGCGTGAAACGGTGTACCATCTGGATCGCTGTACGTTTGAGCGCTGCAACTGGCATGTCGATTGGGTGCTTTTGTGGGGCAGCCCTGAAAGTGTGCGTGAAATCAAAGCGTTGATCGCAATGATTGAGCAGGCTCAATCGCAATTGCCTGAGCAAAGCGACGCCACGCACGAAAAGTAATGCCGATCCCAGTCGATCATTTCGGTCGGGATTGTTGTTAAACCAAAATTGCATTGTTGCCACGGCGTATAGACTGTAGGTTGATGCCCGTGAGAAATCTTGTCATTTTGATCCTCCTCGTTCTGGCAACGCCGACTTGGGCGCGCCTGACGGGCGACCAACTGGTTTTGGTTGCGAATAAAAATCTGCCCGACTCGGTGGAATTGGCAAAGTACTACGCCAAGTCGCGCGGACTGGCGGAAACGCAAATCCTGTCGCTTGATCTTCCGCCCGGCGAGCAGATTCTCCCCGATCAATATGAATCCCGACTCGCGACACCGGTGCGCGACTATCTGAAATCACCTGCGGGGTTGAAAACGAGATGCGTCGTTCTCTTTTTTGGCGTGCCGCTGCAGGTACGTTCGCTTGAATCGACGCGTGAACAGCGTAACGAATCGGCGATGATCCGACGTGCGATCGAGGAACTGGATCGACAAACGCCCCAAGTCGCACAAGAGGCCGAAGCTTTCGCGCTGCAGATGGGAATCACGCCCCGTGCGATTGGTGGTAAAGGCACTGGAAACGCCCAGCAACGCGTATTGTCGGTCTTGCAACAATTACAAACCCGTGCCGCGCAACTTGACGTGGAAAAACGCAAGCAGATCGAAGAAACCGTGAACGGGTGGCAAGTGACGCTTTTGAAAATCGGTGTGTCGGCGATGCAAGCCGCACTGGTCGATCCCACCACGACCCAACCTGCCACCGCACCCAGCACCGTGCCCACCGCGATCAACATCACAGCCCAACAAGTACAGGAATTGGCGAATACTCCACGGGATGCTGAATCGCGCAAAACACTTCGCCAGATCATCTCCGAGCGATCCGGCGCATTTGTTCTGGCACAATTGCTTGAATCGCAATACGCGTGGACCAGTATCGACGAAACCGATGCGTCAGTGGACAGCGAATTGTCGCTGGTGCTGTATCCTGATTACCCACGATTTCGTTGGCAGCCGAATCCGATGCTTAATCCGGCGCAACAGAACGCCGCGAAAGTGGTGATGACTTGCCGGATCGACGCGCCGACGCCCGCGATCGCCAGGCGGATCATCGACGATTCGATCGCAGTCGAAAAGGATGGTTTGCGTGGCGTCGCGGTGTTCGACAGCCGCAACATCCCTGAAAAAAAGGGCAATGTTCCCGACGGATATGGCTGGTACGATCAGGCGATCCGAAATGCCGCTGCGTATCTGTCGAAAAATACTGACCTGAAAATCGTCACGGACGATCGTCCGCAAGTCATTCTGCCGAATACCGTCAACGATGTCGCACTGTATATCGGCTGGTACAGTCTGCAGAACTACATCCCCGGGTGTCAATTTAATGCAGGTGCAGTTGCGTATCATGTCGCCTCCCTCGAGTTGACTTCAATGCGTAAGCCCAACAGTAAGGAATGGGTGCCGAACCTGCTGCAAGATGGCGTTGCTGCGACGCTCGGCGCGGTGTCTGAACCGTATCTCCACGCATTCCCGCGTCCGGATGAATTTTTTCCGCTACTGCTCACCGGCGACGCGACGCTCGCAGAGGTTTACTGGCATACTCTGCCGATTACG
>JBBQXB010000012.1:0-67078 GCA_038210015.1 Tepidisphaerales bacterium
TTCGCCGATGACAACACCTTTGTCGACAAAAAATGGGGGCTGCAATTATGTGAGGCGCTGATCCCGTTGAAGATCAAATGGTTTACCGAAACCGATCTGACGGTGGCGGACGATCCGGTATTGCTCGATGCGATGCGGCGGGCGGGGTGTCGGCAGGTATTGATCGGATTAGAAAGCCCCACGCCGGCGGCGCTGGGCGGGATCGAGTTGCGCGGCGATTTTAAGCTCAAACAGTACAGTCGTTATCAGCACGCGGTTGAAACAATCCAGTCGCATCGCATTACCGTGAATGGCTGTTTTGTGCTGGGATTGGATGGGCATACGCCGCGCGTGTTTGATGATGTCTATGAGTTTGCGATGCGGACTGGTTTGTATGATGTGCAGATCACCGTGATGACCGCCTTCCCTGGCACGCCTTTGTATGACCGGCTTCACGCAGCGGGGCGATTGATCGAACCCGATAATTGGAAACTCTGCACGCTATTTGATGTCAATTATCTGCCCACCGACATGACGATCAACGACCTGCGCAGCGGCATGCGCCGCTTAACGACGATGCTGTACAACGATCAATCCACCCGTCAGCGCCGCCGAAAGTTCTTTGAGCAAGCTGCCGCCCATGGAAACGGTCTTCATTCTTCGTGATCCCTTCGCGTTCTTCGCGACCTCGCGGTGAATCTTATTCGGCTGACCACAGCAAATCTGGCATGAACGCCGATTGATGACACCAACCCGCAGCGTTCTTTCCAAACTCCCTGCCTTTTCGTAGCATGAGTGAATGAATCTTCGACCGGGAATCCCGACACTCGCTGAAGTCGATCAGCTTCAAAAAGATCCGCTTTATGCTGCGCACACCGCGTGGAATCAGCAATTTCTGACCCGCCACGGCAAGGCGTTGGAAGGGTATGGCAAATTGTGGGGACAAAACCCGTTTCAAATGTGGTCGCGCCGGTGGGAATACCCGTTTGAATCGCAAAAAGTGCTCGATTTCATCGCGACCCAGAACGGACAGCCTTTGAAGATGCTGGACGGGGGTTCAGGTGTAACTTATGTGCCCTACTACCTTTGTGAAAAACACCCCGAGTTATCGGTCATCTGTTGTGATACCAACACTTCCTACGCGCCGATGTTCGCTGCGATCAACCAGAATATCGCCCAGGACAAGGTGACGTTCCAAGAGGCGATGCTGCAGAAGCTGCCCTACAAAGATGGCGGGCTGGATATCGTGTGCTGTATTTCAGTTCTGGAGCACACCGATAATTACGGCGAGATCATCGCGGAGTTTGCCCGCGTGCTTCGTCCCGGCGGATTGCTGGTGCTGACGTTCGATTTATCGCTTGATGGCAAGTTTACGCTGACCAAATCCACCGCAAACGAATTGCTGCGTATGGTCGGCGATCGCTTCGGCGTCCTTGAAGAACTCGAAACGCTGATCGAATTAGACAAAATGGACAACACCCACACCATCCTGACAACCGATCATGTGAAGCAGACCGCACCGGAATTGCTGCCGTGGCGGTTTCCATTGTTAAAAGGCGTCCACGATCTAGTCAAAGGCCACGGCTGGACCGGCGGATTCCGCAGCAAGTCAGTCTTTTGCCTATCGGCATTACGAAAAGCGTAGACAAGAAATAAGGTTGGCCGCAAAGACGCAAAGACGCAAAGACGCAGAGGGCATAGAACCGCAGATTTCGCGGAGGAATTAAAGAATGCTTTCTTATCTGCGCAGTCTGCGGCTATTCGTATTTTGTCCGTGTTGATTCGTCAGCGTTATGGCGGATGTAAGATTCAGCTGGAAAGTGGTACATGTCTTCGATCGCCAGCGGTACGAATATCGACTACGCCAAGCCGGATACGCCGCGCGCCGATGCGGACCTGATCCAGCCGCCCGCGCCGGATCGTAAATTGCTCTGGCGCTGGTTCTGGGGCATGGCGCTGGGATTGCTGGCGTTTTATCTGTTTCTGCAAAATCCTTATTGGGTTCCTGGCGGAGACAGCGATTTTTATGTCGCGATCGCCCGAAATCTGGCGCTGCATGGCACTTACGATTACAACGGTCTGCCCGTCGCGATCAGCCCGCCGGGCTGGCCTTGGGTGATGGCGGAGGTGCTGAAAATCTCTCCGACCTTTCTAGCACTAAAAATCACGACCATGCTGCTGATGTGGGGATCGTTGCTGATCGGCTATTTCATCGCGATCCGCTTTGCCCCGCCTCGCATCGCGGCGTTGTCGGTCGGGTTGGCGGGCATTCTGATGCCGGTCTATTCGCTGACCTATTTCCTGCATTCCGAAGGGCTTTATTGTTTTCTCAGTGCCGCGGCGTTACTGCTGGCGTTTCGAGTGCGGGAAGTGCCCGGGCGTTACGTCGGCTGGGTCGGATTGCTCGTAATCTGCGTCGCGATCCCGTGCGTTCGCTGGGCGGGGGTGATTCAGCTTTTGCCGATCATCGCGGTATTGCTCAGCGGCAAGTGGACGATCCGCGGCCAGCGCCGTCAATGGTTATTGGCCGGGCTTTGTATTGTCACGATCATCGCGACTTGGCTTGGCACGCGGTATTCACTTGAACTGACGGCTGATCAGTTGAAGCAACTCGCCGAGGCCGGCGGCACGTCGCAAATGGATACCGACGTCGAGGTCGTTCCGTCAACCGACGCCAAAAATCCTGACCTGATTCCGATCGCAGTCGGCGGGGACGAAACGGTCTTCGAGCAATATGTCGGGCGCATCGTGCGGTCGGGCAAATGGTTTAGCTGGTTGCTGTGGCATCCAACGCGTTTCGCAGCCCCGCTGAGCAAATGGATGGATTCGGGCGTCTCATTGTTGGGTTGGTTGGTGATCGGCATCCTCGGCTATCTTGCGATCAAGCGATTGTACAAAGGCGATCTGCTGTGGATCAGTCTTGCGATGTATTGCGGTGCGCTGTGCCTGAATTGGCCGAACCCCAATGCGCGGTATCTGGTGCCGGTCGCGCCGTTGATCATCCTCGGCGTGCTGATCGCGATCCGCGAATGCTGCGAAGCCTGGCCGACCGCTTCAATCGACTGGGGCAAATGGCTTCGGCGAGTCTTTATCTATTCGATCATCCTCTGCAACGTCGCGATGTATGGTGTGGACGTGATCGTGATGCGAAGTTCTAGCTTCTACGACGACTTCGAGGCCGGCCAGCACAAGGATCTTGTTAACATCGCCCACTATCTCAAGCAACTGCCCCCGATGCCCGACCCCACGACGATGCCGTCTGAAGCTTTTATTGCGGGTCTGCCTTATTCACCCCGCGACGGCGAAGTGATGATCAACGAACGCTACGAAAATCTCGACCGCATCCGATTCAGCAAAGCCGGGATGCGTGCGATGGTGTTGCTGACCGATCTAAACATCAAACCGCTAGACAAGGGTTATTCCAAGACCATCACCCCCGACGATCCCACCACCAGCGAAAACGGAAAACGCTTCCCTTCAAAGCTGACCAAGTTCGTCAAACAGCGATCGAAATGGCTACTCATCCAAAGCCCTGCGATCCCATGGCGAGTGTGGCATTTCCGCGTGCCAATGGAATATCACGAACAATTCACCAAACACCCCGGCCTGCCCCCCAGCGGCGGATGGACGCTCTACTATTACGATTTTGAAAAAGGCGACTTGGCCCCCACCCCCGTCCCCTCCATCGAAGCCTGGCCGACACGCGTGCCGGGAATGTGATCGCGTGAAGTATGAAGGATGAAGTGGGAAGTAAGAAGGATGAAGTATGAAGGATGAAATCAGCCAATCGAAGGTTGTGCCGGCTTCATCCTTCACACTTCATCCTTCAGCCTTCCGTACGCAGTCTTCATCGTCCATTATTCCTACTTCAACAATCGTCATCCCTCTCGTGGCCGGCATCGGCAACGCCTTGATGACCGAACCTATGATCCGTCAATTGCGCAACCATCTACCCAATGCGCAAATCATTGCGTTGGCGATCTCTAAACCGATTGCTGAGGTGGCGAGGCGCATCGAAGGCGTTGAAGTGCGCGTCACGGGTTCAGGCATCAAAAATCTGCTCAAAAGTGCAAAAGCGGTACGGTCGCAGAAGCCGGATGTATATCTTGTCCCCTTTCCTTCCAATCGCTGGCAATACAATCTGCTGGCCGCCGCCAGCGGCGCGAAGCGTGTGGTGATGCACGGCTATCCCAAACCGGCCTTCAGTCCCAAACGATTCGATCGCGTCCCGGCGGTTCGTGGCATCCACGATGTCGAACAAAATCTGCGCCTGCTGAGCGCGCTTAGCATCGAACCCGATTTTCAGGATCGGCCGCGCTTCGCAATCACGGATGCCGAGCAGCAGATGGCCGCCCAATGGGTTGCTGATCTGGGTCTGAGCGATTCGTCGTTCGTGTTAATGCATGCCGGGAGCGCAAAAACGGTGCTGGCAGAAGCCAAGCGGTGGCCGGGGGAAAATTACGCGAAACTGGCGAGTGAAATCACGCAAAAAACCGGTTATCGCGTCGTACTGGTCGAAGGCCCGGACGAACTGGGATTGGCCCGTTCAATCGCGTCGTTATCTCCAGCCTCAACCGCCCCGACGCCGTTTCCGCTCACCGGCACGCTCGGCCAGAGCGCGGCTTTTATCGCGCAATCCGCTTTCTACGTCGGCACCGATTCAGGCTTGGCGCACCTCGCCGCCGCGGTCGGTAGACGGGCGATCACCCTTTTCGCCCCCGCCGACCCCGATCGCGTCTGCCCGTACGGCAACCGCGATCTGGTCGTGCAACCCGAAGGGCTTGGCGAACCGGCATTTCTTTACCCGTGGGAATCCACCAAACCCAAACTGCGCCCCGGCCGCATCGATGACATCAAACGCATCACGGTCGAACAAGTGATGAAAGTCGTCCATTGTGTTAAAGATGAAATTAGCCACAGAGACTCAGAGACACAAAGGGGGGCGCATGAAAAAAACCCTCTTATGTGACATGGGTTTCCAACCCATGTCTTGCATGTTCTCAGGGAAAAAGGTTCGCCACGGAGTCACGGAGAACGCCGAGAGCAACACGCGCTTCTATTATTTCCCCGCATTTTCTCTCTGCGTCTTTGCGTCTATGCGAACTATAAATACAATTAATCGCAGAGACGCTGTGAAACGCAGAGAAGTCCTACGCATTGCTACATTTTTTCTTCTCTGTGTCTCTGTGTCTCTGTGGCCCATTTTTCTTCAAGCACGGAGCGCCGCATGAATCCGCGCGCTCGCAAAATCATCCCGACCATCGTCAAACTTGGGCTGCTGGCGACCGTCTTCGCACTGGTTGGATACGCACTCTGGAAACAATGGCAAAAAATCGACTTCTCCCAAGTCACGATCCGACCCATTCCATTGATCTTGTCACTCGTCGCACTCGTCGGCGTATCGACCGTGCAAATGATCTCTTACCGCACGCTGTTGGCAGCCTACGCGCATGCGCCGACGTGGAAACAAATGCTGGCCGTCGCGTGGGTGCCGCCATTGGGCAAATACATCCCCGGCAAAGTCGCAGCGTTGCTGGCAGCGATGACGATCCTCAGACGCCTTGCGATTCCTGCCTCGGTCGCGGTATCGGTCGTGTTGGTGCTGGATGGTCTGGCGGTGATCGCCGGGTTGATGACCGGCGCGCCGCTATTGTATTGGGAACCCGTCCGACGCGTCGCGCCGTGGGCGTGGATCGTCTGCATCCCGGTGATCGGCGTAGGAATTATCTGCCTGACCCCCGCGGTGTTTGGGCGGATGGTCAACTTTTTATTGCGAAAGATGAAAAAACAGCCGCTGGCGAAAATGCCGCCGATTCGCGCCTATCTCATTCCCGTCATTTGCGCCTTCGGGCAATGGGTGTTGGCGGGGATATCGTTGATGTGGATGGTCGAATCCGTTACCGGCGATTCGCATTGGCATGATCTGCCGATCCTGATCAGCTTCGCGGCGTTATCGCAGACGATCGGATATCTCGCGCTATTTGCCCCCGGCGGGATCGGCGTGCGTGAAGCGATCCTGCTCGCCGGGCTCACCCCCCTGCTTGGACCCGCCGGTGCGTTGGCAGCGATCATCGTCCCGATCCGCGCGGTGGCGCAGATAGTGGTGGATATCGTGCTGGCGATGCTGGGATTCGTGGTGCTACGAAAAGTCTGAACTGTCTTGGAGTGTCAACTCACCTATCACCGATTTCTAAAGATACATGCGCGTCGCCAATTTCTGCGTTCGCGCGAATCAAATTGGCGACGCAGGCGTCGCAGCTACAATGTGTCGTCCCGCTGGGCGCTTGATTTGTATGCGAACCGTAATGCACTCAAACCCGCTTACCCCAACTCGAAAGACTCCCCACACTTTCACGACACACTCATCACGCCACAGAAGTTAACCCCCCGCGCTTCCCTCATCCACACGCGTCTGCGAATATGACCGCCGATGCAAACACCCGACGTTGCCCAGCCGAAAGCGAACCCGCCCGCAGCCAAGAGTGCGGGGATGTTGTTGATGTTGTTGGTGCTGCTCAATCTGTTCAACTACATGGATCGATACAACCTGCCGCCGGTGTTGAAACCGATCGAGGCGGAGTTTTCGATCACCAGTGCGCAATCCGGTTTTTTAGCGACCGGCTTTCTGCTGGTTTATATGATCACCGCGCCCTTGTTCGGATGGATGGCGGATCGGTATAGCCGCTGGGCGCTGGTGGGCGTGGGGATGTTGATCCAATCGCTTGGCACGTTGGGATCGGGGATGGCCGGTACTTTCGCGATGTTGCTGATCGCCCGATGCGTGGTGGGTATCGGCGATGCCGCCTACGGACCCGCGGCGCCGACGATTATCTCTGATCTCTATCCTGTCGAAAAGCGTGGCCGAAAGCTGGCGTGGTTTTATGCTGCCATCCCTGTCGGCAGCGCGTTGGGATACGCGATAGGCGGGTTGATGCAGTCGATCACATCGACTTGGCGGTGGGGATTCTTCTCACTCGTCCCGCCAATGATCCTGCTTGGGATTATCTGTCTGATGATTCGCGACCGGCGCAACGGTGTGCAAACGCAAAATCAGAAGCCTCAGAAGGTGAAGATTGCGGATTATCTGGCGTTGATCAAAAACCGGTCATACGTGTTGAATTGCATCGGCATGACCGCGATGACCTTTGCAGTCGGCGGAATCAGCTACTGGATGCCTTATTATCTTGAAGAAGCGCGAGGGATATCAAAAGAAGCATCGAGCATGATCTTCGGCGGGATCGTCGTCTTGGCGGGATTGAGTGCGACGCTGCTTGGCGGGTATGTTGGGGATCGGCTTAAATCGCGGTATTCGGGCAGCTATTTTCTGGTGTCGGGCATCGGGCTGCTGGTGGCCGTGCCGTTGGTGGGGTTGATGCTGATCACGCCCTTCCCGGCCTGCTGGGTGGTGATCTTTTTCGCGGTGTTTGCGCTGTTTGTAAACACCGGCCCGAGCAACGCGATTCTCGCCAACGTCACCGCGCCCGGTTTACGTGCCAGTGCGTTTGCGCTCAATATTTTCGTAATCCACGCGCTGGGAGATGCGGTCAGCCCGCCAATTATCGGCAAGATCAAGGATACATGGAGCTTCAACGCCAGCTTCGGGCTGATCTGCGTGATGATGCTGATCGGCGGCGTTGTCTGGATCTTCGGTGCGCCGTTTTTGAAAGCGGATACGGACAAGGTTGAAGTGTGAAGTGTGAAGTGTGAAGGATGAAGGGCGTGACTCGGGGTTCGTTGTTCGGCTTGTGGAAAGGCGATTATCGCGCGTCCAGATCCACCAACGACTTCCACCCTGAGTTACTCCGAAGGGTCTCGCTGATTCGTCAAAATCGCCTCCATTTTGTAGTTCAATTAGATGCTTGGGATTACCTCAGCATGGCAATTCGCGTTGTTCAGATGACCCAAAATCACGACGCCCGATCCCGCCGGTTTCTTTCACGATACACTCATCACGCAACAAAACGTTAACGCGCGAGCAAGCTCGGCGGCTACACAAAGACGGGGATATCGGAACCATCTTCATTCACTAACCACCAAGCCCTAAGCCTCAATCCCCACCTTAAGCCCATTCCCCACTTTACAAAAAAATACCCCGGGCCTTGCGGAGGAGGTGCAGGCCCGGGGTGGCGGAGGAGGAGGATTGTGAGGCGTTCGAGGGTTTATGCCTCTCGAGGCCGAAGTATTAAGACAAATGCGGTTAGCAACACGCAAATCGCAGACAGAACACACATCGTTGGTCCGACCATTCCCGGCTCATAATGCTCGGTATAGACGTTCCCGCGATGCACCAGCCAACCCGCGAGCAAACTCGCAAAACCAAGGCCGACCATCTTTTTGACCCGTTCCAATTGCTTGGCAAACATACAACCACCAGTTTACAAAGACTGAATTGACAACCGCTTACAACTCGGTTTGTCCCTTCCAGTCCGCCTGACACTTGCATTGCGAAGCGTGTGCCACTGATGTCGATCGGGCCTATTTTTGTCAGTCCGAAGGTGATTTGATTGCTCAAATCCGTGCCTCAACCTGACAAACGCATCATATCAGGCAGATGCGCACAATCAATAGGCATCACGATGGCAATTTGCCACACCGATCATGTTTAATATAATGGCAACAATTCAAATCGGAGTGCCTATTTGCTGACATCGGCCGCCCGAATTGATGCAAATGTACGCGAAGAAGAAACACCCGTCATCGCGAAACTTGATTTTTCACGCCCAAATCAATGGCGACATCCCTGTGGCAGACAATAGTATAGGGTCGATCTTGGCGAACTCCCCGTCCCAACCTCCGTCTCGTCTTCCCAGACGCGACGAGCCTGCGCGCGTGATTTTTGATCCCGCTGACCGCGCCTTGAGATTGCCAGCCATCACCTACCCCGACAATCTGCCGGTTGTTGAACGCAAAGACGATATCGCCAGCGCGATCCGCGAAAATCAGGTCATCGTGCTGTGCGGCGAAACCGGATCGGGCAAAACGACGCAGTTGCCGAAAATATGCCTGGAGATCGGGCGCGGGCTGAATGGATTCATCGGGCACACCCAGCCGCGCCGGATCGCCGCCCGAACGGTCGCGGATCGCATCGCAGAAGAACTGTCCGAACCACTTGGAAAATCTGTCGGATACAAAATCCGATTCACCGATCAAACCAATCCTAAAACCTTCATCAAACTCATGACCGACGGCATCCTGCTGGCTGAGACCCAGCGGGATCGCGATCTGCGTCAATACGACACGATCATTCTTGATGAAGCGCACGAACGATCGCTGAACATCGATTTTCTGATCGGGTATCTAAAACGATTGCTCCCCCGCCGACCGGATCTGAAGTTGATCATCACCAGCGCAACGATCGACCCGCAACGCTTCAGCCGCCACTTTGACGACGCGCCGATCATCGAAGTCAGCGGGCGAACTTATCCGGTGGATGTGCTGTATCGCCCGCTGTCGGTTGATGAGCGGTCGATCGAAGATGATCGGGATCAACAATTGCACGATGACGCCGATCTGACCGAAATCGAAGGCGTGGTCGGTGCGGTGCGCGAGTTATGGAATGTTCAGCGTGGCGACACGCTGATATTTCTGCCCACTGAGCGCGACATCCGCGAAACCGCTGAGGCATTAACAAACGCCAATTTCTCCGCCGATATCCTGCCATTATTTTCACGTCTTTCGAGTGCGGATCAGATGAAGGTGTTTCATCCGGATGGCAAGCGGGGGCGGATCATCCTTGCGACGAATGTCGCCGAAACGTCCGTGACCGTGCCGGGGATTCGATATGTCATCGACACCGGCTTGGCGCGCATCAGCCGGTACAGCACGCGCACCAAAGTCCAGCGATTGCCGATCGAGCCGATCAGCCAAGCGTCGGCCAATCAACGCAAAGGGCGTTGTGGACGCGTGAGCGAGGGCATCTGCATTCGACTTTATTCAGAGAAGGATTTTTCCGAGCGCGCCCATTTTACCGATCCCGAGATTTTGCGGACGAATCTGGCGTCTGTGATCTTGCAGATGAAGTGGCTGCGGCTTGGGCGGATCGAACAGTTTCCGTTTATTGATCCGCCGGACTATCGACAGATTCGTGATGGACTGGCGACGCTACACGAACTGGGCGCGATTGATGACAAGGAGAATCTGACGGAGATCGGCAAACGCGTTGCCCGGCTGCCTGTGGACCCGCGCGTTGCGCGGATGATCGTGGCCGGACAGGATGAGCATTGTGTTGATCCGATTGTTGTGATCGCTGCGGCGTTGTCGGTGTCTGACGTGCGTGAACGCCCCGCCGATATGCCCGACGCCGCCGATCAGGCACACGCCAAGTTTCGCGACGATCAATCCGATTTTATCTCGATCCTCAAACTCTGGCGGGCAATTAAACACGAGCAGGTTGAACTATCCAACAATCAGTTTCGCAAGTGGTGTCGAACGAATTTCATTTCATATATGCGGTTTCGCGAATGGTCAGACATTCACCATCAATTGTGCGACATGCTGCACTTGAAGCCGTGGCGGGATCATGCAGGCGCGATTCGTCCGGTTGTGCAGCAATCGGATGAACCGTTTCCGCCAACACTGAGGGACAAGGTGCATCGTGCGCTTTTGCCGGGATTATTGTCCAATCTGGCGATGAAAGCCGACGCCGCGACCTATACCGGCGCGCGACAAACCAAGCTGAGCGTGTGGCCGGGATCGACGCTTTTCAAATCGCGCCCGTCATGGATCATGGCGGCGGAGTTGATCGAAACAACCCGACTTTACGCGCGCATAGTTGCGCCCGTTCGCATCGAATGGATCGAGCGTGAAGCCAAGCATCTGATCAAATTGACGCATTCCGAGCCGCATTGGCATTCACAAACCGCGCATGTGCTGGCGTTTGAAAAGGTCACGCTGTTCGGTTTGCTGCTGGTTGCCCGCAGACCGGTGCATCTTGGTCCGATCGATCCGTTTACATCGCGACAGCTATTCATCCATCACGCGCTGGTCGAGAATGACTTTCGCACCGATCACCCCGCCATCCTGAAGAACCGTCGGCAGATCGCGATGATCGAAGCATGGCAACGCAAATTGCGTCGTAATGACTTGCTGACTGACGGCGCAACGCGGTTCGCATTCTTTGATGCGCGCGTGCCCGAGCATGTGTTCAGTGGTCCGACCTTTGAAGAATGGACGCGGCGTGGGCGAGGTAGCAATTCGCACGATCTGGAATTGCGCGACATCGATCTGTTTCGGGGTTTCGATGTTGTCAACGAAAAGCCCACCCCGACGCGGTGGGCTTTGAACACAATCGACGACGCAACGAAATGGATCGACGAGCAATACCCTGATGTATTGCAACTGCATCAAATGAAGTTACCGCTCGTCTATCGGTTTGATCCGGGGGAGGAGGATGACGGGCTGACGGTGATTGTGCCGTTGAACGCCTTGTCGCAGATTCCCGATGCGCGGGTCGAATGGCTTGTGCCGGGATTGGTACGCGAAAAAATCGAAGCGCTGATCCGGTCGCTGCCTAAAAAATTGCGCACCGCATTCGTCCCTGTCAACGAAACGGCAGCGGTTGTTGAATCAAAATTGCCGTCGTGTGGGGTCGGATCATTCATCGATCAGGTCGCGGGCATTTTGTGGAAGATGGGGGGAGAGACGATCACCGCATCGTATTTTCAAACGGATGCGATTCCTCCATGCCTGAAGATGAACTTTCGCGTTGTAGGCGCAAAAGAGGAAATCCTGGGCGAGTCACGAAACCTGCCCGAACTGCGTCTCAAACTTGGCCAGCGTGTGCGGCAATCGTTTTCGTCACTTGCTGACCCGCGCTACACCCGCGATGACCTCAAACAATGGGACTTTGGCGATCTGCCCGAGCGCGTGACCGTTGAACATGCAGGGGCGCTCTTGCAGGGATATCCTACCTTGATCGATGAAGGCGAGACGGTCGCGCTGCGATTACTCGATTCACCTGAAACCGCTGACATGATGATGTCAGCGGGGTTGCGAAAATTATTCATGATCCAGACCGCGCGAGAGTTGAAGACCACGCTGCGCGATTTGCCCAAACTGGAAACGCTACGATTGCTCTATCGTCCGTTTGGCACGGGTGACGAGATGTTGGCGGATTTGACGCGATTGACCGCCGACCGCGCCTTCTTTGTTGAAAATACGCCGGTACGGACACACGATGAGTTTGCCCGCCGCGCGGGTGCGGCGTGGAAGCGGTTGTTTGAAGTATCGCGTGCGCTGGGCACCGTGTTGCTGGACATCCTTAATCGGTATCGAATGCTTGCGCCGGTGTTGTCGCGCAGCTACCCGCCATTGCTGCTCGACAGCATCGAAGACATGCGGCGGCAGTTGAATGCGTTGTTGCCCAAGCGATTTTTGTCACAACTGCCCAGAACGAAAATAGAATTGCTGCCGCGATATCTGCGAGGGATCGACATTCGTCTGACGCGGTTGACCAATGCCGGGCTGGGTAAGGATTTGCAGGGACTGGGCGTTATTCGCCCGCTGATGGAAAAATATCGCGAACAATCGACCCGTCATGCACAACGCGGCGTCATCGATCCGGTGCTGCTGGAATATCGCTGGATGCTGGAGGAGTTTCGCGTTCAACTGTTCGCCCAGGAGATTAAAACCGCGCAGCCGGTATCCGAAAAGCGATTGGAGCAGGTCTGGGCGGGTGTGAAAAAGGTTTAGTGAACACGCTCAAGTGCAGTTGGTGTGAATCGCAAGTTGCATGTAGCTCTGACGCCTGCGTCCCGATTCATATCGCGCAAATGCAGAAATTGGCGACGTAGGCGTCGCAGCTACAACTACGCGGTTCAGGCTACATCCGCACTATACCGGGCAGACGAGGATCACGTCCGCAGCGGCGAAACCCAGCGCGATTAAACGATCGTCCCGCGTGCGAACGGTGATCGCACCTGCAATCGGATCGGCGGAAACAATTGTTAACTCTGCCCCGGGTCGCAGGCCATTATCGTCGGCGTATTTGAGGAATGTTGAATCCTGATTATCGATCCGCGCGATGCGAACGCGATCATTGGCGTAACAGTGTGATAGGCAGATCGTTTTGCGACGCGGCAACTCACCCGTGGCCGACGGGATGGGGTCGCCGTGCGGATCGACGGTTGGCCGGCCGAGATATTCGTCCATGCGTTCCATCAATTTGTCGCTCATCGCGTGCTCAAGCTCTTCGGCCTCGGCATGAACCTCGGACCAGTCGAACTTCAGCACCTCGACCAGAAACAACTCCACAAGCCGATGCCTTCGCAAAACATGCAGCGCGAGTTTTTCACCCGCGTCAGTCAAAGCGACACCCACCCGCGGTTCGTATTGCACCAATCCTGCATCAGAGAGCGTACGTACCATCGTTGTCACCGTGCCCGGAACGACCTCCATCGCAGTCGCGAGCTTACCGAGTGCGACCAATTTTTCAGGCGCGCGTTGCTGCTCGACGTAGAGAGTTTTGATGTAGTCTTCAACGGTACTGGTCGGCATGGCCTGGCCTTTTTTCAAATGTCGCCGCTGTCTCGCAAGACGCTCGTTTGATCGCGCGACGGGTGCAACACGCTAAATGCGCGATCCAAGTAAGCGTTTAACAACCGCTCGGCAGCGCTTCGATTCCGTGGCGCAAGATAGTGCAAAATGTCTTCAATATCTTGATCGGATTGAGGAGAAAACGCCAAGTCCAGCATCACTCATCCTTACCCTGAGGAGTCTGCGATGCCTGTTCTATTATACGCTGCATGCGTGATTTGAAATCTTGAATATAGACATCACTTGCCGGAATTGCTGTGCCGCTTTGTTCAGCTTGGGGAATGAGTGCTTGTAAATGATCCGCACTGCCATCCCAGGCAAATGCGCCGTATTGTTCACGCCGTATAAGTGATCGGATGTACTCGGCTTCATCAGGATGCTGCTGATCACGCGCCTGTCGTGAAACAAACTGCTGCATGTCATCGGACAAGGTTACGGTGCGTTTGCCCATGGCTTATTTCCTTCATCAGCATTGTATCAATCGCGAGCCAACTGCAAATCATTGTATATCGCAGTGTTGATTTCGAGTTGTCGTTTTTGGTGCCTCACTTCACCCGGCATGCCGTTGACGCACCAGGCGACGACCAGATCGTGTTGGGGATCTGCAAATGCGCAGCTGCATTGGTTGCCGGAGTGGCCGAAGGTTTGGTTGGATGCGTGGGTACCGTAGCCGTATTGTTCGGGTACGCCGTAGCGTTTGCTATCGAGTTTGAATCCCAATCCCCAATCGGTGACCTGTTTGAATGTTTCATCAAACATTCCTTCTCGATGACGCTGGATCATCATCCGGCTGGTTTCGGGCGCGACGAGCTTCCCATCGTGATCGAGTAACGATTGATAGATTTTACCAAGCCCCGCGATCGGCCCGCGCGCGTTGGCCGGCGGACGCGGGACGGTCCACGCATCGACAATCTGGTTGCCCGCAAAATCAGGAACCACCAGCGCATCGTCGTCACGCACTTCCGACGCGTCCATTCCAATTGAGCAATCTTCTGCGCCAACCCGATCAAACACTTCCTCCCGCACATATCGATCAATCGCACGTCCATCAAGAATGCGGACCAACTCGCCGAGAATGAACCAACTCGACGCGACGTGATATCCCGCTTTTTCACCGGCGATCCAATTCGGCTCTTGTCGCAACTGACAACAGCGGTCGATAATCGCCTCCCACGGCCCGGGTGTGAAGCTGTTCAGCGGCCCGCGAAAGCCAGCGGTGTGGGTGAGCAAATGCCGAATCGTGATTTTATCTTTACCCGATACTGCGAATGCCGGTACAAGATCGCACACGCGCGTATCGAGTGTAGCCTTGCCGCGCTCGATCTGCTGCATCATCGCGATCGCGGTCAAGGGTTTTCCCCCGCTCATCCACACCATGCGTGTATTGGTGGACATCGGCGTGCCATCGGGTCTGGCGATACCAAAGGCGAGTGCGATCGGCGGCGTCCCTTTTTTTGAAACAAAAAGTTGCGCGCCCGGGTGCAATCCCTCGTCGATCCCGCGCTGAATGATCTGAATCGTTTGCTGCATCGTTTGTCAGATTACCCGCGAATGCGATTCTGAAAAGCGGACGATAACTACGGACGTGCCGGCGCAGGTCTTGCGCCAGTCCGATAAGAGCGGGTTGCGCAACCGGTACGCATAATAATCTCCGTAACGCCTCCCGATCTGATCCACGACCTATAACGCAGGTTAATGTGTAATGAATAACACATCTAAAGTGCCCCTACGTTCTGCGTCGATTCTAACGTTGTTCGGATGATTTGGTTTTGCCTGAGCAGTGCCGATCGCCCGTGCAGTTAGTGAAGGGCGAGCCAATGAAGTGCTCGCGGGTTCAGAAACAGGAAAGGAGGCTCGTGGAGCTTCGTGAATGATTAGTATGGAGTGCTGCTGAGGGTTCTCCCTTTACCACAGCGGTCAAAGCACCAAGGGAATGTCGAAGGCTTGTAACGTCTGCAATTTTAACCCTCAGGACCGCAGATCCTGGAGCGCAGACGAAGCAGGCCGGAATAGTCTATGGAAAGACAAAACAATGAGCAGAATTAACACCAACGTGACCTCGCTGATTTCTCAGCGCGTGCTCACGAAAAACAACAACGTTTTGAATCAGAGCCTGGAGAGGCTCAGCACCGGTTTGAAGATCAACAAGGGTGCGGATAACCCTGCTGGTCTTATCGCCTCGGAAAACCTGCGCGCTGAAAAAGCGGGCATTGGTCAGGCGATTAATAACGCGGAGCGCGCCAGCAACATCATCGGCACCGCCGAGGGTGGTTTGTCGGAAATCAGCAACCTGCTGACCGAATTGCAATCGCTGGTCGGTGAGGCCGCCAACACTGGTGGTTTGTCGCAGGAAGAAGTTGACGCCAACCAATTGCAGGTTGACTCGATTCTTTCCACGATCAACCGCATCGCCGGAACCACCGCGTTCCAAGGCAAGAAATTGTTGAACGGTTCGTTGGATTACACCACCAGTGGTGTCACCAGCACCGCCGTCAACGATCTTCGCATCAACGCCGCCAAGCTTGGCACCGCCAGCAGCTTGTCGGTCACGGTGCAGGTTGTCACCAGCGGTCAGACCGCGAACGTCAACTACACCGCCGGTACCACCACCAATTCCGTGACGATCGAACTCGCCGGAAACCTGGGCACTGAACAGCTCAGCTTCGCGTCGGGCACGACCAACGCCAACATCATCGCCGCTGTCAACGCACTGAAGGACGTGACCGGCGTCTCCGCAACCAGCGGGGGTGGCGGTGTGTCGTTCAATTCGACCGAATACGGATCGTCACAGTTCGTTAGCGTGAAGAGCCTGTCAGGCTCCTTCGCGACCGACGTGCAGAAAGATGACGGCCAAGACGCGGTCGTTCAGATTAACGGTTCCAGTGCAACGGCAAACGGGCTGAATGTCAGCTTCCGTAGCGGTGCGCTGGATGTGGAATTGAAACTCGGTGACACGTTCAATGCTCCGGGTGCATCCACCTTCAGCATCACTGGCGGCGGAGCGACCTTCTCGCTGGGTTCCAAAGTCCGTGAAGCGGACAAAGCTTCACTCGGCATCAGTGCCGTCACCACAGGCAGCCTCGGCACGAAGTCCGTTGGCTACCTCGATTCTCTCAAAGCCGGCGGTGCCAACGCCGTTACCGGCGACAGCCTCAACGACGCCCAGAAGATCGTCGATTCTGCCATCAAGCAGGTCGCCCAGCTTCGTGGCCGGTTGGGTGCGTTCGAGAAGTTTACACTCGGTTCGACGATCAATAACCTTGGCGTCGCGCTGGAAAACGTGTCGGCTTCTGAATCGGCGATCCGCGATACAGACTTCGCTGAAGAAACAGCGAACCTGACGCGGGCGCAGATCCTGTCCTCCGCCGCTCAGTCGGTGCTGGCGCAGGCCAACGCGTCCCCTCAGTCCGCCCTGCGTCTGCTCCAGTAGCAGGGCAATTTCCGAGACTGGCTGTATAACGCCTCTTTCATTCCTGTTTGAACCCAGACCCACCCCCGGCATGACCGCCCGGGGGTGGGTTGTTTTATTGATGAGAGATGGGGCTTGGAGCTTGGTGATTGGTGGGCAGACTTTTTTCGGATGCCGCATCTAATGGGATCAAATCTGCTCGACATTCCCTGTAGTGCGATTACCCTTGCTTTCGTGCCACATACTTCAATACGTCCACGTTTTCTTGTAACCGCTGGCAATACGCGGGAGATGATCGACCGCGTGCGGGACTGGGGGAATATTTTCACCGGTAACACGGGGTTTAATATCGCGCGTGCGCTGCAATCGGTGGGGCATGTCGATCTGGTGACCAGCAATCAGCAGCATATTGAACAGGCGGCGGCGATGGGAATGAACGCGATGGGGTTTCGCTCGCACGCAGATCTGATGTCGCTGATCGAATCGCGGGTGGCAGGTGTGGTATACGATGCAATCTTCATGACCGCAGCCGTGGCGGATTACGCCCCCGCCGGAGCGTTTGCCGTGCTTGATCGTAAACCATTGGCCGATGGAACCGAGCAGTGGATCGTGCAAAACGTCCAGGCCGGGAAGATCAAAAGCAATCACGCGCAACTCGCATTTTTAGGCCAGCAAACCGACAAAATCGTCGATAGGTTTCGACGCGATTGGAACTATCGCGGGCTGCTTGTGAAATTCAAACTGGAAGTCGACGTGGATCGCGCGCAACTTTTGACTGTCGCACGTGCGTCGCGCGTGGCATCCGACGCCGATTACCTAATTGCCAACACGCTGGATATGGTGCAAGGCGATCAGGCGGGTGCGTATTTGGTATCCCCCATCGCCGAAGAATTTGTCCCCCGCGATCAACTCGCTGCCCGCTGTGTGGAATTGGTTCAATCGCGGTTGGTGTAGAAAACGGAGAGTGTTTAATGAATCTGCTAATCATACTTGTTCTGTTATGCGGCGTATCGGGTTGTGCGATGGCGGGTGAGGGTCGCGGGACGGCGGGAAAAGCTGCGACGAAACCCGCGACCCAACCCTCGACCCAACCCACGACCCAATCGCTGATCCCGCCGGTGCCGGAGGCGGATCAGATTCTTAAAACGCTGAATCCGGCGCACCCCCGGCTGATCGTCACCGCCGACGATTTCAAACGCATCGCCACCCACTATCGTCACAGCGAAAAGTTTCGCGCGGTGGCGGACAAACTGATCGCCAACGCCGACAAGATCGTCGACGAACCGCCTAGCAAGTACGAAATCCCCGACGGTAAACGTCTGCTGGCGACCAGCCGACGCGTGCTGGATCGCGTCCAGAAATTGGCGGTTGCGTATCATCTGACCCATGACAAAAAATACGTCAACCGCGCCTGGGCCGAGTTGGACGCCGCAAGGCAATTCAAGGATTGGAACCCGTCCCACTTTCTCGATACTGCTGAGATGACTAACGCATTTGCATTAGGATACGACTGGCTTTTCGATCAATGGACCGATGAGCAAAAGCGACAATTACAAACAGCGATCGTCGAGCTGGGTTTGAAAGTCGGTTTGGAAGGGTATGAAGCTGACAAGCCCGCATGGTGGACCCAGGCAGAGCATAACTGGAATCAGGTCTGCAACGGCGGATTGATGATGGGCGCCCTGGCGATCGCTGACGTGGAACCGGAATTGGCCGGGCGGATTGTGCATCATGCGGTCACGCGAATGCCGCTGGCGATTCGACATTACGCACCCGATGGCGCGTGGAACGAAGGGCCGGGATATTGGGCTTACGCCACGCGATACACCACCCGTCCGATCGCGGCACTCAACACTGCGCTGGGGACTGATTTTGGTTTGAGTGATATCGCGGGATTATCCGAAGCCGGTCAATTCGCGCTGCATATTGTCGGGCCAAGCGGGTTGTCGTTTAATTATGCGGATGGCGGAAGCAGTTGGGGCGGATCGTCGGACATGTGGTGGCTGGGCAAACGTTACAATCAGCCAGCATTTGCCGCGTCGCAACGCACCTACGCGATGAACAAACCCGAAGCGCTCGACATACTTTGGGGAGACTTTGACACCGAGTTCAAAACCACCGCCACGCCAACCGACCGTTATTTTCGCGATGCGGAGTTCGCCACCTTCCGCACCGCGTGGAATGATCGAAACGCACTGTTCGTGGGTTTGAAATCCGGATCGAACAACGTCAATCATTCCAACCTCGATCTCGGATCATTCGTCCTCGACGCGCACGGGCAGCGCTTCATCACCGACCTGGGACCAGATAATTACAATCTGCCCGATTATTTCGGCAAAGCACGCTGGACCTATTATCGGCTTCGGGCAGAGGGGCATAACACGGTGGTGATCGGTCCCGACGATCAACCCGATCAAGATCCCAAGGCCGGTGCGAAGATCGACAAGTTTGCCTCGTCCGACACACACAGTTTTGCGATCACTGATTTGACGTCAGTCTATGCAAAGTCGCAAAGCGTTCAGCGTGGTGTGATGATCGACAAGAAGAATCAACGCGTCATTCTGCGCGATGAAATCAGGACCAAAAGCAAGTCTGATATCTGGTGGTTCGCTCACACGCCCGCAGCCATCATGTTGTCCGACGACGCGCGATCCGCAACGCTGACGCTAAATGGCAAAACGATTTCTGCACGTATTATTCAGCCACAGAACGCAACCTTCACGATTCGCGCCGCATCGCCACTACCCCGTTCACCCAACCCCGCTGGGCAAAATGCGAATCAAGGGATTAGCAAACTGACGATCCACCTGCCGGAGGTTAAATCAACAACAATTGTCGTGGTGTTTGAATCTGACAATGTAGATGCAAATCAAGTCCGTGTGATGATTGATACGCCATTGTCGCAGTGGAAATAATTCCATATTGCAATAAATGGGACAGGGAATATCAACTTCATCCTAATATTCAGATTTCGATTTGTTCAATCGGTGTCATCTATGGTTGCGTTTTATTGCGTCCCTGACCCTATTTCTTCGACGTACCGGGTTTGACGACGGGATAGAACTCGCCGGTGTAGTCTTTGGGTTTGGCGGGCGTTGATTCGTCCGCGGCGCGTTCGGCCGGCTGGTTGGACAACTTTTTGATGACAGCGGCCTCGGCTTTTTGTTCGGCGTCGTGATCCAGCGCATCGTCATCGACAATCATCCCTGCGACGTTGGATTCAAGTCGTGCATTGAGATCGCCTAACACATCCATGTCGTCGTCGGTCATGCCGGTTCGTGCCGGCGCGTCGGTGGTGCTGCGGCTTGACACTTTGCTGAGATCGACGCCGGTGGTTTGATCTTCCGGCATGCCCAGACCGAGTTTGACCAACAGTCGAATCACCATCGGCCAGATCACGCCGATCAGCAGCACGCTGGCGAGGATGATGACCATCCACGCACCTCGTGGGTATTGCCACCAGCTGATTTCACGATCTTCGGGATAGCTGCCACGGAAAAAGGCGCGTACCCCCCCGCCGGTAGTCGTTGCGGGTGTTGCAAGCGGTTTCAAACCCGAAACCTGCCACCACGAAAAACGATAATCCAACTCCGGTCGATCTTTTTTCAGGATCGCGAGAAAATCGCTTAGCCGGTTATCGGGATTGTCGTTGGTTTTGATGTACGGGATGTCTGCGGTGGTGTCGCCGGGCAGATCAGTCCACACGCCGGTCTGACGATCTTTTAGGCGCATCATAAAATTGACGCGCTGAACGCTCTTGCCGGTGACATCCTGAAAAATTGGGGAGATGACGATTTGATGAATGACCGGCTTGCCGTCATCGGTTTGGGATCGGACCAGCCGGTAGAACTCGGTGCGCGACAGCGTGCCCGATCCGCCAAGATCCTCCGCAGAGAGCAGAAAAAACCCCATCACCACGCCGACCACCACGGACAGGATCAGCCATTGCCACATTTTTACGCGTTGAACAGACATTTCAGTTTGTAGTACCACCGAAACGGTTTGTAGTTGATCTTTTCATGTAAGTAAGCCAACAATCAGTCAACATGCGAAAAATTGCCTTGATAGCGTTGTTTGGGATTTTTATTTGTGGATGCGCTTCTTATCGGTATGAAATTGCAGATCCACAAGGCCAGGCACGGGTCGTTCGCAAGGACGCCGATCTGGTTATACCCGCCTTGCCCGCCGAAATCCGCGCCCGGCAGGTTGAAAGTCGTTGCGTGATTATGATCCGCAATCCTACGACCCAGCCGATTTCTCTGGATAGTGCACAAAGCACGTTGGTCGATCCTGACGGACAAATCCATCCGATCGCAGGGCAATTGATACCGCCTGGTGCGTATGGAAAGCTGATTTTACCGCCAATGCGTGAGGTTTCCCCTCGCGGGCCGGAGTTTCGGATCGGATTCGGGTTGCAAGTTAGAGCAGATATTGGTGATTCATCGCGTAATAGCGACAAAGCATCGCATTCTCATGCCAATTCCGTGCAAAAGGATTCGTCTGTTCAGCAAAAATCCCTTTATCTGATGTATGGCGAGGCAGATAATGCCTATTGGGAGTGGAAAGGCGAAGGATCGGCACGTCTGATTCTGGGTCTGGTACAGAACGAACAGACATTTCGGCATGAGTTTATCATTCGCAGAATAAAAGAATGACAACGGCGACGGACTGGGACTACAGTAATAGATGCAAATTGTGTTGGCGCAGGTCATTTGAAAATGATTTGCGGGAGTTATCGGACTTAGAAGGAGATTCGCCATGTCGGAAACGTTGTCACGTCGTGATTTGTTGTCGCAAACTCTACCCGCAGCCGCGATCGGTGCGGGAGTGCTGGCGGGGTTTGGTGGGTTGTCCGGCGTTGCCCTTGCCCAAGACGCGGCGGCGCCTGCTGGAAAATCCACAGTGCTTTCCATGCTCGCAGCGCTGACAAAAGATGGAGTCTACACTCTGCCCACATTAGGCTACAAATATGATGCGCTTGAACCTCACATTGACGCCCAGACGATGGAATTGCACCACTCGAAACATCACGCTGGATATGTAAATAACCTGAATAAAACGATTGATGCGCTCGCCAAGCTGCGCGATGGCGGCGAGATTGACACGGGAAAATTGTCGGCGTTGTCGCGGGATATCAGTTTTAATGCGGGTGGAGCGTTGTTGCACACCATCTTTTTCGGGATCATGGGCAATGCGCCGGAGATTCAGCCGCTGGAGATGGAAGTGAAGATGGCGATTGTTCAACAGTATGGCAGCTTGGAAAAATTTGAAACGCATTTCAGTAAAGTGGCCGGTGGAGTGAAGGGCAGCGGCTGGGCGATCGCGGCGTATGAACCGCTCGCAGACAAAATCCTTATCACCGAATCAGGCGATCAAGATCTACGGATGATCCCAGGCAGCATCCCCCTGCTATTGATCGATGTATGGGAACATGCTTATTACTTAAAATATCAGAACAAACGCGCGGATTATATCACGGCGTGGTGGAAGGTCGTCAACTGGATGGAAGTGAACGCGCTTTACCTACATTGTCGTAAAATGTACGGTAAATAACCCCTATTAAGCGACAACCTACTTTCCCACGTGTAGCCCCGCCGCTCGCGTCGGGTCTTCGTGCTGACTGTGTGGGTGCTTTAAAACGTTTTACAGGGGGGGGTACCCGCCGCAAGCGGGCGGGGCTACGCGTTGGGAGTGTGGTGGTGTTCCACGTGGAACATTGCGTCATGTGTTTTCGAGTTCGACACCAAGACGTTTAACCAGATCATCGAACTGATCCAAATTGTTGTAGTGGATCACAACTCGTCCTTTCTTCGCGGCCCCGCGAACTTGAACACGCAGACCTAATTCCCGCGATAGATTTGTTTCCAAATCCTTCAAATGCGCTGACCCAGACTCTTTGGGTTTAGTCGCTTGAGCATCCTCTACAGGGGTGCTAACGAGGCGTTCCAGATTTCGCACTGACAAATCTTGAGACACCACCAACAACCCAAGCCGAAGCTGCTCAGCATGGTCGGATACCCCCGCCAGCACCTTTGCATGCCCAAGCGACACCTTGGAATCACGCACCAGTTCACGGACAGTTCCCGATAAGTCAAGCAGTCGCAAGTAGTTAGCGACGCTCGACCGCTGTTCGCCCAAGCGGGTCGCTAATTCTGCTTGGGTTAGTCCGAGCTGGTTGAGTAAATTACTGTACGCCATCGCCCTTTCGATGGGATTTAGATCTTCGCGGTGAATATTTTCGACCAATGCCAGCTGCGCTTGGGTGTATGCGTCTGCGACCCGGACAATCGCAGGGATTTCGGTTAACCCCGCGATTTTGGCAGCCCGGAATCGGCGTTCGCCTGCGATGAGTTGATACTGATCTCCATCCTCCCGCACGACGATAGGTTGAATTAGCCCGTTGGTTTTTAGACTCGTCGCGAGGTCATTCAGACTCTCATCATTCATTGTCCTGCGCGGTTGATGCGGATTCGCTGTAATTTTGCCAACAGGAATTACCCGCCAAGGCGTGTTCGCTGGAATTGCAGCGGGGGGTTGGTTCGATTCATCTGAACCTGCCATAACGCCAGCACCAACCTCCGTCATACCCGGCGTTTCGGGTTCTTCGTTCATGGACAGCAGGGCACTTAGACCACGACCAAGCCTCGGACGATTGGATTGCTTCGACATCAATACTCCGTTCAAAAAATCCTGCGGGATGTTCCACGTGGAACAAACACCCATCGTATCAACTTCTTATCCACGACACCAACTCCAAAAGCACACGCGTCAATCCCGAGAATATCATATTAGCAAAAAAAATGTTGACAAACACTATCGCCATTGATAGGATTTTGTTACATATAACATTTAGCAAACTCTCTATGGAAACACTTGGCCAGAAACTTCGCAAACAGCGGCGGAAGCAGGGGTTAAGCCTCGAGGACCTCGCCAATAAAACCGGCATCTCTAAACCGTACCTCTCCCTGATCGAAACAGGCCGCGTCCCCAACCCGCCCAGCGACGAGAAATTAAGAAAGCTCGAGCAGACCCTTTCCTTCGAGACCGGCGAACTACTCGGATTAGCGCACCTGATGCGAACCCCGCGCGACATCCGCGCGATGCTTGCATCGCTGGCGCGACAGCATGCGGAACATTCCGCCTCCACCGGCGACGCCGATCGCGTGGATTCAAGCACCACCGCGACAGCAGACGTTGATCGCGCGATTCCACACGTCCACGCGACAGGCCCGCCTGATCCACAGCGCACCAATCCAGCCGCTTTGTCAGGCAAAGTGCCGGTGTTGAAGAAACGTGCGTCGAACAATCGGACAAGCAACCGGGAAATGACCCAGTGCGTCAGCGGCTTGGATCTGGATCAGGCCTATCTAAGCGGCGTGTTGCATCAACTCGCGGACAGCGCAGCAGGGAATGTCGAACCCGTCCGGATGAATCCCGTACCGATCATCAATCGCGTGTCGGCGGGGTACCCGACGGATTTTACGGATTTGTCTTACCCGCGCGGGATCGCTGACGAGTTTGTCGGATGTCCCGACGTCTCTGACCCCGACGCCTTTGCCGCCCGTGTGCATGGCGACAGTATGCATCCCAAATATACGCCTGGCGACATCGTGATTTTTTCACCCGCTGCCACCTGTCGCAATGGTGATGACTGCTTCGTGAGATTTGAGGACGGACAAACCACCTTCAAACGTGTTTTTTTTGAACGGACTGATTCCGACGACCCGATCATCCGTCTACAGCCTCGGAATGAAAAATATCGCGCTCAAACTGTCGCCCCCGATCAGATCACCGGCCTATACCGCGCGATGTACCGGTATCAGGCAGTCGAAGAACTATAACACGGCGTGGGAGCTATGCACTGGATTTGCGACAATTGCATTATAAGTCTGAATCACAGATGCGACAGAGTGGGCCTCTGAATATCCGCCTTCCACCAAACTAATAAGCCAAAGAGTACGCAGAGATCACGGGAAAGAGTTGTCCCCAAATCGCACGAATCGAGTAAATACAGCTACCGTAATCATTCGAGTGGAGGATTGAATCATGTCATATTATCAGCGCATTTTTGGTACACGGGCGTATGGTACGTGTGAGTGTTGGAGACGCTGAAAGCAATCCCAATACGCTGTGTCTTCTGTGATCGCTGTGGTTAATTGAGCGCCGATGAAAATGACACCATGCCGGCGATTCAGTCAACCCGCTCATTAATCGCACTAACCTCAGATATTCAACTGCGCCCGTTAATGTTTGCACCGTGATGTCACGCCACAGTTTTTAGTATCACGATGACGAATGATCGTTATGGCACGGTGTAGGGATACGTCATCTGGTGGATGCTGGTCACGTCAGGCCAGATTTTAGAATTGTCGGGAATCACCGTTCCCGAGGGCAACCATAAATCAGGGTCTGTGGCGCGGCCTTCATCGAGGGTTTCTGCATGACCATCAAAGAATGCGGCGTTGATCCGATAGTTTCCGAAAGGGAGTGCGTTTTTCCGCGTGCCGTGTCGGTACGAGATCAGGCGTCCGTCGATGCCCGATCCGCCGTTGGCAACGGTACGATCATAAGCACGGGTGTTGCGGGTGAAAGCGCCCCAATCGGTGTAGATGCTTGATTGCGCACCGGACTGCGGCGCTGGATAGGGATCAAGATTGTATGTGGCGAATGATGTGCTGCTGGTGAACTTACCCGCATCGGCAATCGCGATTTTCGATGAGGCGTTTTTTACCCGGGTCATCCGTGGGCTGTTGGTGCTGGGCAATTGCCACCAACCCGCACCGGTACTGACGCGGGTGTAATCGGTTTTGCCAGCGACGGGAAAACCAGCGGTGACGAGAAAATTAAAGTTCGTCGCATAACCAATCATCGCGCCGACACCCGCGTCGGGCCCGCCTCCACCTGTGAAGGCGGTGGTCGTGAAATTCCCGCCGCCGGGACAGAGGAAAACGCCGTTGCTGCGATAGGCTTGATAGCGTGGCACGGCATTACTAGTTCGCGGGATCGCATATTTGAGCGTCTCGGCGATTGGCCCGATGTAGTCGGCATAACTGATCGCGCCGGTATCGGGAAGTGTATTGGCAGCAGCGGGGTAGGCAGGAAGCGGGGCACTGGCGTTTACCAGCGGATTGGGACCGAACAGGAATCGTCCGGTCGTCAGGCCGGAACCAGGCAGCCAGTTCTTGTTCTGCGACGAATAGAGAACGATCGCTTGGCCAATCGTGCGAAGATTCGACAGACACGCCACGCTTTGTGCCGCAGCCCTCGCCTTGCCCAACGCGGGCAACAGGATCGAAATCAGTACCGCAATAATGCCAATCACCACCAGCAATTCGACAAGGGTGAAGGCTTGCTCAATTCTTTTTTTCATGGTTAGGTTACGCATAAGCTCACTTCAATCTGTACGATTCGTTGCACTCACACCGGCTTGCGACTGCAAAAGAGGCGCTGAGTCCCCGGCGAGGGGTTCAACGGCATTTTCTTCCACAAGTCGATCGCATTCAGGGCAATAGGTTGCGCCGCTTTTACCAGCGTACCGATTCATCAGAACCGGATAGGGTTCATCCCGTTTTTTTCCATCCTTCGTCCACCAGCACATCGACGCTGGGTACCCCGTTCGTTCGCCGCTTGGTGCGAGCACCGGAATCGCTTCGTAAGACGGGTTGAAATCGAAAGGTTTGCCAGTTTTTGCATCGATAAAGATCGCGCTGCCTGACAAAGGCGACGACGGACTGAGCTCAAACATTACAGACCGCGCCACCCACACCAGCAGCAACCCAACGCAAACGATCACGACAATTTTGCCATACCCCGTCGCAAAAAAATGCCGAAATCTTTCGACCATCCCTGCACTCAATCTCTCTGGCGAGCTGCGCACTAACAAGTTGACTGTTTGACCGACGAAGAGAATCTATCTGCGCTTTATTAGTGTTGGTTTAGCAATCCATGAGCCTTTGAAATTAGTGCGATCTGTTTTGAAGGATATGATGCAGATACATGTCAAAAAAAGTGCTCATCGTCGGCGGGGGAATCGGAGGCTTGGCGGCGGCGATCCGTGCGGCCTCGGATGGATACCAGGTATCGCTTTATGAAAAGAATTCCCAGCTCGGCGGGAAACTCAACTACCGCGAAACCCCGCATCCCCGGCGCCCGAATGATCGGCCATTTCGATTCGATACCGGCCCGTCATTGTTGACCTTGCCGCTGGTCTTTGCAGACCTTTTTTCATATGCAGGCCGCGACATTCGTGAAGAGCTTCCGATCGTAAAGCTTGATCCCGTCTCGCGTTTCGTTTGGCGCGATGGGCAAACGCTTGAACTGCGATCCGAACGACCGGCGCTGATCGAGGCGATCCGTGCCTTTGCGCCAAACGACGTGCGCGGGTGTGAACGCCTGCTTGATTACGGCAAAAAAATATGGGATTTGTCCGGCGAATTTTTCCTGACCCGCTCCCCAGAACAAGCGATGCGTGGCGATGGCGCCTTCTCGCCTCTTAACGCAATCAAAATGCTCGCGATGCCGTTTCGCATCGGCATGTTTCAAAAGTTTTCAAAAGTCATCGACAAACTAATTAGCTCGCGTCGCTTGCGGCAGGTGTTGTACCAATACGCAACCTATTCCGGTGCCAGCCCGTTTCTCGCACCGGCCACGCTTGCAGTCATCCCACATGTCGAACTTGATCAAGGCGGCTGGTATGTGCAAGGCGGCATGTACAACCTCGCCCGCGCGATCGAAAAGCTGGCGCGCGAAATCGGGGTTGAAATCCACACCAACTCCCCCGTGCGCCGCGTGATTGTGGAAGATCATCCCGCCGGGCGCAAATCAACCATCGGCATCGCGCGGGGGATTGAACTCGAAGACGGTACGCACGTTCACTCAGATGCGGTGATCGTCAATGCCGATGTCGTATACGCCTATCAACATCTGATTGACCCGCGGTATCGCCGAAAGTTTGATGATGCTCAACTTAAACAGCTCGAACCCGGCGGCAGCGGCATGGTGCTGATGCTGGGCGTCGAAGGCACTTATCCGCAACTGGCGCATCACACCAAGTTCATGCCTGATGATTACACGTCGGACTTGCGGGCGATGTTTGAAACGCGAACGCTGCCCGATGATCCGTGCATCTATGTTTGCGCCGCCACACGAACCGACCCGTCGCAGGCACCTGAAAATTGCGAAAACCTGTTTGTGCTGTGTTCCGCGCCGCCGCTGGATGGCAAGCTGGATTGGCACACGCAATCGCAACGGTATCGGGATCAGATTATTCAAACACTTGAACAGCGTTTTGGACTGACGGATTTAAGCCAGCGGATTGTGGTTGAGCATCGCATGACGCCGCATGATCTGCAGCAACATTACAACGCTAATGCCGGAAGTATTTACGGGATTAGCGGCAACGGCATTCGCCAGGCTTTTTTGCGTCCGCCGAACCGAGATCGCGATGTCGCCGGTCTATTTTTCGCCGGCGGCGCCACTCACCCCGGCGGTGGGTTGCCACTGGTCACGCTGTCCGGAAAAATCGCAAGCGAATTGGCGGGGGAGTATCTAGCGAAAATGGGGTCAGTCGTAAACCAGAAACCCAACGATGTCTAGCGATCAAGATGAATCAGGTATTTCTGAATATCCACCGGATGTAGCAGATACAGCTTTTCGTCGTCAACCGTTTTGATTTCTCCGACGCGGTAGACTTGATGATCTCCGGGAATTCGTTGCCCCTGCTTTCGATCAGCGGTTGATACGCCGTCCAAGATGACCGCGCGATCGGCGGGGACGATTTCCTTATTCAATTCCTCGGTATCTGTGAACACAATCCCGTCTGCTTTGGTGTTTTTGGTCGGACTCGAACGTTCGACGAACGGATAGACGACCGCACTGGACGCGTCGATGATTCGGCTGACGCCGATGCCGTGCGGGATCGCGCCAAGCGTGCCGGGTTGATCGAATCGCGTGAATGCAGCAAACGCAAGTGACGCTTGGGCAGGGATAGCACCGAGGGCGTCTTTCGCAACCTTTACCGACTTTTCCGCAGCCTGCACGTCGGATTGCTTCGCCTGACGTTTGCGGTAGAGCTTTTTTGTGTTTTCTAGTTGATCCTGCGACTTGGCGACCGCATTTTTGGCATTTGCAAGCAGGTCGGCGTGTTGGGCTTTGCCGCGCTGGATCGCGTCTTCCAAATAAGCACGGATGTCGGCGGGTGTGTCGCCCTTGATTGTTACACCCGATTCAGCAAACGTCGCCGAACCCATCAACAACACGACACATACCAACGATCGACAAAATAGTTTCATACAGCACATTCTGACCCGACTATACAACACCAAACCCAATGCAAAAAATGCCGGATGCGAGGCGTTCATCACGCAGGCTCGCATCCGGACGGAGGAGGAGATCGATACTGTATGAATGAGTATACAGAATGATTTGGCGGATGTTGACTAAAAAAAATTAGCATGACTTTTCGGGTTATAACGGCTGTGGGCACATATTTGGATGCTCTGTAGCGATTGTCCTGCGTCCACCCGTGTACTCCACGAATTCGATGCACAATTAAGATTGACGGCAAATAAAGTCCTAACACCTACGATTTATCTTGCAACTTGTGACTGATGTTCGTATTTTGTTCGCATTCGTAAGAAAGGATCACTTATGACTGTGCAGGAAGTAGCCGACCGGTTGGTGGCGTTGTGTCGTGAAGGCAAAAACGTGCAGGCGCTGGATGAACTCTACGCCGATGACATCGTTTCAACAGAGCCCTATGGCGACGAAAACATGCCCGCCGAAATCAAAGGCATTGCCGCCATTCGTGCCAAGACCGATTGGTGGTACGCCAACTTTGAATGGCATGGCGGAGATGTGTCCGATCCGATCGTCGGCGATACGCACTTCGCCGTCTCTTTCTCGATGGACGTGACCGAAAAAAAGACCGGTCAACGTTCGCAGATGTCAGAAATCGCGGTTTACGAAGTAGTCGGTGACAAGATCGTCGCCGAGCGATTTTTCTATCGCATGGGCTAACAGCGCCTTCAACTGTGGCCGATCCGCAATAAACCCCAACCGCCGCGGTGAGGTTCATGCCGATCGCGTGTGGAGTTGTTGTCTGGTGCGGTCGAGATAGCTGAGGTATGCGTCGTCGGTGCGTTCGTTCTGTGAAACGCTGACCCCGCCCGACCCCGGCGCGACCCGGCCGAGCGACCATGCGCCGCTGGTGGCGCGGGCAGCGATGTAGGTCGCACGCTGGATACCATGAAAGTAAGCGATCTGCGGGTTGTTGATCTCGTCAAAAAATAGCTGCGCGCTTGCGCCATATTTACCCGCCGACGCTGCGATCTCGACGAACCAGTCGGTATTGCGATAGGCATATTTCACTAATCGTTGGGATGAATCGACGTATCCGATTTGCGCCTGCAAACCCAGCGCCTGCGACCCGGCGTGCAAGTTCAGATCGATACTCGATACGCCAGCGGTGTCTTCAACGGTCGCGATAAACCACTGTGCGTTGGCAGCGTCGATATCGATGCGGGCGTATTTCAAATCGCCGTTGGTGACGTCCGCGTAGGCGATCGCGATGGTGGTGTCGTAGGTGGTGAATCCGCCTGGGTTGAAAGCGGCTTCGCCGACATCAAGACTCGCATAAGCACCGACATTGATTGCATCGGCACCATCCACGATTTGCCGCGTCCACACGTTCGTATCGCGATTAAGCGTTGCGAGTCGCAACTGCCCTCCGCTGCGTCGGTAGTACGCGACATACGCATTGCCGTCGATATCAAATCCAACCGACGCATCGCTGCCGGTGTGTTTGTCTGATTCGATGGTCGTCGTGCTCCACCCGACGCCATTGAACGCCGCATATTTCACAGCCGTGTTGGTCAGATCAAAGTAGGCGATGCCCACCTTGCCACTTCGATCGACCGCGACCGACACCTGCACGCCGACATCCGCCGTCGCGTCGACGATGTACGATCGCGACCACAGCCCGCTTGTGTTTCGCGTCGCGTAGAGCAATCGACCCGCAGATGTATCGTAAAATGCCGCGTGCAACACGCCTTGCGCATCGAGTGCGGTATCGAATGACCGGCCCATCGCCAGCGTTGGGGTACGTCCGATACGTTGTCCGACCAATCGCAGTGCCGCGTAAATATCCAGCCGACCGAAGAGAAGGCCGGTGGTGTTGCCGGTTTCGTTGTCGCCGTCACGATTCACAACGGCGCTGGAAGTTAGAATAGACCCAATATCGCCCACTTTGGCGGACGCATCGGCCTGCGCGATCAGCGCCGCAGTGCCCGCGACATAAGGCGATGCAAAGCTCGTCCCATTGACCGCGACATAACTGCCGCTGAGTGTCGGCACGACGATCCCGCTCCCGGGTGCGAGTATGTCCAGTTCGTCACCACGTTGGGCCCAGGTGGTGATGATATCTCCTGCGCTGACCGCACCGACGGCAAACACATTCGGATCGGCAGCCGGTGATGCGATGCCGTCTTGGCTGATCGGGCCGGTATTGCCATCGTTGCTATTCCCGCTGGCGGCGGCGACAAAAATGCCGAGCGAATGCAATGTCGCAAACTCATCGCTCAATTGATCCGTCCTCGCATCGGGATAGTTTCCCGATCCCAATGACAGGTTGACGACCGAAATGTTGAACTCGCCGTGATGATCGACAACCCATTGCAGTGCGCGCTCAATATTACTGGTTGAAATGCTGTCGGCCGTGCCAACCCGAAGCGCGACGAGTTTGGCATCAGGTGCGACACCTTGATAGGTCGTCCCAGCGTAGTCAAAACGGTGAGCGGCGATGACCGAAGCGACCTGCGTACCGTGGCCGTCGGTATCCAGCGGGATGCTGTCGTTATCTAAGAAGTCGTACCCGCCGATGACTTTCTTCCCCGCGCCGAATCCGCCGCCGAGGATCGGCAGATTGTAATTAATGCCGGTATCGATGACCGCCACCGTGGTCCCCGTGCCGGTGATGGCCGGATAGATCGTTGCGGCCTCATCCTGATGGACAAGTTGCGCGTAGGTGCTGAATGCCAGCAGCCGCCGGGGTTCGAGCATTTCGATCTGCGGGGCGCGGCAATCGGATGGTTTGCGGTGTTTCATGGATGATAACTTTGCCAAAGCCCGATACCAGCGGATTTACTGCACCTCTTATCCGACGCCGCCAGAGACATTTCATAACAGCGATTGGTCGGACACATCTGAATTGTGCACAAACGGATCAGAACAACCGCATCTGCGGATCGGGTTTCGCTAATTCGGCGTCGATGCCTTTGCCGCGAAGGATATCTGAAAACTCGGCATAGCCGTGCAGCGTCAGAACGCGTTTGGGTTGCACGCGATCGACCAATTCCAGCAACTCATCAAAATCGGCGTGATCGGATAGTGGCAATGCGTGATCGACGCCAAACCGATACTTAGCCCCGCGCATCAGCGCCCAGCCGGAGCACATGATCGTGATTTTTTTTTCAAAATGCTCGACAAACCCCGATCGTGCCACCTGAGGCGGCGCGACCAACACGCCACGCTCTTCAAGCGGAAGCGCTTTTTTGCCTTTGAAATCAACCGCTGCATACCGACGGCGATTCCCCAGCGACACGCCGTGATTTTCATAGACCTCCGACAAATTGCTGACCGCGCCGTGTTCAGTGACCGGAAAACCCGCGTCGGTCAGCAGCCGAACGATCTCCTGGGCTTTTCCGAGAGAATATCCCAACACCACCGGTTGAACCCCGTTTTTAAGTGCATCGCCGACTAATTCCACCAGTTGCTCCGCGACTGTTTGCCAAGGCGGGAAGCGGAAAAATGGTTTTCCGAAGGTGGTTTCCATAATGAGCAGGTCGGCTTGGGCGGTTCGGGCGATCGGGACGGTTCGCGATGCGCGGAGTTTGAAATCCCCGGTATAGAGCAGCGTGCCGCGATCGTTGGTCAGGTGGATCATCGCAGATCCAAGGACATGCCCAGCGGACAGAAGACGAATCCGTGCGTCGGGCAGATCGTGATCGACACCAAAAGGTAGCGCGATTGTGTCGTTGATGCGTGTTCTAAGTCGCGCCAGATCAAGCGTTTGCGGCGTCGCGATCGCAAGATCATGCTTACCAAGATGATCGGAATGGGCGTGTGATATGAACGAGCGCGCCCGCGCTTGTCTGGAATCCAGATAAAGATCTCCACCCGCCACGCGCAGGCCGTTGTCCCATTCGATCATGTCGGGATTGTAGTCGCGTTGCACTACGCAGCAGGGTAATACAAAGCTGTTGATAAAAACGCCACAAATGGTTAGCCGTGACAGTCATTGCTCACCTCTTTAGGTGTCATCGCCGTTAGGGTTTGC
This sequence comes from Tepidisphaerales bacterium, assembly GCA_038210015.1. Lineage (GTDB taxonomy): Bacteria > Planctomycetota > Phycisphaerae > Tepidisphaerales > Tepidisphaeraceae > BPJO01. The sequence continues at coordinate 33,255 of JBBQXB010000012.1, forward strand.
GGCAGCGTGAAAATTTTCATCGGCGATGTCCCATTTCGCGTACACTGCTGATGGAGCATAGGATTGGCTATTATTTCGTAATTCATGTAGCTATATCAATACGATGTGGATGTTGCTCGTCTCCGACGGTCGGGTCGGATGGTGAGCTGCCACAAGGTTTTCCCCAAACGTTGGGTGACGTTTATGTCGTTGCAGAATGTTCAACAAGATTCTGAGACTTCAGCACAAGATGATGCCGAGTATGGCCTTCGTCTCAGTTACAAATTTCAACGGTTGCGCGAACGCATTCGTTCCGCGATCGAAACCGGAGAACTGGCAGGCAAACTCCCTGGCGAACGCATCTTGGCGCGCAAGTTCAAAGTCAATGCTAAAACCCTCAGCAAAGCCCTGACAGCACTGGCAGCCGAAGGTGTGCTCGAACGAAGTATCGGACTCGGTACATTTGTTCGAGGAAGCAACCAGCCCAAAGCCGTCGTAAAATGCCTTGTATTGCATGATCCCGATCAAGCCAATTGCCCAATCCTAGACGCGTTGAAAAATAGCGGCGCAATTTTTGTCCAACGACATATCGGAACCGATGAATTGCCGCCCAGCCTGCTGAACCCGCATCGATGGATTCTGGTCTGTTCAAAACAAATCACAGACATTGCGTTGCGTGATCTGGTGGTGCGTGGCAAAACAGTAATCCAAATCGACCGACAGGGTGCCACCTATGCAACGCATGCTGTGATGATTGACCGTCTCGCCGCCGCCGCAGATCTGGCACGAAGGCTGCACCGGGCCGGGCATTCGGATTTGATGCTGATCGGCGCCGAGCGTCCCACGGATATACATAAGGAACTGGTCGCGCTTTTGCCGGCATCGATCAGCCTTGGCGCCGGGTCGCTGGATGATTTACGCGTTGCGATTGAGCATGGCGTGACCGGGTTGATCTGCACCAGCGCCGAAACCGCATCCCACGTGATCGCGGTATTGACCGGCTTGGGGGTGGGTGTTCCGGAGCAAATTAGCATCGTCGCGTTGGGACGATTAGATGGCGAAGCAGCCTGTACGGGTCAATATGTGCGCTTGGCGCAAGTGGTTGATGCGATCCGGCATCTGTTCGCCAATGCCACCCCCCATCGCCCGATCGCGTTGTGGCTCGCAGGTGATTACATTGACGCCAATACTCTGACGCCCTATTCATACGATCCTGCGGATCAAGCCTGATTGTTGTTGTCCCCTTAATTCTCAAAACCCCTGTCATTCCGAACGCACACGCCGACACAAATGTTTACCGGCGGGACGCCCATGCTACAACTTGCCCACAGATTTACTACGAATTTATGACGAGGGCGTCCCGCCCGTGATGCATCGTTATCGTGATCAATCGGTGTGCATCCGTGGCGGATTCATTCAATAGGCTTTGCGTTGCCTAGCGGTCGCGATATTCAGCACCTTGCGATATTTCGCGACGGTGCGCCGCGCCAATTCGATCCCTTGCTCTTTTAATTTATCGACGATCTCGTCATCGTTCAGCGGATTATTCTTATCTTCGTTATCCACCAGGATTCTCAATTTTTCCTTCACCGCGTCCCAACTCATGTCTTCGCCGGAGGCATTCTGCGTGCCGCCTGAGAAGAACCGGCGTAACGGGAAAACGCCACGCGGGGTTTGGATCCACTTTTCACTCACTGCGCGGCTGACCGTCGCAACGTGGATACCCAGTTGATCGGCGACGTTAATCATCGGCAGAGGCTTGAGATGTTCCGGCCCGTGATCAAAAAACTCCCGCTGCGTATCGACGACCACGCGAATCACCCGCTCGATCGTGCTACGCCGCTGTTCGATGGATTCGATCAGCCATTTGGCGTTCCGCAGATTGTTGGTCAAAAATTCCTTGGTTTTCTTATCCACGCCTTTTTTCAGCATCTTCAGATACAGACCCTTGAGATGCAGACTCGGCGCGATATCACGTGCCATCTTGATCTTGTAACTATCCGATTCTTCGTCGTAGAGGATGTTGGCATCGGGCGTGATAGGCGGGGCTTCGTCGGCGCCGTACTGACGGCCGGGGTGAGGCTGTAACCGCGAAAGACGGCGCACGGCAGCTTTGATGTCATCGATTGATTCATCCAGCGTTTTACTGATCAGCGGATAACGGTTTTGCGACAGATCGGTCAGATGGTGTCGCACCAATGCGCGTTCAAGATCAAAATCATGCCCTTCTGACAATTCTTCATCGGCTTGGAGTGCGTCGAGTTGCAGCAGCAGGCATTCCGACAAATCGCGCGCCCCAACGCCGGCGGGTTCGAGCGTCTGAATCAGCTTTAGCGCGGCCTGTAGCAATTCGGTCGGGATTGGCTCGCGCTGTTCCATCTGGATGCGATCGAACGGCGTGCGGAGATAGCCGTCGGCGTCGATGTAGTCGATGAGCGATTCGCCTGCGTTTTTGATTGCTGGATCGGTTTCAACGAATGTCCACTGGGCTCGCAAATGCTCGGCGATGCTTTCGCCGCGCGCTGCGGTGTTCGCCATCGCATCCATTTTCGCGTCGCGATCCTGCCCGTCCCAATGACTTTGCCTGAAGCCGCTGTTGGTGCTGAACTCTTCGTTTTCAAAGTAGTCCGCCAGCTTTTCCAGACGCTCAAAATCCTTGGCATTGGCTTGGTTCGGATCAATGACCAGTGCCCGTTCATCATCCGTCCGATTCAACTGATGCGGCGTATCCAACTCACTTCGCCGCTCACGAATCGCATCGGGGTCGCGCGTGCGAATCTCCAGCGTCGGGTTCTGCTGCAACTCCTGATCGATGCGTTCCTCCAGCGCGCCCAAAGGCAACTGGAGGATTTCCATACTCTGGATCATCCGCGGCGTCAGCATCTGTCGCTGATCCATTCGCATCGAGAATGATTGAGATAAACTCATTAGTTACAATTAGTTACGAACAATGTTATTCATCGAACACTTCTTGCATGCAAAAACTGTACCACACAAATAGAACCCCGGCAAACCCAATATTCAGAACATAATGTACGTTAAAAGAGCGTGACTTCTGCGTAACTTTTACGTTACGCACCTTGTCATGCTGAGATATGCCGAAGCAACTTCTTTGGTTGGTGAATTGAGATTGTGTAGACGCTTCAGCTAGACACTTCGGAGCACCTCGAGCGCACATTAGGGGCGTGTCGGGTTCATCCAAAATTTTGCGATAACCTGCATTTTGAAATTGTATCGGAACGCACGTCCGGTAAGATTAAAATCCCGAGATAAGGAGCCGTCGCATGGGGCACGTCGAAACACTTGAATCGCGCCAATTACTTGCATCAGTCCCCAGCGGATTTGTCGAACAATCCGTCGTCAGCGGGTTATCTCGCCCGACTTCGATGGCGGCGCTTCCGGATGGGCGATGGATCGTCTCGGAACAATCCGGAAAACTACGGATCGTTAAAAATAACCAACTCCTCGTCACGCCCGCGCTGACGATCACCACCGATTCCACCGGCGAACGCGGATTGCTCGGCGTCACACTCGATCCCGATTTCAATTCCAATGGCTACGTCTACATCTATTGGACAGTCAAATCGTCAACCCGCACCAACGCGGTCAGCCGCTATACACTCGTGGGCGACAAAGTAAAAAGCGGAAGCGGAAAACGCCTGCTCACGCTCGACCCGCTAACCAGTGCCAACAATCATAACAGCGGCGCACTGCATTTTGGTGCCGACGACAAGCTTTACATCGCTGTCGGTGACAACGCCGATCCCGCCAATTCCGCATCACTCGCGACGCTGCACGGGAAGATGCTGCGGATCAATAAGGACGGAACGATCCCGACTGACAATCCCTTTTACAACACGTTGTCGGGCAGCAAGCGCGCGATCTGGGCCTATGGGCTGCGCAATCCGTTTACGTTTGCGGTGCATCCGCAGACCGGCGCGATCCATATCAATGATGTCGGTCAAAAGACGTTTGAAGAGATCAACCTCGGCCGCGCCGGCGCGAATTATGGGTGGCCTGGCAGTGAAGGTCCGACGACCGATCCCGCCTACGACAACCCGCTGTTTTACTACGGCAGAGAGGTCGGCCAAGCCATCACCGCAGGGACTTTTTACGCGCCCGCTACGCAACAGTTCCCTGCAACCTATCGCAACGACTATTTCTTCGGCGATTACGCGGCTGGCTGGATCAAAATCCTTGACTCGACTACCAACACACTCGCCGATTTTGCCAGCGGGGTTGATCGCCCGGTTGATCTGGATGTGACGCCGGACGGGTCTGTCTATTACCTCAGCTACGCTGGTTCGATCCGAAAGATCACTTACGCACCGACGCAAACGCTGGCGATCACCACCCAACCCGCTGATGCTGCAGCATTAGTCGGCGGGGACGCGACGTTCAGCGTCGAAGCAACCGGGCCGGCGTCGATCCAATATCAATGGTATCGCGATGATCAGCCGATTGACGGCGCGACACTACCAACACTCGCGCTTTCCAATCTCACGGGCGAGGATAACGACACGCAATTTTTCGTTCGCGTTAGTTCTGGCCAGACGGTAATTGACAGTCGCATCGCGAACTTGCGAGTCATTACAGACAACACCGCGCCGGTGCCGACGATCGCAACCCCGGCATCTGAATTGCAGTTCCGCGGCGGCCAAACCATTCAATTCAGCGGCAGCGCAACCGACGCCGAGGACGGCGTACTGGCGTCTAGTAATTTGAAATGGAAGATTGAATACATCACAGGGAGCGTTGTTCGTCCGTTCAAAGAATCCAACGCGGTGTCATCAGGCAGCTTTACGATCCCGACCACCACGCCATATACCGAACCCGATGTCGCCTATCGCATCACGCTGACGGCCACCGATTCATTTGGCATTTCGGCTTACGTGTCGATGGATGTACTGCCGTGGCTGAGTCAGATCAATTTGTCCAGCAGCGGGGCGGACGTGCCGATCCTGGTTGACGGCCAGCCGCAGGCGTCACCGGCCAGCCTCACCAGCGTCGAAGGATTGCTTCGCACGATCGAAGCCCCGGCGTCGTATACCGTTGATGGCACGATCTACGATTTCCAGTCTTGGTCCGACAACGGCGCACGCGTCCGATCGATCAATGTCCCTGCGGATGATCTTACGCTTGTCGCAACCTACGCAGTGCGCCAAACCCCGGTCGGTGGCGGAAAAATCAGCGGACTCGTCTTCAACGATCTGAATCGCAACGGCATACGCGATTCGAACGAACCCGTAATCGCCGACCGTCGAATCTGGGTTGATCTGAATAACAACGGCGCCTACGACGCAACCGAACCAACCACCTTTAGCGACACCTCCGGTGTCTACAGCATCACCGGCATCCCCAGCGGCAGCTATCGCGTTCGCCAGGATTTGCCAACTGGCTGGTCGCAAACCAAAGGCTCGTATTACTACTATTTCGGCACGACAACATCCAAGACCAATATCTTGTTCGCGTCGTATCTGAAAACGCCGTAGGTCCGTGGAAAGTTATCCCTGTATCGCGCGAATCACGCGCCATGGAAAGACCAGACCGCGTAGCTGCGACGCCTAGGCCGACCATTTCTGCGTGCGCGAGCCACGAATTGGCGACACAGGCGTCGCAGCTACGAGCATGTGCATCAACCTAATCCGTTGCAGAGGTCTGTGATAACAAAATGCCACGCGATCGCAGAAATATCCTTTACATCTGAGCAGATCACGCGACCATGCGATCAGAACTTTCACCAGGAGATATCGATGTTCCCCATCGTTGCACGGCGGATGTTGTTTATATTCGCGACGGGATTGTTTTTGATCAATAACGCGGGATGTACGCATCATCGCGAGCAGGCGACGCGACAGGCCGTAGCAGACGTCGAACCAACGAAGGGGCAGGTAATACCGCCGGTCGTTGCTCCCGCCGATCGCAAATACACGATCGAAGACGCCACACTTCAGCGGGCGGTGGATGAGGCGCACGCCGAATATCGTGGTCTTAGCGAAGGCAAAAACGCCGATTACATCCCGGCGCTGGCGAAGGTGGATTCAAAATTATTCGGCGTGGTCATTGTCACCGTTGACGGCAAGGTGTTCACAGCCGGGGATGCGACGGCGGAGTTTTCGATCCAATCCATCTCAAAGGTATTCGTCGCCGCGATGGTAATGAACGACATCGGGGCGCAGGCATTGAAAGATAAAATCGGTGTGGAGCCGACGGGTCTGCCTTTCAATTCAATTCTCGCGATCGAGTTGCTGCCCAAAACGCGCCCGACCAATCCGCTGGTCAACGCCGGCGCGATCGCTACAACCTCACTCGCAAAAGGCGACAACGCCGGTGAACGATGGGAAAGTGTTCTGACCTGCCTGAGAGATTTTGCCGCAAGAGACTTAACGTTGATTGACGAGGTATATAAATCCGAAGCCGAGACGAATTTACGAAACAGATCCATCGCGACGTTGCTGGCAAATTATGGCAGGGTCTATTCCGATCCTTTGGAAGCGACCGATATTTACACCAAACAATGTTCGGTCGGGGTCAGCGCCAAAGACCTGGCGATCATGGGCGCGACACTGGCGAACAACGGCGTGAATCCGATCACAAAGAAAAAATTGATGAAACCCGCAGACGTTCCCGCGTTGTTGGCGGTAATGACGATGGCTGGATTTTATGACGAATCCGGAGCTTGGGCGTACGAGGTGGGTCTGCCCGCCAAGACCGGCGTCGGCGGAGGGATAGTCGCGGTCGTCCCCGGAAAAATGGCGATCGCCGCGTTCTCCCCACCGGTCAACGATTCGGGCAACAGCGTCCGCGCCCAGCGTGCGATCAAGATGATCGCCAAGCGGCTTGGGGTGAATGTGTTTGCGGAATAAATGACATCAGAATCTGCGAGCGCGGGTTAAGCTTGATGCTTTCCAATGTTGCTATTCACTAAGATCATTAACAACGCCACCGCCTTCTATAAACAACGCAGTGGCTTCGCTCTGCGAAGTAGGCATGTCTTCAACTAGTGTTATCCATGCGCGATGGTCTGATACGTTTACAGCGTGAGTTACGCGCCGGCGAATACCCTGTAGCGGCGACGCCTGCGTCGCCCATTTCTGCGTCCGTAAACAACGAATTGGTGACGCAGGCGTTGCGGCTACAGGCACGAGCATCACCCACGATCCATCTGATACATTGTGAAAAGAAAAAACCCACGGCGGCGACCGTGGGCTTTTGAGAGTTACGAACGACTCAACAGTCGGCGTCACACATGCTTGCTCAACTCATTCGCTTTGGCTTCGATTTCCTTGCGGTGTTCGAGCACGCGGCGGTAGTCGGTGGGCATGACTTTCACGAACCAGCGGATTTCCTTGTCAAAATCGTCGAGGATCGCCTTGGCGCGGCTGCTGCCGGTGAAGTTGACATGGTTCGTCAGCAGGCTGCGGATCGTTTCAATGTCTTCTTCGTCGAACGTGTCGCGGCTTTCCAGATCGACCATCTCCATGTTGCACAGTTTGGGGAACATGCCGATGTCGTCGTAGACATACGCGATGCCGCCTGACATCCCGGCTGCGAAATTGCGACCGGTCGGGCCGATGATGACGACCCTGCCGCCGGTCATGTATTCGCATCCGTGATCGCCGACGCCTTCGACGACCGCATTCACGCCGCTATTGCGCACGCAGAACCGTTCGCCGACCACGCCGCGAAGATATATTTCCCCAGCGATCGCGCCGTAGGCGATCGTATTACCGGCGATAATGTTTTCCTCAGCTTTGTAGGTCGCATCCTTTGGCGGATAGACGACGATCCTGCCGCCGGAGATACCTTTGCCGACGTAGTCGTTGGCTTCGCCTTCGACTTCGAGCGTCACGCCCTTCATCAAAAATGCGCCAAGCGATTGTCCGGCACTGCCTTTGAATTTGAAGTGGATGGTTTCATCGGGCAGACCCGCCAATCCGTGCTTCATTGCGACCCGGCCTGACAGCATCGCGCCGACGGTGCGGTTAACGTTGCGAATCTCCAACTCGGCCTTGATCTGCTTGCCCGATTCCAGCGCGGGTGCGGCCAACTCGATCAGCTTGTTGTCCAGCGCTTTGTCCATCGCATGATCCTGCGATTGCGTTTTGAACCGCGAATCGCCCTCACGCACCGGCGGGGTGTAAAGAATCGGGGACAGATCCAGCGTTCGGGCTTTCCAATGATTTGATACATCGGAAAACTCAAGCAGATCGGATCGACCGACCATTTCATCAAACGTGCGGAAACCCATCCTGGCCATGTAGGTTCGGGCTTCTTCGGCGACGAAGAACATGAAATTGATGATGTGTTCCGGCTTGCCGGTGAACTTTTTCCGTAACTCGGGGTCTTGTGTCGCGATGCCGACCGGGCAGGTATTCAGATGGCACACACGCATCATCACGCAACCGGCTGCGATCAGCGGCCCTGTGGAGAAGCCGATCTCTTCAGCGCCGAGCATCGCGCCGATGCAGACATCGCGACCAGTTTTGATCTGCCCGTCGGTTTGCAGACGCACACGGCCACGCAGGCCGTTGATCAGCAGCACCTGATTGGTTTCAGAGATACCCAGTTCCCACGGCAGGCCGCAGTATTTGATGGAGGATTGCGGCGCGTTACCCGTTCCGCCGCCGTCGCCGGAGATCAGGATGTGATCGGCCTTAGCTTTTGCAACGCCCGCAGCGACCGTCCCGACGCCGACTTCGCTGACCAGCTTCACGCTGACCGACGACGACGGTTTGACGTTTTTCAGATCGTGGATCAATTGCGCCAGATCTTCAATCGAATAAATATCATGGTGCGGCGGGGGGGAGATCAGTCCGACGCCCGGCGTGCTGTGACGCAACTTGCCGACGTACTCATCCACTTTGTTCCCGCTTAGCGCGCCGCCTTCGCCGGGCTTGGCACCTTGTGCCATTTTGATCTGCAGTTGATCGGCGTTGACCAGATATTCGGTCGTGACGCCGAATCGTCCGCTGGCGACCTGCTTGATCGCCGACCGGCGGTTATCGAGGAATCGTTCGGGGTCTTCGCCGCCTTCGCCGGTGTTGCTCTTGCCGCCGATGGTGTTCATCGCCTGTGCGAGCGTTTCGTGGGTTTCTTTGCTGATCGAACCGAAGCTCATCGCGCCGGTGACAAATCGCTTCACGATCTCCTTAGCGGGTTCGACTTCTTCAAGCGGAACAGGCGTGCGTTCTGCGGTTTTGAAACCCAGCAACCCGCGCAGCGTGCAGCGGTTTTTGGATTCGTCATTCAGCAGATTCGCGTAATCCATGTAGGTCTTAAAACTGTCCACACGCACCGCGTGCTGCAGCTTCGCGACCGTATCCGGATTCCACGCATGGTGTTCGCCCATGCGCCGGTATTGATAAAACCCGCCGACATCCAGCACGTCGCTGTCCACCCTGATCGGCGGAAAGCCCTTGCGATGGCGCATCAACGCTTCGATTGAAACGATATCGAGTGTGATCCCCTGGATGCGACTTGGCGTGCCGGTGAAATAGGCGTCGATCAATTCGCGCGATACCCCGACGGCCTCAAAGATTTGTGCGCCGCGATAGCTTTGCACCGTGCTGATACCCATCTTGGATGCGACCTTCAAAATGCCTTTGTTCGCGGCTTTGATGAAGTTTTTCTGAGCATATTCCAGCTTGAGTTCGGCGGGGAGGAAACCGTCGCGATGCAGATCGGCGATGGTTTCCAACGCCAGATAAGGATTGATCGCGCCAGCACCGTAGCCGAGCAGCAGGCAGAAGTGGTGCACTTCGCGGGCTTCGCCGGTTTCAATCACCAGCCCCGCAAGTGCGCGCTGGCCTTGACGGATCAGGTGATGGTGGACGGAACTGGTGGCGAGTAGCGACGGGATCGGGGCATGATCTTTATCGACGCCACGATCGGACAGAATCAGCATCGTCGCGCCGGCCTGGATCGCAGCGACGGCTTCGGCGCAGATACGGTCGATCGCTTTCTTCAAACCCGTCTCGGAATCGGACGCATCAAACAGCGTGCTGATAGTGACGGCTTTATGTTCGTCATTGTTCATCGAACGCAGCTTGGCGAGTTCCTGATTGTTGATGATCGGCGTTTTCAGCTTGATCAGCCGCGCGTGCTTCGGTTCTTCGGTCAGTAGATTGCCTTCCCGACCGAGATAGGTGATCAGACTGGTGACCAGTTCTTCGCGAATCGCATCCAATGGCGGATTCGTGACCTGCGCGAACAGTTGCTTGAAATAGCTGAATAGCAACTGCGGCTTGTCGCTCAGACACGCCAGCGGCGTATCCGTGCCCATCGAACCGACCGCTTCCTGCCCGGTGGTGAGCATCGGCATGATCAGCAAACGCAAATCTTCGTTCGTGTACCCGAACGCGTGCTGACGCACGAGCAGCGTATCGAAATCGTGATCCGCAACCTTGTCCGGCTGGGGAAGACTTTCCAGTTCGGTTAGATTTTCGTCCAGCCATCGTTTCCACGGGCGGGAGTCGACCAGATTCGATTTGACTTCGCTGTCATCAATAATGCGTTGTTTTTTGAAGTCGATCAGGAAGATTTTGCCCGGCTGCAGGCGCCACTTACGAGCGATGTTTTTGGCATCGACCGGCAGCGTGCCGGCCTCGGACGCCATGATGACCAGATCGTCCTTGGTGACAAAATATCGGCTCGGACGCAGGCCGTTGCGATCCAGCACCGCGCCGATCTTCTGCCCGTCGGTAAACGCGATGTTGGCAGGACCATCCCACGGTTCCATCAGGCAGGCGTGGTACTCGTAAAACGCTTTGAGGTCCGGATCCATCAGCGGATTATTCTGCCACGCCTCGGGGATCAGCATCAGCATCGCGTGCTCGATCGAGCGGCCATTCACGGTCAGGAATTGCAACGCATTATCCAGCGTCGCGCTATCTGAACCGGTGTCGGTCAGGATCGGGAACAGATGATTCAGTTCCGCGCCAAACACATCCGAGTGTAGCGTTCCCGTGCGGGCGCGCATCCAGTTGCGGTTGCCGCGAAGCGTGTTGATTTCGCCGTTGTGCGCCAGATACCGATACGGATGGCTTAACCGCCACGACGGGAAGGTATTTGTGCTGAAGCGGCTATGCACGATCGCGAAATTGGATTCAAAATCGGGGTCGGACAGGTCGGGGAAGTATTTGCGAACCTGATCCGGCGTCAACATGCCTTTGTAGACCATGCGGTTGGTCGACATCAGATTGATGTAGAACTCTTCGCGCGCCACTTCGGGCACGTTCTGGTCGAACTCAATTTCGTTTTCGGCGCGTTGGCGAATCAGGTACAGCCGCCGGTTGAAGTCCTCGCGGTTGTAAAAATCCTCTTCCATCCCGATAAAGACTTGGCGGATGCGCGGCTCGGCCGCCATCGCGGTCGGGCCGATGCTCGACGGATCGACCGGCACGTCGCGCCAGCCGAGGATTTTCATCTCAAACTCGACCGCAAGCTCTTCGATCTTTTCTTCACAAATCCGCCTAGCGACCAGATCCTTGGGCAAAAAGCACATCCCGACGGCATAGTCACCGGCTTTGGGAAGCTTAAAACCCAATTTTTCAGCCTGTTTGCGGAAGAACTTATCCGGGGTCGCCATGAGGATGCCCGCGCCGTCGCCGGAGTTTGGGTCGCAGCCAACGGCGCCGCGGTGTTCCATGTTTTCAAGGATTTCGATCGCGGATTGGACAAGTTTGTGTGACGACTTGCCCTTCAAATGCGCGACAAACCCGACGCCGCAGGCGTCATGGTCAAATTCGGGCAAGTAAAGGCCTTGGGGCTTTGGGTAGCCACGTCGGTAGTCTTTGCTGTCACTCATTGTTATTTCGCGTTCCTTATGAGGCCATTTTCCTCGGAATCATCCACCAATCGCCTTGTCAGGTGATTGGAAATCCATTTTCGCAACTCATTCCAACGATCCCGCGCGGCCACGGGTCATCAACCCGATGATCGGACGGGTCGGGCAATATAGCAGAAATCATGCCCATGCGTGAATGGAAATTAGGTCGTATGTTCACGACGGTGAACATTGTGGGTAACGAGAAGGGAACATTCAGTATATTCCATCGCTGCAAGGCGCATAAGCCACATTTCACCCATTTTCATCCGTTTGGGGCACATCATCGTCCGCCGCGGGAATATTCTGAATGTCCCCGTCGCTGCCGTTCGTGTTTCGCGGACGCCCACGGCTATGCAATGACGCCTCAATCCCCAGCAACCCAGCCGTCGCAGCACGCCGGCGATTTAGCGAGAACCTTGGGCTGTTTGGCGCATTGACGTTGCCTTTGCTGACGACGGCGAGGAAGTTTGGGTGTAGATTGCGGGTGTGACTTCCGACACACCTCAGTCTCTTTCATCTTCGCGACGAATCGTTCTCACCGGCGGGCCCGGCGCGGGTAAAACCGTCATCACGCGTCGTCTTGCGGATGAACATCCCGACAAGTTTGTCCGCGTCCCCGAGGCCGCAACGCAAATCTATTCTGACCTGAAAACCCGCTGGGATCGACTCGATCTGCCCGGCAGGTGTCGCGTGCAGCGGCTGATCTACGCTTTGCAAATCGAACAGGAAGATCGCATCGCAACCCAACACCCAAGCAAGATGTTGCTGCTGGATCGCGGCACGATTGACGGTGCCGCCTATTGGCCGGATGGTGCACTGGCGTATTGGATCGATTTGCACACATCGCACGCGGATGAATTGGCACGATACGACCGCGTGATCTGGCTTGAAACCGCCGCCGCGATGGGCATTTATGACGGGCAGGCGAGTAATCCGATCCGTTTCGAGTCCCCAACCGCCGCCGTCGAAAGTGGCCGATTGTTGCAAAAACTGTGGTCAGACCACCTACAACTTTTCCACGTCGGCGCATTCGTATCGCTTGAAGACAAAATCAAAGCCGTCACGGAGATTCTGCTGGCCTGACAGACGCAACGCCGCTTCTCATATGGAACTGGCATGAAATGCCCGCTTGTAGAAGCAACGCCTGTGTCGCCCATTTCTTCATCTGTGAGAAACAGATTGGCGACGCAGCTACGAGCGCACGGATCATCCAGAATCCGTAGCATCTGCCTCATCTGTGGTTGCCTTTGCGTGGCGGTCTGCAAAAACTCAGGCAGAATCATCGCGTGACCCGATTTTCGCTTTCACGATCTGTCTGATACAATACCGTGCGTTGCGGCGGTAACTCAATGGTAGAGTCCCTCGTTCCCAACGAGGTGGTTGAGGGTTCGAGTCCCTTCCGCCGCTCTTACTTCCATGCGATCGCTTCCGTATTGGCGACTGGCTTCGCAACCCAAACCCGATCATCTTCTGAAGCACTTCAAAGTTCAGTTTTGTATGAATGAATTATTCTCGCTCGGCGCGCGAAAAATGCTCGTATTCGCAAAACATTTCTAAACAGACTAAATTGCGGCGTGTAAATACTACTGAGGAGCTTATCTATGTTTAAATATGTCGCAATTACAGCTTTGACGTGCATGATTTCAACCGCGATCGCGGATGAATGGATCCAAGAAGAAGGCGGGATGATCCACATCAAGCCTGCGGTCGTGCCGGAAAAGTTTTTGAACCCATCCACGCCTGAATACGAAAAAATGCTCGCCAAGCACGCCGATCAGGCGATCAAGGATTTTAAAGGCAAGGGTTACGGCAATCAATATTTCGAAAACGAAAAGAACAGCTATCCGGTTGCGATGATGGATTTCCTTGCCGGCAATCGTGACAAAGCGTTGAAGATGCTGCAAGCCGACGACACCGAGGGATACAACAAATGGACCAACATGGTCGATTTTTATCCCTCGTTCACGCTTAAAGGACAGGTGCGAAAGTATTACTGGTTTAAGCCCTACCTCGACCCGGCCTATCGCGAAAAAATGTTCGATGGCGCGAAAAAATGGTCCGAGCAGGATCCTGCCACGCGTCCGCATCCTTTGGTACAGAAAGAACCGGGCAAACGCCCCGGCGACGACGGGTGGATGCCGAACGTGACCGGCGTAGCGGTTGATACACGCATGACCGACAACCTGCGTGCGATGCGCGAGGTCGCGACCTATCTTTTCGCCGAAGAAACCGGCAACGAAGCGGTACGCAAACTTTACAAGGATAAGATCGCCAAGTTCGCATCCGATACCATGTTCCTCGGTCAAGGCGAGTGGGACAGCAATAACTATCTCTATCACACCATCACCAGCTATAACGCGTTGTACGATTATGCCAAAGACGACGAAGTGCGCGGGCTGGCGAAAGCGGTGCTGGACTACGTCAGCACCAGTGCCGCAGTAAAATATTGGCGTGGGGATTTCGGCGGGCCATCTAAACGCGACTACGGCGGTAAGGGTGTATACGGTTCTGGCGCGGCTGTTGGGTTCTCATACTATTTTGGGGACAGCCCCATACAGCCTCGCAAAAGTGATCGGGATGACATCCACGTCATCACCAGCGGTTATCGTCCGCCTCAGGCGGTCGTGGCGCTGGCGCGCAAGCAATTCGATAAACCCGTCGAAATCTTCGCATCCAAACCGATCTATCAAGTCTGGCAGATGAAGCCCGATGATGGCCCGGAGTTTTTTGAAACCACATATATCGCTGAAACCTACCAACTCGGCACGCTCACGCGCGGGTCAGGTGGAGACCTCAACGGCTTTAAGCTGATGACGTTGAACAGCCAGCGCGGTACTGACAATCTGATCGCGATCGCATCGAACAATCTCAGCTCAAAGGGTATCAGCACCGGCAGCCGTGGCGGGGAAAATGTCGCGCAAGTCGGTAACACCACAATCTTTTTAGCGCCGCCGAAATCGCCGGTCATGCTGTTCATGCCTAAATCGGCGACCGTTCAACAGGATGGTGCGTGGCTATTCGTTAAGTTTGAAACAACATGGGCGGCGTTTCATGCGTTAAACCTGGAATGGAATACGTCGGCCAAAGACCCGGAGAAAGCGCCGATGGATATGGTGCTGCTCACGGAGGGAAAAAACGACGGTCCATGCGGATTTGCAATGGAATTGGGTGAAGGCGGGAACTTCGAGCAGTTTGTCGAGAAAGTCAAAGCGAAAGCTTCAGCATCCATCGACGGAAAAACCGCTAAGTTCACCACGTCAGATGGACGCGTGATTGAAGCGGGTTACAACGAGGACCCGATCGCCGGGCCTAAGATTACCATCGACGGTAAGACGGTTGATTTCAAAACCCGATTCGATTCCTACAACTCCGGCGAAAACGGTCCGGTTAACAAACCGTGGCGCGACGGCGTGCTGACCGTGAAGGCTGGCGGCAAAACCTTCATCGGCAAACTCACGAAAAACGGCGATCGCTGGGACTATACGTTCGAGAATAAGTAGTCGAACGAATACACGAACCGCAGATTGCGCAGATTGCGCAGATAAGAAATGTGGAGACGTGCACTCGCATCGCGGTGTCACAATGAGCTGCTTTTAAGGGTCTCGATTTAGAGTGCACTCGGATACAATTTGCAGACCAAGAAGATGTTTCGGCGTACCTCAGCACGACACAATGAATATGCGCCGCCCGGCGATTACGCATTGACGCAAATTGAAATAACAATTCATCTCCGCAATCTGCGTCATCTGCGGTTGAGTATTTATTCGATCGTCAGGACTTGCTTCAATCGTGATAACTCGGCATTGAGTGCTTTGTATTCGATGTCTTGAACGGCTTTATTTTGATCCAGCGCCATACACGCCGCGACGGCAGCGGATTGACCGAGGATCATGAAGACCGGTTCCATGCGGACCGACCCGTACGCGATATGGCTGGTTGAACAGCAAATCGGAACCAGCAGATTCATGATCTGATCGCGCTTGGGAATGATCGACCGATAGCTGATTCCATATGGGCCTGTCGGTTTGACCTGTACGTCGCCGTCGTTCATCACCTTGCCATCAGCGTTGACGAACCGCGTGCAGTTATGGCTATCGAGTTGATAGCTGCCCATGGCGACGGGATCGGAACATTTGCGCGTGTGCATGCAGTCATGTTCGGTCGCAACATAATCGCTGACCATCCGGCGAGCCTCGCGCACATACAACTGCGGCGACCATCCGCCGGTGATGATAAACTCATCCTTGCTCAGACCCCATCGCGAATAGGCTTTGTTGTACTGCGAGGGGATTTTTTCGGAATTGGCGAGGAACCAGTAAAGCCCCTTTTGATAGGCCACATGCTGCTGGAACATTTTTTCGCGTGATTCATAGCAGCCATCCGCCCAGCCCCAATTGGCGCCGATGAAATCGCTAGAAACCGGGCCGTGATTGTTGGTGTCGGTTTTATAGAACCCGCCTGGCGTTTTATTCGGGAAAATATCGAACTTGCCGGGGACAGTGCTGTAAGCCCCGTCCTTCATCCGCACCTGTTCGTTGTAACTATCCTTTTCGGAGTTGAACCAGCGCTCAGCGAGGATGTATTGGGTTGGATCATAGTCAGCTGGTTTTTCCCACGGGATGATGAGCGCCGGATCGTCGGTCATGCAGATGCGGAAGTTGTACGCCTGCACGCGATGGTCTGCCTGTCCCTGTTTTTTTGATAAATCCTCCGCTTCGACCTGTGGCAATAAGCCAGAGGCGGGGTCTCCGGGTTTGATATAGGGATCGACGGTCGCCGGAACAAACTGGTGATGGGTGCGCACCTGAATGCCGCTGAGCGTTTCGTTGTAGACCTCGTTGCTTTCACGGCCGACGAAATATTTAACGCCTGCTTTGCCCATCAGATCGCCTTCATAACTGGCGTCGATAAACATCTTCGCTTCGACGCGCAGCCCGCCCATCAGCGTGATCGCGTTGATCTTTCCACCGGCTGTTTCAACTTTCTCAAGATACTGGCAAAACATCGGCTTGATGCCCGCCTCAGCCAACCATTGCTCGTAGACTTTGGTAGCAATTTTGGGTTCAAAATACCATTCTTCGTCTTTGCCATAATGTTTGCCGACGCGGGCATAAAACTCGCGAGCCTTCCCGCCAATGACGTGGGCTTTGCCGTGATCGGTCCATCCCAATCCACCAGCGGTCAGGCCGCCAATGAATTTCCCCGGCTGGAGCAACGCAACGGTCTTCCCGCGCTCCACGGCTTCAATCGCAGCGATCACACCAGCACTTGAAGCGCCGTAGACGCACAGATCAACGACCAATTTCTGGTCAGATTTTTGAACCCAATCGGGACGGAAGTAATGCAAATCACTCATGTTGTTTTCCAGGGTAAAGAGCTAGCAAGTAAGCAAACCGTGAAGGTCCCGAAGAATGCTTTTTGCAATACGCGCTACGCACGCGATTAAAACCGCATTTGCCATAAAAAAATGCCACGGGCGGGACGCCCGTGCTACGAAACTGACGCGAAAATAAGCTCGATTTTCTCAAATCCTGCATTTATTCGTGTTTGATTCGTGGCTAGCTTCCTACCGCGTGTTCGAGCCCATCGGGGTCAGCACATTGGCGCGGCCGGAAGCGACTTTCAATGCAACGCGGCGATGTGCTTCTTCGGGGCAGGCTTTGGCAAACTCATCGTAGAACTTGCTGATGAAAGTTCGGGTTGCCCACGCGGTACCGTCTGCCAGGCCGCAGATCGTGGTACCGGGCATGATGCCCATCGTTTTTTCCAATTCCATCAGCATGTTTAAATCACTGGCTTTGCCGCCACCATCGACGATGCGGTCGAGGATTTTTTTCATCCAATGCGATCCTTCGCGGCAAGGCGTGCATTGGCCGCAGGATTCGTGAGAGTAGAAGCGGACGCAATTGCGAAGCGCGCGAACCATATCGGTATGCTCATTCATCACGATCATGCCGGCCGTACCAAGTCCGAGGCAGCCCCCGCGGAAGCGGACATCATCAAAATCGAGTTTGATATCCAGTTGATTTGTTCCTAGCACGCCCATGCTGATCCCACCGCATACGGAGGCTTTATACGCGCCACCTTTCATGCCGCCGCCGAGGGTGTTGATGGCGTAATCGAGCGTAATGCCCAGTTCGTCTTCATAAACGCCGGGCTTATTGATGTGTCCGGACATGCCAAACAATTTGGGACCCGGCGACGACGGCGTACCCATCGTGCGAAACCAAGCCGGGCCTTTTTCAAGAATCATCGGGACGTTCATCAACGTTTCGACGTTGTTGATGACTGTCGGCTTGGCAAACGCCCCGGCGATCGCCGGGAAAGGCGGCTTATTGCGAGGCCAGCCGCGTTTGCCTTCCAATGCTTCGAGCAATCCCGTCTCTTCGCCACAGATATACGCGCCCGCGCCGCGATGGACGAAGACGTCAAGTTTTTTACCCGATCCGAGGATGCCATTGGGACCAAAGACATTGTGGTCGTAGGCTTCTTTGATCGCGTGTTCCAACACTTTCGCGCTGTAGTGATATTCGCCGCGGATGAAGATGTAGGCGATGTCACACTGCGTCGCCAGCGATGCGATCGCGATGCCTTCCAGCAGCAGATGCGGATCGTAATTAATCAGGTAGCGGTCTTTGAAGGTGCCGGGTTCGGATTCATCGGCGTTGACGGTTAGGTAATGGGTGGTCTTTTTTTCCTTGGGAATGAAGGACCACTTTTGCCCGGCGCTGAACCCCGCCCCGCCGCGACCGCGCAGGCCGGAGTCGGTCACGGTCTTGATGATGTCCGCCGGGGGCAGATCGAGCGCTTTTTTGAGTTGCTCGTAGCCTCCAGTCGCGATGTAATCATCGTAGGAGATAAGCTTTCGCTTGTCGGGATCGAATGGTATGCGTTTGGTAAGGACGGGTTCTGTGAAGGCCATTTGTATCTCTATCTTAACACCGAATATGTATATTCAACGCTCTTTGTCGACTCGTTTCAATAGCTTCTCGACATCGCTTAAATCCTGCATCCTGCCGGTCGCCCGTTTGTTGGCAATCAGATCATCGCGCGAGATGACCGGAACGTCCAGACCATCTAGTTTCATAAGATTGGCGCGCGACGCGCAAGCGACAAAATCGACACCAGGAATGCTCGTCAAAATCTCCAAGCGATTCGGAGGCACGCCCATGCGAAAGATTTGGTGCTGATTTCTGAACTGTTCGGCGTGGATCGAACCGGGGCGAAATCCGAATTGCTCCAAGACGCGAATTAACAGTGCTAGATTTTCGTTATGCACCGCGATCCATATGTCCATGTCTTTGGTGGGACGCATTACTCCGTACAAGCCGACAGCGTACCCACCGATCAACAAAAAATTAACGCCATTCTGCTTCAGCAAATTCAAAAACTCTTTGAAGTCGGGCGTTAATCTGATCGTCTCCATATAACCACCGTCTCAAATACTCGATGCATTCCAGCCGTTCGTCAGGACTTTTGCATAACCAATAAGCGACATCGTCGATCTCGGCTTGATCAAAGGTGACGAAAGAAAACGTCGTGCGATCAATCTGTTCTGAGATCATATTCAATAATCCGGATATAAAAATATGTCGCCGAGTAAACGCAATAAATCGTCTGCGGTAAAGACGCGCAGCCTACCCAATCGTCACCTCCAACGGCTCGATAAGCAGATGCTCGGCAAGGCGTTCGTTGAGTTCAGATGGGCTTGCAGATTCTAAAAAAAGTTCCGCCGCTTCGCGCAAATTGCGGCGCGCTTCTTTCATCGTGCCGCCTTGGCTGGCGATGTCTGCCTCAGGCCAAAGTGCGATGTATCCGTCGGTTTCGCGTTCGATTACAGCGGTGAGGTGGAATTGAGTCATCTTATTCCTAGTGTTTCGTTTCTTCCCATGTTACGCCGGGATCTTTGAAATCGTGCGGATCCTCAGGCAGTTTGTTAAGTATTTCATCGAGTTGGTCTGGCTGGAGGTTTTCGTACAGCACTTCGTTGACCATCATCACCGGCGCGGTTCCGCAAGCGCCAAGGCATTCAAGTTCGACGAGCGTAAACCTTTTATCGGCCGTTGTTTCGCCGATATCCAGCTTCAATTTATCCGACAAATGCTGCGTCAACTTGCCGCTTTGGCAAAGTTCACACGTCAGCGACCGGCAGACCTGTAGCAGATACTTGCCCTTGGGTTTTAACCAGTATTCCTCATAGAAAGAGGCTGTATCCATCGCTTCAGCGGGGGCGATTTCAAGAAAATTGGCGATTTCCTCAATCGCCTGAGGCGGAATCCAGTTGTATTCGTGCTGCACCATGTGCAACGCCGGCAACAACACCGCCCGTTTGCTGGGATAGCGAGGGAAGTATGTTTCTTCCAGATGCTTTTTCATCGCATCAGTCAGAAGCGGTTGACCTTCTGTGACGAGTGCGGAACGACGATTTTCGGATAACCATGCCATATTAGTTCTCGGGGTTTTTTATCAAACGGATCAGTGTCTCAAGCTCCGCAAAATGCTTATCGCGGTGCCTTAAGACTACGCGATGCTGATGAGAGCAACTAAAAATCACAAGAGCGGATGACGGAAATTGCTGCCCGTTTGCCCGACCTACATTAGCCAATTCGCACGCGAGTTTCCACGTTGTTGCGTCAATCGGCAGGCAAGGCACTTGCTCGGCGAGTTTGGTCAACATTTTCCTGTCATAGTCGCTCGATACGCCTCGCCAAAGCTCCAACCGCACGACGTCGCACCACGCAGCCGTGCCTTCGCGGATCAGCGAGAACACCTCGGTACGTTCTACGTCAAAACCATTTCGACGCAGCGCACACACCCACAATGACGTATCAACAAGGATCAACGATTTCACGGATAAGTCCGATTCTTGTCGGCCTCACGCATTTCCATCAATTCTTCGGGCGACATATATGTGTCGCTTTGTCCGAGTAATGTGATAAGTTCTTCCGCCCGCGCGCGGCGGTTGAGTTCTTCCAACGCGCTGACGATACATTCCCGCTTGGTGGATGCCTTGCTGAATCGCATCGCATCTTTGAGCACCTTATCAGGAATATCAACTGTCGTTTTCATGATTCCACTATAGCGTTTTTTGGAATACGATCAATCAAACTCTATTGCATCCAGTGCCTGCATTTGCTTCTCGGACAACTTCAGAATTCCGCCCGGGATTAAAAATTTGAAAGCGGGACGACCAAGAATTATGCGCAAATCCACGCGAGATATTGGTGTTGTAAGTTGTCGCGAATCGCAGCGAACCATGAACGTCCAAATCTCACGATGATCTCACAGATATTCGGTTCGGACGATCCGGTCGCCACACCGTTGCGACCAGCGATGCCAAACCAGTCCGCTGCGTGCCGGCGGTTTCATAGAAAAACACCCGATCGCCCGCGCGTACTCGACCAATGCTCTTCGCATACTTTTTCTTGGCGTACACAAAACGCGGAACTCGCCCGCGATCGGGTGGGGTATGGGTCGTAAGCCAATATTGCATGAGACCGATCCATTCCCGGTGTAATTTTTATGGTTTTACGCGTCGCAGGGTTAGCCCATGAAGCAACAAAGCGGCGTACAAGATAGCTATTTGCCGGATTCGCCCGAAAACAGGGTGTCCATTCCTAAGCGACGTAAGGTGGATGCGGACAACAGTTTGCCTTTTCCCGCCTGTCCGGAACCAGCGATACCTTCAAATAGTTCCTCGAAAGCGGGACCCACTTTCGACGGTTCCAGCACCATACCTCGCTACCCATTTTCTCTGCCAGCAGCGTTAAGCGTCTCACCGCAGAGGCGACGAACAACATCGCGAACGGCTCGAAATGCTGGGTCTGTGTGAAGTCGATGACGATATTGGTTTCGAGGGCGGGATTAAGTTGTGCAAGATCGGACGCCATCTGCAACGCAGTGGTTTCGTTCAATCGCTTGCCGACCATGTAACGGGTGTCACCCATTGCTCATTTTACCGATCCAACTCCGCGGCGATGACGTTAAGGCTTCCTAAAATCGCGGGGACGTCGGAGATTTGATGGCCTTCGATCAACTTTGGGAAGGTTTGATAGTTGATAAAGCTGCAAGCGCGGGTGCGGACGCGCCAGGGGTTGTTTCCGCCGTTGCTGACGATGTAGTAACCCAGTTCGCCGTTGCCGGTTTCGATCGCGCCGTAGACTTCGCCGCGCGGGGCTTCAAAACCGCGATTGGTCATAATCAACTCAAAATGCTGGATCAGCCCTTCGATACTGCTATAAACCTGATCCTTGGGCGGCAGCACCTCCTTGCCTTCGGGGCTGACATTCACCGGGCCTGTGGGCAGATTGTCGATCAGCTGCGTGATGATGTGGATCGACTGCTTCATTTCTTCCATGCGAATCAGATACCGCGCATAGACATCGCCGGTAGTCATTACAGGGACTTGGAAATCGACTGCTTTGGCGCCCTGGCCATCCCAATTATCGGCAAAGCACAGATACGGCTCATCCTTGCGGACATCCCGTTTCACGCCGCTCGCCCGGGCGATCGGGCCAGACAGGCTCCATGAAATCGCGTCCTTCTCGTTGATTTGCCCGACGCCCTTGGTGCGATCGACGAAGATTCGGTTTTTATTCAGCAATTTTTCGACGTCTTCCAATGCGTGTGGCAAGTCATCATCAATAAACTTGTGCACCATCTTTTGAAAAATTGCCTCGTCCGGCAGGTCTTGGTTCAGCCCGCCCACCCGTGTCCACGAATTGTGAAAACGCTGGCCGGAGATGTATTCGAGAATGTCGTAAATCGCCTCTTTTTCGTTGAATGCGTACAAAAATGCCGTGAACGCACCCAGATCCAATCCCGCAGCGCTAACGCACAGCAAATGCGACTGAATTCGCCCGAGTTCGCCAGCGATCGTGCGCAATGCCTTGCAGCGAGGCGTCAACTCAATCCCCATCAATTTTTCGGTCGCATGATGCCACGCCAATTCGTTATAAATCGGCGCGGAATAATCCATCCGATCGACGATCGTGACGTATTGGTTGTAATTCAGGTGTTCGCCGAGCTTTTCAAACCCCGAATGCAGATAGCCGATGTGCGGCGTGCATTTAAGGATACGTTCGCCGTCCAATTCCAACACCAGTCGTAACGTCGTGTGGGTGGCCGGGTGCTGGGGACCAAAATTCAGCGTCCACCGGTTGCCCTGATCAGGTTGCGGTTCGGTTGAAAGCAGATCGTTGGGGGTTTCGCTTAGGGTAAATGCCATATAAACCTCGATAAAACACCCGCATATTTGCGGGACACGCGATTGTATCCACGATCGGCTTCGATTCCACGCTCGTGCGGGGGAATAGGTCGGGGTGGGATGCAAGAGGCGCGAGCAAGCTCGCGGCTTAACGAGCAGAATCTTACGACTCACCAAGTGTTGACCGACATCCAAAACACGAAACATCAAAACACAAAACCAACATCCCTTCTACGTTTTGGGGGTATCGGGACTGGAATCCTTATGAATCCGGCCTTTTTTCTGCATCGCAAGCAATTCACGGATAATCAAGGGAGGGAGCACCGATTTCAGTTGCTTGATATCGCCGCCCAGCGTCACGACCTGTCGAATTAAGCTGCTGCTGGTCAACGCGTATTGTTCGCCGGTCATAATGAAGACCGATTCCACGCCCCCCACCGCGCGATTCGCTAGCGCAAGTTGAAACTCATACCGCACATCCGCAGCGTCACGAATGCCTCGCAAAATCGTCGTCGCTTTGGCTTTTCGGACGAAATCCATCGTCAAGCCAGTGAATTTTTCCACCCGCACGGTGGGCAAACTTTTGACCAGTTCGCGGATCATCGACACCCGTTCATCCAGCGTAAACATCTCGCGTTTCTCGGGATTGACACCGACCGCGACGATCAATTCGTCGAATAAATTAACGCCGCGACGGATCAGATCGAGATGGCCGTTCGTGATGGGATCAAACTGGCCTGGGAATACGGCTCGACGGATGATTTTTGACATGGTGACACTTTCTTACCGCGCCGGTGGATGCTAAGCCAATCCCCCGCCGAAAACGACGCGACTTAGGGCTGCCAAATTTTTCCCTGTATTGGTAATGGGACACAGATCGTCACAGATTTTGTTGGATGCACACGGATAAATGCGCCGCGTTGCTTGGGTATCTTGATCCCCTCTTATAGCAGTGCGCTGCGTCGAACCAAGATTAGGCCGCAAAGGCGCAGGGAGAACAATTACGAAATGCATGCATTCATCTGCTTACATTCATCTTCTTGGGATCGCGCCAGCGCGCTCCATTATATTGCATCTCACGTATTGGTCGTGATTTACAAGCGTTGCTCTCTGCGTCTTTGCGCCTCTGCGGCCTATGCTCTTTTCTGTTATTAGATAAGTTGACTCCTACGATGGAAAATTGCCAGACGCACGCGATTCCTGCGATCTTGCAATCGTCGCGCAAGAACACCTGCTATGCCTTCAACCCACGGTCGGCCAGAAATTGGTTGATGAGCGGCTGAATCTGATCGTGCAGCGTCTGATTCGCGTAACCCGCCCATGACAGGCTGGTCGTGCAATCCAATGGCCCGTCCAGTGGCTCGCCTAATCCGTTGGTTAGAACAACGCCCGCTTCATCGGCAATTAGCCATCCCGCACAATCATACGGATGTACGCACAGTCCTTCGGGCTGCTTGTTGATCGCATAAAACAACGGTCTGAGATCTGCGACAAACCGATCATGGCCAACAATCAATTCATACAACTGCCCGCCGGTTGCGATGTATTGATCGTCGAAAATCAACGCTTTGGTAACGTCAGCTTTGCCGATCAAATTCGCAACCAGATATTCCATCAATTCGCTGGCCAGCACTTTTGTGCCGGGGAAAAAATTGCTGACCGACGCAAAACCGTGATGGATCGATTTTGCAGAGCTGGGCGCGATCGGAATTGGCGTTGTTTCGCGGGATTTCAGATCGACACGATGCGCTTTTGCGCCTTGACCCTTGATCGCCCACAATACGTCAGCGTGCCCGGCTTTGCTGGTGGGCAATTCGCTCATCACCGAGATTTCGATGTCGCTAAGCCGTGTTTCCAGTCCTTTATTGGCAGCCACCCCCGCCAGCGCCCAAGCCGAGCGCTTGTCGTACATGATTCCGCGCGTGCCGTCGATCGGATCGACAATCAGCCGGATCGCAGCGTCCTGCTCTTTTGTGCCGCGTGGGAAAACGATATTCCCTTCATTCCCGTGCTCGTCGGTCATGCCTTCTGCGATCAAAACCAGCGGCATCTCCCGCGACCAATCTTCACAAAACGCTTCCAAAATCGGATCAACCTCGGCATCAATCGCATAAATCGTGTCGGCAGAACTGGTGTGGCTGACTTCATGCATCGATTGCTTCGATCGGGCAGCGATCAACGTGTCGCGAACGCTAGCCTGAAACGAGATCATCCGATCGACGATGGATTGCGGGTTGGGAATCATTTTGCGTCTGTAGGATGCAGACCACGGCGGTTTAGGCAAGTATCCGCCGGGTTTCGAGTTTCAAAAATCGCGATTTGATGTGCTGCGGTACCAAGGTTGTCGTAAGATAATAACGATGAGGCATCGCGGAACGCTATTTTTTGACGCCGGCTGCGGGATGTGTTCCGCAGGGGTCAGGCGTTGGCAGGCGATGGTCGAACGGGTGGGCTTTGAATGCGTCCCGCTGCAAGACCCTAAAGCCATTGCCGCACTGGGCTTAACACCTGGAATCCTACCCGGCGAGATTAAACTGCTCACTTCCGATCAACGCGTATTAGGCGGAGTGGATGCGTTTGGATATGTCGCAAGATATGTCTGGTGGGCGTTTCCGTTTCATTTGCTGATGCAAATCCCGCTAACCCGCGCGCTGGCAGGGTGGTTGTACCTGCCGATCGCGCGATACCGACAGAAAATTAGTTCAACCTGCGGGCTGCGACCGATGATGCAAACCACATAAGCCTGCCTGATCGCTGAGTAACTATGTGATTGATGCCGCAATGGTGATGGTCCCGGCATCGGTACAGCCGCAGTTGGTTACGCGTTTGCTGGCTGCGAGCGTGCTCGCGTTGCAATGAACGATAACGTCGACGCGCGAGCGTTACATCTCTCATATCAGCGCAAATGCCACAAACGGATCCTCGTGATGCTAAGATCTTGCTGCACGTCTTTGAAGTAGTATGACAAAGGTGGCATTTCCACGCTGTCAGGCGCATATGTATGCTGTGTCACAATTTTCCTAAAAATAGTTTAATTGCCCGCTGCGCTGCGGCGTCTATAATGGGAGTGATGCGCGGATGGATGGATCCATGTTGTTGCAGGTATGTTTTATAAGAATTGCCAACCGGCGGGTTGTGGCAGGCGATGATCCCCAAGATTTTCAGTTTCGTTTCAACCCTTGAATCCCTCGAACCACGCCGAATGCTGGCGTACGACGATTGGGGCCTTACCGACCAGCTTATTCGATTGCCCGACGCGATCGACGCCTATTCCAGTCTCCCACTCAACGGTGCAGGGCAAACCATCGCGATCATCGATTCCGGCATCGACTACATGCACGCAGCGCTGGGTGGCGGGATCGGCCCGAGTTACAAAGTGCTTGGCGGGTATGATTTTGTCGATAACGATCCCGACCCCCTCGACACCTACGGGCACGGAACCGAAGTCGCTGGCGTCATCGCCGCTGACGAATTTATCGCAGACGGATTAACCCATCGCGGAGTCGCACCCGCAGCCAATATCGTCGCGCTGCGAATCGACGGTAACGGAACCACTTCCGTCCCCGACTCTCGAATCGAACTGGCGTTGCAGTGGATCATCAACAACCGATCGCAATTCGGCATCACCATCGTCAATATCTCCTACGGAACAGGACATTTTGACGAACCGACCGTCAGTTCCATCTACGGGGACGAGATTCTCGCGCTGATTGATTCCGGCGTCAGCATCGTCGCTTCAAGCGGTAACGGCGGTGTGAGCAACGGCCCGGGCATCGACACACCCGCTGCCGATCCGAGCGTCATCAGTGTCGGTTCGGTCGATGGAAATGATGTCATCTCAAGCTTTACCGAACGCGGATCAGTCCTAGATTTACTCGCACCCGGCGAGCTGGTTTACACCACGTTATTGAATGGCGGATTCGGAATCGTTGACGGAACCAGCTTCTCTGCCCCGCATGTCGCCGGTGCGGTGGCGCTGATGCGAACCATCGACCCGCAACTCAAACCCGCGGATATTCAATCGATCCTGACCTCATCCAGCATCCTGAACTTTGATGGCGACACCGAAACCACGCCGTTTACCCGGCTGAGCATCCCCCGGCTTGATCTGCTTTCTGCGTTAGAACTCACCAAAGCCCGCATCGACGCCCCCGCGCCGGAACAAGCCCTTTTTGGTAGTTACGGCAACGGCAATACGCTGGCGGTTGACCGGTTCGGCATCACGCATTTTGCCTATTACGATTCGCTGGCGCAGACAATGCGCTACAGCACGCGATCCAACTCAGGCATCTGGTCCAAGCTGCAAACGATCGACAACTCGCTGCCGTATCAGGGCTATTACCTGTCGATGGCGGTTGATAAATGGGGCAGGCCTTCGGTCGCCTATTTCGATGGCACGAACGGCGATCTAAAATTCGCCCACTTCGATGGCGTCCGCTGGGCGAGCCAGAACATCGACATCAAAAACTCCACCGGCCTTTACCCATCACTCGCCTTTGATCGCAATGAGTTACCGGTCATTAGTTACTACCGCAAAACCACCGGCGATCTGCGGGTTGCGCGACAGAATGACACCGGCGGGTGGGAAATCACCGCAGTCGATACCGAAAATGATGTCGGCAGGGATACGTCGATCTCCATCGACCCCGCAGGGCGAGTCGGGGTCGCATACGCAAGCTCGTCCAACGGACATTTGAAGTACGCGCTATATAATCCGCGATCCAGTGCCTGGGCGAACACAACGGTTGATAACACCACGCTCGGCGTGTCGTTTTTATCGACGCGGTTTGATGAGTTTAACAATCCGATCATCAGCTATTACGACGCCAACCCCGCCGATCTGAAGGTGGCGCGGTTCGCCGGACGCCGCTGGACGACCGACCGCGTCGCATCGCGTGGCGGAACAGGATTATTCTCCAGCGTCTATTTCGATACCGACGGCGATGTCAACGTCCTCTACTACGACAAACGCAGCAACAGCGTCCTACGCGCCAAAGGCGATATCGGCAGATGGTCGTTCAATCTCGTGCAATCCAACGGCGGCCGCTTCATCGCCTGCGCCAACGACACATACGCCGGCGTCTGCCGATTCAGCTACTACGATAATTCCCTGGGTAAGTTGTTCGTGAGTGAATTGTCTGTGTGACGCTATAAACGCGGTAGTAATAAAACGCCCCTGTAGCCATCCGTAATTAGAAAACGGGCAATCATTGCAAATTATTGACTGCTGGAAAGCGAGTCACCGGCGGAACGCCCGTGCTACCAAAGTCGCGCAAATGGGGACCCATTCAAACATCACCTGTTATTTCTTCCTTCGCGCACTTTCGTGATCTCCGCGCTTGTGGTGAAGCGTCACTGTGAACTGCATCATGCATTATAGAACCGGATCAGCCACCGGCGTTTCCTGCGGACGTTGCCAGTTGAGGTGCAGACGCCAATTGACGTCGTCGCGGGCGGGATAATCCATTCGGTGATGCGCGCCGCGCGATTCGGTGCGGGTATACGCTGCGGCGGCGACGAGGAAGGCAACCGTCAACATATTTTGCAATTCCCACCCCGCCACCACCTGCGGCTGGCCGATCGTGGGCAGGAACGATTTATCCATCACATACCGACACCAGAATGCGATGATCTCGCGGGTTTCGTTCAGTCGGTCGCCGTCGCGTTCGATGCCGACGTTACGCCACATGACCGATCGCAATGAGCTTTTAACGTCGGTGACATCCAACTCGGTTTTTTGCGAAGGCGGGATTTTTTCTTCGAGATTTTGCGGAAAATTGATCCCGTTTAGTCGTGATTCGGCCGCGGCATCGGTTCCGGCACGTTGCCCGAATACGAGACCTTCGAGTAGCGAATTGCTGGCGAGCCGGTTCGCGCCGTGCAACCCTGAGCAACTGGCTTCGCCGATCGCGTAAAGTCCGGGCAAACTGGTGTGTCCGGTCAGGTCGGCGATCACCCCGCCGATCATGTAGTGCGTGGCAGGGTGGATCGGGATCAGGTCTTTGGCCAGATCAATGTCGAACTGCGCGCAGAGTCGGGTGAGTTGCGGGAAGCGCTTTTTGAAGGCTTCGGTTTCCAGATGACGCGTATCCAAAAAAACATGCGTGTGATGCGTCCTGCGGATTTGTTCTACGATCGCGCGCGACACGACATCGCGGGGCGCCAGTTCCATGTCCTTATGAAAATCGCCCATGAAGCGATAGCCATTCTTATCGACAAGATAAGCGCCTTCGCCGCGGACGGCTTCGGTGATCAGCGCACGCGACGATCCGGCGACATAAAGCGTGGTGGGATGGAATTGCACCATTTCCATATCCGCCAGACGCGCCCCGGCGCGATACGCCATCGCGTGGCCGTCTGCGGTGGCGATTTTGGGATTCGTAGATTCCCGCCATAGTTGTCCTGCCCCGCCGGATGCGAGAATCGTACGCTTGGCCCAGATCACGTGCACCTGATTATTAATCAACGCCAGCAAACCCACGCAGCGGCCTTCATCGGTGATCAGATCAATCGCAAAACTTTTTTCGCTGACCCGGATCGAATCATAGGAGCGTACTTTATTGATCAGCGTTTGCGCCAGTTCCTTGCCGGTGGCGTCGCCGTAGGCGTGGAGGATACGGGCGTAGCTGTGCCCGCCTTCCAATCCGTAAGCCAGGTCGTAGGCGTTGCCAATTTGCTTATCGAATTTTGCGCCCCACTGCATCAATTCGATGACGCGTTGCGGGCCTTCTTCGACGACAAGCCGGACGGCTTTTTCATCGCATAGGCCGACGCCTACGACTTCGGTATCGCGAACGTGCGCATCGACTGAATCTAATGGCTGCAACACCGCCGCGATGCCGCCTTGTGCCCACCAGGTGTTGGATTGTTCGATGGTGTCTTTGGTGAGCAGCAGCACGTCCGCGCCACCCTCGGCCGCCGCGATCGCAGCCCGCAGCCCGGCGATCCCACCGCCGATCACAAGCACGTCAGTAATCTGCTGAGGCAGGCGCGATGCCTTGAAAGGAATGAGGTAGCGGCGTTGGGTGAGTGATTCGAACATGGTCTGTTGCGGTCTGTTGCGTGATGAGTGTAGCGTGAAAGGAGTGAAAGCGTAACCGCTATTCGCCAAGGCGACGGGTGCGTGCCTGAAAGCAAAAACCCATGCGTCACCTTTCACGTCACACTCATCACCGCACAGCTACGCACTATCCCGCGTGACAATTTTAAACGCTTCGCGTTCACCCACGCCGCGCAAGGGGTAATCTTTGCGCAGCGGATATGATCCAAAGCCGTTCCACGTCATAATTCGACGCAGATCGGGATGTCCTTTGAAGACGATGCCGAACATGTCGTAGACTTCGCGCTCAGGCCATTCCGCGCCGGCCCAGACGGAGGTAACGCTTTCGATCAGCAACCCCGGATCGCATTTTGTTTCGGCCTCTTCGTCGCGGACATCGACGCCGGGTGCGGTATCACGTTCGGGATCAAGAAGCACGCGCAGCCACAACCGGTTGTTGTAGTGCGTGCTGGATAGGCCGTAATTAACAGCAAAACGGTGTTCGACGCCGCCGTAACCGAGATAATCGACGGCGTTCAGATCGCATAAAAAATCGAACTTTGTCGCGTCGTGATCGCGCAAAAACGCGGCGACGTTGAGAATTGAATCGCGTGGCACGATCAGAGTGATCATGTCGCGAAACTCACCGGCTTTGAAAGCGATGCCGGGGAACGCGGCTTTGAGTGGCTCGAACGCGGGATGGGTGATCGTTTTGGACATAGCTGTGACGTTGATTCTCGACATGCGTTGCGGGAGGTCAAGTTGCACATCGCAATCACAGTACAGATGATGCCGGAATATGAGTGATCCTCTGAACTATCAGACCCCCACGCTGGTGCTGCCATTTAAGAACAAAAGCGGGTTTTTGATCGCGGCGGGGATTCTTTTGCTTTTGACGTCAATCTTGGCCGGGTGCGGAATCCTATCGATCCCGCTGGCGGCGCTTGCACCCAAACGACCCGGACAAGTCGATTTGCATGCGGGACAAATCGTGTCCGTGACGTTGATGTACGCGGTTTTGACAACAGTTCTGGCGTGGCTGGGCATTGGCACGCTGATGAAACGTCGCTGGTCGCGGCCGCTGGTGATGATTCTGACGACGCATTGGTTATTGATGGGGGTAATTTCAACGATTGTGATGGTCGCGATTTTCCCGATGCTTCGCGATCAGATCGCGACCGATCCGAATATGCCGCCGGGGGTTGCGGGTATTGCGCTGATGGTAAGTTTGCTGATGATTGTGGTGATGCTGGTGGCGCTACCCGGGGTGATACTCTGGCTGGTGAAGTCGGACGATGCACGTCTTACGGTGGAGTACTTTGATCCTACGCCACGTTGGACCGATCAATGTCCGCTGAAGATTCTGGGATTAACACTAACCTTGTGGGTAGCGGGGATATTCTTTGGGTTGATGGCATTTCAACCCGTGCTGCCAATATTCGGCACGATGCTGCAGGGTGCGGCGGCGGTTGGGATCGCGCTGGCGATTGCTGCGGCGCTTATATTGGCAGGATATTGGGTTTACCGGATGGATATGCGTGGCTGGTGGCTGGGTTTGCTGGCGATTGTATTACCTGTGTTAGCGGCGCTGCCGACACTGCTTTTCATGCCGGTGATCGATTGGTACCGTGCCGCAGGCACGCCGGAGCAACAATTAGTCCAAATCGCCAAGCACGCAACGATTATCCGCGTGTCGTCCGTCGCGATCATGATGCTGTTGGTGATCGGATTCGTCATTTACATGCTTCGCCTGCTCCCGCAAATGAAGCCAATCAAAGCGTCACTGTGACCCTCCCATGACGTTTTAACCCAGCGCAATCTGCGATCGCTACGCCCCGGCGCCTGTGAGCGAATTATTTTAACTCCTGACTAAAGCGCCCAAAAACGACACATTTTGAGGGTTCTGTGAAGTTCGTTCCACAGGCGCAATTTGCTCGGGTCTTTGATTTTCCGAACAACAAATCACGGCCCAGGTACCGAAATCCAAAAATCAAAACACAAACCCCAACTCAAGTATTAATCCCAATCGCAACCCCTGAAAAAATCTGCCCCGCCGACAGGTTTACTACCTGCGGCGGGGTGTAGGTTGCGATTAGAATGAGATTGGCATTCTCTTTTAGTTGCAATAAATAACGCAAAGCCGCGCGAAGCCAAACAAGCCTTCGTGCGTCTTTGCGTTATGCGTAACTTCTCGGTGAAAAAAACACTGTCGTTGTGACAGGTGTCTCACGCTGCCAGCCGCAACGTGCCGTTGTTGTTGATGTTCGCGCTGCCGAACACCACGCTCACGGGCGGGCATGCGGGACCGGATTCGCCGCGCGGGTTACCCATTAGATCGGCCAACCAATTCGCCACTTTAGTTCGGATAAAATAATTGCAGTAGATCACAACGTCCGAAATGCAATTCCGCATTTTCAGCCTGATAATCCGCCCCGCCCCCAAATCCTACTGCCCCGCAGCGGCATATGTGCAGCCGGACGCCGCGTTTGTGCAGCCTGACGCCGCGTTTGTGCGTACGCATTGGGCGTATGTGCAGCCGTACGCCGCGTTTGTGCAGCCTGACGCCGCGTTTGTGCGTACGCATTGGGAGTATGTGCAGCCCGATGTCGCGTTGGTGCGTACGCATTGGGAGTATGTGCAGCCCGGTGCCGCGCTTGTGTGTCCCGATGAGAAACAATGCACGGGCACATTCAGAAAATTTCCCTCGCAGGCGATGAAATGGCGGTAACGAATGACAACATGTAAGAGATGGAATATGCGCTTAGCTGCTTGGGAATATTTTGGACGTGCCTTTAAAGTTGTGCTACCTCACGTTAAGCCAATCAGTGGAACACCGAATATCGCGAACCGTGGGTGGCGTTGACAAAGCAGTGTTGGCAGCGAGAAGCGATTTTTGGTCTGCGGGGTAGCGTAGGCATAACCTGTCGTCGAAAATAACTCGCACACGAAACTTGAAGTCAAGCGCAGCATCAGTGGGAGAGGGCACCAATTCGATCCTTGTTACACCAGTCAGCGAACTCCCGGGAGGAATTGTGACCCAGTCTTCGTTACTTGCTTGCTTAGTAGCAACCGGAAAGGCTGCTGAAATACGCACCCCATTTTGATCGATAGCCTCGACTGTGGCAGGTGTTGGTTTGTCGTGCCGCATAAAAGGGTTGTAGAGTGTAGCCACTTGCGATTTGGATCGATTGGTTATGGTAACCTTTACATGTAAATCCACAGTTCCAACACGCCGCAGATCGAGAAGTTCCATGCTCGCAACTAAGTAATGGTATTGATCGTCGCTATGGGCTTCATCAGTCTGCTCGCTGCCTTGAATTGACATGCAACCGGCAGACCCTAACAGTGTGGCTACGAATGACAAAAGAATTGTTCGGGCTAATTCTAGTTTCAAAATGGCCATCCCTGTGTTTGCACAAATTCAGGACCGGCACTGCCAGGCGCATTGTAAATATCGCTCCATCCAGGGTGATGATATGTTCTTACCTGACGCTCACCCCACTCAGCCACACCATTTTGCACATTGTAAATATTGCCTGCTTTAATTGCTTGTCCTTGCCACCTCCAGCTCCAGTCCAGGAGCGGTACCCACTCGCCATCTTTTGGTTTGAACATGACAGTGGTAATAAACGAATCCATTGCCGCTACGCGCGATCTTTCTGCAGTAGACATCCCAGGTTCGTCACTAAATGTGTCTTGCTGCCCCGTAGTCTTTTTGGGCTGATAGGGATACACACCATCCAGTTGATAGATGATCGGTGGCGGCGCTT
>JBBQXB010000013.1:0-64710 GCA_038210015.1 Tepidisphaerales bacterium
TCCTCGGCGGTGATACCGTGATCGGCAGGGCTTCGGTGATCGGGGGCAATGTCTTCATCACCACCAGCGTACCGAGCCAGAATCAGGTCGTTGCAGAACCGCCGAAACTAAAATATCGCGATCGTCGCCCGCGCGGCGAGCGCGGGGATGTAGTGGATTTTCAGATTTGATATGCGAAATCCACTTAACCTGCGGTTGACAGTTAAACGCGGCGTTCGGCGGTTTGTTTCTCAAAATCCTGTTCGACCTGATCCTGAAATTGCTTCAGACCCAGTTCTTTGCACATGGATGAGATCGAACGTTCGGGATCATTCGACCAGAATACGCCGCAGTCTTCGCGTTCTGAATAGAGATATCCAACCTTGTCACCAAACTGGCGCGTTAGTGATTCGCCATTTTCCAGTGCTGCCGTCCAGTGCAGGATGGAGTAGGACAGATCGATTTGCTGAACCAAAATCGGATCGCTGGTGGTTTGTGCCGCGATCATGCCGGCAGGATTGATAACGCTGGCGTTGTTACGGCGGGTGCTGGTGGCGACATAATAGCGGTGATTCAGAGCATAGGATGATGGGCGAACAGTTTGCGGGGATGCTGTCGGGATGAAGACAATTTCCGCGCCTTTATTTTCCAGTACAGCAAACCCGTCGTCGTAGCTCATGTCCCAACAAATCTGGATGCCGATGCGTCCGAAGTCGCAATCAAAAACGGGGAAGTCATTGCCGGGCGTGATCCCGTTTTCGAGTGTTCCGTTGGGTGCGCCAACGGGGTGAACTTTGCGGTATGTACCGATTATGCCGCCTGTGCGGTCAAGCACCACCGCAGTGTTGTACACACAGCCGTCTTGGGCGATCTGGTTTAGGGTGACGATCAGATTGGTGTTATGCTGACGGGCCTTGCTTTGCATTTTTTCAAGAACAGGCCCTTCAAGCGTCACGCTTCGAGCGCGAATGTTTTGCGTGTTCAGGAAAACATTTTCAGGCATGACAACAATATCCAACGGGTGGTGAGGATATTGTTTTTTCGCGAGCGCCGCAGAATCATCAATCATGCGGCTCATTTTCTCAAGACGTTCTTCAAGCGTTCCCTGGCAATAGTACATCATCGTCGCCAACACGACTTTACGCGGCAATGCCTCGGCTTTGTCGCGTCGATCAATCAATTTCGGAAACGCTATGCCTGAACCGTTTTGCATCGTAGCCATGATAAGGGATGATACCGTTGGGAAAGCTTTAGTCAATCGGTTGACTGTCGCATGCGCGTAAAGGT
This sequence comes from Tepidisphaerales bacterium, assembly GCA_038210015.1. Taxonomy (GTDB): domain Bacteria; phylum Planctomycetota; class Phycisphaerae; order Tepidisphaerales; family Tepidisphaeraceae; genus BPJO01. The sequence goes on from JBBQXB010000013.1 coordinate 1,267, forward strand.
GAGAGGACTCGCCCGCGCAATCAGTCAGGCAGTTTGAGATTTTTCAGTTGAAATGGGATTCGAACTTCACGCGTTTGTGCCGGTATGACCCACACAATGGCGGTGGGGGTGGCTTGCGCATCTGGGCTGTTGATGGGAATCGATAGATCAACTGTGATCCCGTTATTGGAGGTCGTTTTACTGCTGCCTACCTGCATCGGGCGATTAAACTGATCCAGCACACGCAGCACGTCGCTTTGCCCGCGTAATAGCTGCTGGGTCATGCTGCTGGCGCGTCCGAAGTTCGATAGTTGAATGCTCACTTCCCAGCCCTTGCCTTTTGCTTTCAGGCCAGTGACTTCCATGTCGCCTTCGGCGGTTTCAACCGTCTTGGGTAACGTTGAAAAATCGGAGATGCGCGTTTCGTCAAAGCGGGTGATGAGTTCCCCGACCAATTCGCCTTCCATGAAACTGATGGAATCGGGCAGCTTGTCGCCGGATCCGAGTGAAAGAGTTCCGCCATAACGACAATCGCGCTCGCGCTGAACTGGAACGCTTGTTTCCTGCTTGCCAAAGGCTTTGTTGGCGTCGTCGGTCATGTTGCGGATCACAAGCCGCAGGCCGACGTCGGTGAATTTAATTTTCGGTTCTGTGGCGACAATTAGCCGCATCGCGACTGTGCTACTGTTGTTTTCGCCTGCCAAATCCAGCGAACGTCGCTTACGCGAATTGTCGGGGAATATCACGATCGCCCCCGCATCATGCGACGGGGGTGTCACAACAGTTGGTGGAGTGGTAAGGACAAGCAATCGCGTGTCTTCAACCCGCACATCAATATCGGTTTGCTTGATCAACTGATTCAACGCCGCCAGCCACGCCACGTCGTTTAACTTCACCTCGACGGGCTTGGACGCGTTGGCAGGGTGCTCGGCATTATCGGATGCCAACTCTTCCTGAATCGAAATGACCTTCGCGAGCGCTGCGAAGGCCTCTTTGGGGGTGCTGAAGGTTTGGTTGATCGTCACGCGTGTACCGAGCATGAGCTGATCGCGCCCGATCCGCGACAATGCCGATTGCAGGCGTTCGCGGGATTCAAAATCGAGTTTGGGATCACTGAGGCGTGCATTGATCGGATCGATCGCCGTAGCCCCGGCATTCACCAGCTCGTCCTCAGCCGCCTGACGTGCCTGCCAATCAGGGGATGTGAACTTGCCGATCAGTTCCTCCACTGAAGACTGGGTCGTTTGCGACCACGCCGAGGCAGCGCAGACGAGGGTGACGCAGGCGAAGATGTTGATCGACATCAACTTCATTTGGGCAGCGGAATGTCCTTGAAATCGAACGGGATTTTGACTTCTTGATACCGCAGTGGAAATTCCCATTGCACATCGATGGTCGGATAGGCTTCACCTTCGGCTAGTGCTTTGGGGTTATTCCACTGGACGAGCAGGGTGAGTGTGATTTGATCACCACTGGTTTGTACGTTTTGAAAGTTGATCGTTGCGGGCACTTTTGAATTGGTTTGTTTGGGCAAATTTTTCTGGTTCATTCGCCATTGCCAGACGCTGATATTCTCAAAATCGCCTTGCGCGTTGTCAATATCCAGCTTCACCAGATACATATTCCCGGTCGGGTTGATCTCATCAACAGTGAAAGTGGATTTTCCGACGGCGAAGCTTTTCCCGGCGTTATTCAGCAAATCTGGAATTTCAAGTTTGGCGCGCTCGGTGGCGGACAGTGCGATCAAGTTGCCTTGCACGCGAGATAGTTGCTTGACGGTGTTGTCGGGCAATGTAGCTGAGAGGGTAAAGTCACGCCGTTCGCCGCCCATGTCGATATTTCGCGAGGCCGCAGCTTTGGCGGCGTCCCTCGTGGGGGCATTGATAACGCGCGACTGATCGTCTGTGACGGTCAAATCTTCCACCCTGCCGGTGTTGATGATTTGCAGGTTGGGTTCGATGCAGATCAATCCGGAAATCTGCACCTTGTTAATCAATTTATTAGGCGTGCCATACCGTAGTTCGTCTTCGACCGCCACGTTATGCAGGATCACCATCGCCGGGCCGGAAATCGCCCGGATGCCGCCCATGCGTCGATCCCCACCCTGATTGATATTCCAACGGTCTCCGTAATTTGAGGGAATGATGTTCGCCTGATCGCACAAGCTCATGAGTGCTTCCAACCAAGGCATTTTGTCGGCTTCAATGTTGATCTTTGCATCATTTTTGGCGAGCAAATCATTCGGGGCGATGTTGATCTTGATCTTGCTTTGCTTTTCCAGTTCGTCAAACGCAGCCTTGACCGAAGCATTTTTCAACGACATCGTGACCGTTGTCGGGTTGGCGATCGCAGAAAGTGGCTGGGTGGTAGGCGCGTCTGCAAAGAGGCGGACGCACGCGACCAGTGTAATCAAGCCTATGACCTTACATCTCACGCAGTTCACAATCATCAGTCTGACCAGATTGCAACAGCGAGTCAAGCACTTGCTTTGAACCTCTTTTAAGGCGAAGACTGCTTATTATGGATTTGCCAGAGATTATCCCGTTGCTTGATGCTGTCGCCCGCTTACGACCTGACAGTTCGCGCACGCGATTACGCGAATTGCTTGCAGAAGGGCAGGTGCGCGTGAACGGGCACGTGGTGAAGATCGCACGCATGCCAATCGCGCCGGACGATCAGGTAAAAATCGTGCCTCCCAAACCCAAACGCATTACCGCGCCGTTTGCGATTATTCACGAAGATGCCGATTTGATTGTCATCGACAAACCCGTCGGGCTGATCACCAGTACCATTTCGGGGGAAAAACGTCCGACCGCTTTGGCGCAGGTTAGAGATTATATCGCGCTCAAACAACCCAGGGCCCGGGTCGGGTTGATTCATCGCTTGGACCGCGATGCATCGGGATTACTGGTCTTTAGTCTCAATGATACGGCACATCAATCACTCAAACAGCAGTTTTTCGATCACTCCGCGGGACGAATCTATGCGGCGGTGATTGCGGGTAAAATTAAGCCCGCCGAGGGGATGATCCGCATCAGGCTGGTGGAATATGCGGATGGTTCGGTGCATCGCTGCAAGCGTGCCGATAAAGGCGAAGACGCGACGACACATTACAAAACGGTGCAGACTATCGGCGGACGGTCGCTGCTACAGATCACCCTCGAAACGGGTCGCAAGCATCAGATCCGCGCGCACCTTGCAGAATCGCTACACCCGATCGAAGGCGATGATCTGTATAAAGGACCCCCTGCAGAACGGCTGATGCTCGCAGGCATCGAATTGCATCTGACACATCCCCGCACCGGCGAACGCCTGGAAATGAAAATCCCACTGCCCAAGCCGTTGGCGCGGTTACTGCGACCCAACCACTGATGTCGTTGAAGCGGCTGCTGAGTGGGTGCACGGTTTGCGGCACGGACATATCGCTACCATCGCGTCGCGAAAGCGCTATGTGGCCGCGGTTCCTGACGCGGAAAAAGGTGACCAAGAACTGCTGCTTCTGCTGCTTCTGCGCAGTAGCGAAGACAATCAAATTATTGGTATTTCAGTGATCTATGTGAGAATACTCTTGACAAAGCGAATACGATGTTCGTACTATGTTAGGAATGACTGAGACCGATTATTCCTATCGCGACGCGTTGCCTGAAGGCGCGGCGCATCGGCGGGGGGCGGGGATCAATCCTGCGAATCGGTTTGAAACTACCCGGCTGCATGTCCTAGGCGAAGAATTGGACAGGCAATGGGTCGAACGTCAGCAGAATGATGGCAAGTTACAGCGGGTCGAGCGACAGGTTTTTGCGGATCGAACGCAACGCATTATTAATCGTGTCGCGCCGTCATCGGATGTGCCATTCGATTGGACGGTCAATCCGTATCGCGGATGTGAGCACGGCTGCATTTATTGTTTCGCGCGCCCGTATCATGAGTATCTGGGTTTCAATTCGGGGTTGGACTTTGAAACAAAATTGATGGCCAAGCCCGATGCGCCGGAGTTGCTGAAGCGTGAACTGGCATCGCCGGGGTGGAAGCCCGAACCGATCGTCATGTCTGCGATCACCGACATCTATCAGCCGATCGAGCACGACTTAAAAATAGCGCGTCAATGCCTCGAAGTGATGGCAAATTGCGGCCAGCCTGTCAGTACGATGACCAAAAGCGCGATGGTGCTGCGGGATGTGGATTTGTGGTCGAAACTGGCGTCGATGAATGCCGGCCGGGTGACGATCACACTGGTGACGTTGGATGCCGATTTGGCGCAAAAATTGGAGCCGCGTGCTTCGTCGCCGGCGGGTCGCTTGCGTGCGATACGCGAACTGTCCGCTGCGGGGATTCCAGTGACGGTGAACGTCGCGCCGATCATCCCGGGACTTACGGATGTTGAATTGCCGCGTATCCTGCAGGCGGTGGCAGACGCCGGTGCGCGACGGGCGGCGTGGGTGATGTTGAGATTGCCATATCAATTAAAAGAGCTGTTTCTCGACTGGCTGCAACGGTGTGTGCATCCGGAGCGGGCGAAAAAAGTGGAGTCGCTGATTCGTCAGGTATCGGGTGGAAAAATGTATCGCGCTACGACCAGCCGCCACCGGGGTACGGGCGTTCTGGCGGAACAGATCGCGCAGAACTTCGACGTTTTCACACGAAAGTACGGATTGAATCGCGATGTGCGCCCGCTGTCTGGCGCGCATTTCCGTCGGCCTGATGTCAGCGGACAGCTGGCGTTATTTTAATTGCCGATATCTGCAAGAAGATAAGGGGTCACTGAGGAGCAGAGAAATGCACAGACAAACCGCGGTTTTAGTAGAGGTCGCAGATGAGACAATGAAACTTTCTAAGCGGCGTTATCGGCGAAACCGGCGGTTACAAATCTGGATAGCTGTTGCTAATTTTATTTCGGTTGATGTTGTTATTTGGCGGTTGCATTGCGACCGATCGTGACACCCGGATCGTTTTGCAACGACCGTATCATCGCACCGCCTGCGAGCAGTACCAGAATCGTCGTTGCGGTATACATGTAGCGGCTGACGGAATGAAGTTGTTGGAATCGCTGGGCGCTGTCGTCAGTGGGGTTTTGCCAGATGTCGATGATCTGAGGCGTGATCATCGCGTAATTCACCACCGCAATCGCAGCGGCTGTCAGCAGACAAGCGAGCAGGGCATTTTTTGCTTTTGAGCGGGCGTACATCCGCCAAAGAATCGTCGCCCCGATTGAGATCGCTGCCAGACCGAGTTGGTAGGGTTCAAATTTGGAGAACAGCACCGGCCCGACCTGTGCCCCGATGCCCCGGTTATAAGCAAAGACCGACATCAGACAAATGAACAACGTCACCAGTCCGCCAAGCCATAATGCGATCGTCAAACCAATGATGTAAACAAGTGCGCTGCGCATGGGATGAGTATATCGACAGTTGCGAAGAATGCGTTGCATTATGACGGTACAGATTGCCGCGGTGGCTTTGGGGTCAAGATTGGATTGCTTTGTCGCGCCGAAGTGGGGTGATCGTAATCCATAGGAAAATAAGTGTGGTCAATATCACCGCCCAGCCCACGTCCGGATGCGTGCCGCCGATAAAACTGAATAGCCGATTCACGAATCCATCGCCTGTAAACAAAGTTGGATAGTTTTTATGCAGCAGTTCTTCCAACCCGTTGCGGTTTCCGGCGATCAACATGATGTGCAATGTCATTAACCACGTCAAAATCGTACAGAAAATACCAAGCAGAGTCGCGCCAATCGAATGTCCCACGCAGACACATGCCACACACGCAGCGAACAGTAGATAGCGTTCATGAATCTGACAAGGAATTGTGAAAAATAGCAGCCAAGGCGTGACGATCGCCGCCAGAAACCGCGTGCTGTTGCGTTTGTCGTGCATCGCAATACCCGCAGCGGTGACAACCAGCAGGCAAATAAAAATAGAGAAAAGAAACGTTTTCAGCGTGATCTCAGATCTGAACAGCGTAAAGAGAACCGTCACCGGTCCGCGTTCCAAATCCCACCCGTAACGTTCCAACATAATTCCGGGCAGGTTGCTGGTCTTGCCCATTATCATGTAAACCCAATGATCTGTGCCGAACGCGTAGCTGGCGTCGAACCAGGCATAGCAGGTATCGAATATCCACATCGATGAAAAAGCCGCTGCGCCGGCGAGTCCAAGTGCAATGGGGATCAGCGTCGATTGACGAATATGCGGCAGGCGAATGTTGGGGAGTTTCCATCGCAAAACAAAGTAGATCGTCGCAAGTAAAAGCGGCGTGATCGTCAGCAGCATCGCAGCAATGCTAAGGTGACGAAATCCAGCAGGATCGATGTAAGTCAGCGTCCAACCTGTGGTCAACAGACCGAAAGTTGCAGCAAATCCGCCGAGTAACCGCAAAGGCGGCTTCCAGCGCATTTGGAAAAGTGGCCAGAGGATCAGCACCGCAATCACGAAGAATTGCTGACCTTTGAATAACGCCCCGATCGCCAGCACCACACCAGCCAAGAACCATCTTTCGATCCGGCAGAAATAAACCGCCCATAGAAACGGCGGGATAATCCACATATCCCCGCTAGGCCATCCGTGCGCCGAAAGGATCATCGCAGGATTAAACCACAGCAGTAACGCGCCGATAGCGGATAAAATCGCTGCACGCGTCTCACGCGAACCGGCGCGTCGCGTGACGTCCCATATCAGTAAAAACGCAGCGACAGACGCTGCAAACTCCATGCAGGTATTGAAGATGCGGTAGAAAGCGTGGAACTCATAAATCTGCTGCGGCGTCGCTTTGTTTCGCCACGATCGATGCCACTCATAAGGCAAATCGCGATGATTCGATGCCACCCAAAGTGTATTGATCAGCAGCCGCGCCGGGGCGTAGTCGATCCACAGTTGGTTCCCTCGCGATTGAATGCCCACATCGTCGTAGGTATCGAGAAAGGACCGTCCTTTATCGTGAATGTTGTAATAGGTATAAGCGCCCCACGTCCAGTTGCGTGCGATATCTCCAAAATGTACCGGTGTGGTCATCCGAAACCACCAACCCCGCCAGGCGACACCCGCCCATAGACCCGCAAACAGCACGCTTGCTAGCAAAATCCACAGCAAAAAGCGGCACGCACGCGAAGAGGTTGGGTCATTGTGAATCGGCTCGGTTTGCACCACTTACCTCTGCTTTCTGGGCAAATAGACGCCGATCAAAAATGCCGCCACCGCCAACAACAATCCCCATGCGATGCCCGGGTGCAATGGCGTGACCAGATATCGAATAAATCCCCATAATTCCACCGGCGTGTTGTCCCACGGCAACGGTGGGATCTGACTCCAGTTGGCTTTGGGGATGTTGTTAGAGTCCAGGGTCGCGTGAAAAATCGCTGCCAGACCCAGCACCGTCATCGACATCGCCAGCAGAAACCATCCGGTGCTGCAGATCAGAAACATCGCCGAGCACGCGACGAAGAAGAACAAATATCGTTCGTGAATCTGAGCCGGGATCGCGTAAAACAATAGCCACGGTAGACACAGCGCGATGATCGCTCGCGGATCGCGCTGGCGATACCGCACCGCGCCAATCGCAGCGCAGGCGAGGCATAGCAATACGAACGTGGACAGCAATAGCTCTTTCATCGTCACCGCACGTTGGCCGATGGAAAACATGACTTCCTGCAAATTATTCCATCCATAATGAACGAGCAGGGCAGGCAGATTGCTGGTCGGCCCCATGAACATGACGGAATAATTCCATGTCCCGACGCCGAATGCGCTTTGCAGCCAGTAATCAGTTCCACCGTAGTAGCGCATGGTTAGCCACGCGCTGGTGACGAAAGCAAACGCGATTAGCGTCGGGTAAATGCGTCGCCAAATGACCAGCGGCGCCAGGATCGCCAGACCAACCTGAACGAGCATGAAAAGCAGACCCAATTTATTGAAAGTTCGATCAAATAAATCGAATGCGCGAGTTGCTTCATGCGTGGGATCCCATACCGAAACGATCCACGGCAGGCCTACGATCGCGATGCCGGTCGGGATGCCCACGATCAGTTTGATTGTCCCGCGCCAATCGCCGAGCATCAGCGCCCAGATCGGCAAAACCCAAGCGACCATCAGGATTTGCCCCTTCAGCGTCGCGCCCAGTCCTAATAACAATCCCGCGACCAGCCACCATCGACGAAAGCAGGCGTAGAGTGCGAACAGGAAAAACGGCATCGGCCAGATATCCCATTGAGGCCAGCCGTGCGCGTTGAACAAGATCAGCGGATTGATCCAAGTCAGTATCGCGACAAATAGCGCGATCCAAGTGCCTTGCCAGAAGGTTGGCGGATCGCGATTGATCGTTGGGTCTGTGTCGGCAAGTACGAGATCGGGCGGCGGTAGATCGGTGCCCAAGTCGCGTCGTCTGAGGTGTCTGGCGATCAAAAACGAACCAATCGCGGTGAGAAGCCCCATGCTGGTGTTCAGATTTAATAGAAACGCGTGAAAGGCTCTGGACCGATCCCTGCTCCTCGGAACTGGATCGCCGCGTTGGTCATACATGCCGCGCACCCAGTAGGACATCACGCCAAGGCGAAGCGGGGCGTAGTCGGTATGTTCCTTCCCCGGCGCAGGGGCGCCAAGCCTTTCATAAATACTGAAATAGCCCAACTCGTTAGCGCGCATGCCCCAGTTGAATCCATTGTTAATGTCGTAATTGAATCGCGCGGCATTGGTCGTATCCCACGTCTTTCCGCGCAGCCACAATCCACCCACAATGCTGCCAAATACGATCAATGCAAAGAGGATCACCCACGCCACAGGGATCAAGGGCGTGGCGGATTGCTTCAGGCGGGTGCTTGTTTGCTTAAAACGTGCGAGCGACATTCCATCCCTGTATGCGGACATTCATGCCGGAATTGTAACGCTTGTTGGAAGCGGGGGGAAACAAGGGGCGTGATAGCGAAACGCTGATCCGCGCCTATGATGGATCGTGAAAGTCATGGCATGATCCGACAAGTCAAACCTACAAACCGGCTGATCGTTTATCTCGTCCTCGTTATTGTGGTTATTGCATTGGCGATATGGGCGATCCTATTCGCGCTGACCCCCTCCGTAACGGTGACACGCATCACGCAAGGCCCAGTCGTTCAGGCGTTTTACGCAACCGGTACAGTCCAACCGCTACGGGAATATCCGATTAAAACGCCTGTTGAAGGCACGCTGGAAAAAGTGCTGGTCGATAAAGGCGATCGCGTAAAAGCGGGTCAGACTTTGGCGGTGATTAAAGACCCGATGCTGCAATTTCGCGTTGATCGGGCGGGGGCAACCCTCTCTGAAAAAACCGCATTGTCGGACGATAAAACATCCCCTGTAGTGGCAGAGTTTGATGCGAAGATTCAGGCGATGCAGGAATTGATGCAGATTTCTCAGCGTGAAGTCGATCGTTTGACACAAATGACCGTTAACAGTGCAGCGTCGTCTGTTGATCTGGATCGCGCGGTCGATCAATACAAAACAAGATGGTCGCAAAATGAATCGCTCAAAGCCCAGCGGGCTGCGAAAGTGTTGGAATTGAAGCGGGAATTACAGGTCGCGCAGGCGGAAGTTGATGCTGCACAATGGGATATGCAGCAACAAACCCTCGTCGCGCCGGTCAATGGCGTGGTGCTTGATAGACCGACGGCGCAAGGCACGCGGGCTGCGATCAATGACACCATCATGCGGGTGGCGGATGTCAGCCCGGCGAATCTCGTCATGCGGGCAGCGGTCGATGAGGAGGATGTGACAAAATGCCGCGTCGGGCAGATCGTGCGGATGAGCTTGTACGCTTTTGCGAACGAACCGATCACCGGCAAGGTCACACGCATCTATAACGAAGCCAACAAAGACCGGCGAACGTTTGAAGTGGATGTCTCATTCGATCAACCCGATGCGAAGCTGTCTGCAGGGATGACAGGCGAACTCGCATTTATCGTGGCTGAGAAAGAAACCGCCGACGTTCTTCCTGCAACTGCGTTGCAAAACGGATCCGTGTATGTCGTGCGAGATGGCAGGGTTATTAAGAGTGATGCGAAAATTGGGTTGACCAGCTTTCAGCGGATCGAAGTATTGTCGGGACTGGAAGCGCATGATTTAGTGGTCATCAGTCCATTGGGATCGGCCGCTTCGGGTACGAAAGTGCGTGCGACACAGATGGATTCGAGGCAAGCGGTCGGGCTGATTAAAGACGCCAAAGTCGCCGCCGAGGGTGCGGCCTTCAAGGGATTTAACTAATCACCGGCGATGATCGTTTTTATTTCCATCCGCTATCTGATCGCCCATGCCCGCCAGACGTTGGTGTGCATCGCGGGCGTATTGATTAGCGTGACGATGTTCATCGCGATGACATCGATGATGCAGGGGTTTACCGATAAGTTTATCATAGAAACCGTTGAATCGTCCGGGCATATCACGATCCACGACGAGCCACGACAATCTCAAACGCCGATTTTGGAGATGCACTATCCCGGTACTGACGGGGTGTTGTCACTGCAAGGAACCAAGCCGCGTGACACGATTCAAAAAATTAAGAATCCAACGGGTTTGATGCTGCAATTACAACAAATGCCCGGCATCACCGCAGCGGCACCTGTGGTCAGCGGTGATGCGATTGCGACCTACGGCACGAAGACCGCGACAGCAGCAATCTACGGCATCGACCCTAAAGTGCATCTGAAAGTCACCACCATCGGCAAAGACATGATCGGCGGATCGTTTGATCGGCTGGAAACAACCGCCGACGGGATCGTGATGGGATGGGGATTGGCATCTGTATTAGGCGCGCAAATCGATGACAATGTGACACTCGCCTCCCCAACAGGCGGTCGAAGCACCGCGAAAGTAGTTGGCATATTTCAGACGGGTGTTACGCCGGTTGATTATTCGCGGGCTTACATGATCCAAAGCAGCGCGCAGACGCTTTTGGATAAAAAAAACATCATCAATGAGATCATTCTGCGAACCGATGATTACACCCAAGCACGCGAGTTCGCAGCACAGATCGAAGGTGTTTGCGGCTACAAAACCGAGAGCTGGCAGGAAGCGAATGCGAACTTTTTGAAGATCTTTCGCATCCAGCAGATCATCACCTACGTCATCACCGGCTCGTTGATGGTCGTGGCAGCATTTGGCGTGTTGAACATCCTGATTATGGCGGTTATGGAACGCGTTAACGATATCGCGATTCTCAAAAGTTTTGGTCTATCGCGAAACGACATCACACGCATCTATGTCGTGCAAGGTTTCGTGATCGGGCTAATCGGATCGTCTGTCGGATTGGTCTGCGGTAAAATCCTAGTCGAATTGCTCCGGCGTATCCCCATCCAGATGGAAGGATTGGTTAAAGCTGACGGGCTGTTGATGAGCGAGCACCGTAGCGACTATATCGCGGCGTTTTGTGTCAGCATGTTGGTGGTGTTGATCGCGTCGGTTTACCCGGCCAGACGGGCGGCGGGGTACGATCCGGTGGAGGTGATCCGTGGCGCACACTAATGCGACGCCTCTATTGCAAAGCCTGCAATTGCACCGCTATCTCGGTACGGGCGAAACGCGCACGCATATCCTCAAAGGCGTCGATCTGACGATCCAGCGTGGCGAATACGTTTCCATCGTCGGGCAATCGGGTTCGGGTAAATCAACGCTTCTCTATTTGCTCGGCGGGCTGGATCGCCCGTCTGCCGAATCGGCTGCTACGTCGCGCGTATTGATTGATGGTCAGGATACGAGCGAGTTGGATGAAACCGCGCTGGCGTTATTGCGAAATGAAAAAGTCGGATTTGTATTTCAATTTCACTACCTTCTCAAAGAGTTTACGGCACAGGAGAATGTCGCACTGCCGATGTTTCGGGCGGGGAAATTGTCGCGCCGCGATGCGATGGATCGTGCTGCGGGTTTGCTCGATCGGCTGGGCATGAAATCAAAGGCGACCCGCCGGGCGAATCGCTTGTCAGGCGGCGAACAGCAGCGCGTTGCGGTCGCCCGCGCACTGGCGAACGAACCGGCGGTGTTATTGGCGGATGAACCGACCGGAAATCTCGACCGAAAAAACAGCGAAAATGTGGCCGATATTTTCCAGCAACTCGCAGCGGCGGGGCAAACCATCGTCTTTGTCACCCACGATCACCAACTCGCCAACCGCGCCAAGCGGCTGATCGTAATGGACGACGGGAAAATTGTTTCGGATGAGCGCAGTGCGACGCAGGGATAAAAAACATCACAATGAAACCGCCGCTTCCCCTCCGGGAAGCGGCGGTTCACCGTATGCCACCGACCGGCCTTTGACCGGCGGCTTTGGTTTGTTGACGTTACCGGCCTTTGCTACCGAGATTCACGCCGGAGGTTGTCTTACCTGCCAACACGGTCGCGGTTATATAGGCGTTCGAGGTGTTGGTGAACGAGTACCCGCTTGGCAATTCGCGCGAGATGAAACTCGTTCCGACCGCTACGTTCGAGAAGCTGTAATTCCCGTTGTAATCGGTCGAGGTTGAGCGTTCGCCTTTGTCCAGTTTGCCGTTGCGATTGGAATCGAGGAATACCGTTCGCGATCCTTTCCAGCCTTCGCCGCTGTCGATTTTTCCGTTGCGGTTGGTATCGCTCCACAGTCGTCCTGTGATCGTTCCTGTTCCGCTAGCGGTGGAATTGCCTGAATTACCGCCGTTGGAGGAGCTGGACGAACCAGAACTACCCTGCTGGCTTGTCGAACCCAGATTCGCGCCGGTGACGACCCTACCATTGCCTACCGTCACATCCAGATAACTGGTGCTGGTAGTGGTGAAGCGATAACCCTTTGGCAAAACACGCGATACCGCATATGTGCCAGCCGAAAGATTTGAGAACTTAAAGTTACCTTTTGAATCGCTCGAAGTGGTTGCTTCGCCTTTATCCTGACGACCGTTGCGGTTGGCATCGATGAAGACTGTGCGTACTGCGGTAAAGCCTTCGTTGCTATCCAGATTGCCATCGGCATCGGTATCGCTAAAGAGTCGGCCACTGATCGAACCCTTGCCGTTGGTCGATCCGGTGTTGCCGGTATTACCCGTGCTGCCGGTGTTGCCTGAATTGCTGCTGCCGGGGGAGTTGATCACCTTGAAGGAGTACGTACGGGTCGATCCCTTCTGTCCGGAAAGATAATTCGCAGCGTAAGGTGTTGCCGTCAGCGTGTACGAACCGGCTTTGACTGCTAGATTCGTCCAATCGAATGGCGCGTGATTTTCGGTGCGTGATTGGCCGTCGAAAGTCAGCTTTACACTGGCTGTGCCTGAACCGAGGGTCGCATTAAACTTCAGTTTGTTGGTGTCGTACTTCGACAGGTCGATCGTCGATCCGCTGGTGAGTGAATCGAAGATTTTTTCGCCGGTGTCGGAGTTGTAGACTGAGACTTTCGCAACGCTGGGGATTGAGCTAGAGACATTACCACCGGAGTTGCCTGAACCGTTGTCGGTGCCGGTATCCACCGTGCCTGACCCGCCGCCACCGTTCATCCCCGCGGCCAGTGCGTTGTAGAATCCGGTTTGCTTGGTTCCGTTGGAATTCATAATCCCGCCCGGACCGGCTTTGCCACGGGAGGTGTTTAGCAATGCGAAATAGTAGTTCATCGCAAAGTTGTCGCGAATAATCGGGAACGCCTGTTTCACCGCTGCCGCCCATGCGGTTTTGTTGTTTTCGAGTTTACGTACGTTCCACTCACTCGCCACGAGCGGCTTGCGACCATTGACGATGCTCTTGATCTGCGAAACTCGCGATTTCAACTGCGCAATGCTGTCTGCATAAGGGTGATAACCGACATAATCGACATAATTTAGCATGCCATCGCCGATCATCTCCTCAACATCTTTCGGATTCCACGACACACTACCGGAAACCACTTTTTCGCCCTTGCTCTTGAGCACCTGTGACGCGGGTTTCAGGAAATTATTGACATACGATGACAGCGATCCGCGCCAGTAGGCATCCTGATCGACTTCGTTCCCGATCTGCCAGCGATCCACCGCATTACGTAGCGAACTGTTCCCGGCTGCCCATTCAAACCAGCCTTTGACTTCATTCGGATTGGTGACTTTTCCGTCTGGCGTGCTGACGATCAACATCACATCAAAACCCGCAGCGGCGTACTCGACAGCTCTTTTTAGAGGGCCATCCCAGTAGCGATTGCTAAACGTGGGACTGATCCAGATTCGGACGCTTTCAACGCCGAGCTGTTTCATCACCGGAATGCCCTTGTTGCGGGTGTCTTGAGAGCCTTCATTGACATTGATGCCCAGATCAAAGTTGGCAGCCAGCATTCGGCGTGATTCAAGCGTCTCGACTGTCGCCGAGGCCGCCTGTGAGCAGGCAGGCGTGTGACGGGTGGCGACAACTGGTGTTGTGATTTTCTTCCGATTCTTCATTCTTTAGACTCCATGGCGGCATGAATTGGCGGAACAATTTCCACCTTTTCAATGGCCGCGATCAAAAACGAATGTTCTGCCGTCGTGCGATGAGAATCGCAGATGAAACAGAACGACCACACAGGCGCAAGCCCGTTGCAGGCTTGCTTTGCTCCACCCGATCCCGCGATGCGCGCAGACCGTCCAAGCAAACGGCATCAGTCGGTAGGATGCCGTGGAGATGAAATCGCCGGGAAGATTGTGGTGGACAAATCGCTGCACACCGTTCGGCGGCGATGCGATCATTCCACTTCCCTCATACAGCAAGCACGTATGAATATGCTTTCACACTTGCAGACGAATCAGAAGCAAAAATCTAATGCATAAAATCCGAGTTGTGCGGATAATCCTCACAACGACAATTGCGGGCATTGGAAAAAACCGGCCTATCGACACGTAACAAGCGATGGGTGCGACATTTTGTCCTGATCATGACACGTAAAAAAGATTAGAAAATATCCGTCGTTTTTTACCCGCTGCCCGATTTCTGGTAACGCGTGCCCAAAAAAAAACGACCGCTGATGCGGTCGCTGGCTGCTGGATAATAGATTTTTTGTGCGCGCTGCGTGTCATGCCTGAGCAGGCGGGGCGACGCCGATCAGTTTCTCTGCCGCGGCCATCAGCTTGTCCAGCTTGACGGGCTTGATGAAGTATTCGCTGGCGCCGAGTGTTTCGGCATACATCTTGTGACGCGACCCTTGATTGCCGGTGATCATAATCACATAAGGCGGACTCATGCGAGGTTTCTTGGCTTTTGCTTTTTCAGATTGGATTTTTTCCAACACCAGAAATCCGCTGCGACCGGGCAGCATCATATCCAGGATGATCAAATCCGGATGATTTTTTTCCGCCAATTCGACGGCTTTGTTGCCGTTGTTGGTGGATTCAATGATGGCGCCGGTTGGTTCAAATGCGGCCTGCATCGTGGTGAGAATGTCCTGATCATCATCGACCAGTAGGATTTTTTTACCATTCAGTGTGGACATATCAAACTCCTTGTTCACCCCGTCGTGTTACAGTTTTCGGGCATATCCAATTTAAGTCAAGCCGCAGATACAAAACGTCCGATAATTCACAAGAGGCAATGCCCCAACGTGACGACCCCATTTTTGTTCTCGATAGCGGCCTGGGCGGGTTGACGGTTGTTCGCGCATTGCTCAACCGACTTCCGGGGGAACGAATCGTATACTTCGGCGATACCGCTCGCTTGCCTTACGGATCTAAAACCCAGCCAACGATCACCCATTATATCCGACAAATCGTCCAATGGGGTCAGCAATTTCGTCCAAAACATGTCGTGATCGCCTGCAACACCGCTTCGGCGCTCGCGTTATCATCGGCAAAAGCGACATTCGCGCCGCTGACGATTACAGGGGTTATTGAACCCGGCGCCCGGGCTGCGTCTGCGGCATCAACCAAGCCTGAGGCGATGATCGGCGTCATCGCGACTCAGGCGACGATCCGATCCCGCGCGTATGAAATCGCGATCCGTCAGCGTCGCCATCGCGCGCGTTTGATGCTGACCGCTGCGCCACTGTTGGTTCCGATGATCGAAGAAGGGCGTCGCAATAGCGATCCGCTGGTCGATCTGGCGTTACGACAATATCTGAAGCCGATGTTGGATCGCGATCTGGACGTGCTCGTTTTGGGATGTACGCATTATCCGTTGCTCAAGGGTGCGATCCGCAAAATCGCAGGTGCGGGCGTGGCGGTGATTGACTCGGCAGACCAGTGCGCAGAAGATGTCGTAGCACGGTTGAAAAAGGCGGATTTGTCGTCAGCCGCAGCCGCGACGGATGACCGAAATCGTCTTTCGATTTACGTCACAGACGATGCAGAGCGTTTTACTAAGCTCGCGCCACGATTTTTAGGTTTTGCGATCGAGCCGCCGACGCTGATTACACCTGAAACGCTTTATCAGGTCGAGGAATTTGCTCCGATTCGCCTGCCTGCTTGAGGATATAAATGACCCGCGACTCCAAAACGCTTCTCGTACGATTCATCGCTATCACCTCTTTAGCGATGCTGACCAGCGGCTGCGCGATGTTTGCCACCCACGACGAAGACCCATTGCCTCCGCCCGCGCCTGCAAAACCCACCACCGTGCCGGTTGACGCCGATACCTCGACCCCGATGGGAATGGCGAAGGAATTGTTTGTAGATTTGCCGAAACGATTGTCTGATTTTATGAGCGGACGAACCGCGACCAACGCGGTGATGAAAATGGAAGACGCCCATCCTGATAATCGCCGTGCCGGTATCGCCGATCTGACCGACCGAGATTACGGGAAACAAGCCCCCTACACCGATCGGTATCAACAGATTGCATCGTTTGATACCAGCCCGCTCGTTCGATCTACCGCGATTCGCGCGCTCAATCGCTCGCGTGACGGATCAGCCGCCAAGCTGTTCGTGAATGCGCTAACTGACGAAAGCGAGTTGGTGCGGCTGGAGGGTGCCAAGGCATTGTCCAACGTGCCGACTGAACTTGCGATACCGGCCTTGATTAAATTGGTGAACAATCCTGCGGAAAATGTGGATGTTCGAATCGCAGGTGCCGAGGCGTTAAGGCATTATCGTTCGCTGGAAGTGGCGCGGTCGCTAGTGAATCTGCTGGGTGAAAGGGATTTTGGATTGGCGTGGCAGGCGCGGCAATCGCTGCGTTTTATGACCGGTGCCGACCGTCGTTACGATCAGACTGCGTGGCTGAATTATCTCACCACTTCCGATGCGGGTTTGGGCTGAGTTGCGGCCTCTACGTTTGCGAGGAATCGTCCTTTACATTTTGTCTGGTTGCATGAATGAAAGCGCTTGTTTTTGATCAGACGTTGCGTTTTGATCCCCGCCGCGCCGAACCGCCGCGCGAATTGGGCGATACGCTGATTAAAGTGCATCAAGCGGGCGTTTGCTCGACCGATATCGAAATCACGCGCGGGTACATGAGTTTCAATGGTGTGCTGGGACATGAGTTTGTCGGCACAGTCGTTTCATCACCTGATAAAAATCTTGTCGGGCGACGCGTCGTCGGGGAAATCAACTGCGTGTGTGGCCGCTGCGATATGTGTCTGTCGGGGTTGTCGAATCATTGTCGCAATCGCACGGTTTTAGGAATATCCAATCACGACGGCGCGTTTGCGGAATTGATCCGCCTACCGGCACACAATCTGCACATCCTGCCCGACACCATCGACAACGATTCGGCGATATTCATCGAGCCTCTGGCGGCGGCGCTCCAGGTGACGAAACAAATCCGTTTTGAATCGCGAACATGGGTAACGGTGCTCGGCGACGGGCGATTGGGTTTGCTGGTCGCACAGGTACTTCGCAATACCGGGTGTCCGGTACGCGTCATCGGTAAACATCCAGAGAAACTGGCGATGTGCGAAAAATGGCAGATTCGCTCGCGTCTGCTGGCCGACATCGCGCCGCGTCACGATCAGGATATTGTTGTTGATTGCACCGGCTCGGCGTCGGGATTTGAACTCGCGATGCAGATCGTCCGCCCGCGCGGGACGATCGTACTAAAAAGTACCGTCGCACAAGGCAAACCATTAAATCTTGCACCCGCAGTCGTGGACGAGCTGACCATCCTCGGCAGCCGCTGCGGGCCGTTCCGTGAGGCGATTCATGCATTGTCTGAAAAAAGTGTTGATGTCATCAGTCTGATTTCCAGACGGATGAAAATCGAGCAGGGCGTTGAAGCGATGGAAATCGCAGGACGCAATGATGTTCTGAAAGTGATTTTGCAGGTGGAGTAAAAAAGTACATGGCAAAAGACCTGGCAATCATCTTAAGTAACGGTTCAATCAATTCTGCGGTTACCGCGTCGTTAGCGGCGCAGAAGTATCGCACGATTTTAATGCACGCCGAGACGATCAAGCACGATCCGCCGACGCGTCGTAAGGCGATGTACGATGCGCAGGTGGGGCATTTTAAGCCGTTCCGCGAGCATACGCTTCCGATGCCGTTTCTCACGCTGTCGCAGGATAAAACGCTGGCAGGCAGTGTCAGCAATGACCCGCGAATCGCTGCACCGATTTTGCCTCAGTTGCGTCAGCTTGTCCCACTGATTGGCGCGGCGTTAACGCTGGCAGTGGCGTATGAAGCATCGGCGATTTATGTCGGGCTTCGTATCGGACCGACGACGGATGAATTGTCGCAGGCAACCGAGTTCACACAAATTTGGAATGAGATGTTTCAACTCACACTCGGTCGGCCTGAACTTGAACTGCACGCGCCGTTGATGGAACTGGAAATGTGGCAGGTGATTGATCTGGGTTTTCAGGTCAATGCGCCTCTGGATCGCACATGGAGTTGTGTCGAAGAACACGCCGACCCCTGCGGCACCTGTCGCGGCTGTCGCGAACGCGATGCGGCATTTATGCAAGCTGCCAAGCCCGACCCCACGCGTCCGGTGAAACGCTGATCATTCAATTCGCGATGCCCGCAATTGTTTCTTGATCGGGCTTCTGTATCTTTCGGCGAATGTCCGAACTCTTTATCGATCGTCTTATTGAATCCATTCAATCCGGCAAGGCACCGATCTGCGTCGGCATTGATCCGATGCTGGATGCCTTTCCAGATGAATTAATCCCTGCAGACAGACGCGATCTTGATGCGTGTGTGGATGCGGTCTACGCATTTTGTTCGGGCGTGCTGAAATCCGTTGCGCCGATCGCACCGGTCGTGAAGTTTCAAATCGCTTATTTCGAGCAATTCCTGTGGCAAGGTGTTCAGGCTTATTACGAGCTAATCCACGAAGCGCGTTCGCTAGGACTATTGACGATCGGCGACATTAAACGTGGGGACATCGGATCGACCAGCACTGCATATGCCACCGCCCACCTTACCGAGATCGAATATCACGATCTCGACGACGCCGCCGTGCCAGACGCGATCACGATCAACCCTTATCTGGGCATGGACGCGATCGATCCTTTTTTGCAGGTTTGCCGCGATGAGGGCAAGGGGGTGTTTGTTCTGGTGCGTACGAGTAACCCAGGCTCAAAGGATTTGCAAGATAAACTTACGGATGATGGCAGGACATTTTCAGAACTGGTTGCGGACACACTTCAGCCCCTCGCGGTGGCAAAATCATTGATGGGTGATCACCGGTACAGCAATCTGGGCGCGGTCGTCGGGGCGACGCAATCGCACACGATGCAAAGTTTACGCAGACGGTTACCCAGCAGTTTTTTCCTATTACCCGGATACGGCACGCAAGGCGCGACGGCCGAGATGACGCGGGCTGCATTCGATGAGAACGGATTAGGCGCGATTGTCAGTGCCAGCCGCAGCGTGCTTTATCCGAAACGATCCGCCGGTCAGACCTGGCAGGCGGCGATCGAACAGGCCGCGTTAGCGATGGCAGAGGATGTGCGAAGCATCTCTCGACGATGATCAAATACGTCTAATTTTATGCAGGATCTCTGAACGACCTCGCCGCCATAATCCTTGTCATTCTGAGATACTCCGACGCATCTACTTCGTTTACAAATTGCGCGGTTTTTTGACGTTTCAGCCAGACCCTTCGGAATACATTAGGGGGACAGTCGTGAGCGGGTCGGGATATTCAGAAGTCCCATATATAAGAAAAACGCCCACGATGCGTTTAAGCACTGTGGGCGGTTCTCATTGAGGGTCAGTATTCGCTGGATGAACGGTTACTTAATGAACAGCATTTCGCGATAGGTCGGCAAAGGCCAAAGATCGTCGGCGACGATGCCTTCGAGCTTGTCGGCTGCCTCACGCAGAATAGCCAACGCGGGGAAAATATCCTTGCGGGCATGCTTGGCATGTTCAAAGGGCTCGCCATCCGATTCGTGCGAGACTGCTTTGTCGAGTTTGCCAATCGCAGCGACGAGTTCATTGATACCGCTGACCACGGTGCTGAGAATTTCCACACCAGCCGGCGATGCAGCGCCGGCGCTCTTGGCGGCGGCGATGCTCGTTGCCAATTCACCTTGATACCGCAACGCAGCGGGCAGGATCATGGTCCTCGCCATCATCAATGCAGTTTTGCCTTCGATGATCAACGCTTTGGCATAAGCTTCGGACAGGATATTGAAGCGACTCTTAAGTTCGGCTTCTGAGTAAACGCCGTACTTGCTGAATAGCTTGATCGTGTCCTTGTGAATGACGACAGGCAACACATCGACGGTGTTTTTCAGATTCGCCAGGCCACGTTCTGCGGCCTCTTTATGCCATTCTTCTGAATAACCGTTGCCATTGAAGAGCACGCGCTTGTTGTCTTTGTAGACGGACGCGACGACTTCACCAACTGCGGCGGCAAGGTCTTTGCCACCTTTCATCGCTTTTTCAAGCAGGTCGGCCATGAAATCGAGCGAATCGGCGACGATCGTGTTTAGAACGGTGTTCGGACCAGAGATGTTTGACGACGAGCCGACGGCACGGAACTCAAACTTATTGCCGGTAAACGCGAACGGGCTGGTGCGATTGCGGTCGCCGGAATCTTTGGCGAATTGAGGCAGCACTGTCGCCCCGGTTTTGAAGATACCGCCAACCTTGGTGCTTTTGGCACCACCTTTTTCGATCTGATTATAGATGTCCGAAAGGCTGTCACCTAGGAAGATCGAGATAATCGCAGGCGGCGCTTCGTTCGCACCAAGACGATGATCGTTGTGCGCCGATGCGATCGACAAACGCAGGATTTCAGCCCACTTGTTTACCCCGCGAATGACTGCGGTGCAGAAAACCAGGAACTTGAGATTTTCGTGCGTGTTCGTTCCGGGTTCCAGAAAGTTCTCGGAATCGGTCCCGATCGACCAGTTATTGTGTTTGCCCGAACCATTGATCCCAGCGAATGGTTTTTCATGTTGCAGGCAAACCAAGCCGTATTTGTCGGCGGTTTTGCGGAGGATTTCCATCGTTACGTTCTGGTGATCGATCGCCAGATTGCTGCTTTCATAGGTCGGCGCGATTTCGTATTGGCTTGGCGCGACTTCGTTGTGGCGCGTTTTGACCGGGATGCCGAGTTTGAACAATTCGGCTTCGCAGTCGCTCATGTAAGCGAGCACGCGGTCAGGGATTGTTCCGAAATATTGATCTTCCAATTCCTGCCCCTTCGGCGGCGGGGCGCCGAACAGCGTTCGTCCGCAGGAGAGCAGGTCGGGACGGGCATAGTAAAAGTTTTTGTCGATCAGGAAGTATTCCTGTTCCGGGCCGACGGTGGTGATCACCTTGGTCGGGCTTTCGCCAAACAATTTCAGCACGCGCTTGGCGCTTTTTTCGATGGCATCCATCGATTTCAGCAACGGGGTTTTCTTGTCCAGTGCTTCGCCGGTCCAAGACAGGAACGCGGTGGGAATGACGAGGGTTGCACCGTTGGGGTTTTCGACGATGTATGCGGGAGAGGTCGGATCCCATGCGGTGTAGCCGCGTGCTTCGAAGGTGGCTCGGAGTCCGCCTGACGGGAACGAGCTGGCGTCGGGTTCGCCTTGTGTAAGTTCCTTGCCGCTGAACAACGCAATCGCGTCGCCGGCTCCGGTGGGGCTGACGAAGGTGTCATGCTTTTCGGCGGTCGTGCCGGTCATGGGCTGGAAAAGGTGGGTGTAGTGGGTCGCGCCTTTGCCGACTGCCCAATCTTTCATCGCCGCTGCCACGGTGTCGGCAATGGTCGGGTCCAGCTGGGCACCCTTATAGATCGTCTCTTGGAGTTTCTTGAAGATTGGCTTGGGAAGTCGTTGTTTCTGAACCTGCTCGTTGAAAACATTGGTCCCGAACATATCCTTAATGTGCGTGGTTCGGAAATCGAGATTATCAAGCTTGTGGCGGGTGGAAATAATCGCTGCTACTGCTGCTTGGCGTGCATTGGCCATGGACGAAACTCCGATTCAGTGTAAAAAGTGGTGAACGAGACAAATATCTGATCATGACGACTTTAGACCATCAACCGATTACAAGGCGAATATCATCGTGTCAAGCGTGCTCGATTGTCAAAACGAGCGCTCCGCCGTGACAACATCTACCGACGTGATGCAAGCAAAAGCCGTGCGAGGCCTCAATTTTCGCATGTAAATACGGATTGACGCCAGCATTTTAAGCAGCACTTGTTATTTCCACCCTGACTGCCTAAATATTGCGCGCCCCATGAAACCCTTCAAAAAACTAATGAATTGGCATGAAATGAAAGGTGTGTCTTCAACGTCTTATATTTCGTGCTATGATGATTGTGGGATGCAATCTTGAAATAGCGTGCGGATTTTGCTCGGATGTCAGTATTCTGTAATCGTCTGGGGGCCATCGCTCAACGGATTGTGCGGTTTGTGCCGGTTTTTCGTGCGTCACGGAGAACATCGGCGTAGTGTTTTCGGATTTGCATGGTGAATTTACTTCGATTTTGTGCGATTTTCAGTTAAACCAAAGTTGAGCATAAAAGTAGCGGTATGCCCTCCCTGCCAAGTGTAGCGATGTGAGTGGTCGTTAGATTTTAGGCAGTCATTTTTAAGGACTTACGATGTCAGGCATGTATTGCAACGGATTTGAATCTCTCGAAAGTCGTCGTTTGCTATCCGTGTCACCGGCCACGGCGGCTTCGCTGCAAGTTATCGGCGCGAGTTCCGGGTTGACGGCGGCGGCGAATCCCTACACCACGGGGCTTGAAGTCGATGGCGGCATCAACAATGCCTATCGCGATACCTCCATCAATCTTAAAATCATCAACAACGCCAATGGCGGCGCCAAAGAAACGTCATTCCTCCGCAACCAATTCGCGATCTTCGAAGACGCGACTGCGCTGCAGGTGGAAACCAGCAAAGTTCAAACATCCGGCGGTGGCGACACACTCAGCGTCAAGCCCGTCACCAATCTCAAATCCAACACGCTCTACCGCGTTGAGTTCAACCAGCGCAATGATCTGTCCAAGATCACCAACGTCGTCAACGAACCCTACACCGCTGCCACCTACACGTTCACCACCGGCACGTTCTACAACCAAGGCGATGTTGATATTAAGTTTTCAAAGCAGATCGTTGCGTCACATGACACCGATTTTGCAACTTCCTCAATCACCATCGGGCCAGATAATCGTCTCTACGTAGGTACGCTGGATGGTTACATCTACCGGTACAACATTGCCAGCGACGGCACGCTGACAGGCGAAACCCGTCTTGATTTTATTCGCGACAACAACGGCGGGGCGCGGTTCGTCACGGGATTGGTTTTCGATCCACGTTCGACCGATCCAAACAACCCCGTTTTGTGGGTCAGCCACGGGCAGGCAAAGTTTGGCGACAGCGGCAGTTCAGGATCGGGCGTGTTGAATCGCGCCGATAATTACACCGGCAAAATCAGCCGCGTGTACGGGACAAATTTCAGCACTTACGAAGACGTGATCGTCAACATTCCCCGTTCGGTGAAAGACCATCTGAATAACCAGCTCGCGTTCGATCCGCTGATGCGAAATCTCTATTTTGTGATTCCAAGTCACAGCGCGATGGGGCGCGCGGACTCGACATGGGGTAATCGTCCTGAAGAACTCTCGACGGCAGCGATGTTCCGATTGCAGCTACAAACACGCGGGACAAAAGTTGGCATCGAAGACTGGCTGGCCGCCAGTGGGCCGATCAACCTCGATCCCAATTCGTCGCGTCCGTACAATTTTGCCAAAGGCACGAATCCGCTTCGCTTTTTCGCAACGGGTATTCGCAACGCTTACGATCTGGTGTGGCATTCCAATGGCAAGTTATACGTGCCCGCCAACAGCTCCGCCGCCGGTGGAAATACGCCGCTTGATCCCACCCAGTCCGGTACGCAACTCACCAATGTGCAGCAGACGATCGAAGATTATCTGTATGACGTTGTTGAGGGGGGCTATTATGGACAACCCAATCCGTCGCGCGGTCAATACATTCTCAACGGTGGGAATCCCACCTCCGGAACAGACGTAGCACAAATCGGATCGTATCCGGTGGGCACGCAGCCCGACTCAAATTACCGTGGTTTCGCGTACGACTTCGGCAAGCACCAATCGCCCAATGGTGTAATTGAATACAAATCCGACACCTTCGGCGGACGCTTGAAAAACCAACTCATTGTCGCCCGTTACAGCGGTGGCGACGATCTGCTGTTTCTCAAGCCCAAAGCCGATGGGACGTTCGATCAAAACTCTGACACCCTCGGCACGACAGGGCTTACCGGCCTGACCGACGTGATCGATCTGATTGAGGACACCCGTAACGGCAATCTCTACACAATCACGTTGAACGATCGATTTGGTGGCGGTCGCGTGCGGCTGCACAAACCCCTGAGAGGCGAGGCCGATACCAACCTGACGAAGGTGTCGATGTATGCCGCGCCAGGCGATACGAATGGTGCTGCCAAAACCGTGACGCTGACCAACACCGACGGCACCGCGACATTGAATATCGACGTCTCCGCGATCCGATTTACAGGCATCGATCGACGCAGCTTTATCGTTTCAAATCTGCCGGCCGAAGATTTTTCGCTTCGACCAGGGCAGTCGTTCACTTTTAATGTCAAGTACGTCGCCCGCGCCGGCGAAACGCGAACCCGCTACGGAAATCTCGCGATCGCGACCGACGATCCGGACGGCATGTATGCCACTGTCGTACAATTACGCGGGTTTCTGCTTGGTGTGTCGCCGTCGTCGTATAATCCATCAACCGGCACGATGCCAATGAATCAATCGGCGATCACGTCGATCAGTAAAGCAATTTTCAGCGACGAAGCCATCGACGAGGGTCTGGCGACGGGACTGATTTGAGAGTCTGCGGATCAATCCGGTTTTTTTCTAGGCTTGATCGTCAGTGTGTGGTGAAGTTTTTTTAGCACGGGAAATGTAATGCAATCGAAGTCGATGTTTGAAACGTTGGAAAACCGCACGCTGTTGGCAGCGAATCCTGCAAGCGCCACGCTGATTGGCGAAACCGGCGGGGTGGTCGCTGCTGCACGCGCTGCGGTGACGGCAGCGCCGGAAATATCCATCACTCAACGAACGATGTATTTCAACGCCGTGCAAGGACAGACCAACACGCAAATTCTGCGCATCACCAATAATGGTTCTGCAAATCTCGATCTGGTGGCCGGTTCGGTGACGCTCGCGGGATCAGCACGCAAAAACTTCACCGTCAACTTCCCGGCTGGCGGATTTTCCATCAAACCGAATCGTCGGTTGGATTTGGAAATCACCTTCAATTCTCCCACTGGCGAAGCACCGGAAGTAAAAGTTGCACGACTGGCGATCGTCACCAACGATCCGTCCATGCCGTCTGTCACGGTTGGACTTCGTGCCTTGCCGACGACCGGCATCGGCGGATCAGACGAACCGTCGCTCGCACGTGTGCTTGAAACATTCGGCCTGCCAACCAACGTTGGCGACGCCACGCCGGGTGAATACCAACTCGGCACGCCAACCGCCGGTAACGATGAAGTGACCATCCAAAAGCTCGTCAAAGCCGGTCCCGGCGCGGTGTCGATTCGACCGCTTGCGGTGTTCGGAACCGACAACGGTCCCGCAGTCCGTATCGGTACGTACACGCCCGGACAGGCCGAATCGATTGAGCAACTCTGGTATGTCCCACGCGAAGACGCCCAATCCGTCAACCCCAAAGCCTATGGCCAGACATTGATCGATCCGGGCAGCGCAGAGTTCGGGCTTGTCGGTGAGTTCCCCGGCTTCGCCAACCCTGATGGCGCACGCCGCAATGTCTATTCCGAAGACGGTTTGAACAGCGTGTGGGAGCCGTCCACAACCAATCTTCGCAAGATGCGGTTCTATCCTTTCGTCGATTCCAACGGCAATGCCGCGCCCAACACCTATGTCGTTGCGGTCGAGGAATACACAAAAGCATACGATTTCCAGGACGTGATCTTCATTATTTCCAACGTCAAACCTGTAGAAACCGCCGCGCCGATCATTTCAGTACAAGCGATCAATCAAGCACCGGGTTCGCAGAACGTCGTCTTTAATCGTGTCGAAATTCCAGAGCCTTTGGCACCGAATATCACGCGGCTGAGAAATGTGATTCGGATTCGCAACACCGGCACGAGTGATCTGGTCGTTACGATTTCTACTACCGGCAATTTCCTGATCGACAAAAACGGCGGAACGAATGTTGCGATTACGGCCGGTGGTTTCCGCGACGTGACGGTACGTTTCTCCGCAGTGAGCGGCTCGGTGCATCGTGGTACGCTAAATATTACGAGCAATGATACCACACGACCCACTGTGTCTGTGCCACTGGTCGGTTATTGGCAGCAGTATTCGGAGTTTATCCCTACCAACAAAAAGACACTCGAGCCGCAACTTAAAACCATCATCAATGATCTATTCGGCTTCACCACGAAACTGACCAACCCCGGCCAGTCACTTAGCACGCTGGCAAAAGTGGAGGCGACGGGTGACGAAGTACTTTCACCCTATTGGATGCAGGCGGATGACGGTGCGCCGGTGCGCGTCACGATGCTTGCGACATTCAAGTTCCAGTATGACATCAATGGCACAACAGGGGCCACATTCCCCTCGAACGAAACGGTCGGCTGGCACCTCAAAGGCCAGAATAAAGCGAACCAAATCAAAACCATCGTCACCAGTGCTCGCGGTGATAGCCAATCCGTGCTACCAAGAAAGAACAATCCTGTCAGCCAAGTCGCGTCGAGCAGCTTTAACCCCGGCGATGTGCCGTTCGGATTTGTCGTCGAACGCACTGAATATAGTGACCCCACCCTCAACCCTGATAAACTTGGTCGCACCGGATACGGTCACTACATCCGCTTCTGGCCGGCCTATGATGCGCAGGGAATTGTGCTGCCCAACACTTACATCATGGTGCACGACTACAATCGCGAGTTTACAAATTACGACTATCAGGACGGCGTATTCCTCGTCGAAAACATCGTGCCTGAAAATGCCATCAAAGCCCCTTTGACGGTCTTCACTGAAGAGACCAGCCGCGGCGCACGCATCAGCTTCACCAGCCCCGCGACAGGCCCGCGGATCAATGGTTTCCGCGTCTACCGATCGACTGACCCACGCGGCACCTACTCATTGCTGACCGATACGCCGCTGGCACGTCGTCCGGTGACGACATTTATCGACGATTCGGTGACAGCGGATCAAACCTTTTATTACAAGGTCGTCAGCGTCGGTGCCAATGGTCTGGAAAGCCAAGGCGTGGTCGTCAAGATTTAAGCGGATTGGGCTGACCGCCTACATTAAATGACTGTGCGGAATTAAACTCAATCAATATGTGTAAAGCACGCTCTTGCGTACCGCGTATTGTTGCACGCAATAGCGTGCCCTACAACATGAGCGGCGCGGACTCATGCTCGATCATTTGGTGGATGGGGAGTGCGAGGCGTTTTCGGGATATCCCGGTTTGGCCGAGATCGCTGCCGCGCGCACTTTTGTGGCTGCGAACCATAATACGATCCCTCCCACAAAGACCCCGATACCGATCACCTGACTCAGCGTAAGCGAACCAAGTTCCTTCGGTTCCACTCGCAAGCCTTCGATCAGCGTTCGCGTAACGCCCTCCAACATCATCATCAAGGCAAACACCCGTCCGGGTGCCCAATACAGCGTGAACGCAAAGACGCAGACCAGCGCAATCAAGGATGCAGTGGCTGTGCTGATGAGTTGCGTATTGATGACTGTGATGGCGTGTTCTTTGCTTGCGATTTCAACCAGGTCAGGATGTTTGGCGATCTCCTTTGGCGTCAGTAGACGCTCGGTTCGTAGTGCAGGATCACGCGAAAATAGGCGCGGATCAGGCGTGATTTTGCCTTTTTCATAATCATCCATATACGCGGGGCTGTAGTAGGGAAAGCTGACTGCGACCGCTGATTCTGCTTCGCAATGTTGGCCCCAGCAGCATCCGTTTAGAAAACATCCGACGCGTCCGAACGCCAGCCCGATCATCAGGCACGGCGCGATGATGTCCATTGCGCGGAACAGCGGAATACTTTTGCGAACCGCCCAGAGGACCAACGCTGCAAAAGCGAATAAAAATCCGCCGTAATAGACCAAGCCGCCTGTGGTGAGATTGATCGCATCAAACAGATTTTGGCCAAAAGACCGGTCGATGCGGGTGAACTCGTCAAAGTTTTGTATCACATAGGCGATGCGCGCCCCGATCAATCCAAAAACCAAAGCAAGTATAGAAGCGGTGGCGAAATGATCAGGGTTCAATCCTGATCGTCTCGCGAGATACTTCGCCAGTTCCATGGCGCTGAGCAATCCGAGCACAAGCATCAGTCCGTAACTGTGGACCGGCACATTGAAAAACGGAATGTTAAATAGCTCGGGATGCATACGTTTAGACGATACAGCAGAATCGGCAATCCCCCAAGTCGCCAATTACCCCTTGCGTTACAACAGTCGCCAATTACCTCTACAGCGTATCAATTTGGCTGGCGAGGTTTTTGAAGGTCGTCGTGTTGCTATCAAAAGTCAATTTCACTGTGCCCGTCGGCCCGTTACGTTGCTTGGCGATGATGATCT
Source organism: Tepidisphaerales bacterium (assembly GCA_038210015.1). Taxonomy (GTDB): domain Bacteria; phylum Planctomycetota; class Phycisphaerae; order Tepidisphaerales; family Tepidisphaeraceae; genus BPJO01. The sequence goes on from JBBQXB010000013.1 coordinate 30,141, forward strand.
CGGCGATGTTGTCGGCGACGAAATCAGGCTCGGTGCGTCGGTAATAATCTTCACGGTGCAGTAGCATAATCACGTCGGCATCCTGCTCGATCGAACCTGATTCACGCAGATCGCTCATGCGTGGACGGTGCCCGTCACGGCCTTCACTGGCACGATTGAGCTGGCTGAGCGCAACCACCGGCACGTTCAGCTCGCGCGCGACCGCCTTGATTCCACGGCTGATTTCGCTGATCTGTTGCTGACGGCTTTCCACGCCTGGATTATCCATCAACTGCATGTAGTCGATCATAATCGCCTTGATGTCATGCTGCTGTTTTAACCTTCGGCACTTGGCGCGAAGCTCAAGAATTGTCAGCCCAGGCGCATCATCCACCCAGATCGGCATCTTGTGCATTTCGTTGACCATCTGCGCGAGTTTGCGGAACTCATCGGGGGTTAGAATACCTTTGCGCACACGCTGTGCGTCAATGTCGGCGCGTGAGCACATCATTCGCTGGGCAAGTTGCTGTTTGCTCATTTCGAGCGAAAAAACAGCGCACGGGTAATTCTCGGCAGCGATCGCGTTCATCAGGTTCATCGCGAAGGCGGTGTTGTGCGTCACAATATAATCATCGGTGACATACAGCCGTGACGGATGGCTGACCGAAATACACTGCGTTTGCGTGATGCGCGTCGGCGCGATCGCCTGAATATTTAAGCGGCGTTGACGCAGCCGGGGCTTGAGCGTGAGTCGGTCGAGTTTACGCCGGAGCAGGTCGAGCGACGTTGCATCAGGAAACTGGATATTGCAGACATACGACAATTGGCCGCTTCGTTTTTCGCCGCGATAGGCATATGTCGTCGCTTTCGGGTAATGAGTCGCGGTACCTCCGAGCGAACGAACCAGTCGCACCATATCGCTTGCCAGTTGTGGGCTGATGGTTGCGAAGCGAATCACACCAAAGGACTCGACCCACCCATCGGTGTCCAATAAGCCTGCGAGCAATCGCACGCGTGTCTCGCGTTTGGCGTCAAGGTAACAACCGGGGATAAACTTTGTCGCAGCGGTCGTGTTCCAGAGGCCCAGTTGCCTGATCGCTGACGTGATTGGATTTGCGCTGACACCTTGTACGCCTGCTTGCGACGCGCCTGATTTTTGTACGATGCGGTAATCGTATGCGCCGGCGTGGGTGATTTTCATCTCCTGCCCGACTGCAACCTGTACGCGATCAAGTACCTCTTCATCGGCGGTCGAAAATCGCAGCGATGAGCCGCCCAGCGAACCATCGCCAAGCAGCATGCCTAGCAGCCACGGATCGACCGGCAATACGTCGTCGGAACCGAACTCCCCTGAGAATGTTTCGATCCAAAGCCGGTTACGGTAACGCTTGCGTTCCAGCATCTCCATGATGCGGGCGGTGGTCAAAACGCGGGGGCGTTCCCATTGCCGGAAGTGAACACGCCACAAATGCTCGGCACAGCATTCGGTCGATCGCCCGTCTGCAAGCGTAATTCGATAGACCTGTCGCTGGCCTTGGGGATAAATGCCTGTCACGAAGGATGGCTGGCCGTCTACTGATGCCATGGCGTCGCCAAGACGAAGATCGCCCATTGGTTTGAAACCCGTCGCGGTAAGCACTTGCGCATCAAGCGGCTGCGCCTTGCCCATGGACGGCCGCGCGGCGACGATGATCATTTCGCCGCCTTGCAGGCCGTTGAGCATGTCGTCGAGTTCGTAGAAACCCGTCGGCAGCCCTTTCCGGCCGGCACCTTCGAGCATCTCGTAAACTTCCATCGCGATTTCGCCAAGCCCCGTCATGCTCCCGGCGACTTTCCTATCGGCGATTTCAAACACACGTTTTTCAGCCTTGTCGATAATCACTTCAACGCTGTCGTGCGGCGAATAGGCTTCGCGAATCGCATCATTGCTGGCGGCGATCAGTTGCCGCAGCAACGCCTTGTCGCGCACGATTAACGCATAGTGCATCCCGTTGGCGGCCGAAGGAACCATGTTCAGGATTTCCGCCAGATACGCGGTGCCACCGATTTCTTCGAGCTGGCCTCGCTTGGAAAGCTCTTCGCGCAAAATCACCGCGTCGATCGGGCGGTTGGCTTCGTATAGTTGGAGGATGATCGTGTAGATGATCTGGTGATCGGCGAGATAAAACGCCTCACGAAAAACGATCGAAACGATCTGCCCGACCAGATCTTTGTCGAGCATCATCGACGCCAGCAAACATTGCTCGGCCTCAATCGAGTGCGGAGGCAGCTTATCAAACTGAGCGTCTGTGGAATTAATGCGAAGTGGCTCGGACATCGGGAAACCATCCTTGGCGCGGACAAATCAATTCATATGAGCAAAGCGGAAGTATACCGCGCCAGGCATGTTGCAACGAAAAAAGATTATGGCGCGACGGCTTCTCCACCGACTATCCACTGAGAAATAATAAAAACGCCACAGAGATCACTAAGAACACAGAGTGACATTGACTAAATGCCGGTAACTGTGACCTCGGTGCGCTCTGTGGCGCAATATTTGAGTCGTGAAGAATCGTGGATCACACGATTTCACAAGCGGATTTATTCAGCCGATTCCGCAGCGGGGGCTGGGGTGGCGGCAGCGGCTGCTGCTGCTTTTTCGGCTTCGGCGGCGGCTTTGGTCTTGGCGAACTCGTCCATTGCGGCTTTGGAATCGGCATCGGGCGCGACCCACACCTTGATGTCGGTCGAGAGATCGTCGGCGAATTTCACTTCAACCGTGTATTTCTCAATCATATCCAGCTTGCCGGGCAGATTGATGTCCGATGCTTCAACTGCAAAGCCTTGACCTTCCAACGCCAACGCGATATCCGTCGCGGTGACTGAACCGAATAGATGCCCTTGTTCGTTGGCGCGGCGTTCGAGCGCGATCTCCAAACCGTTGAGCTTGGAGATGATCTGCTCCTGTTTGGCGCGGAGTTCTTTTTCCTGACGCTCGATTTCCTTCTTGCGCTCTTCGACCTTTTTCAGGTTGGCTTTGGTCGGCTCGACCGCAAGCCCTTTGGGGATCAGATAGTTACGAGCGAAACCCGGTTTCACATCGACGACATCGCCAACGCGACCGACGTGACGGACCGATTCACTCAACAATACTTTGGTGGAACGACTCATGGTTGTCCTTTCTAAGACAGTTAGCGACGAGTTTCGCCAGCGTCACGCGACGCCGATCGACTAGCCGCAGCCATTGATGGGGAAATAAGTTGATAGTTGTTAGGTGTCAGCGAAAGCGACCGCTTGCAATCAACTAATAGCGATCAACTCACTTATTAAAACGGAATATCATCCTCAGCAAATTGTGGCCCTTGGGCATCATCGTAGGGTGCTTGGGGCTGTGATTGTTGGGGGCGTTGTTGTTGTGGGGGACGATTTTGTGCGCGGGGGGCTTGTCCGCCTTCGTAGTCGCCGGACTGTCCACCGCCACCTTGACCCCCACCGCCTTGACCGCCGCCGGGGGCGCCTAGGAAGATAAAGTTTTCGACGACGAGGCTCATTTTGCTTCGCTTCCCGCCGCCTTGTTTATCTTCCCATGTGTCCAGCTTCAACCGGCCTTCGACATAAACCTGTTTACCCTTGGCCATGTATTGCTGGAAAATGTCGGCAGATTTTCCGAAGCATGCACAATCAACAAAGGTTGTGTCTTCGCGTTGTTCGCCGGTGGGGGATTTCCACTTACGGCCGACCGCGATGCCAAACTCGCACACGGCGGTCTGGCTGGGCAGATATTTCAACTGCGGATCACGGGTGAGGCGTCCGATCAGCATGACTTTATTTAGGTCGGCCATAGGTGCATCCTTACGTGGATTGCGAAAACAAGTAGTGGGTTGAACCCCACCTGACACGGTGTTACGAACCCACGTTTAAGCAGACAATCGAATCGGGTCAGGCTTCGACGGATTCTTCATCGCGTCGGCGTGGGCCGCGATCATTACGGTCACCTCGGTCTCCGCGGTCGCGGAAACCACCGCCGCCGCCGCCAAATCCACCTTCAAAGCTCGGCCGATCGGTATAAACCGGCGGCGGGGCGATCGGTTGTGGTTCGACCTTTTCCATTTCTTCCTTAGACAGGTGCGACGCATCGGTAATCAGGATCCGGAGTACATCGTCGGACAGATTTACATCGCGGGTGATCTGTACGTTCGCGCCGCCGGGTGCGGTGTAGAACGCGACGACGAAAAGCCCGCGCTTTTGCTTCTTAATTTCGTAGGCGAGTTTGCGTTCGTCCCACTTTTTGATCAGCAGGATGGATCCGCCGTGCGCCTCGATGATGGAGGTGACGCGTTTGACCGATGCTTCGACTTCGGCGTTACCGGGGAACAGGAACAAACCTTCGTATTGTGTCTTTGCCATGATACTTTCACACTCCCAAGCCTGGGGATGGTCATTCCGGGAGAAAAAATGACCGCCGGATGGATAGAAATTAAGAGTTAACAGTTGATAGTCGATGGGAGCCTGAGTCCCTTTCAACTAGTAACTATTACCTATCAACCACTAGCTCATCGTCTCAACATTAAACTGCGACATTGCAGTTTCGATGCCTTTATCAGCCCACGTCAGGATCGCGCCACAAGCGCGGTCGATCGCGGGTTTCACTATCACGTTCTGCTCCGGCGTCCACTTGCCCAGGACGTAATCGCGTCCTGCGACAAATTCGGGCGGCGGATCGATGCCGAGTCGCAAACGCGGGTAAGCGTTGGTGCCCAGCATCTTTTCGATGTCCTTCAGACCGTTATGTCCGCCACTCGAACCCGATCCGCGTAAGCGAATCCGCCCGCATGGCAACGCAAGGTCATCCAAAACAACCATCACCTCAACCGGCGTGAGTTGGTAGAAACTCATCGCCTGCTGCACGCTTCGCCCGGACAGGTTCATGTATGTCGTGGGCTTCAGCAGCAGCAATTTTTCGGTACCGGCGGTTGACAGTTCAACCAGACCGTCGATTGACAACCCGTTAAACTTCGACCTCGCCTGACGATCATACCCGCCAGACCTAACCCATCCTAGCTTCTCGGCCAACCGTTCGATCACGTCGAACCCGACGTTGTGACGGGTGTTGACGTATTCCGAACCGGGATTGCCTAAGCCGACGATGAGTTTCATGGTTGCGAGTTGATAGTTGTCAGTTAATAGTTGTTAGTTGCCAGTGAATGCATGCAGTCTGCTGGCAACTATTAACTGGCAACTTGTCACCAGCAATTACAATCCTACTTTGCCGCTTCATCAGTTGCGGGGGCGGCATCATCGGCGGCACCGATGACTTCGGGTTCGGCTTCGCTATCTTCGGCGGGAGCCTGTTCGACGATTTCTTCAACCTTGGCGACGACCTGATCCGCATCGGTGAGGATTTTGATGCTGCCGCCAAGCTTGATGTCGCTGACGTGCAGTTGTTCGTCCTTACCGAGATTGGAGACATCCACGGTGATGACATCGGGGATTTCGGTGACGACGCAGTCGATTTCCAGTTCGTTGAGAATCTGCTGGAGCACGCCGCCATCTTTTTCGCCCTTGGGATCGCCCTTGAGGTCGATCGAGACGGTGATGGTGACGCGTTCATTTAGATCAACGCGGGCAAAATCGACGTGCAGCACTTCGAGTCCGAACGGATCGTACTGGACATCTTTGAGCAGAACCGATTCGGTTTTGCCGGAGATATCGAGATTGAACAAGTGCGTGCCGTGCTTGATATGCGTTGACAGCTCTTTCTTGTTGATCTGCAAAGGCTGGGTTTCCTGATGGTGCCCGTAGATGACGGCGGGTACAAGCCCGGTCTTGCGAAGACGTTGATTGGCGCGGCTGCCGAGTGCGTCGCGATTGTCGGCTTTGATGGCGATAGGTGCTGACATAAAAAAATCCTCTTTCGTGACTCGTGTTTCGTGGCTCGTGACGGTTTCATTCCCGAACAACGAACCACGAATCACATTATTTGTCTGTTTTTCCGTTTTCTTCTTTAAACAATGCCGATACCGATTCGTCTCGGTGGATTCGGGCGATGGCTTCGCCGAACAGTTCGGCGACGCTGAGTACGACAAGCCGGTCCTTGATCAGATCGGCGCGGTTGCCGATCGGAATCGTGTCGGTGACGGCAATTTTGGAAAACGGTGCCTTGGCTAGTCGTTCCAGCGCAGGCGGTGCAAACACCGCATGTGTGGCGGCGATGTAGATGTCCTTGACGCCGTTTTCCTTCAAGATTTTGCAAGCCTCGGTGACGGTTCCAGCGGTGGTGATCATGTCATCCACGATCAACACGTTACGGCCTTCCACGTCGCCGATGATGTGCTTGGCTTCGATCAACGATCCCGACTTGCGACGCTTGTCGATGATGCATATCTCGCCACCCATGATGTTCGCATAGGCTTGGGCGCGTTTCACATTCCCCACATCCGGCGAGACAAACACGCGGTTGGCGAGTTTGAGGCTCTTAAACCACTTGCACATCACCGGGCTGGCGTTGAGATGATCGACGGGAATGTCAAAAAATCCCTGCACCTGGGCAGCGTGCAAATCAACCGACACCACGCGATCGGCACCGGCACGTTCAAGCAGATTAGCAACCAGCTTGGCGGTGATCGGTACGCGTCCTTCGTCTTTACGATCCTGACGGGCATATCCGAAGTACGGAACAACCGCAGTCACCCGCTTGGCGCTGGCGCGACGCAGGCAGTCGATCCAGATGAACAACTCCATTAAATGGGCGTTGGTCGGATAGCAGGTGGGTTGAAAGACAAAGCAATCCCTGCCACGAACGTCTTCATCGACTTTGACGATACATTCGCCGTCGGGGAATAGTTCGGTGCGGCCTCGACCCAGGGGGATTTTCAAGTGATCGCAAACCTGCTGCGCCAAATCGGGATGCGCCCGGCCTGTGAAAAGCTTGATCTTGGATGCGTCGAGTGGAGTGGCCATTGCATTTAACCTGCGTTCGATGGTTATTTTGGATCAGTGGAAGGCACAGGTTAATCGTTGCTTAATAAATCGCAACGATCGGCTGTGTCCACATCATCAAAAATATCAATCGTTTATCTGAACGAGCTACCCGGCCTGGATTCGAACCAGGACAAAGGGTACCAAAAACCCTTGTGCTACCGTTACACCACCGGGTAGTGGATGATTCAGATGAGATCGATCGAGAATCCCAAAGCACCGCAATGGGTGATTGGGGGATCGACAGAAGGCAAGCTCCGACAAGGCCTTACGCGGATTAGGCGGAACAATTAGGCACGGATCGCTTCAACCGCGACGCGATCCGTTTCGTCTACCTTCGCGGGCTACGCACCCGCGCCTCTCGACAAACGCCTGATAGCAGATTCTGCTAATAAACAAGGAGCCTGTGTGAGCAGGCTCCCTAGTTCAGATTTTGGATAATCGCACAAATGCAATCGGATTTCAAGCCCGACGACGGCGAATCAAAAACATCGCTGCACCGGCGAGCAACCCGAGGCTGGCGGGTTCGGGAACGGGAAGGATTGTTAATACACCATCCTCCACACTGAATGCAACAGCATTGATACCATTGTTCAAGGTCGAGACTCCACCGATATTCCCTTGAAGAACAAAAGACTGACCTTGCAACAAAGCTGCAGTATTCAACGTAACATCGATGATCAGGCCCTCAGCACTTGTCGTAAAATTCTGCACGGTAAAGCCGATATTAAAAATCGATGCGGAGGAGGAAGGTAATTCGGGATTCGCGGTGAGCGTCGGATTTCCAGCATCTACAAATATGCTTGTTGCTGGTCGGACAACCGCAGTGATAGGTACGATATCTGTTTCTCCGAAGGCAGGACCACCATCACCCACACCAAAGGCGATTGAAGCGGCCGTTATACTTTCTCCGCCTCTGATCGAGATGGGAATAGTCACAGAGCCAGTCCCTTGAGGCACGCTTGCCGAACCTACCGTAAAGATTGCGGCATTAGTCTCAACGGCCAGACCAACGACACACACCATGCACGCGATACGACCAATCCATTGCATATTCATAGTTGCTCCACTCGAAATCTAAAAAGTCTCTACCTTTGAAAAAAAAACGACACATTAAACAACGATCAATTTGACCGCATTGAAACCACTATAACTGGCGACCACTGCACTCATATCACTGGCGTTGATCCGAGCATCGCGGTTGATATCAAACAAGCTTAACACATTTACGAGTGAGAAGCCGGAGTAGCTGGCAACGACCCGGCTCATGTCCGACGCGTTGACATTTGTATTGGGGGTTGGCAAACCGACGCTATCACCGGTTTCGCCAATCGCGTTACCGAAATAGAACACATCCGGGGCGGAAAGTCCAGTATTACTTGTTGCTTTTAGCGTCACTTGCAACCATGTATTTTTGATCGTTCCATCCGGCCAGGTGAGGGTGATGCGGTCTGAACCGTTTTTACCGCCGCCGTGACGGATGGTGATCTCAGGCGGCACATCCAGCGGTGACATTAGGGAAGGTGTAGCGACATTTCCGACCTTAAGAACAAGGTCTTCTTCGGACAGCGATCCGGTGGGCAGGTTCGCTAGGTCGATAATGACTCCGTTGATGCCCTTGGAGTAGCTGGTGTAGTTGGAGAAAGTTGCCTTGCCGTTGCCCGGACGCAGCGCCGACTTGTCTGTCGCGATCGCGGCATCGTCGCCGGGGGTGGCGGCGACATTATTGCCGTCAAACGCACTGTTGTTGTAGAAAATGTACCGGCCTTGAATGCTGGTCGGCGCGGTGGTGTTCCACGATTCGGTATCCGATCCCGCCAGTAGGTCGGTGGCATCGCCGAAGGTATAGATGCCTGATCCTGCGATCTTGATACTGATCGAATACAACCCGCTGCCCGTTGTGGCCGACGACAGACCGTTGATGGCAAAAGTGGTGTTATTGGCGGTACTGAGCGTGACGCCGCTTAGCGTGACGACTTGGCCGTTCTTTTTGAAGATGATGTCGGTCGGATCAAACCCGTTGACCGGGCGGTTGAAAGTGACCGACGCACTGGAAACCGATGTTACTCGCGGATTTGGCGAGATCGGATCGACGTTTGCTACAAGCGGCACGGTTTGCGTGACGGCCTGATTCAACACAAGGGTTGGGGCGAAATCGCCACCCGCGAACTCTTTCGATGCAATATCGACGCCAACATACGGCGTATCCCCGCCGAATAATGCGCCGCGGACCGCGAGGCTGATGTATCCATCGGTCGCGCTGAAGACGGTTGGGTCTTTGACGTAATTGGTAACATCAAACTCAACCCATCCGGCGGGGTTGGCGGGCAATGTTTTGACGGTGCCAATGAAACCGGCTGAGGTTGGAGCATAGCGATATTCGAGATTATCCTCGGTCCATTGTTCAGGCGTCTGGCCGACAGGAAGTTTCAAATAATCGCTAGTTCGTTCCAGATACAGCAAACGTGTTGTTGGAGTGGTCGTACCTTCAAACCCTTTAATATACAGCCGAAGAATGGCTGAATTGATATTGCCTGCAACGGTATTACGCAGATCAAACTTTAAGTAAGTTGTGCGATCGCCTGTACCTGCGAATAAGTCGGGATCGTCGCCATTGATATCGGTTAGAGCGCTGTTTTGGAATGCGAATGCGTCTTCGGTGACGACAATGCCTTTTTGCTCGACCGTTCCGCCGGACACATTGAAAGTATAGATCGCGTTGGCGGGTTATTGTTCGGCGTCGGTGAGGCGAACCATCATCTTGTAGGTGCCGCCTTTTAAGGGCGTTCCTGACAAGCGATAGGTGTCGCCATCAAAACGCGTCAGCGTCATGCCAAGCGGGACATACCCAGCAACGAGTTTGAAGGTGGCTTGAGCCGGATCGGACACGTCGCCGAGTGATACGGCATCAATATCGTAAGAGAAGCTCGTACCGGCGAATACTGAACCGATCACGCCGCTGGCGGGTAAGGCAGGGACATTGTTGATCGGATTATCGATATCACGGATGAATTTTTCCTCGGCTGCGTAGTCCAGAAGATACTGCCATTTGACGGCTTCTTTGAATCCGTATCCAACAGTTTGGCCGAGATATTCTTTATGTCCCCACTGCCCGTTGCGGTTCCATCCGGAAATATCCTGGAAAGCGGAGTGGGTTTTGAGACCGCGCGCTTTGTACACCTGCATCTGCGCCGCATATACGTCAGCCATGCGGGGGTGTTGGTTGAGCGCAAAGACGAACTTCGTGAACCGGTCCGCGTCAGTGGAGATGGAATTGTCGTCGGGATAGTTTTGCTTGACGTATTCGGACAAACTGTAATTTTTGCTCGCGCCAGGTGTGGAGGAATCGACGATTTTCCCGTCTTTAATGTAGACGAAGACGCCGTGCGTATAGAGGCTGGGACCGCCTTCATACGAGAGATATTTCATGCCGAACGATTCGGCGAGTTGTTTGTTGGCGCTGGGAACGAAACTGGTTGCATTTAGAGAAAACTGAGTGATCCAAGCGTCGAGCGCTTCCTGCATGCGCGGGTCATTCACGTCGTCGTAATTGACATTCAGCCAGTCGATGTCGTTAAACAGGTACTTGATGAATGAACTGCCGGCGAAGTAGGTATTGAGCGCCAGGACGTGGCCGTTGTAATTGGGTTCGCCGACGAAATCGTCAGCGCGATCCTGCATCGCATTAAGGTAGTTGTTGTTATACGAGGTTTGATTGTTGAAACCTGCTGCGACACGAACAACCATCGCCGAGCGGTCCTCATCGGCGTTGGGGCCGCCAAGTTTGAAAGCAAGATCGAATTGTCGGAATACTTCGGTCGCACGTCGGCCATTGAATGCGGGTTTGGTGATGCCCTGCGATACCGATTGCTGCGACGCCCAATCGCCTTGCGCAAATCCGCTGCCATTCGACCAGATTTCGTTGGAATGTTCGACGTAAACTTTCAACCCCGGATTTAGACCGGGTTGACCGGCGACTTTGCCTGCAAACATGTCGGCGACATGCTTGACATAATCATCCGTCGCGGCGTGGGGAATGCAGATCCACGGACTGACGTTTAACTGATTGCTGAGGTCGATAATCCATTCCCACGCAACGCCGATTTCGCCGAATTTGGTGGTATCGGCAATTCCAGGGACATTTAAGGCTTTATAATTGGTGTTGCCGTTGGCGAATGCACTGTTTGCAGGTCGTCGATCGGCCCAGTTCACCTGCGGGCTGGCGTTTGTTTCAAGCCAATCCATATACCGGAAGTAACCGGCTTCACCGGCGACTTCCTGCAAATGTTCTATGTATTGCGGATGCCAGAAGGGATTGGGATTTGCTGCGGTCGGTTCAAGCGATTTATTCTGCGGATCGGTCGGATCGGGCATCCACGCATGGATGTCGCGAACGTAATCGCCGCCTGTCGCGACGTTGTTGACTTGGATGCGAACCCTGCCATCGGTGATGCGGTAGACCCGGCGGTTCGGACCGGAATCGACCAGCGTTGCTTCATTGCCATTGCTGACTCGAAGCGTGACATCGCCCGTGCCTTGCCAGGTGACTGTATATAAACCGCTTGGCGCGCCGGTGGGGTGAAAGCTGTTCTGGAACGGCTTGGCGTTGTAAGTGCCTGCGGGAATGACAAAACCGAGATTATCGAGATTTCCGGTGGCAACGCGCGTGTTGTTAAAGTCACGGGCGGCGTTCTGCATGAAGCCGCGGCTTTCCATTTTCAACGCGTCCGCGAAAGGCCAGAACGGAGAGTAATAGAAAATCCCGCCGAGATTGAGGGCCACTTCCTTAAACTCATCGAGTTGGATCGATTGTGCAGCCGCATTGGTAGCAGCAGGCGCGCTGATGGGTTGGTAGAACTCAGAATCGTAGATCGGAGCTCCGCTAAGCAAGCGACGCTCTTCAAGAACTTCAAACAAGGATGGAATCCGGACCGAGCGACTTTGGGTCGCGTCTAGACGATGCAATTGCTTCCGCACGTGTACACTCCGCGTATTCTGGTTGTCTAATCAAGGGTGCCATGCCGAGGAACAAGTCGACGACCAGACTATTTTGACCATGTTAACAGTAGAATACAACTAAAATCTGTCCGTTTGCTCTAAATGAATTTGCAACCATCGGTACTTTGCGAATTTTTTTCCGTCCCTGACGGAAGTTTTGCACCTTCCAGCGCAACTCAATTGATGAATGGCATCGTTTTATGATCGAGCAGCCGACCGACGAACAACTGCTCGAACGCCTTTCATCAGACGCTCATGCGATGAGCTTATTGATTGATCGACATGGTCGATATTTATACGGAATCGCGCGAACGCTTACGCAAAGTCAGACCGAGGCCGAGGATGCGGTTCAGGAAACGTTGCTGGCGCTATTAAAAGCCCGGTTTGATGGACGATCCGCCGTGCGGACGTTCATGGTCGGGATTTTGGTGAGACAGGCGGCGTTGCTGAGACGCAAGCGTCGTGGCTGGCTGCGGATTGTGCCCCATACCGGCGACCGTGAATCGGACTGTGACGAACAAAACGCATCCGATGCCAAAGCGGATTTAGCCGTTTTGCTGGAAAAACTATCGCATGAGCATCGCGAAGTGATCGTGATGCGCGAATTGCAGGCCATGACTTACGACCAGATGGCGTCGATTCTGAATCTGCCGCGTGGAACGATCGAATCGCGCCTCCATCGGGCGCGTGAGCAGCTAAAACTTTTGTGGATCAAATAAGGATTTTTTAAGCGTGATTTGCCCGACAGACCATCTTCTGCACCGTTTTCAGGACGATGAATTGTCGCCGCTGGATCGCCAGACCGTTGCGGAGCACCTGCGTGCCTGCGATGCCTGTGCAACAAAGTTGCAGCACATGTCGCAATTATCCGATTTGCTGCGATCCGCGCCACTACCCTTGCCAGCGATGTCAGCGATATTGAAATGGCAACGCAATACGCGGCTTTTACAAGATCGTTCGATTCGTCGGCTCGCGAGTTGGATGACCGCAGCGGCGTCGATTCTGCTTGTCGCTTCTTTATATGTGTCCACCAGCACCCAAGCTCAGGCGATGCCGACTTTGCACGACTGGGAGGCAGCTGTCATCGGGATTGATATTGAACCGGGTGCAACTGATCAAGCCACTGCGCAATGGATGCTCACCGATCTGACTCACGCCCCTGCCCGGAGTCAGCCATGACAAAAATGATTGTCATCACGGGCTTCATCATCGCCTTCAGTGCTGGCGTGATGTCTGGAATCGTCTGGACCAATCAAGGTCATGGAAAGCCCGGCGATGATCGGCACGAATCTCGCGAAAGCTGGTTGACCGATCAGTTGTCTTTGACACCCGATCAACAAAAACAAATGAAAGAAATCTGGTCCAGTCTTGGCGGCGGACGGCGAGAGAGTTGGGAAAAGCGCAATCAAATCCGCAAGGAACGCGATGAAGCGATCTCTAACCTGATTGATTCAAGCAATAAAGACGCCTACGAAAAAATCATCGAAGCCAGCAAACAAAAGCAGGACGCACTCGACGCCGAAGGTAAAAAAGCGTTCCAAATCGCGGTTGAGAAAACAAAATTAATCCTCAACGCCGAGCAGCGTGTCAAATACGACGAGTTTTTATCACGCCAACCGGCACCAGGTCGCGATCGGGATCGAAATACAACCAAACCAAGTTCCCATTGAGTTTTCGTAAGTTTACCCCTTTTAAGGAGACCGTAATGACGTGGAATGTAATTCTCGCAACTGTAGCGCTGACCGTAGCTGGCGCATCAACCCTTTCTCTAGCGCAGGACGGTGGCCAGCCAAACGCCGACGGAGATCGCGGCAATCGTGGAAATCGCGACAACCAGCCCGGTGGTGGCGGGCAAGGCGGACAGCGTGGCAATTGGGACCCCGCTGAAATGCAAAAGCGCATGAATGAGCGCATCAAAGAAGAACTCAAAGCCCCCGACGATGAATGGGCTGTCATCGAACCCAAATTGACCAAAGTCATGACCGCCCAGCGTGAAGTTCGCGCCGGCGGGTTCGGTGGATTCGGCGGTAATCGTCGAGGCGGACCCGATCAAGCAAACAACACCACCGAAACCAGCCCGCTGGCAACAGCATCCCGCGAATTACGCACGGTTTTGGCGAAGGAAAATGCGTCCGCTGAAGAAATCGATCAGAAATTGACAGCCTACCGCGATGCCCGCACCAAAGCGCAGACCGCCTTGGACGCCGCACGCAAAGAGCTGAAGGAAGTGCTCACCGCCCGCCAAGAAGCAACACTGGTTCTGACCGGGATGCTGGACTAATCGCATCAGCCGATTGATCGCAAGAAGAATAGATCGAATGTCGATCGCCGACTCAGACGCCGTATGTCTCAGCCGGTGATCGACTATCGGAAGGAACGGATGAGTTTTATCGACCAAGTTCGCGCCTCAGGCCTGCTTGATGACTTGGCCGCCGCTCGCGCGGCCGAGTTCGTCGATCAAGGCAAACCGCTGGAAGACGCAATCCTCGCCGCCGACGGGCTGAGTGAGGAATCGCTTCTACGTTTCATGTCGCAGACCTTTGCGATCCCTTACGTTGATATCGAAAAGCAACCGCCAAGCAAAGAATTTTTGTCCAAGTTTCCTTTGCGGGTGTTGATTCATTACAACCTGTTGCCTGTTTCAGAGTCGGACGAATCAACCGTTGTCGCGACTTCCCGCGTCAGCGAGACCAACGGCATCGACGAGTTGCGCCTGCTGACCGCTCGCAACATCACGATCGCGCTCGCACCGGCAGCCGAAATAACTCGCACGCTTAAATCCATCGCAGGTGTCGGTGCTGATACGCTGCAATCGCTTGACGCCGAGGCCGGGATCCAGGTTCTGGATACGGACAAAGACGGCGATCTGGATTCAGAATCCGCCGCCCACGATGCGTCGATCATCAAGTTCGTCAATCAAATACTGACCGAAGCCATCGACAGCCGCGCCACCGACGTACACATTGAACCCTTTGAAGAACAACTGCGTCTGCGCTACCGCATCGACGGTATTCTGAACGAAGCGAATGTCCCGCCGAGCGTGCGACGTTTTCACGCCGCGATCGTTTCGCGTCTGAAGATTCTTTCGCATCTTGATATCGCCGAAAAACGACTCCCTCAGGATGGCCGAATCAAGCTTAAACTGGGGGGCAAAGAAATCGACGTACGCGTGTCGATCATCCCAATGATTCACGGCGAAGCCGTCGTGTTGCGTATTTTGCATCGCAGCAGTGCGCTGATGGGCACAGAACATCTTGGTATGCACGCGCGGGATCGCGGAATCTTCGATCAAGTGCTCGAAATGCCGCACGGCATCGTGCTGGTAACCGGGCCAACCGGTTCGGGTAAAACGACCACGCTTTACGCAGCATTAAGCGTCATCAACGATGCCGAGCGCAAGATCATCACGATCGAAGACCCGGTCGAATATCAACTTCGCGGCGTGAATCAGATACAGGTCAACAACAAAGCCGGTCTCACTTTTGCCGCTGGTCTACGGGCGGTCTTGCGACATGATCCGGATGTCGTGCTGGTGGGCGAAATTCGCGACCGCGAAACCGCCGAGATCGCGGTGCAAGCGTCGTTGACCGGGCATCTGGTTTTTAGCACGCTGCACACCAATGACGCGCCCGGGGCTGCGACGCGATTGATCGACATGGGCGTCGAGCCATATCTGGTCGCCTCTTCACTTGAAGTCGTCATCGCCCAGCGGCTGGTGCGCATCATCTGCGAACATTGCAAAGAAGAATTGCCTCGCGATCAATATGATCGTGCGCTGGAACGATTTGGAAAACTGGTGCCGTCGGTTTTGTATCATGGAAAAGGTTGTCGGGCGTGTCAGAATACCGGATTTCGTGGTCGCCAGGGCGTGTTTGAAATGATGGCGATCAGCGATGAGATTCGCTCTCTGATTTTGCAACGCTCGCCGTCCCACGAATTAAGAAAAGTCGCATCCCGCGAAGGCATGAGAAGCCTGCGCGACGACGGCTGGCGTGTCGTCGCCGAAGGCCGCACGACCGTCGATGAGTTAATTCAAAACACAAAGGATGAAGATCATCAACTGCGGTTCACCTCTGCGGAGGCGATTTAATGGCGTCTTTTGCGTATGTCGCAGTCGACCGACAAGGCAAACGCGCCACGGGCGTGGTGGCAGCCGATTCGCGCGCGGTGGCGATCGATACGGTAGTCAATCAAGGCTTGTCGCCGGTGTCGATCCAGGAATCAATCACTGCAAAATCCACTTCAAGCGTGTTTTTAAAACGCAAGGGGAAAATCTCCCAGCGATCGGTCGAAACCTTCACGCGCGAATTGTCCAATCTTTTGTCGGCAGGGTTATCCATATCTCGCGCGTTAGCACTACTCAAACGCGAAGCTTCCAACGCCGCCGCAAAACAGGTCTGGACGAAGATCCACGACGATGTGGTGGGCGGTAAATCGTTGGCCGACACGCTGACGCAGTTTCCGCAAACCTTTTCAACCGTGTATGTCGCGATGGTGCGTGCTGGCGAGTCCGGCGGATTTTTGCCTGTCGTGTTACAGCAAATCGCCGACTTCCGCCAACGCGATCAAGACCTCAAATCTCGCGTAAAATCAGCCTTGATTTATCCGGTGGTGCTGGCATTTGTCGCATCGGGCGTACTGATATTTCTGCTGACCTTTTTCATCCCGCGGTTCAGCGGCATTTTCGATCAGTTCGGCGAAAAACTACCGATGCTGACCCGTGTTGTCGTCGCCATCAGCACCGCATTACTAAAGTACGGATTGTTTGTCGCAGCCGGTATTGCCGTCGCGATTGTCGTGCTGCGACAATGGCTTGTCAGCGATGCCGGCCGACGAGCGATGGAACGAGCATTGCTCGCAACCCCGATGCTCGGCACGGTATTGGCGCGATTCGCACTGGTTCGGTTCAGCCGGATGCTCGGAACGTTGATCGGCGCGGGAGTTCCATTGGTTTCCAGCCTACGCACCGCCCAAGAGGCGATTGGCAATCAGACGCTATCAGATTCCGTAACACTCGCGATCGAACAGGTGCAGCAGGGCATCGCCCTCAGCAAAGCCTTGTCAAACAACCCAAGGCTTTTCCCCGCCAGCGTGATTGAAATGATTTCGGTCGCGGAGGAAACAGGTCGGGTCGATCAGGAATTGATCCGTCTATCCCAAACCTATGAAACCGAACTCGATCGCAGCCTGCGCACACTGGTCGCGCTGGCCGAACCGATTTTGTTGATCCTAATGGCCAGTCTCATCGGCACGGTTGTCGTGAGTATGCTTTTGCCGGTGTTCACATTGCAGGACATGATTAACTGAGGAACAAGACAATGATTAACCACAGAGACCCAGAGACACAGAGAATGCCCTTCACGCGTAGTCGCGAAACGGGACGTTTCGATGGCACTTCATCCATGAAGCTTGGTAAAAATATGCCGATCCTATGGTACGGTCATCGTGCGTTCACATTGATTGAATTGTTGCTGGTTCTGGTAATCCTCGGCGTGCTGGCGGCGCTGGTGATTCCAAAATTCACAGGCCGATCGCAACAAGCGAGAGAGACAGCCGCCAAAACGGATATCTCTCGCATATCCACCGCGATCAGCGCGTTTGAAATTGATACCGGTCGATTGCCCAGCACCGAAGAAGGTATCGGCGCGTTGATCCAACAACCCGCCGGCGTTGCCAACTGGCGCGGGCCGTATCTTGAAAAAGGCGTTCCGGTAGACCCATGGGGAAATCCCTTCGATTTTCGCAATCCGGGTCAGGACAATCCGAGTAGCTTTGATCTGCATTCGTCCGGCCCCGATGGCCGCGCGGGTACAGATGATGACATCAAGAACTAGACATGATGTCTGATCGTCATCATCGTTTTGCCTTCACGCTGATCGAACTGGTCGTCGTACTGCTGATCATCAGCCTGACCGTCGCGCTCGCCGCGCCGGCATTGAAAGGCTGGAGTGACGGAGCAAAGGTGCGAAACGCAACGGATGATTTTCTTGCTACCACCCGTTACGCGCGGAGCAGCGCAATTTTGAATGCAACCGAATACGTCATGACCTTCGATCGCAATACCAACTCCTATGCACTTTCCACCCGCACCGACGGTGCGCTCGTGGCGCTGCGGGGCGAGTGGGCAAATGCTGTCGAGCTGCCAGCGGGTTGTACATTGGATGTGATGCAGGGGAGTACCGACGGGATGATCAGCTTCTATCCCGACGCCCGCGTCACGCCTGCGGTTGTGCAAATCACCTCCCCGCGCGGCGAAGTCGTGCGAATCGGATCATCTTCGCCGGCAGAACCGTTCAAAGTGATCGGAGCTGAACCATGAGAGCAAAAAATCATGCGTTCACATTGCCCGAAGTGCTGGCGACGATGGTGTTGCTTGGCGTGATTCTGCCCGCCGCGTTGCTCGCGCTTTCCACCGCGATGCAAGCCAGCGCTAGCGCCCGACATACCGCGGAATCCGTCGAACTGGCACAGATGAAATTAGCGGAAATCGCATTGGACGCCGACAGTTCGCGATTCACCGGCACGGGTGATTTCGGGTTGCAATGGCAAGAATATCGGTGGGAAAGCAGTTTTACGACCGGTGATTTTGGCGTTTATATCGTCACCGTTCGCGTGTCGTGGAACGTGCGTTCGGTTGAGCGCTCAACCTCGCTCAGCACGATGGTCGTGGTCGCATCTTCCACTGCCAGCGCGCAAGCGGGAGTGTCCCCATGAAACGATCGGGCTTCACACTTTTGGAACTGATTTTGTCCACCGCGATCGCAGCGATGATGGCGCTGGCGCTTTATTCGGCGATGAATACCGGATTCAAAGCCCGCAACTCCGCCCGATCCCAGATGGCGGACATCCAATCGCTGACGATCACGATGGATCTGATTCAACGTGATCTGGAGTCGATCATCGTGCCCGGCCAATGGTTGTCGGGTCCGTTCGACGGTCACGCGATGGGTTCGCCGGGACGTGAAACCGATTCGTTGGATTTCTATTGCCTTGGACGCGACCGGGATATTACTTCGCAGCTCTCTGAAGGCTTTCGTCGAATTAAGTTCACATTGCAGACAGACGGATCTGGTTCGGTGCTGATCCGAAATGTGACGCGTAATTTGCTCGCATCGCCGATTCCCGAACCCGATACTGAAGTGCTGTCGCGCGATATCGTCGGTTTTTCAGTACGGTTCTACGATGGATCGACATGGCGAAGTGAATGGGATTCGCTGTTACAGCAAGACATTTTGCCGTTTGCGATTGAAGTGACCCTTCGCAAGCAAGCCGTCCGCGACCGATCCGCAACCGAGCCTTATTCGATCACCCGCATCATCACGCTCCCATGCGCCGCAGCGGCAGAACCGGAGACGACCGATGCGCAATAAACATCATATGCGTGGAAGCGTGTTGATCGTCGCGATGGTGGTGCTGTTCGCGCTGGCGGCGATGGCGTTAACACTTGGCCGGAATGCCCGGGTCGATCTGGCGCTGGCCGCAAATTCAACTGCAACCCGCGAGGCCGACGCGATCGCACGCGGGGCTGAGCAGTATGTGCTTTCGATTCTAACCAATTATCGCGATCAACTCGACGATCTGACCGAAGCCGATTTTGAAAAGATCCCTGTGGGCGATGGATACTTTTGGATCACCCGGCCAACCTACGACGACGACACGCTTTCCGCCTATGGTTTGGTCGATGAAACATCCAAACTCAACCTTAAGGTGGCATCCTACGAATCACTTCGTGCGTTGCCCGGCATGACCGATGAGATCGCCGGCGCGATCGTCGATTGGCGCGATGAGGATGACAATCCCACCGCCAACGGTGCCGAGAGCGGCACCTATCTATCGCGCCCGGATGGCTATCGCGCTAAGAATGCAACGTTTGAAGCCGTCGAAGAATTGCTGCTGGTCAACGGCATGACCCGCGAATTGCTTTATGGACCGCCAGCGTCGGCTTCGAATATCACCACCGACTATTATCAATTACACGGATTGGCGGATTTTTTCACCGTTTGGGGCGGACCCTCGAACACCGCAGCGGACGGGACGGCGCGCGCCGATATCAATACCCAGCGAACTGACACCCGCCGTATTTTACGCGAAAAAATCAGCGATTCTCGCGGCGACGCGATCATGAACGCCGTCGGCACCCGGCCATTGATCGATATTTTTCATCTGGCGGTATTAGGCGGGATGACCTACGACGAACTTGTGCTCGTCAGCGATTATCTCGCCGTGCGTCCATTGCAATCCGTCATCAATGTCAACACCGCGCCGCGCGAGGTATTGCTGACGCTGCCTGGCATCGGCGAGTCGGACGTCGAGGCGCTGCTGGCAAGACGTTCAAGTGAAATATCGACGAATCCCACGTCCACCGCCTGGGTGTTTAACGTGTTGAAAGACAAAAGTGTGGGCGTGGGTAACTTCATCACCGGACGCGGGCGACAGTTCTCTGCCGACATCGTGGCGGCCAGTCGCGATGGGCGGGCGTTTAAGCACATCAAAATTGTTGTCGATACTTCGCCGACCACGCCAAGAATTGTCTATCGGCGTGATCTGACCGATCGTGGCTGGCCATTAGATCAGACGATTTTGGCTTCGCTCAAATCAACACAGGGAGGCACTCGCAAATGAGAATCGGTGGATCAAGTATTCTCGCACTGACTTTCGGCGACCGCGACATCACTTGCGCGTTGACCGAACAACGCGCCAGCGCTCGCGTGACCCGAAAAATTTCTTACTTTGAATCCAGCACGCCTTTGTTGGATCGACCCGAAATGACAGGCCAGGCGCTGGGGCAATTTCTTGAAAAGCATCAAATGGATGGCGCAAAGGTCATCGTCGGCGTACCGGCAAAATGGGTGATCGCGCAGGAAAAAGATTTCCCGCCAGTGGGTCTGACTGAAGCGACCTCCATTCTGCGCCTTCAAGCCGAGCGCATGTCCACCGCCGAGACCGATTCGCTGCTGGTGGATACCGCCGGGGAGATTCAAACCGGGTCACAAAAGGTGCTGTTGGTCGGGATGTTGCGAACGCAAGTGGCGAAGATTCAAAAGTTGATTGAGGCCGCAAAGCTGCAACTGGTGGCGATCTGCCCGACCGCGCTGGCGACATCGGCATTGCTGGAAGCCGATCATGCGATGCTTCAAATCGGCGCAGGCGAGGCCGAGTTCGTGCAATGGCAAAATGGGGTTGCTCGCACGCTCAGACCGCTGGCGTCGGCGGATATGAATCAACTGAGTGTGGAGCTTTCCCGCATCCTTGCGATGCGCACACAAACCGGCAGAGTGCGAATCAATGACGGCATCGGACTGACTGCACGCGATCGAGACGCGCTTGAAGCGCGGATTGGTGTGCAAGCCGAACTAGTCTCGTTGCAGGATTTAAATGCGACACTCGACCCGGCTGCGATGAACGGCAATACGTTGACATTCAGAGCGCAGTCGCATCTGCCATCGGTGGCGTTGTCTGTGATGGGGCTTGATATCGGGAATCTGCCTGTAAATTTTATCAACAGTCGGCTCGCAGCCGAAAAGACCAGGCGATTCGGCCGCGGGACCTATCTTGGGATCCTGTGCGCAGCGGCGGTGGTCCTCGGAACCGTAGCATTGGTCTGGACGGTGCAATCGCGCGAGGCAGAGGAACTGGCGTTGTCCAAACAAATCGAAGGCGAAGCCAAAGAGGTCAAAGCAGCCGAGGCTAGTCTGCAACGATTCCGCGTTGGCCGTGCCTATTTTGAAAACCGGTCGGGCTATCTCGATTGCGCCAAACGACTTGCGATGTCGTTCAACTATAACGAACCGATATGGGTCACGACCATCACGCTGCGTGACGGCGGGGACGGGCAGATGCAGGGAAAATCAACCGAGCAGCGTCTGATTCTTGCGTTGCGGGATCGACTGATGAATGACCGCAGCTTTGCGAACGTGCAACTGCTTGATCTTCGCGAGTCCGGCGGCAAGGGCGGGGAAATCGCCTGGTCGATCAGCTTTATCTTCAACTCGGTGCAGGTGGCACCATGACCCTATCCAAGCGAGAAAAACAGATCGCCATAGTCGCCAGTGTGGTGATCGGCGGCATGCTGCTGTTTCAAGTGTTGCTGTCTCCTTATTTCACGCGATTGGATAAAGCCACTGCGTTAATTGAGGATCATAAGACCAAGATCGTGAAAGCGGATAACCTGCGCAAGACCGATCAGGCCGCCAAGCGTCGATGGCAGGAAATGACGGGAAACGCGCTGAAATCCGACGCCTCTGCGGCGGAAGGACAGTTATTGGATCGGGTTCGCGATGCGGCGCAGTCGGCGGGTTTGTCCTTGCAATCGATCAAACCCGAGCGCAGCGAAAAAGTCAGCGGTTTTTATCGCATCACACTTCGTGTTGCTGCCACCGGCAACATGTTCCGCACAACCCGATTTATCAATAACATCCAAGCCTCAACCATTCCTTTGCGAATCAGTGACATGCAAATTACTGCCAGAAAAGAAGGCACGGATGATCTGGCGATCCAATTCGGAATCGCCACGCTTTTTGATCCACCCCCAGTCCCGGATAAGGTCGCCAAGCAGCCTGGCGCGACGGAGGTCTTCCAATGAAAAAATCGCAATTTTTGAATGGCCCGCTGGCGTGTGCCGCACTTGCGATCTTATGTAACTCGACGGCGATGTCGCAGGATCGCAAGTCGGAATTCGATGAAAAATATGGCGTGATTTCTGAGCGCAACATCTTTTTACGCGAACGATCCAAACCGCGAGAACCGACCACGCGTGAAACAACACGGCCGACAACAGTCTCAGCCCCCGAATCGCCGGAAAAGCAAATCATCCTGCGTGGTGTGGTCATCGAAGACAACGAGTTTCGCGCCTATTTTGAAAAAGTAGGCGGGGGAATGTTGCGAGTCGCACCAGGTGAAGCGCTGGCAATGGGCACGCTGGCAGAGATTGTGATTGACGCGGTTGCATACGAGCAAAGCGGGCATATCAAGTGGATTGAGATCGGACAGAATCTTGAAGGCACACGGCAGAAAGTAATTTCACCTGTGCTGGTCGCGCCTACCACTGCGCAAACGGCTACACCCGGTGCCTCTGCGGAAGTAGGGACGTCCGGTGCCACACCACCTGCCAGCGGTGGGTCGCTTAGTGTCGAAGAACGAATGCGGTTGCGAAAACTTAACGGCGGAAAATAGCAAGGATATTTCGATGAATAACACTCTCATTTCATGGCGTGTCGCATTGGCGGCATCGGTGGTCGCGGCGCAGCTGACAGCGGGCGCGCTTGCGCAAGATGCGCCTGCGGTTGCGTCTACGTCGCCTGCGGTCGATCCCGCGATCCTCACGACGCCATCGGCGCAGCCAGAAGCGCCGGTCAAAAAATTAACCGGCGTCACCAAGCAAAATGGATCGGGGATGACGCTTAATTTCGTTGACGCGTCGATCGACGTCATTCTCGATGAACTCTCCACAGCGGCGGGGTTTATTGTCGTCAAAGAAGTTAAACCTGAGGGAAGGGTCACGCTCGTCAGCAAGCAACCGGTGTCGGGAGAGGAAGCGGTGACGCTGCTGAACACCGTTTTGCGCAACGCAGGATACGCTGCGATCCAGCAAGAGCGCGTGCTGAAAATCGTCAACAAAGACGCCGCCAAGCGGTTGAACATTCCCGTGCGATCAGGAAGCGATCCGTCCAAGATCGTCAAGACCGACGAATTGATTACGCAAGTGATTCCGCTGCGTTTTGCCGATGCGACGCAGCTTAAAACCGATCTTGCGCCGCTGGTTAGTTCCGAGGCCGACTTCACCGCCAACGCTTCGAGCAACGCACTGGTCATCACGGATACCTCTGCCAACGTGCGGCGCGTGGTCGAAATCGTCGCGGCGCTGGATACGACGGTTGCTTCGGCGGTTGATGTGAAAGTTTTCCAACTCAAATTCGCAACCGCAACCGCAGCGGCGAAGTTGATTAATGACGTATTCGGCAATCTTGATGCGACCCGACCCCAGCAAAATCAAGGCGGTGAAAACGCCGGTGGAGGTGGTGGACGAGGCGGTGGTGGCGGCCCGGGGGAAGGTTTCAGAGCAATGATCCAAGCGGCGCGTGGCGGAAATCAACAGCAAAACCGCACGGGCAAAGTCTCTGCCGGTGCCGATGAACGAACCAACTCGATCGTCGTCACTGGCCCTAGCGATCTGCTGGTTACCGTGGGTGAAGTTGTCAAAGAGCTTGATAACAATCCGGCGGCTGAAGAAACGGTCTATGTCTACCGATTGAAAAACGCACAGGCCTTCAATGTCGAACAGGTACTGAATGGCCTGTTCAACGGTACCGCGATCACCAATCGAGCGAGCACCAGTAACGCCGACACACTGCGAAACGCCCGTTCCTCAACCGGATCTGGCACTAGCGGACGAACCACATCTTCATCCTCGCGAGGGGGATCAACCGGTACAGGTAGTTTCGGAACACTCGGCGGAACCAGCACCGGATCAGCCCGCACCGGCGGGCAGACTTTCGGCGGCACGCAGTCAAGCCGTGGGGGAAATGTCTCGGCCGCTGCGCAGGCAACCGCAAGCGATTTGGCGGGGCAGGTGTCGATCATCGCAGACACCGATACAAATTCACTGCTCATCCGTACTGCGCCGTCAAATTATGATCGCGTTAAAGCGGTGCTTGATGAGATGGATAAGCCGGTTCGTCAGGTACTGATCAAAGTGTTGCTCGCAGAAGTCACGCACAGCAACGGCAGTGATATCGGCGCAGAGCTTTCAGCACTCAACCTTCGCACCAACGGCAACGGCCAGCAGGGACGCACCAATTTTCAAATCCCCGGTATCCCCGAAAACGGTACAGGCTTGGTTGTGCAACTACTGGAAACCGACTTCCAGGCGACGATCCGCATGCTTGAAACGCAGGGCAAGCTGGATGTGCTCTCGCGTCCTTACATTCTCGCATCGGATAACCAACTGGCGTCGATTACCGTCGGTCAGGAAGTGCCGCTGATCGAAAATAGCCGCATTACCGATACCGGCCAGACGATCAACACGTTGCAGTATCGCGATGTCGGCATCCTGCTGGACGTGATCGCGTCGATCAATCCTGATGGGCTTGTCATTCTGGATGTCGCACCTGAAATCAGCACGCTGACCGGCGAAACAGTCGCGATCAGCGATACCGCGTCCCAGCCAATCATCGCCAAGCGGTCGGCACAAACCCGCGTCGGCGTGCGCAGCGGCAAGACAATCGTGATCGGCGGGTTGATGGAAGACCGCGTGACCGAATCGGTTAATAAAGTTCCGTTTTTAGGCGATATTCCGTTGATCGGGGAATTGTTCAAACGCACGGTGAAGAACAAATCGAAGACCGAGTTGCTGATTTTCCTTACCCCGCACGTTGCGAATGATCCGGATGACATCCCCGGCATGTCCAAGGAAGAAGTCGGCGGGACCAAATTGCTACCCGGCGCGGTCGCACCAGGCGTGTATGAAGAGCATAAAGAAGGTTTGCAACGCGGCGCGCCGGTTGCACCAGTCGTGCCGCCGACGCATGATGCAACGGATATGCCCAAGGAGCAGTCCAAATGATGATGCGCCTGATTGCGATCTGTATGATGATCGTCGCAGTCTGTGGCTGCGCAAAAACAAAAGGTCCCACGCAGTCGCCGCCATCGCATATTGAGCAGGCGCCGATCAGCAACACCGACCCCTGCGCGACCAACCTACACGACATTAGCGGCCTGTTTTTGATGTATCTGTTGGAACACAAGGATTTGCCGCAAGATTTGTCAGGGATTGCACCTTACGCCAAACAAATGGGCGTCAGCGATCTGAACTGTCCTGTATCGCATGAGCCGTACATCTATACCCGCGACGGGATTTTGCTGCCTGATCAGAACGCGCGGATTATTTTGTATGATGCCAAGCCATCGCATTCGGGGTATCGGTGGGTGATCGCGATCGGCAGCCCGTCGCCGGATCAGCCGCCACGCACGAAGGTGATCGCGCTGCCGGAATCGTTTTTCATGCTACGGCAATGACGCGGCTGTATGGCTTCATCGCGCTCAATTGCTTGCGAAACGGGCGGGCTGGAATGCAACCAAACCTGCGGTATGATTCGCGTCGATCATGGAAGATCTGAAGAACAAACGTGTGACGGTGCTCGGCCTCGGTCGGTTCGGCGGGGGGATCGGTGTTGCGCAATGGCTTTGTAGGCAGGGTGCGAAAGTGCTTGTCACGGATCGCGACGACGCTGCAAGTCTCACTGATTCAGTTCGTCAACTCGACGGGTTGCCGATCGCGTTTCGACTCGGTGCCGATCAACAGCGTATCGCCGATTTCACCGATGCAGATTTGGTTGTTGCTTCACCCGCGGTCAAACCTCAGCACGAATTGCTGGAGGCGGCACGATCTGCCAATGTGCCGGTCACAACCGAAATCTGTTTATTTGTCGAACGCTGCCCTGGGAAAATCTTTGGCGTGACCGGCACAAAGGGCAAGTCCACCACCGCAGCGTTGCTGCACTTGATATTGCAATCGCAACTACCCACCTACCTCGGCGGAAACATCGGTAAGTCGCTGCTTTCTGACTTGCCGCAGATGAATGCCGATTCGCATGTCGTTCTCGAACTTTCGAGTTATATGCTGCATTATCTCGGTTTGCGCAACTGGTCGCCTAATGTCGCTGCCGTGACGATGCTCGGACAGGATCATCTGGACTGGCACGGGTCTGCGGAGCAATACATTGATGCCAAGCGTAACATCACCCGCTTTCAAAAGCCGGGTGATAGAGTCATCCGTCGTCGCGACATGATTTCCGATACCTTCCCAACCTGCGCTGGCGTGAGCGTTCAGATTTATCCGGATGAAATGATTGCACCATTTAATCTGTGTATGCCGGGTCAACACAACCAGCAGAACGCTCAGGCGGCTTATCTCGCCAGCGGCGTATCGTTTGATGATGCCCAACGTGCGATCGGGGATTTCCCTGGCTTGCCGCACCGATTGCAGTTGGTACATGAATCCTACGGCGTGCGATACTTCAACGATTCAATCGCGACGATTCCAGAAGCCGCGATCATCGCCTGCGATTCGTTCACGCCGGGAACGGTCATTCAAATCGTCGGCGGATCACTTAAAGAAGGATTAAGCTGGGATGCGATGTGCGCGCATCTTTCCAAACGATGTAAAAAGGTGCTGACGATCGGGCAGATCGGTTTGATGCTGGCAGAGCGCTGCGCGAATGCGACGTATGTTGAAACGCTGGATACTGCGGTTGTAAAAGCGCGCAGCATTGCGAAATCAGGTGATGTGGTTCTATTATCTCCGGGAACTGCGAGCTACGGACAATTTGCAAACTTTGAATTTCGCGGCCAGCGGTTTACGGAATTGGCGCGACAAGGATAATGTTGGGGAGAAGGCTATCTACCAAAACCCAAAATTACTACGATTTTGGTTTCGCTTACGCCTGGCGCCGAGTCAGACATGAAATGCAAAGATTCATGTCGCATCTGCGTTGATCTGTGGCGAATATTATTGTCAAAAATCTACCTTGAAATGATTACCTTGAAATGATGAACTGCGAATATTCGCCGGATGCCGGTCCTTCGCGGGTGTCCATGTTCTGGATGTAGCTGCGCATGCGATCGACAACTGAATCGATGAAATGTTCCACCTCTGTAGGCGGGCCTTCCGCGACTAGTTCAACCCTGCCATCGTTCAGATTCCGCACAAATCCACACACGTCATAATTTATCGCGATATTGCGCGTGGTGTACCGAAATCCAACCCCTTGAACACGCCCGTTAAAATAACATTGGCGACGGCAACATTCTGTGGCGACTTGGGACATAGCCCGTTTATAGCGTGTGCATAACGCCAGACCAAATAAATTTTTGTTCACGCGACATCAAAATGAAGTCCAGCGTTTTAGCGCACTCTGGCGAATTAACGCGTCATGCCGTTTTCAGCCCTTAATGCGATGTCGGTGTCTGATCCGCAGGGGTGGCGAGTTCGTGTACCGCTTTCTGATAAGCAGACTCAAATTGCTGCCAGTCCGGTGCGATATACTTCTGCAAAAAAGGTTTGATACGATCCACATAATAGAGCTGACTGCCATCATTTCTGCCTACCTCGATGGTCGTGTTACCCGTCGCTGCGGCATTCATCATTGTGATGAATGGTTCCCGATAGGCCGGGTGACGCCTGAGCATCGACGCCAATGCCCAAGCCTGCGCATAGTAAGCCTCCCGCAATAATGGTCCGCGATCGCGCAAATCGCCGGCATGGATTTTCAAAAGCGTTTCCAGCGGAATTAAATACTTGCCTGAAATCGCCTCGCGAAGCGCCGACTGACGCCGGATGTTGGTGGCAGGATCAAATGTAATCACTTCACGACCCACCGAGTATGTCTCAAATGTCGCTGCCAGGCCTTCTTCGATTGTTGGCGGCAGGCGGGTTTGGAAATGTCTGGCTACGAATTGATGCAGCCCCTCGTGCGCGGCAGTGGTCAGCATATCTGATTCATTGCTCACCCAGCAGACAAATTCATCCTTGACCGCATATCCGCCGTTCAATACCGATAAATAGGCGTTGGCATCGTTGCCAGTGGTTGCGACAGTGTAACGCGACCACTGGTCGTAAGTCGCAAAAACGTATAACGGCAGTTTTCGATCAGACGGCGGAATCGCTGGCGCGAGCATCGCGTACTGTTTGTGTGCAGATTCCATGACGCGGCATAGCCGCTGGATCAATGCTTCATCCGAGAGCGTCGTATACAACAGATAGTGTTCGGTCGCGATCTGCCTTCCAACGATATCCTGCCACTGCCAATAGCCGATGCGTTCGTAGCGAATTTCGCTTTGCGAGTGTGGAGCGCAACCGGGAAATCCCAACAGCAATAAGCTCACCCACAGTAATCCCCTCAGCCCAACCGTTGCCAGCGTTGGCCGGGTGTCATAACCTATTGTCATGTCACAAGTTCGCGTAGATGTCATCAGCATTGGTGCTTTATCCCGTAATTTACTCTGGAAAGAAACTGAAGCCCTTCGTACGCCACACGCCACCTGCACATTAGTGCGAACCGAAAAGCGGAATATCCTGATCGATCCCGGTCTGCCCGCAGCGGCGATCGCAGCCCGATTGTTTGAGCGGACCGGCCTGAAACCCGATCAGATCGACACGATTTTCGCGACCACCGCGCGTCCTGCCCACCGCGCCGGTGCCGATGCATTCAAAAAAGCCAACCGGCTGATGCACGAGATTGAATTGCAGACGTCACTTAAGTACCTCGAAAATTTGCAGGAAGAATCCGAAGACGCCGAAGACCGCGCCGTGATTCAGCGTGAGATCGATCAACTCGCGACCTACAAACCCGCGGATGATAAATTAGCTCAACAGGTCGATCTGTTCCCGCTGTTTGGTTTCACCGCTGGCACATGCGGGTTGTTGATTAGCGCCACGACGCATACGGTATTGATCGCAACCGATGCAGTTCCGACGCTGGACCATCTGTTGGCCGGGCAAGTGCTGCCGGGGTGTTTTAATCTGGAGCAGGCAAAAGAGTCGTTGCAGGAAGTCTACGACATCGCCGACGTGATCGTGCCAGGGCACGATAATTTGTTCCTGAACCCCCGAAATTATGGCAGATAGACTGGGCTGTGGCGTGAGGCGTGTGGCGTGAAAGTCTGCCAAGCTAATTCCGCGTTACGAATGACACTCAAAAATTGGTCGCGTAGTGTATGGACGTTAGCGATTTGAAAGAGCAGAATGTTGCTTAACCTTTAACTAAGGACTCGCCATGAACCGTAAAACTTTGAAAAGCTATTCGACCGCGATCATCCTCGCCGCTGCCGTTTCGGGTGGATGTAACCTGTTTAAAGGTGGATCATCCCAATCGGCGAACCCGTGGTTTAGCGCCGCGCGAGCGTCCAGCCAGGCGGAACTCGATTCAACCGCTGCATCTGGCGCGAATATTAATGTCAAAAATAGCACCAACAACAGCCCGCTTCATGAAGCGGTTCTGCTAGACAACGTGGTAGCCGTGCGGTACATGATCGCACGCGGTGCGTATTTGGAAGCCGTCGACGAAGACATGCAGACGCCTTTGCATTTCGCATGTAATAAAGGCGCGACCCAAAGTGCATTGGCGTTGATCCAGGCCGGGGCGAACGTCAATGCCCGCGACGACGATCGCCTGACGCCGTTGATGTTCGCTGCCGAACACGGAGATTTGTCGATCGTACAGGCGATGGTGGGTAAAGGTGCGACGGTCGATCTTCAAGACGAAGACGGCTGGACCGCGTTGATGTACGCTGCCGATGACAATCACGCCGACATCGTGCGCGTGTTGTTGCAAGCCGGCGCGAACCCGGCAGTTCGCGATCATGACGGCAAGACTGCCCTGCAATTGGCGATGGAGGAAAAGCAAACCGAAACAATTCAGGTATTGCAGGGATCGAATAACCCCGCGGTCGGAACCGAAACGATCACCGAAACCGACCCCGTGCCATACGTTCCAGCGACACCTACCGGATCAACCGGCGGCCCGATCCAACCAGTCCCGGGAATGCCACCGATCGGGGCGAACCCGAACCCGCCATCCCCGAATCCACCTGCGCCGAATCCCGTTCCACCGCCGGAACCCGCCCCAGCGCCTCCGGTGTCGCCACAACCCGCACCCGAACCGATCCCCGCACCGCCGCCACCCGCCCCGAATCCAATTCCAGCGCCTCCACCCCCGGCCCCCGCGCCGATCCCAGCGCCGCCTCCGCCAGCACCCGCGCCGGATCCGATCCCGCCACCACAGCCTGATCCGTCGCCTGCACCGCCGGTGCCTGTTCCTCCGGCACCGCAGCCCGATCCGATTCCGCCTCCGCCCCCAGCGCCAGAACCCACTCCGCCCGGTGAAAATCCCTTGGGTTGATCGGTGAAGGTAATCGTAACAGTTGTTCCGCGAGGTTTCCGAGGTCTTCATCCGGGAAAGCCGCGAGCGTAAGCTCGCGCGTGATGACCGTCATATCACGTCTGACAATCACGCGAAAGCTTACGCTCGCGGCTACACATACAATCCTTCGCATCTCGCATCTCGCGATCGCGACTCAAAACCCAGTGCGCTTGAATTGTTTTTCAAGATCCGAGATTGACAGTTTGAGCGTCGTCGGGCGGCCGTGTGGGCAGTTGCTGGAGCGCTCGACTAATTCCCGACGCGCCAGCAGCGCTGCGCAGTCTGCGCCGCCAACTTCCACGACAACAACATGACCCATACCTACTCCAACGCAGATTTCGCAACATACGACCATAGAAGTTGACATGTGAGAAGTCTTTACTATAATCGTTTGTGCGAATGTAATCCACTCGAATTTATTTATGCCCGATACCGGAACTATCGCTCGCAGCACACCGACGGTAGAGGGTTTATTTCGCGCCTGTTCCGATCGCACGCGGCTGAGAATCCTCAATCTCCTTATTGCCGGGGAAACCTGCGTGTGTGATTTGATGTCGGTACTGGATTTGCCGCAGGCGAAGGTATCGCGGCATCTGGCGTATCTACGCAAGAACGGACTTGTACGGGCGCGCAAACAAGGTCTTTGGCATCATTACCGATTGGCGAGTTGCAATTCCGAGTTTCATACGCAACTCATTGCGTGTCTCACTTACGCATTCAAAGGTGATTTGATTTATCATCGCGACATCAAGCAACTGAAACGAAGCGATTGCAAGTCCGCCGTGTGCTGCTAATTTTTTTAGGTAAGTATATTTGTTTATGCGAATGTATGCAGGCTTTTTTTATGAGGAAATGTGATGGACAGAAGTAAACCTCTCGTGTTGATTCTATGCACCGGCAATAGCTGTCGAAGCCAGATGGCGGAGGGCTTTTTGCGGCATTTTCAAGCTGCCCAATTCGAGGTCGCTTCTGCCGGAACAGATCCGCAACCTTTTGTGCATCCGTTGGCGGTGCAGGTGATGGATGAGATCGGCATCGACATCTCCACCCATCGTCCGGAGCAACTGGATCAGTATCTGGGCAAACGCCCCGTGAAGCACATCATCACTGTTTGCGATCGTGCGAACGGCACTTGCCCACGCATCTGGCCGGGCGCGTTTAGCAAAGATTATCTACCGTTTGAAGATCCTGCCGAAGCCACGGGGTCTGACGATGAAATAATTCGCGTGTTTCGCAGCATACGCGACGAAATCGGCGATGCGATGCGAGTCTGGCAACCCAAACTCAATCGCACAGAGGCAGCGGCATCGCCTGTGTAATTGCGATGTGCGCGTATCGTTGTTGTTCAGTACAGATTGAAACTTTGTTTATGGAGTTTGTGATGGAATCGAAAACCCAGTGTTGCACGTCAGATTGTTGTTCAGAGGATCATTCAAACGATAAGACCGTGGTGACTCAGGCGGTGAAGTCGCAGTACGGTGCAGTGGCAGCGAGTCAGTTATCAAACGCGCATGCAGGCGTTCGCGCCGTGGCCGAGGCATTCGGATATTCCACCGAAGAATTATCATCCATCCCGCAAGCCGCCAATATGGGCTTGTCCTGTGGCAATCCCACCGCGATCGCGTCGATTCGCGACGGCGAAACCGTCGTCGATCTGGGTTCAGGTGGCGGTCTGGACGTGTTTCTAGCATCGCAAAAAGTCGGCGTGAGCGGCAAAGCGATCGGCATTGACATGACCCCCGAAATGATCGACCGCGCCAAACGGTCCGCCACGGAGGGCGGCTACGCCAATGTCGAGTTTCACCTGGCAACGATCGACCGGACCCCGCTTGCCGACAACTCTGCTGATTGCGTGATTAGCAATTGCGTGATCAATCTGGCACCAGATAAATCAGCTGTATTTCGCGAAATTTATCGCATCCTCAAGCCAGACGGGCGACTCGCCGCCAGCGATATCGCTCTCAAAAAACCGCTGCCCGATGCGCTGAAATCAAATATCAGCGCCTACGTCGGGTGCATCGCTGGAGCAGAATTGATCGAGGATTATGTGCAGCAACTGCGTGATGCCGGATTTAGGGAAGTCATGGTGCAGGACAGCAAGACCGATCTGAATGCCTACGCGAAATTGGAAAATCAATCGGGTTGCTGCTCACCGGCGATGAGTGAAGGCGTTTCGGTTACTTCTCGCACAGTTTCCAGCCTCGCGATCGCAAAATCCAGTTGTGGCTGCGGTTCGAACACAAACACTGAGCGAGAAGAAGGCGCCACGCTCCATACCAACCTCAGCGATCTGCTGAAACGTTACGACGTGAACGACTATGCAGCCAGTGTGAAGGTCTTTGCGATCAAGTAAACGATCTACGGCCGCGTGATAGGTTTGTATAGTCTGAAAAGTGTCCGACGACGCTCGCTGCCAAGCGACTCAGAACCCAGTGCGCTTGAATTGTTTTTCAAGATCCGAGATGGACAGTTTGAGCGTTGTCGGGCGGCCGTGTGGGCAGTTGCTGGAGCGCTCGACTAATTCCCGACGCGCCAGCAGCGCTGCGATTTCCTGAGGCGTCAAGGGGTCTCCGGCTTTGATCGCGGCTTTGCACGCCATCATGTCCAACACCTCGTGCAGCAACTCTTCCTCATGCAGATCGAGTAATTCCTGTTCGCCTTTTTCTAACAATTCCTGCACGAATTGGGCGGGTTCGAGTCGATCGAGGAAGGACGGAAAAGCCTGCACCGCGATCGTATCGGGTCCGAAGGGTTCGGCTTCGACGCCCAGCTTGGCGAGCAATGGTGCGATCTGTTCAAGCAAGTCGATCTGACGTGCGGACGCTGAAAAGGTCTGCGGAATTAACATCCGCTGACTTTCTAGAGGACCGGCGGTGACCTTGGCGAGCAGGTCTTCGTAGATGATCCGCTCGTGCAGCGCATGCTGGTCGATGATGACCATGCCCTCTGCCGATTCGACGACCAGATAGCTGTTGTGCAACTGAATCGCATTGCGAAGCACATCAGCGGGCACAGAGGAAACCGATTGCGAGGCAGGGGGTGGCGCGTAATCCATCCGCTGCTGCGTTTGCTCGGTTTGCAATTCAAATGATCCGCCGATGTGTGGAATTGGCGGCAACGACCGGGCGGACGTCCAAGCGGGCAACGGCAGATCACGCTGGTAATTGCCCGCCTCCGTACCAAAATCACGCGCCGAAGCAGCGGTTGCGGGGAATGGCGGCGCGGATTTGAAAAACCCCGCCAATTTTTCCTGCATCGATTGGCGTTCTTCGTCGGGGATCGTTTCGGCCTTGCGCGGCGTGGCTCGGGGCGTAAGATCATTGCCCAGCAGAACTTGCCTCACACTACTCAGCACCAACCCGTGCAGTCGGCCTCCATCTTTGAACCGCACTTCGGATTTAGTCGGGTGTACGTTCACATCAACATCCCCCGGCGGCAGATTGATCAAAATAATCGCAGCGGGGTGGCGACCCGGTTCGGTCAGCCCGCGATAGGCCTCACGCAGCGCGTGCATCAGCGATTTGTCGCGGACCGGCCTACCGTTAACGTATAAGTGCTGATATTTGGGTGTCTGCGTGGCGAGTTCGGGCAGGCCGACCAATCCAGTGATGTGGATTTCGGCATCGCGAGATTCAACCGGCAGGCGTTGCTCGCGAAAATCATCAGGCCACGCTGCCAGTAGCCGTTCGGTGCCGCTGGTCGCGGGGTATTCACGGCTG
>JBBQXB010000014.1:0-61052 GCA_038210015.1 Tepidisphaerales bacterium
AGCATTCAGGCACGCGGCGAAGGACAATTGCTCGATGTCAATCAATACAGCCCAAGCGTGCTGCAATCGGTCGGACGCCGCAAATTCGACGCCTTCACCGGTCGCACACTCGGCGGATCAAACGATCTGCACAAATACCTCGGTACTTCCAAAACCAATTCCGCAATCTCCGGTATCACCAACAGCGGGATCATGGAAAATGTCGAAGCCACAGGTGCGCTGAATCTCGGTACCGTCAAGGCATTTATGATCCGTGACGATATCGGGAATCCAATCTCGCCTTCCAGCCCGCGTTATCCCAGCCGCATCGCATTCGCCAACTCCATTGGAAGCATCAAAACGGTTGGACCGATTGCGGGATTACAGGTGCGAACAGGTCGTCTTAATGAGATCAATGCCGGGGGAAATATCGAAGACACCGCCGTCAGCGCGTCGGGTCGAATCAAGACCGTCGCGTCAGGCCGAAATATCCGTGGCAGCGCGTCGTTTGAAGCCAAAGGGCCCGAAGGTCAGATCGACTGGCTTTACGCGAAGCAAGGTTTGTACGGATCGGTTACGACGACAAAAAATATCGGCAAACTGCAAACCGGCTTCCTTGGCAACACGACCCAGACGCTGGGTAAGATCACCGACTTGATCGTGTCCAAAGATGTGCTCAGCGGCACCTACGTCCGCGCCAGCCAAGGCATTACCAACCTGTTTATCCAAGGTAATGTCGAATCCGGCGCCAAGATCAGCGCCAGGAGTTACGGCACACAGACGATCCTCGGCGTCAATAACGGCGAAGTGGTTGTCGAATAAGTTAGTGACCTAACGTCCGACAATATCAATCACCCTGCAATTGTGGCGTGATGATTCGACTGGGATTTGCCTGTTCAGGCCAATCACGTGCGATTCATCACGCCGCACGCATTTTCGCGCTTACACAATCCTTAAGTCGCGCGTAATTCGTCCCGATCATTACGATAGGTGATGTTATGGATGAAAATACGAATTTGGATGTGACCGAAACCGCTACCGATCAGCCGCGCGATGTGGTTGATCGCCGCGCGGGATTGGATCGTCGCCAGAAAACCCGCGAAGAATCTGGCTACAACGGGCCTGATCGACGGGTGGCGGATCGTCGTACGGGGTTAGAGCGTAGACGTGGTGCGGGCATTCGTCGTGAGGAAGACCGCCGCAGTGCAGAAGAAGGCGAAATGACCGCAGAACAATTCGAGTTCGTAATGGCGATCGAAACGTACAAAAAAGTCAACAAAAAGCTATTCCCGACTTGGACCGAAGTGCTCGAAGTCATCAATCAACTGGGTTATAAAAAAGTCGAAGAGCGCACCTTGAAACTCGAAAACGTCCCCGAAGCCCCGATCCAGAAAGTCGCCTGATTCCGGCAGCGCGGAAATGCTGGCCGCCAATCGCACAAATCTGACAGGCATTTAGTAGTTCGGGCGTCCTCACCCGTTCGCATTTTCGCAGCTGCGAAAACAGCGCAATCTGCGGTGCACACGATTGCCAATGCTCACCAACGCACAGTATGCAACCGCTCGATGATCTGGTTTACTTGATCGCACGAAACTGTTGCAACGTCAGATTCAGCCCCGCTTTGGCGGCGGCAGCGACGGCGGGGTCGGGATCGTTCTCCAACTCTTTCAATCGATAAGCCGCCGTCACCTGATCGGCTTTGCGGCCATACGTTTCCCCGCCCACATTGTATTGAAACCAACCCATTCTCAGCGTACTTTCTACCCGCCACATCCGTTCCTGCATTGCAGGCGACGTGAAATGATAGACATTCCCTATGTTGTCGGCGACGGCTTTGTTAGATGAATCGGTTCCACCCACCGCGTAGATCACGTTCCACATTTTAGTAATCTGTGCAGTCATCTCCTGCGTGCCAGCGAGAAAATCGTCAATGTCCGCAACTCTCTTTTCATCCTTTTCCGCCAGCGCCAGTTCCTTGAGCCTCGGGGCTGATCCGTTCATCAATCCGATGCCTTTGAACGCTTCTTGAAACCGCACGCGCTCGTTGAACATCTTTGCACCCAAAGCAAACGACGCTTCGAAATGTTTTTTGGCTTCGTCTTTCTTATTGTCCGCAAAATAAAGCATGCCCAATTGCTGCGTCGCCCTTCCTGCCAAGTCGATCGCGTTGAGATCGGGTGGGGTCGCGAACTCATAGTAACCAATATTTTGATCGGGTTTTTGCATCAAAAGCGACATCCCCGACATTGACGCAGCTTCCATGACCGATTTGATCGCAGGTAATGATTTGCCGTCCGCGAGTTTGCCAGATTCGACGAATCGTTCGTACTTTTTCAGATCGGCATTCACCTCGTCGATTGCTTTGCGATACGCTGCCCCCGCGTCGCCGCTGCCAGTCATCGCGTAAACTTGGGACGGTTTGACGCCCAATTCCAGTTTGGAAAGATTTTTCGGATCAAGCCCGAACTTCGTCGGTTCGGTGATCCGGTTCATGTGCTGCAAGCCCCACAGACCCAGCAGCATGAACATGAACAAGACACCCGCGATGATCCAGCCATATAAATTGCCCCACATAGCATATATCTCCTGATTTTTTATTGCGGATCATAAACGATTCCGCCTAAGACATCAGCACGCAGTAGTAGAATCGTCAATGAGATTCTCTATTTCGGCCAATCTTCAGCGTCACGCAAAGCGTGAATCTGAGGCAACGCGTACGATTTACCTTTATTCATCCCCGGACAACCTTTGGCAGCAGCGTCCCACGCCTTAGGCGACTTCAGCAACCCGTCCCAGAACGGCCACGTGCGACACTGCAACGGTCGCACCTCATAGACCGTACACACCCGCTTCCGCGCGGATGTGCCATCCTCTTGCTTGATCTCGATTTCTTCCAGAAATACGCAATCATATTCGCCGCGGTGATTCTTGTGTTCTTTCAAACTCACCTTCCCGCCAATTAATCGACAATACTTTTTCAGAAAATCTTTGCGATCCATCCGCAGGTAAGCTGCGAATCGATCAATTTCGATATCGCTGACCCACACATACCCCGGCCCGCCGGTACAGCAATTCCCGCATTGCGTGCAACTGAATCGCAACCCGTCGGCGTACCACGGCGTGTCTGATTTAGCTTCTTCGACCACGGGTAACTTCATAGCGCTGAGTGTATCGTTTTCAGTTGCACAACCCAACATCTCACGCCGGTATGCGATCAGGGCCGATGCTGAGGCGACAGCAAATTTTCATTTTTTTGCCGCACGACGTGAAGAATGTTGTACCGCTGGCGTGACCGGCCTACGATGCCAATATGCGTGCGAGCCGTTTGTACATCGACAATGCTGCAACCAGTTTCCCTAAGCCGCCCGGCGTCACCGAAGCGATGATCGCCTACGCCCAAGACATCGGTGCCAGCGCCGGCAGAGGCGGATACGCCGAGGCGGTGCAAACAGGCCAGTTCATCACCGATTGCCGCGCGTTACTCAATCAATTCTTCAACGGACAAGACGCCAATCAATTCGTTTTTACATTGAATTGTTCCGACGCGTTGAATCTTGCAATCAAGGGTCTGATCGATCCCTCCCGCGACGATTCCGCCCGCAAGCCGCACGTCATTTGCTCGGCGATCGATCACAATAGCATCTTACGTCCAATCAACATGATGCGTTCGCGAGGGTGGCTGGATGTGACGGTGATTCCGGTCGATCCGCAAACCGGATTGGTCGATCCTGATGACATTCGCAAAGCGATCCGCAAAGATACGAAGTTCATCGCGATCACGCATGTCAGCAATGTCATCGGCACGGTTCAGCCGATCCGCACGATCGGAAAAATCGCCCGCGAAAACGCCGTCCCATTCATCGTGGATGCGGCGCAAAGTGCCGGACATATCCCGATCGACGTGCAGGCAGATTGCATCGATTTGCTGGCCGCACCGGGGCACAAAGCGTTGATGGGTCCGCTAGGGACGGGATTTTTATATCTACGCCCGGGCATGGAAAAGATCGTCAGGCCGCTTCGCGAAGGCGGTACCGGATCAATCAGCGAGCAACCCGTCCAACCCGAATTCATGCCCGACAAATATGAACCTGGCAGCCACAACGCGATCGGCCTGATCGGGCTGGCAGCGGGGTTGCGTTGGGTGAACGAGCAGACGATCCAAAAAATCGAAGGCGACGAGCGCGACCTGTCGCGCATTTTTATCGACGGCATTCAATCCATCGACGGCCTGCGCTGCTTCGGCCCGGCGGGCATCGCAAATCGCATCGGCGTATTTTCTGTCCGTATCGAAGGTTACGAGCCGGCTGAGCTTTCCCGCATTCTCGAAACCGATTTCGGCATTCTCACTCGATCCGGCCTGCACTGCGCGCCGCACATCCATGAAACCCTAGGCACCGCCACGCATGGCGGGACGACACGGTTCAGCTTCGGGCCGTTTCTGAGCAAGCAAGATGTCCGCTACGCTACCGATGCCCTAGCCCAGATCGCTGAACTTCGCGTGAGTGTTTGATGGGTACGACGTGTGGAGGAGTGTGTTTTGTGTTTGGTTATTTGGATTTCTTGAAACTCAATTCATCACTCATCACTCACACTCATCACTCATCACTCATCATCCATCATTCAACATTCATCATGTGGCAGGTGTAGGTCTTTGGTCGCAAAACTCACTTCTTCATTCGTAAATCATTTTCCGTAGCTCGCGGCTCGCACCCCATCACTGACCCTATCCGACCAAGCCGTGGACGTAAGCCCGCGCGTGTTGATCAGCGCGGTATCTCGATCGACGCGCGAGCTTGCGCTTGCGGCTTCGATCGCAATACTTGCAACTCGCATCTTGATTCTCGCAACTGCCCCACGGACCCTACCGTCTGCGCACGCGATCCGCTGACTCTTCGCTGCCGCTTCGTGAAGGCCTTTGGGGTTCGGCGCTGCGGGCGGCTTCGGCATCGCGGACATTGCGGTCGCCACGTGGCGCAACCCGTTCTGGGCTTGTCGGTGGTTTTGGTAAATCTTTCGAGGGATCGGCTTTCGTATCGCGCGACGGTTCCGGGCGCCGTATTTCGCGCGGCTCGTTATTCTGCTGATCCCGAGTCCGCTGACGATCGCGCTCGACCTCTCGCTCACGATTGCGTTCGACATCGCGTGCGGCGTCACGCGAATGATCGGGCGGAGCAATCCGATCAGTAGGTCTATCATTGCGCTGAATCACACGATCGGCTGGATAGCGAACGCCGCGATACCTAAGTTCGTCGCGTTGCTGGTCGCGATCACGCTGGCGGTCATCATTCTGGTCGCGATAGGATGAATCAGACCGATGATAGTCGATGCGTGTGCGTGGCTGGCGGCTTTGGTAGGGCCAGGCGCTTTCGTAGTAATAATATCCCGCCCCGCCGTGTAAGCCGCTATGCTGTTGTTCGTATCGCCATTCAGTATCTGAATACCCCACACCGTTGTCATAATATCGCGCATCGGAGTCATAACCATCGGATACGCATCCGATCGACGACAACATGAGAATAAGCGCAAGGCATCGCATGACTACTGATCTTAGACACGCCAGGTCAGCACGGGTTGGCAAAAAATGTTAATTCCCGGCGTCGCTGCGAGGGGATAACGCGATGCCAGTAGCGGTCATCTGGGCTTGGGGTTCGCTGGAATCTTCGGAGTTATGATCCACAAACTGGATGCTGTCCTCAGACGAATCGCCATTGCGCTGCTGCGAAGACGTGGCATGAAAACGGATATCTGGCAGGCGCGATATCGCCTGCCGAAGCGCCTGATCCCAACGCGAACGCATTTTCACTAAGGCTGCATCGTCCGCGGTAAATCGACGATGACGGCGAACTTCCAATTCATCCGTTGAATAGGCCAGCAAGTCAATCGGCGGGCCGACCGTTACGTTGCTTTTCATCGTGCTGTCGAGGCTGAGAATCGCGTATTTCGTCGCTTCTTCGAGCGTGGTTTTATCGAACCGAATCCCACGATCCAGAATGGGGCGTCCGTATTTTGTTTCGCCGATTTGCAAAAACGGGCTTTCCTCACTGGCCTGCAGCGGATTGCCTTGGGGATAGATCATAAAAAGTTGCGGAGGTTCGCCTTTGATCTGCCCGCCGAGGATGAGATTGACATTAAACGTGTAATCATCGCGTTCGAGGGCGGCGCGATCCACCGCGTCAACTTCTCTCACAGCTTTTCCAACAA
This sequence comes from Tepidisphaerales bacterium, assembly GCA_038210015.1. Classification (GTDB taxonomy): domain Bacteria; phylum Planctomycetota; class Phycisphaerae; order Tepidisphaerales; family Tepidisphaeraceae; genus BPJO01. The sequence goes on from JBBQXB010000014.1 coordinate 6,181, forward strand.
CACGTGCCGCCTCGTACATCGTTGTCACAGCGGCTAGGCCTTTGCCGAGATCGTAGTCGCGTTTTAGCAGCGTGAGGATGGATTGCGAGCAAGATAAAGAGCCACTCGTCAGAAGCACAATCACATGCTCCCCCGCGCGCGCAAACGTGTGCATTTTTCGTGTGATATTGACCTGATCATTGCCGGCATTGGTACGCGAATCGGATGCCATGACCAGACCGTATTTTGTGATGATGCCGAGGCAGTATGTCATTTCGAGTCGCGATTGTCGGCGTGGACCGTAAGAATGCAAGACCGCCGTCACAGAAGTAGGCTGCACATAGCATAGTTATTTCCAGTTGAGCACAGATCAGCAAATGCAGTTGCCTTCTGCAGCCTCGGCGTTTCGGCGGTGCAGATTCTTTATTGTTAAAAAGATGCTCACACCGATTTCTCAGGCATCTTTGGCGAATTCAGTTCGATCTTGCGGCCTCTGGCGCGGAGACGTAGATTCAGCATCTCCACCCCAATCGAAAACGCCATCGCAAAATAAATATAGCCTTTGGGGATATGCCGATGCGTGGCGTCGATAATAAGCACCATTCCGACCAGAATCAGGAAGCTGAACGCTAGCATTTTGACCGTCGGATGATTATTCACAAACCGGCTGATCGGCGCGGCGGCGAACAACATCACGCCGACCGCGATCACCACCGCAGCGATCATGATAATTAGCTGCGCCCGTTCATCTCCTGCGGGGTTTTGCACCATGCCGACGGCGGTGATCACACTATCGAGGCTGAACACGATATCCAGAATCAGAATTTGCACGATTACACTAGCGAAAGAAATGCCTGCCTTGCCTTCGTGCGCGTGTTCTTCGCCCTCAAGCTTTTCATGGATTTCGGTCACGCTTTTGTAAATCAGAAACAATCCGCCGGTGAGCAGAATCACATCACGCCAATTCAACGCTGCCACTTCGTGGGTCACGAGGTCTTCGCCCATCAGCGGCTTGAATAAATCTCCAACAAACGGCACGGGTGATGTCAGCGACATGATCCAGCTAATCCCCAGCAGTAAACCGACGCGCATCACCATCGCTAATGCTAGCCCTACCGTCCGCGCCTTGGCCTGCTGATCTTTCGGCAATTTGTCGGCCAACACGGAGATAAAAATAATGTTGTCGATGCCAAGGACGATTTCCAGAATCGTCAGCGTTACCAGCGCGATGACCGCTGCGCTGGACCACAAAGTAACAATCGCACCTGACTCACTACCGGCGGCAAGAATATCGAACATGCAAAGGATCCTGTTTGAAAACTATGACAACAATATGCCGCAATCCCGCATACGGAAAGCCTAGAAAAAAAAAGCCCACGTCATTACTGACATGGGCTTTGAGGGATTTAAGATTTAATCAACCGTTCAGGCGGCTTTCTTGGTGGGCGCTTTGATGAACGGCTTGACGAGTGCGACGACGGCATCGAAAGCCGGTATATCGCTGATCGCCAGATCGCTGAGGATTTTTCGATTTAATTCCACACCCGCTTCGGCCATCGCGGGGATGAAGCGGCTGTAGGTGATTCCACGTTCACGCAACGCGGCGTTCAAACGGGTGATCCACAATTCGCGGAACAGACGTTTTTTGACCTTGCGATGCTCAAACGAATACCGATCGGCGCGGCGAGTAAACTCGATGGCTGAACGATAATTCTTACCCGGTTGACCGACGAAACCGCTTGCGCGGTTCAGTACACGTTTACGCTTGCGAGCGTGTTTGGGACCGCCTTTAACGCGTGGCATGATCCTGTCCTTTCAAAAAAGTAATTCGAGCCAGGGGCACAATCCTGATGATGCCTTTGGACATCGACAGGCGGCATAGCTGCTTTCGCACCGTGCGAAAGCTTTTGTTTGAACGCCAATCAAATGGCGTTCGAGTTTTATTACGCTGCGGCTTTTGCGGCGAGGGCTCTTTCGTGGGCGACCCGGCGCGGCTTCAGACCGCTGACACCCATGAATCGACGCATATTGCGTGCATGACCTTCAGCCAGGATCGCAGGACGACCCATCCGACGCTTCAATGCCGCATCACGACGCGAACGAAGGTGCGAAGTGAACGTGCCACGACGCTTGACCTTGCCGGTCGCCGTCACCTTGAAACGCTTCACACAGCCCTTGTTCGGCTTGAATTTATATCCCATATTCAACCTCTTATTTCCATTGACGAAAAATCCCGTCTCGGAAACGGGAATCAAACAGTATACCAGAGTTGCGTTTTTGAGCAAGTTGCAAGGCGAAGACGCAAATAAATTCGCGGCGTCGCGAATCCCTACGGAAAGCGGCGTTTTATCGACTATTCTGACGATCTTGGAGCGCCACCACCCAAAATCACCCCGGCGGCGGTCAGTAAAATCCCAAGCCCGGCGAGATAAATCTGCCCTTTGCTGTCCAGAAAATAGGTGCTGATGAACCCACCCAGCGGCCTGTAAGCAGGCATCGGTACAGGCGGATCGATCGATACCAACGCATAAGGCGACATCCCAAACGCATCGTCTGTCTTGGGCATCGGAACGATTTTTGAGGCGACACGCGTCAATCGCAATTGCCTTAACGCCAGTCGTTCTGCCAAGGTCGGGTCAGTGCTGACGTGCTCCAAAAATTGTTTATTCACATCAGACTGACGTTCAAAATAATCGACATCGCGCTCGATCTTTGCCAATTCATGCATCGCCTGACGGTTTTCATCGGTGGCAGGCACGAGCACCGCGCAGGCGGTCATCGCAATCCCGACGCACATCAAAGGTAATGTCCACCACGCACCGGTCCGACCCGCAGGAACAGATGATTCAACAACCGGAGTTGCCAATGCGAAGTTAACGTGTGTCTCGATCGGATGGGATTCTTGATCTTGCGTAACGTGCGTCGCGAAAAAGGGTTCCGCTACCGGAAAGTCATCTTCATCCAACGTTGTCTGCGACGGCGTAGTTTCGACAACCACGTGATCTGAAACTACTGGCGGCATCACGTCTAGCGATTCATCCTCAATCGCCGCCGGATCCCAAACACGACCTGGCGAAGGCGCTTCAACTTGTGTTGCCGGAACAGCAGCAGAATCAGCATCGCCAAGCCCTGCTACTTCACGCTGCTTTACGTCGGGATCGCGATTTGAATCCGATACAAAAGATTCGGTCAAACGTGGTGGCGCGGCTGGCGATACCAGTGCGTTGAACATTTGCGCGTCGAGCGTTGGGTTTGGTGACACGATTGCGGAGACGGGTTTTACTGGCGGATTTAGTTGGGGATTTTCTTCGGGCTTTTTTTTTTCGGACGACTTCTGCGCCGGCGCGATCAGATCGGCCGGTTCAACCAACAGCGCATCCTCGTCCTCTGACACGCTGGCTGAAAGATCGAATGCTGGCGCGTCCTTGCGCTCATCCATGGCAAATCCTGACGGCTGGCAACTCATCGACGCGAAACGACAATCGGCGCATCGCAATAGATACTAAATTGTTATCGGACAATCTGCCGTGAAAAATTCAGTCGTGGCACGAATAAATAAACCGACACGATGCCGGGGCACCGTGTCGATTCTGGATCACGTACAAAACATCAAGGCGATTCCGCGTGCGATCAGCCTTTATTCCACAGCTTGCCGCCGTAGACGGCGCGGTCACCGAGTTGTTCTTCGATGCGGATGAGCTGATTGTATTTCGCCACACGGTCGGATCGTGCCGGGGCACCGGTCTTGATCTGGCCGCAGTTGGTCGCGACGGCGATATCGGCGATCGTGCTATCCTCGGTTTCACCCGAACGATGCGACAGCACCGCCGAGTATCCGTTACGAATCGCCATGTTGACCGCAGCTAGCGTCTCGGAAAGCGATCCGATCTGGTTCACTTTGACCAGAATGCTATTAGCGGTTTGGGTTTTGATTCCTTTTTCGAGGAACTTCACATTCGTCACGAATAAATCATCGCCGACGAGTTGAACCTTGTCGCCCACGCGGTCGGTGAATAATTTCCACCCTGCCCAGTCGTTTTCAGCGCAGCCGTCTTCGATGCTGCGGATCGGGTATTTTTCGATCCACTTGCACCAGTAATCGACCATCTGCTCGCTGCTGAGGATTTTATCCGGTGCGCTCTTGAAGAACTTATAGCCTTTCTTTTTCTTGTCCCACAGTTCGCTGGAGGCCGGGTCCAGCGCGATGAAGACCTGCTTGCCAGGTTCGTAGCCAGCTTTGACGATCGCGTCGATGATGATCTTCAGTGCGTCTTCGTTGTCTTTCAGATCAGGGGCAAACCCACCTTCGTCACCGACGGCGGTGCTGAGTTTGGCAGCGTGAAGCACGCCCTTAAGCGCGTGATAGATTTCGACGCCGGCACGGAAACCTTCTGAGAAGCTGTCAAAACCCCATGGCTGGATCATGAACTCCTGAAAATCGACGTTGTTATCCGCGTGTTTGCCACCGTTGAGGATGTTCATCATCGGGACCGGCAGCGTGATCGCGCCAGGTCCGCCGAGATAACGATAAAGCGGCAACCCGCAAAGTTCCGCCGCCGCTTTGGCGACCGCAAGGCTGACGCCGAGAATGCCATTCGCGCCGATCTTGCCTTTGTTTGGCGTACCGTCGATCTCATTCATCATGAAATCGATCTCTTCTTGATTGCGCGGATCGAGTCCGATCAGTTCCGGTGCCAGCTTGGAATTGACGTTATCAACCGCCTTGGTAACGCCTTTGCCGAGCAGCACTTTTTTATCGCCATCGCGAAGTTCAACCGCTTCGTGTTCGCCGGTAGATGCCCCCGACGGGACTGCCGCCCGACCGAGGATGCCGTTTTCGAGAATCACATCGACTTCGACGGTGGGATTTCCCCGGCTATCAAAAATCTGACGGGCTAACACTGTTTCAATCGCGCTCATGTTTTTCTTCCTTTGGCCGCAGGATGTTCCGGCCATCTATATGTTCAAAATCCAATTTCTTACATCAAACGATCCGCGAGTTTATGGGTGTGGATGCGTGTGTCAAAGGAAACGCGTAGGTAAAAACGCCGCACGCAAAAGATTTCAATTGCCTACCCTCCCCCCGCGAAATACGCGGGAGAGGGAATCAGACCCTCGCGTCACGCATTTTTACGCATTATGACCGGGTACACTGGGCGTCGCAGCTTCGTCCTGATTCAGTTTAACCAACGTCTCAGGCAGTTCGATGCCGCCGATGTCGCGGAGGGTTTGGAGCATCGGGGGGAGCGTGCGTGAGAGGTTTTGGAGGAAATTGCCGGTCCCGTTCGCACCGGCGCCGTCCCACACGACCACTTTATCAAACTTGATATTGCTGATCGCTTTGGCGGATGCGTCGGCGAGGTGATCGAGGTGTTCGAGCAGGAGCATTTGGAACGCTTCTTTCGATCCGCCGCACGCACTGACGATCTGCCGCAGGCCGTCAGCTTTTTTGGCAAGCAATTCGTATTGACCGCGGGCTTCGGCTTCGAGTTTGGCGTAGATCGCCTCGGCCTCGCCTTGTGCCTCAACGCGACGACGCGAGGCCTCGGCTTCGGCTTCGACAATCGTCTTTGCTTTTTGCGCTTTGGCCGGTGCTTCAAGTGCTGATCGTTGCTCGGCTTCGATACGTTCGGCATGCGCCAACGCGGCTTTGGCCATCGCGCGGTTCTGTGCTTCTTGCACGGCGGCCTCGGCTTCGCGCTTTTTGGTTTCAGACAACTGATAAGCCGTCGCCTGTTTGACTTGCAACTCAGCCTGTGTCGCGACGATTTCCGCCTGCGATTTTGCTTCACCGGCGATCGCCTTGGCGTTGGCGTCGGCGACGCTCACGCGCTTGTCGCGCTCCGCCTGTTTAACCTGTGTTTCACGTTCATACGCAGCGGTCTGCTCGCCGATTTGTTGTTCTTTATCCAATGTTGCGATGCGGACCGCCTGCTCGCGCGCCGCCTCACGGATGCCGATTTCGCGGGTCTTGTTCGCGGCTGCGACCAGCACCATGCGTTCGCGTTGGGCTTCTGCGACGCGGACTTCGCCGAGTTTTTCCTGATCCGCGACATCGCCGCGCGCCTGCTGGATCGCCTGGCTGGCGGCCTTTTGACCGATCGCCTCGATAAAGCCGCTTTCGTCGGTAATATCCGTGATATTCACGTTAATCAGCACAAGCCCGATCTTCCGCAATTCTGGTTCAAGACTTTTGAGAATGTTGTGTAGAAACGTATCGCGATCGCGGTTGATCTCCTGAATGTTCATCGATGCGATCACCTGCCGCAACTGCCCGAAGATGATGTCCTGAGCTTGTTGCTGGATTGCGTGGTTATCCAAGCCCAATAGACGAATCGCGGCGTTTTGCATCACTTCGCGTTCGGTCCCGATCGCAACGGTGAAGACGCTGGGCACGTTGACGCGGATATTTTCCATCGACAACGCATCTTTCAGCGGGATCGCGATTTGCAGCGGTTCGAGCGAGAGGTAGGAATAATCCTGAATCAACGGCCAAACCAGCGCCGCCCCGCCGTGCACGCACTTGGCGCTGTCGCCGCCGCCGACCTTGCCGTAGATCACGAGAATTCGATTGCTGGGGCATCTACGATAGCGCGTCATCAGCAAGTAAACAAAGCTGAGAAAAATTAACGCGACGAACACGACAATGACCCAGGTGATAATTGCGGTACTGTCACTGAGATTTGGGGTTTGTGCGAGCATATTCATATTGTTTGCCTACTGTTTACTTGCTTGTGAATCCGAATAAGCGTGCGCCATTTCCGGCGCTGCAATCACTTCGACCATGTTTGTACCGATCACGCTGGTGACAATCACCCGCATACCTGTTTCTAACGCGTTGCCGTAAGTGACGGCTTCGATTTCTATCGTACGGTGCTGCAGTTCAAGATGCACTTTACCTACGCCGTTTTTGTCACCCGGAATACTGACGTAGACCACCGCATTTTGCCCAACCGCATTTTGTATTTGGGTCGTGCCGTCTGCGGATAATTTCGACATCATTCGCAAGAGGATCGCCACTAAAAACGCCGCAGCGAAGAATGACGCGATGGCAGTCGGGGCGCTGACAATAGTGGTGGCGCCCATCGACTTGGCGAGCAATCCGCCAAGCCCAAACGCTGTCACGCCTGCAACAATTGCCCGCAGGCTGAACACACCCCAGAAGTGGGCATCATGATGGCCGGCATCTCCGCCGATCCCATCATGTGAGTAATCGTGATCGCCGCCCATAATGGACAGCAACAGTTGCAAGATGAAGAGGGTCCCGCCGACCAGCGCACAGGTGAGATAAACTTGCCACATAAGTAACACCTTTTCAGGATACGGATAGATTCGTCGGGGCGTGATGATTCGTCAATGCGCGGTGCATTCTAATCGCCGGGCGTTTCATAACGCAGTATCCGCGTCAAAATGCCGCTCGATCAGGATTGCGGTTATATTGAGATGAATGTTCGTGCTTTCAACGATCCTACACGCGATCTATCTGTTCCTGCCCGCCGGTTCGCTTGGGGTTTTTGCAACCAAAAACCGCGCCACGCTCAAACGATCAATCGCTGGGGCTTGGATCAGCGGCACGATTCTCGCCGGGGCGATACTCGGTGCATATGTAGCGGGGATCGGAGGAACGGTCTCATTCACGCAGATTGGCAAGGCGATTTATGTGGCCGTTGGTTTGATGCTGTTTCTGAAACTCATCGATCACCTGTTCAAGTCGCTTGTGTTTCGACTTTTCAGAATCAATCAACCTGACATTTCACGGTGGCGCGTCGTCGGTGCGGTCGCGACACGAGTGATTATATTCAGCACTTTTGCGTTGCCATGGGTGATGAGTGCGGTGATGGTGTATCGCCCGCGTGTCGTGCCAGTGGAAACACCAGAATCAATCCTGCGAATCGATTATCAGCAAGTTGAACTGAAATCACGCGACGGGATAGACCTGGCAGGCTGGTACATCCCCGCCACCACTCATTCCGCGATCACTGCCATCGTCTGTCACGGGCTTGGCGCGAACAAAGCGAGCATGTGGGCAATCCTGCGCAGCCTGCACGATGCGGAAATCAACGTTTTAACAATCGACCTGCGCGCTCACGCCGAATCTGGCGGCCAACTCACAACCTTCGGTGCAACAGAATCAAACGATGTCATCGGCGCGATCGACTGGTTACGCGATCAACATGCCGAATCGTCCACCCGTATCGCCGCGATTGGCGCGAGCCTCGGCGGCGCAGCGATTCTGTCGGCGGCGGCGCAGGATCAACGCATCGACGCGGTCGTCACCATCGGCACATTCGATTCACTCCCGCAACTGGCCAAGGATTTGTCGGATCAGCACATTGTCCCGCCGATCAACTATCTGACGCGATGGCTGGCGTTGCCGATGGCGTCACTCCACGCTGGTGCAAATTTATCCGCGGTGCGTCCCGGCGATCAGATCGACAAAATCTGGCCGCGACCGGTGATGATCGTCCACGGGGCGAATGACGAGATCATCCCTTTCTCACACGGCAAAAATCTGTACGAAAAGGCTTTTTCACCTCGCATATCCGTTTTCACAGGCGGCACACACAACGGGATCATGGATGACCCGCAAGTGATTGAAAAAATCATTGAGTTCGTGCTGCAAGCCAGACCCGTACCGGTTATTTGAAACAGATGCAGAGCACAGCACGCCGCAGAGATTACGCTTCAATGATGTAACCCGCCAGCGTCGAGGCGATCTGGGTTGGTTCGAATGGTTTGGTCAGCGTATGGCTGCAACCGGCGTCGATGCTGGCGTTGCGTTCGGATGAAAAGGCGTGAGCGGTAAAGGCGACAATCGGCTTGGTGAAACCACCCGCGCGCAGATCGCTGGCGGTGGTGTATCCATCGCGGACCGGCATCTGCATGTCGAGCAGGATCAGATCAAATGTCTGATTAGCGATCGCTTGGATAGCTTCGTCTCCGTTGCTTACGGCGACGACTTCCGCTCCAGCTTTTTGAAGACATAACACGGCGAGATTTCTGAGGCTAAGGTGATCTTCGGCGACCAGTATCCGCCGACCCGTCAGTGCGGTGCTATCCAGACTTTGCGATGCTGCTGATTGGGGCGATGATTCTGATCCGCTGGGTGAAATCTGCGCCGGGACTGCGATGGTGAAGACCGATCCCTTACCCAGATCACTTTTCGCCGTCGCGGTACCTCCCATGCGCTCTGCCAATTTGCGGGAGATCGACAGCCCAAGTCCTGTCCCGCCGAACCGACGTGACATCGAATCATCCACCTGCGTGAATGGCTGAAACAGCATCCGCAATTTATCAACAGATATGCCCGGCCCGGTGTCGGTGACTTGAATCACCAGTTGTCGAAATTCGTATTTCACCAGCAATTCGATCTGCCCTTGATCGGTGTATTTGACCGCGTTGCCAAGCAGATTCGCGATGATCTGGCGCATACGCATCGCATCGAGATTCAACATTTGTGTCACGGTGTCGGACACGGTTGTTTTCAACAACAAACCTTTTTCATTCGCCCTACCATTGAATAGTTGTGCTAAATCGTGACAGAGCTGGCGGATATTCACCGGCGCAATGGCCAGATCCACGTGGCCGGCTTCGATCTTGGAGATGTCCAGAATATCGTTGATTACAGCAAGCAGGTGCTGGCCTGCGTGACGGACGGTATTGAGATACTCGCTGTTTTGCGCAGGGTTGAGCGGGCGTTCGCTGCTGTCGAGCAACGACGCGTAGCCGAGAATCGCAGTCAACGGCGTGCGAATCTCATGGCTCATGTGCGCGACAAACCGGCTCTTGGCCTGATTGGCGGCGTCGGCGTCGTGACGGGCCTGTTCAAGCTCCTGCGTGCGTTCTGTGACGAGCTTTTCCAGATCGCTGGTGCGATTGCGAAGCGACTGCTCCAATTCACGCTGCAATCGAAACGCCGAAAAGCTTGCACGCATCCCGCCCGCATTGGCAGCGAATAACCAGGTCACGATCGATAGCATTCCTAAGAAAACAACCTGCAACCGATAGCCCGGCCACCAGATCATCACAATTTGAAAGAAATATCCGGTCGTTGCACAGAGCAAAAAGATCAACGCCAAATACATCAACTGCGGATTGCGGTCGTGCTTGGCTTCGGCGTAATAGCTTTTGCACCAGAATCGAAAAATCAGCAGATACCCGAGCAACACGCCGACGTTCAAAACGATCGACGCAATAATCCATCCCCAGTCCGGCGTGCCGTCAGCTTTGACCAGACAATGCGTGCGCGCAAAGTAATGACCGTAATTGGTGAAAAAATCCCAGGATGATTCGGCTGCGACCGATTGCAACACGGTATGTTGCGCATGATCTGGTGCCCCTGCAGCGTTGTTGGCGACAAATAGCAAAATCGCGATGATCGTCACACTTGTGTATCGCGACAAGTGGGTCGGGAAGTTCAAACCCGTCATGTCATACCCTCTAACATCTCGACCGAGTCCTTGGTCGATCAGATGCGCTGAACTGACAATCCGTTCTACGCTTGTGGAACACACAATAGTGACAAATTTGACGCAATCCAAGCGCCAGGAAAATTAAAATGAAATGAATTTAATGCGTGATTATTTACGCCGCTGCACGTTACCGACCATGCCCACTGCAAGGGTAACCATGGCGATGACAAATAATGCCACGGCCGTCACTTGCAGCAAATATCCCAGATCGAGTGATAACTCGGTTAAGCCCGCCCCGCCGACTAAGAATGAAGCGCACAACGCGACTGCTCCAAATAGTGCGGTGCGCTTTCTTGCCCGGTGCAGAAGCAGATCCGAGTGAGTGGCATTACTTCGCGATTGAGATGTCATGACAGGTGGAGAATCTTTCACATTCATGTATTACGCCTCGTCAAACACTGCTTGGTGGCATCACTATATCCAAGTATCGGACATGAACAATGAATGAACAATCAAATGAGAATGAAAGTGCATTCATTCCTTATTGCAGGCGATATTTCGCAGGCAAGGGCATTTATTTGTCGCTGGAGCATGGTAATTTTACGACTAACTTAGCACCACCCAATGGGCTGTTGGCGGCAGAAACCGCCCCGCCATGAATATCGGCGACCGTTCTGGCGATCGCGAGCCCTAATCCAGCCCCGCGTCGAACACGCTGGGTGCTGGATTCAAAATATCGATCAAAAATGCGCGGCAAAATATCCTCTGGAATGCCGGGCCCTTCATCTTCCACCGATAGCTGGATCGAGTCGGAATTATTTTGCAATGTCACCCGCACTTCTTTACCCCGTGGCGAAAACCGAATCGCGTTGCGGATGAGATTAGAAATCATCGATTCTAGGAGCTGAGGATCGCCTTGGACGAAGCTGGCATGATCGGCATTTTCCCCAGTATGTAACGACACTCGCACCTGATAGTCGCATGCCATCGCGGAGAGGTGTTGAACCGCATCCGTGGTGGTCTGTACGAGATCAACAGGCTTAAATCGGCTCAGCAACGCGGTTTCATCGATCCGGGTCAGCAACAAAAGGGCTTCGGTCAAACTTCCGAGCCTCCGCATTTCGTCGTTCATACTCCGAGTAAAATCCAGCAACTCCGCCTCTGACGGCTGGCCTAGCAACATCGCCTGCGCCTCGGCCTGGACGGTGGCAATCGGTGTTTTTAATTCGTGCGAGGCATCATGGATGAATCGCTCTTGGGTATCGAATCCGGCTTTGAGTCGATCCAACGCGGCGTTGATATGGCCGGCGATTTCGGTGATTTCATCACGATCTGGCAATTGGATGCGTAAATCGAGGCTTTCTGGTCCGACCAGCTTGATCTGCTCGACCAATGCTCTAATGCGCCCGGACATCGCCCCGGTGACAAACCATGCCGCCGCGCCCGCTGCAGCAAGTCCACCCATATTGCCCCCAAAGAAAAGCCACCGCGTGGCGCGGATCGATGCGGTCATATACGCCGGATTGGCACTGACAATCGCGATATATTGATCCCCGTCGGTTCCGTCAAAGCGAATGCGCATCCCACGTGGCCGTACCTTGCCTTCGGGCATGTCGTAGTTTTTGATGCCGTCGACAATTTGTTGATCGATCGACCGGTCTTCAAATGGCACGCGCAGTTTGAATGCCGCATCACCCATATTGCTTGTTTTGGCGATGATCTCGGACTTGTCATTGAAAATCTGCACATACAAGTCGCGAAAATACATCGTGTCGGACAACTCAAGCACCGCTTTGGTAAGCACCTGATTGTCGATCGTTGGTTCTCGACGAATGTTGTCCAGCACGATCTCAGCCCGCAGTGCAAGATCGCGATCAAACATTGCGCGGACCTGTTGCTCGCGCAAAACCAGTCCAGCAAAACTCACCGTCACGCTGACAGCAGCAAACAGCGCGACAAACGCGATCACAAGTCGGATTTGAAAGGATCCAAACATTCAAAGTCCATTCAGTCGTCAGACAGGTTGTCCTCGGTGGTTGATCCGTGTGGCGGGGTGCTGCTGAACATATACCCCACACCCATTACCGTATGAATCAATGACGTTTCAAAAGGACGGTCCACTTTTTTACGCAACGCCGCGATGTGAACATCAATGACGTTACTAAACGGATCGAAGTTCATATCCCACACGTTTTGTCCCAACACCGCGCGGCTTAAAACGCGATCAGGATTGCGTGCCAGATATTCCAGCAGCACAAACTGTTTATTCGTCAGTTCGATGTATTTGCCGCCGCGCGTGACGTGACGCCGCGGCAGATCAATGTCAAGATCGGAGTAGCGCAGCAACGCAGAATCCAGATCGGTGACACGGCGGGTGAGCGCCCGCAATCTCGCCATTAATTCTTCAAAATCAAATGGCTTGGTCAGATAGTCATCCGCGCCGGCATCCAGACCTGCGATTTTGTCCTTCGTGCCAGACAACGCGGTGAGCATCAGAATTGGCGTGCGCACTTCACGTCGACGAAGGTTACGACATAAATCCAAACCATCATGATCCTGCAACATGACGTCGAGCACGATTGCATCGTACTCACCAGTTGAGGCCTGCTCTTCGCCTTCGCGGCCGCTAATACAAACATCGCAAACGTGACCGGCGGCATTCAAGCCTTTCCCGATCGCGTTGGCCATACGGGGGTTGTCTTCAATCACCAGTGTTTTCATTATATGTCCATCCTTTGACAGGTACTTTCTACAAAATGAGGCGTGTATGCCAGTATGCGTACAGGATGAAATTTTATTTAAGGAGCGTGATTACAAAAATAAATGCAAGTTAAGGCAGGTTTTACCGTTTCCTTGGATCTGGATGCCCATGATGTACTGGTCGAAGCGGCGTTCGCTCGACCTTGACTGGAAGACTGATACAAGGAGTTCAATCATGAAAACGCGAATTTTCACTTATGCCGCAATTGCTGCGATGTGCGCAATGCCCATTATTTCAAATGCCGAGGACAAAACCGTCGGCGAACGGGTCGATAAGGCGCTCGACAAAGTAGGTGACGCGGTAACGCCAGACAAAGCGTTGAACGACGCGACGATGGCACCGGCTTTCCCAGCCGGGATCGCAACCAAAGAAAATGGCGACATTGCTGACGTGCGCGGCGCGTTGACCACTATCGTCAACCGTACACTGACCCGTGATGGTCTGGACGGCGCAATTGCGTATCTTGCGAATCAGGATCGTGATCGAATCAAAGCCCAGCTTAAAGATACTGAATATGAAGGCACGCTGAATGGCAGGGTCGATCAAATTCGCGGACTTTTCAAACAAAAGTACGGCGAAGATTTCGAACTGACCGCTGCGGCACTCAACACCAGCACAGCAGTCCAGCAAGGCGAAGTCACAGACGCCGCAACTGCCCGCGCGAATTGGCCGCTTGCGATCGCGGGTAAAAAGGATGTTAAACCCATGAGCGATGCCCAGACGGACAAAAAAGATGCTAAAAACGATGCAATGGTCAACGATGATCCGAAGCTAGAAAACGGCAGGGATGTCGCTGTGGTGCGCGTGGCGCCAATGCCTGGTAAGGAACCTTTAATTCTCAGCCTGCAATACGAACTGCCCAATTATTGGGTGCTTGATGTTTCCAATTCGATCAGTGGCAAACACCTGATTAAGTGTCAGGAAATGATGTTGCAAAAAATCATCGACAGTAAGGATGATTGGCCTAAGACCAAAGATGAGGCTTATCGCAATATCGCCTGTGCGGTCCTGACCGGATACGTCACGCCAGATGACGGCAAACCGCTGGTTAATCTCCCGCGTGAATAGTTGGGATCAGTTTTCTGCTTCTGACCCAGATCAGCCGCATATTCTCCCCGGCTGCCCCAGTGAGCATGTTATTAGCTCACTGGGGCGGTTTTTTTGTGTAGCTGATCCTTTATCGCTCGGTGCAGCCGTCATTCGCAGATTGCCCATTTTCACATTATTGGACCAGTGTCGCGTGACAACGGGTGCGGCACTTTGACCCCAATCGCCTACTCTTGTATGGTAACGCGTCCGAGTGGACGCCCCACAGATGGGGCAATACTGTGTAATTCCGAGGTCATTTGCCTTGAAAAAGAAAACCAAGCCCCCCACCCCCCGTCCTAAAACGACCGCTAAGAAGGTCACCGGTTCTGCAAGTCCTCTCAATTTGGGCTTGCTGGAAGAACTCGTCAAATTGATGAGTACCAATGATCTAAACACAATTGAATTGCGCGATGGCGACCAACGCGTGCTACTTAAACGTGGCGGGGAAGTCGTGCAAACCATTAGTTCGCATGTCGCGACACCTCACGCGTCATCCCAATCCTCGTCTGTTCCCACAGCAGCACCCGTCGCGCCTGTGAAAGCGGACGACGATGCGGGTCTGATAGCGATCAAAAGCCCAATGGTCGGCACCTTCTACGCCCGGCCGAATCCCGACTCCAAAAACTTTGTCAGCGTCGGATCGCTGGTCAACGAAGAAACCGATGTCTGCATCATCGAAGCGATGAAGGTGTTCAACAATATCAAAGCCGAAACCAAAGGTACGATTACGAAAGTTGTTGTCGAAGACGGCAAACCGGTTGAATTTGGTCAAGTGATGTTTCTGGTGAAACCCAGCTAGGTCGGTGTTAACGTGCGTATCGGCGAATGTTGGCGGTGTGCATTCACTTAAGCCCCAAGCCCTAGGCTAAAAGCCCTATGTTCCAAAAGATTCTCATAGCCAATCGTGGTGAAATCGCCCTTCGCGTGATTCGTGCCTGCAAAGAGATGGGCATTCGCACGGTCTGCGTCTATTCCATCGCCGACAAAGACGCCGCCTATCTAAAACTTGCCGACGAGGCGATCTGCATCGGCGACGGCCCGGCATCCGATTCATACCTCAACATCCCGCGCATCATCGCCGCCGCCGAAATTTGCGATGTCGATGCGATTCATCCGGGGTACGGTTTTTTAGCTGAAAATGCGCATTTCGCGGAGGTCTGCCGATCTTGCAAGATTGAGTTCATCGGACCGCCCGTCAGCGCGATGGCCGCGATCGGCGACAAAGTCGCGTGTAAAAAACTCGCCCGCAAAGCCAAAGTCCCCACCGTCCCCGGTTCCGAAGGCGAAGTGGACGACGAAGACGAAGCTGTCAAGCTGTGCGATAAGATCGGCTATCCGGTCATTATCAAAGCCGCCGCCGGGGGTGGCGGACGCGGGATGCGAGTCGCCAGCAATGAAGTCAGCCTCCGCGCCGGCATCAAGCAGGCGTCGTTGGAAGCGGAAAAGGCGTTCAAAAACCCGACCGTTTTCATCGAAAAATACATCCAGTTCGGCCGCCACGTCGAAGTGCAGATCATCGCCGATCAGCACGGCAACGCCCTTCACCTATGGGAACGTGATTGCACGATGCAGAGGCGACATCAAAAACTGGTCGAAGAATCGCCTTCACCCATTCTGGATCAAAAAACCCGCGAGGAACTCTGCGCCAGTGCCGTGCGACTGGTCAAGGCTGCGGGGTACTACAACGCCGGGACTGTGGAATATATCGTTGACGAGAACAAGCAGTTTTACTTGTTGGAAGTCAACGCCCGCATCCAGGTTGAACATCCTGTCACCGAAGCGGTAACGGGCATCGACTTGATCAAAGAGCAAATACGCGTCGCGGCGGGTTTGCCGTTAAGCATGAAGCAAAAAGACATCAAACAGACCGGCCACGCGATCGAGGTGCGGATCAACGCCGAAGACCCCGCCCGCAACTTCGCGCCCAGCCCCGGCACGATCGAAGAACTCCGCCTGCCCGGCGGCCCCGGTGTCCGGTGGGACAGCCACGTCTACGCCGGTTACAAAATCCCCCCGAACTACGACAGCATGATCGGCAAACTGATCATCCACCGCGCCACGCGCGAAGAAGCGATCACCACGATGAAGCGTGCGCTAAGCGAATTCCACATCAGCCCCATCCGCACGACCATCCCGCTGCAACTTCAAATCATGGATAACGAGCAGTTCCGCAAGGGTGAAGTCGATACGGGATTTGTTGAGCGCGTGATGCTCGCGAAGTGATGTTTGTCAGTCGCTCATGATCTTCGCTCCTGCGGTCGCAAGCCTTTTCGCGTTCCAATCCCCCGATGATTTGCTATATTAGAGTCCGTCATGATCGCAGCCGCTTCACCAATACTCTCACACACCGCGCGGTTCACGCCTGAGCAATACATCCATTTATCTGAAAACAATATGCTCGGTCAGGGCAGGACTGAGCTGATCAACGGGGAGATTATCCGAGTATGTTCTCAATTCGACCAACACGCGTATGGCGTCACAGAACTCTACGAGGCGCTGCAACCGATTTTCCCCAAATCAAAGTTCTGGATACGCCAGCAAGCAACCTTGCAATGCAACGATAATTTACCCGAACCCGACTTGGCGGTCGTAACGGGTACGCGAACTGCGACGCGCACGATCATGAACGGACAACGTGCGGTACTGATTGTTGAAGTGTCCGATTCGACCGTGTTGATGGATACAGAAATCAAGCCCGCGATTTACGCCGCGGTTGGGATCAAAGATTACTGGGTCATGGATTTGAATGCGCGGCAATTGATCGTGCATCGCGACCCCGTAATCAGCGGCAGAAACGGGCCTCGCTATAAGTCGATCCAGACTTTGGATACGACTCAAAAAATCGCGCCGCTTGCTGCTCCGAAAAAAGTGATCAAAATCGCGAAGATCATGCCGTGATCGAAGTGATACGTCGCAAGTTATAGCTTCCCCTCCGCAATCAACCGCTTCTCCTCTGCTTCGGGCAAACGAACATAAATCGGCGTGAGCTTCATCGGATCGGTGAAGGCGTTTGCCTTCGCATAGTCCGCACCGATTACCGCAACAGACTCCGCTTTTGCCCGCCATTGCAATTCCCCCGTGACGATCACTTGCGGCATATCCGGGATAGCTTCGCGATGATACGGAATGCCTTCGCCAAGCAGATGCACCGGCAATGAAGCCCGACTAAGCATCGCGGCGAGCGTGTCGAGATGCGCGGGTTCGGTTTCCGTCCAGGCATTGCGAAAGTCGGCGAGTGGGACAGAAACATTTCGCGAATATCTGGCGGTGAAAATCTGCCCTCGCTTGGCATCCAAGACGATGATGACTTCACGCGCATCTTCCGGCGCATTCATTAAAAGCACTCTCGCCGATTCGACCGCCACCAGCTTGCAACCCGTCGATAGCGACAATGTTTTCGCCAGCGTGATGCCAATCCGCAAACCCGTGAATGATCCCGGCCCCGCCGACACGTAGACATGATCGATCTGCTTCGGCGACCACCCCCGCGATCGCGTCAATCGATCGATCATCGGCAAAATGGTGGCTGCGTGTTGTAAGCCGTGCGCGAAGGCGTCGGTGGCGACGATTTGATCGCACTCCATCAACGCAATCGACCCGATTCGGCCAGAAGTTTCAAGTGCAAGTGCCCGATTCATGTGCAATGGAGTGTGATTTACAACGCGGCAAATGTCGAGCAGCGGGAGACAGATTTCGGTTGTTACGCTAAATCAAAAATTGGCCACAGAGACACAGAGAATTGCCCATGCAAAAAAAAACTTATGTTTAGTAACGTAATATTGCGTCAAGCCATCAAGAAAACAGTAAGCCAGTGCGAGTGCGAAATGCCTTTTCTCTGTGCCTCTGTGTCTCTGTGGCCGATTCATTTTTTTCAATTAGATAACGCGTCATCACACACGCTAACTGATCGAAAACGCCAACGCCGCGAAGCGGTCTTGGTCGCGTGCAAAGTCGGATGGCGGCGGCGGAAGGTCGATCCACTTCGGGCTGCGGGATAAACCCTTGATGATTTCCCGTTCCAATCGTCCGTCACGGCAAAGCTCCTGCGTGTTGGTCGATGCGAAAATAACGCCGCGTGGATTCAAAACCCCTGCCGATTCGTGGATCAGTTTTGCGTAATCCTCCACCGAACTCCACGCGCGAATGCCTTTTTTCTTGTTACCCGATGCAAAGCTCGGCGGATCAAGAACGATCAGGTCGTACTTCAATCCTTTGCGTTTCGCATATCCGAGAAACTCAAACGTATCCATCTTAGCAAAACGATGCTGAGGCAGATCAAGTCCGTTATGCACAAAGTTTCGCTTGCCCCATTCGAGATATCGCCCCGACACATCCACGCTGGTTGTGATGCCGCCGGATTGCCCAGCGGCGACCGAAAACGCACAGGTATACGCAAACGTATTCAGCACAATAGGGGTGATGTTGGATTGGCTGATGCGCATTGCAACCCATTGCGATACCCAGCGGCGGTTGTCACGCTGATCGAGAAACAAACCCGTCGAAAGTCCATCATAAAGACGCACTTCGAGCTGCCACTCGTATTCACGAATAAGAATCGCCTCGTGCAACTGCTCACCAGCGATCGGCTTGGCATCGGTCACACATTCGGGCAGTTGTCCGCCGAGCTTTGAACGATCTTTCGCGAAGGGTTTGTAATAGACGGCGCGCACGCCGTGGGGTTGTAACAGTTGTAGCATGACCGCCGCTGCGGATTCAGGATCGAATGCGGCCGGGGCGCGCCCTTCATAGACAATCAGCACCGCGCCAGTTGCATAAAGGTCGACAAAAACGCCGTCGAATCCGTCGGCCATGCCTGAAAAGACCCGCATCGCTTGAGTTGTTTGGGATGCGATCAAAGCCTCACGCCGTGATAATGCGGCGAGAAAGCGCGTTGCGAATAGTTGTGTGATATCCATCGCCGACTGTTTCGACATGCGATCTGGTGTATCACCGCACCGCCAACGCGCCAAATCAGATTGCCATATGAAGGTGTATCGATCACACGCCCAATGGCTGATCGAACTGCACCGCGATGCGATAGCCCGTCGCCGACGGTTCGCAGCGGACGATTTTTCCGCGCGAATTAAATCCGCGTTCGCGTCCTTCAGGCGGAAAGCACATTGTAATCGATTCGCCGCGATTTACCGGGCGCACCGTCAATCCACTGGCACCGGCGACAGAGATATCGCGAAGCTCGACATGGATCGGTTCGTGATTTTTAGTCACGATCGCATCCACCTGTCCGTACGCAGGACGACGAACAAACATCCGTCGATCATCGTGTTTAATCGTTTGCGATGATGTTTCAAATAGTCCCAGCATAAGTGCCTCACGATAGCGAACCCCCGTCATATTCCTTACGATCATCATCGGCCAAATAATCGTTACAGTTGATACCCTTGCGAAATTGAGGTCAAACGTGAGCGACACATTGGATAGCGGAATGGTTGCACTGGTCGGTGCCGGTCCCGGCGATCCGGGGCTGATTACGCTGCGCGGCGTGCAATTATTGGAACAAGCCGACATTGTCGTTTACGACTACCTCGCATCCCCAAAATTGCTTTTACACGCCCGAAATGCCCAGCACCTGTTCGTCGGCAAAATCGCCAGCCGACACTCGATGACACAGGATCAAATCAATGCCCTACTGATCGAAAAAGCCCAGGCAGGACACAAAATCGTGCGATTAAAAGGCGGCGACCCGTTCGTCTTCGGTCGCGGCGGAGAAGAGGCATTGGCGCTGCACGAGGCTGGCGTGCATTACATTGTAGTCCCCGGCATCACCGCTGCGATTGCCGGACCGGCGTACGCAGGCATCCCGGTCACGCACCGCGATTTTAACTCATCGTTCACCCTCATCACCGGCCATGAAAAAGAAGAACAATACAAAGATGACGAATCAAAATCCCGATCGGCCGCAACCGGATCAAGCGATATCGACTGGTCTGCGATCGCAAAATTGCCGTGCGTGGCGTTTTACATGGGCGTCAAATCGTTGCCGCGCATCACGTCTAAATTGATTGAAAACGGCCTATCCCCCGACACCCCCGCCGCCACAATCCAGTGGGCGACCACCGCCAAACAGCGCACCTGCGTTGCGACGGTCGGAACGATCGCAGACGCCGTACACCAGGCGGGGATCAGCGCTCCGGCGATCACCATCGTCGGAAAAGTTGTCACGCTTCGCCAGTCGCTGAACTGGTTTGAATCGCGTCCTCTTTTCGGGCAGACGATCGTCGTCACCCGCACCCGCGAGCAGGCAAGCGATTTGTCTCGCCAACTCGAATCACTCGGCGCAAACGTGATCGAAGCCGCGACGATCGAAGTGACGCCCGTTGACGATCCTGCGCACATCGACGCCGCGTTGCGTTCACTTTCTCAAAATACCTCGCCGGAGACGACCTCGATTTTCACCAGCGCCAATGGCGTTCGAGCATTGCGGTCGCGAATGCGCGCGATAAAAATGGATGCGCGGATTTTCCAATCATGTCAGATCGCCGTCATCGGCGACGCAACCGCAAAAGCCGTACGCGATTTGCTTTGCATCGAACCCGATCTCATCCCTGCCCGCGCCGTGGCCGAGGCGTTGGCGGATGAATTGATCGCCCGTGCGCCGGTTTCAGGCAAAAAATTCATTGTCTTCCGCGCTGAAATCGCCAGACCCGTATTGGTCGATCGCCTGACCGCTGCCGGTGCAAATGCTGTCGATGTACCGATCTATCAAACCAAACTCGTGGCCGGATTGCCCGACGAATTGCACGATGCGCTGGCTGGCGGACGCGTCGACTGGATCACCTTCACCAGCAGCAGCACCGCAAAAAATCTGGTGACGCTACTTGGACACGCTTGCCTCGAAAAATTGAAAAATGTCCGCCTCGCCAGCATCGGTCCGATCACCACACAAACGCTTATTGAACTCGGACTCAACCCGTCGGTTGTTTCAGAAAAGGCTGATATTGCGTCGCTGGTGCAGGCGATACGCACTGCGACTTAATCTTGCAAACTTTATCAAATACCAGCGGAGCACGAGTGCCGGAACCGCATATCTCGCGCATGGTGCGCGTAAATATTTGACTTTGCTCGCGTCTCTGTCGCATATCGCGTGAAGGTTCGATTAAACTCAGTCGGCTATGCGAAGGATGCTATGACTGACCCGCTAGAACTGATTCAACTCGCCCAATCCAACGCCGCGAAGCAGGTGGATCGACTCGCCAGTGGTCTGTCCGAGTTGACGAACAGCGGTGATGCGGCAAAGTATGTATCTGTGACCGAGCCGCTGGGCAGATGCGTGGAGTTGCTTCAGGCATCGCAATCGCGGCTGGGCGAATTGTTGAAACCTAACCGACCACCGATCAAGGAATAGTTACCATGACCGAGACCGCCTCAGACGCCACAACGAAACCTGACCGCATTCCAACGCAACCGATCCAAGCCCGGTACGGCAGCTACTATCGTAATGCGCGGTATGTCATGGTACTTGCAATTTTCGTGATGGCGGGATGGTTTGGTTATGACGGATGGGCGAAATATCCCGCCCAAAATGCAAAGATTCATGCAAACGAAAATCAAATCAAAGAATTGTCTGGAAAAACATCCGATGCCGACCAAAGACGGCTCGCGGAGTTGGACAAAGAACGCAAAGAACTCGGCGATCTTAATTCAGACTTGGCGATCCAATTGCAGAAGCTGCTCGCGATCGGCCTGCCGCTTGTGGGAATTGGATATCTGCTTTTCGTGAGGCATCGCTCGCGTGGCACTTTTACGCTCGATCAAAATATTCTGACCGCTCCGGGACATCCGCCTGTCCCGATCGAACAAATTAAATCAATCGACGGCAAACTCTGGCGCAAAAAAGGGATCGCGTTCTTGAATTATGATCAAATCGAAGGCAAAAGCGGGCAGATTCGTCTCGATGCTTTTATTTACGATCCCAAGCCGATGGATGACCTGTACGAAGTCATCGCACGCCATCACGGCATCTGGGAACAAACCAAGCCGCTGCCCCCCGCTGCCAAGAAATGAGTGGATATTCAACTTCTGGCTCGCAATCGAGTAACGTTGTACGGGCGACATAACAGCCGCCGTTACAGAAATAAATCCACATGAGTACTCCACAGAACGATCAGTTCATCCAGCAACTCGGGCAGATCAAGCAAAAACTGCTGACCGAGATTCATAAAGTCATCATCGGGCAAGATCACGTGATTGATCTGCTGCTATGCGCGCTGTGTGCCCGCGGGCATTGCCTGATCGTGGGTGTGCCGGGATTGGCAAAAACGCTGTTGATTTCGACGCTGGCAAAAGTGTTGAAATTAAAGTTCAACCGCATCCAGTTCACCCCCGACCTGATGCCCGCCGATATCACCGGTACTGATATTCTCGAAGATTCCGGCGACGGCAAACGGTCGTTTCGCTTCGTCCATGGACCGGTCTTTGCAAACATCATTCTCGCCGACGAAATCAACCGCACGCCGCCCAAAACGCAGTCTGCTCTGTTGCAGGCGATGCAGGAATATCAAGTCACCGCAGGCGGCCGCACCTACGAATTAGAGCCGCCGTTTTTTGTGCTGGCGACGCAAAATCCGGTTGAGCAGGAAGGCACTTATCCGCTTCCCGAAGCGCAACTCGATCGGTTTATGTTCATGGTCAACATTGGGTATCCGAATAAGAAGGAAGAACGCGAAATCGTCCGTCGAACAACGATGGAACTGACCGACGAACCCCAGCCGGTTCTCAGCGCGCACGATATTCTCTCGATCCAGAAAGTCGTTCGGAAGTTGCCGGTTAGCGATCATGTGGTCGATTACGCGGTAACGCTGGCGCGGGCGACACGGCCGAAAGAGCAGGGATCGCCGGAGTTTGTGAATGAACTACTCACATGGGGTGCAGGCCCGCGCGCGGCTCAGTATCTGGTGCTGGGTGCAAAAGCCCATGCGCTATTAAGTGGCAGATTGAACGTGAGCTGCGACGACGTTCGCTGGGTCGCCAAACCGGTGCTTCGACATCGATTGTTCACCAATTTCAATGCTGATGCCGAAGGGATCGGTGCCGATCGGGTTGTCGAACGCCTGCTCGATGAAGTCTCCGAAGCGAACTACGCCCGCGAAGAACGCTGATTTTCACTCAGAAACGCCTTATTGATCAATATATTTACTTTTCCAATTCATAATCCTACAATTCACGCCGAATTGATAGGAGTTTTATGACGCAGGTCGCGACCGAATTGGATTTGCCTGAAATTAATGCATTACTGGATGCGCGCACCCCCCCACAGATTGTCGAATGGGCTGCTGCGCAGTTTGGTGATGAACTGGTGATGAGTAGCTCGTTTGGGGCCGAGAGCGCCGTGCTCTTACACCTGGCGAGCCTAATTAATCCCCGCATCAAAGTCATCATGGTCGACACTGGGTACCTTTTCCCTGAAACCTGGCACTTCATGGAGCAATTGCGTCGAAGGCTGGATCTGAATGTCTGGGTCTATCGTACGAAGAATGACCCGATCAAGTATCTTCACGACGCATCCGAGCCTGATCCAACGTGGCGACAAGATGTAGAAAGTTGCTGCGCAGTTAACAAAAATGAACCGTTCGATCGGGCGCTCCGCGAACTCGCCCCGTCGGCGTGGTTACGCGGGATTCGCCGCGATCAGGCGCAGACGCGGCAAAGTCGGCAAATCGTCGAATGGTCCAAACGCAACAACTGCTACGCCATCAGCCCGCTTTTGCCGTGGAGCAACCGCGAATTGGGGCTATACATGAAACAGAATAATCTGCCTTACCATCCGCTGGTCGAAAAAGGCTATCTTTCGATCGGTTGCAACCCGCAAAGCTGCACCCGCGCCGTATTGCCCGGCGAAGACCCCCGCGCCGGCCGATGGTCAGGTCAAGCAAAAGTCGAATGCGGACTGCACATTGATAGCTCGCTTGACTCGGCAAAATTATAATCCGACGATTCCATGGGATCTGTGAATAACCCGCGCACGAATGTCGCCCTGAGGTACTCCAAAGGTTTTGCTGACGCGGGAAAATATGCGAATTTTTGCAAATCAAGTAGGTACTTCCGAGTACCTCACAATGACAGAATTGATGACTATAATGTTATGCAGATGTCCCATCACACCAATTCATCGCATGCATTCATGAATATGACATTGCATGAGTCGGCGATGCGAATAAGATTTAAGCACACCACGGATGGAACAAACCCCGCCCAGTTTCAAACTCACCGATTTCATGGACGTTGCGACGCTCCAAGAGATTCAGGACAGCTTCGCGTCGGTTGCCAGCGTTAAAGCGACGATTACCGACGCCGATGGGCAGGTCCTGACTTCGCCGAACCCGACAAACGATTTTGTCGAGCGGCAAAATGCCATCGCACGCGCCGAGCAGGAAATCCCAGAAGCCCACAAGCAAGGCCGCGAATATCTCGCCCCGATCATCGTAGACGGGCAAAAACTCGGCACGATTCGCATGGCGATCGGGCAGGCGGTTGCGATCGACGAAACGCTGATCGCTAAACTCGCCGACAAGTTCCAAATCGATCCCAAAGTGGTCAAGCAGCTAGGCCGTCAGTTACTCACGCACGCCTCGGCACGGGCTGCAGCGGTGCAGTTTGTGACGATGATCGCCAACACCGTCGCAAGGCTTTGCTTTCAGGAATACGAGCTTCGCCAGCGATTCAACGAACTGACGACGATCTACAACGTCACAATGATGCTCGGCGAGCCGCGCGACCTGCAAAAATTGCTCCAACGCACTGTCCGCGCTGTTTGCGAAGTGACCGATGTGAAAGCCGCATCAATCCGGCTGATCGATAGTGAACAAAATCTACTTATCATCAAAGCCGTCCATAATCTTTCGCCACAGTATCAAGCCAAAGGACCGATCCAGATCGGGCGAAACGAATTGGACAGCGTGGCGTGGTCGCCTCGCGGATTTGAATACGTCAAAAACATGGCGACCGATCCGCGCGTGCAATATCCAGGAGATGCCGCCCGCGAAGGTATCGCATCAATGCTGTCGGTCGGCATGCGTTACAAAGGTCGCCCCGTCGGCGTCTTGCGCGTTTATACCGACGAAGAACGAATATTTGAGCAGCACGAAATCGACCTCCTCAAAGCCATTGCGGCGCAGGCGTCGGCAGCGATCGAAAACACCCGACTGCTTGAAGAACGCCTGCAATCAGAAGCCATCGAACGCCAGATCAAAATGGCGGCGGAAGTGCAGCAACGGATGCTGCCAAGCTATCCCCCGGAAGTGCCGGGTGTGGGATTGGCGTATACCTACGTGCCCTGCTTTGAATTGGCGGGTGATTTTTTCGACTTTATCGAATTGCCCGACAACAATCTCGGCTTAGTTGTTGCGGATGTCAGCGGAAAAGGCGTGCCAGCGTCGCTCATCATGGCAAGCGTGCGGGCGGCACTGCGGGCGCAGGTAGATAACGTCTATTACCTCTACGAAGCGATCCGCCGCCTGAATATCATGCTCTGGCGTGATACCAAACCGACTGAGTTTGTCACGCTGATCTATGGCGTATACGACGCCAATATCCGCAGGCTTACCTACTGCAACGCCGGACATCCCCCGGCGCTTTTGCTTCGCAAGGGCGTCGTCACCGAATTGCCCAGCGACAACATGGTGCTGGGCATCGAACCGGATGAAGTGTTCAAGCAGGATTTCGTCGATCTGGAAAGTGGCGATGTGATTCTGTTCTACTCCGACGGATTGCCCGACGCGATGAACTTTGACAAACAACCTTACGGGAAGGACCGCATCCTCGCGGCGTTCCAAACCGCAGGCGGGGGCAAAGCGCAGGAGATCGCGGATCACTTACTGTGGGATGTTCGTCGATTTGTCGGACTGACCAACCGATCGGACGATCTAACGATGATTGTAATGAAGGTGGAATAGAGACCGCCCAAACATTACCGCCGGCGCAAACCGCGCCACCATCGCGTGATGCGAATGCGAAATTGCAACCGTCTGAGCAATCGATTGCCAGGGGCACGCTTGATCGCGTGGCGGACTTCCTCCCATGCATGCACCAACTCGCCGGCCTGCAGGTACGCCAGCGCGAGGTTGTGACGAATCGCAAGATTATCTGGATCAAGCTGCATCGCGTGAACCGAAGCAGCAATCCCGCGTTTCAGCCGCCCGCGTAGACACTCCGCCACGGCAAGATTTTGCCACCCGCGCACGTTGCCCGGCTCGGCGAGTGTCAGACGCCGTAGACAGGCGATCCCCAATCGTAATTCACCGACATCAATCAGCATGTTGGATAAATCGAGCAGCACCTGCGGTGACTGCGGCTGCAACATCAATTCCGCACGCAAATGCGACTTGGCACGGATGAGGTCGCCTTGATCCTGCGCCAACCGCGCCAGCAGCAGATTTGCCCCGGAAAAGGTCGGATCCAGGTGCAGCGTTTGCCGCAACGCGATCTGGGCGCGATCGGGACATTGCCTCGCCAGATCAAGTCGCGCTTGTGTGAATGTCACCGACGCGTCGGTCGCCGAAATCTTTTGCGCGTGGCACAGCTTTGCTGCAGCTTCATCCAATCTGTCTGTCTGGATCAACAATCCAACGTAGTCAAGCAGCGTGGGAATATGATCGGGATCACACTTCAGCCCTTCGATGTAATGTCGCCTGGCCTGTTCGACCAAACCACGTTTGGACAGCGTCTCGGCGATTTTCGCGCGAACGCGCACATCATCGCCGGCCAGATCAATCGTCTTTTGCCAGCAAAAAACAGCCCGTTCGTACAATCCCCGTGCAGCAAGACTCAGCCCAATGTTGTAGTAACAGGTCGGGCAGTGATCGCGATATAAACGCGCGGTGTAAAACATCTCCTCTGCCGCCTGATGATCGCCGAGTTCGCAATAAAGTAGAATCCGGTTGCAATACGAAGGCTCATATGAGGCATCCGTTTTTTCCAGCCGTTGAAAGACAGTCATCGCGTCGGCGATTCGGCCGAGTTGATGCAATGACACGCCCATGTGGTTCAGTGCATGCAGATTTTCCGGATCGAGATTCAAAACCTGCGTGTAACAGTCAATCGCGTCGTCGTGACGCCCCAATTCATCCAGCGACCGGCCCAGATGAAAATGCCAGTCGGGATTGGCAGGATTGATCTCAACCGCGGCGCGCAATTCAGCAGCGGCCTCGCCCCAGCGACGCTCGGTGATCAATCGTCTGCCACGACGGGCGCGATCCTCTGCCTCTGTCCATTGCGAATGACTCATCCAACACCATCCAAATGCTACCCCTATGTTTTACGTCGCGACAGGGTCGATCAGCAAGCACAATTCACCCTTAATAATACGATTCATGCACACCCGCCTGCTTGAGTCTATCGCAGGAAGGTGTAGAAAACGCCTGTGACTTTTGATTTTGCTACAACGAAACAGGTTTTTCAGATTAAAGCCCATGCGATGTCGCTGGGGTTTGATCTTTGCGGGATCGCAAGCGTCCAGCCTTTGCAACGGGCCGATTATTATCGTCACTGGATTGACACAAACCAGCACGGCACGATGCGCTATCTGGCTGGTAGGCTGGACGAACGATTTGATCCGCGCGTCTACTTCCCCCCTGCCCAATCGGTGATCTGTGTCGCGATGAATTACCACGTCGCTGACAACACTATGTCAGTGGATGAGGAATCCAAGACGCAGGGTCGTATCGCAAAATATGCACGGGCGGAGGATTATCACATCCACATCAAGAATCGTCTGCACGCATTTTCTGATTGGTTGCGGACGACTTTTCCGGGATGCGAAAATAAAGTCGCTGTCGATACCGCACCGGTGATGGAACGAGAACTCGCAGCCCGCGCGGGGATCGGCTGGCAGGGCAAAAACACCTGCGTCATCAGCCCAAAGATCGGGTCATGGATTTTCCTCGCAGAAATCTTCACCAGTTTGCCATTGCCGCCCGACGAACCTGATACGGACCATTGCGGCACTTGCAGCAAATGTATTGATGCCTGCCCCACCGACGCCATCACCGCGCCGTATCAACTCGACGCCCGTAAATGTATTTCGTACCTGACGATTGAACATCGCGAACCCATCGATCCGTCCCTACAAAAACAGACCGGCGATTGGTTGTTTGGGTGCGATATTTGTCAGGATGTCTGCCCATTCAATGGCCGCGCACCCATCGCGACCGATCGACACTTGCAACCTAGAATGCCCGAAACGCTGGATGCACACAGGGTGGCAAACTGGTCACTTGACGAATATCACATCGCGACACGGCATACCGCCCTTCGACGTGTTAAACTGCCGATGTTCCAACGGAATGCCCGCATCGTTTTGGAGAATCATCAATGAAAGACGCTGTATTGCTTTCCATGCTGTTCATAATATCTGGCTGTGCGAATCCACTATTTACAGTGACCGAGCGAGGCCAGATCCGCCATGTCGTGATCTGCTGGCTAAAGCCGCAAGGCAACCCGCAAGCGGTCATCGATTCAATTGAAACATTCCGAACCGTTCCCGGCGTGGTGGATGTCAGTGTGGGTACGAAAATCGCCTCCGATCGAGCAGTGGTTGATTCCAGCTACGACATGGCGTTGATATTCACCTTTGAAAATGACGAAGCCCTCAAATCTTACGACACCTCTCCGCAACACAAACAGGTTGTCGATACCGTTCTCAAACCAAATGTTGAAAAATACGTCGTCTACGATTCTGCGATCCAGCGATATGAGGTCGGCAGGATGGTTGAAAAAGATGTGGAGCAATACCGTCGCGATGCATCAAAAAAACAGCGAGATATCGTCGATCGGCGATAGGCGTCACTGAGATGTCTCGCGATATGCGCGAAAATGATTCCGCCGATTTATAGCATCGGCTGTACGATTGGCAGGAGTTGGCTTCGATGGGTGAAGTATCGAAAATGTTTGTCATCCTCGGTCCAACGGCATCGGGCAAATCCGCACTGGCAATGGCGTTGGCAGAGAAAATCGGTGCCGAGATTCTGTCGGTTGATTCGATGCAAGTGTATCGGCACCTAAACATCGGCACCGCCAAAGCGACGGCTGGCGAGCAAGCGCGTGTCAAACACCACCTGATGGATGTCGTTGATCCGTGTGACACCTTCGCGGTATCGCAATTTGTCGAACGCGCCGATGCGATTATCGCTGACGCCGACGTCCGTAATGTCCCGCTTATCATCACCGGCGGCACACCGATGTATTACAAAGCCTTGTTTGAGGGCCTGTTTGAAGGCCCCGGCGCAGACGAAGCTATCCGCGCCCGATTAAACGATCAGCCGCTGGATATTCTTCATACCCGCTTGCAACAGATCGACCCTGAAGCAGCCGCGCGGATCCATGTAAATGATCAACGTCGTATCGTGCGCGCCCTCGAAGTATTTGAGATCACCGGCAAGCCGATCAGTTCATTCCAAAGCGATTGGTCGTCAGGAAAATTGCGTCACGACGCCAGTTGGTTCGGGCTGACGTGGGAGAAGGAAGCATTGAATCGACGGATCAACGCTCGCGTCAAACAGATGATCGCCGCTGGATGGCTGGATGAAACGCGGTCTTTGATCGAACAGTTTCCCAGCCTTTCCCAAACCGCCGCCGAGGCGACGGGGTATCATGAATTGATCGAACACCTTAATGGCAGGATTTCCCTTGAGGACGCCATCGAACAAATCAAAATCGCCACCCGGCAACTCGCCAAACGACAGATGAAATGGTTCCGCCGCTGGCAGCAGGTGAAGTGGCTTGCAGGAGATGCGCCGTGCGCGCAGTTGGTCGCCGATGTTGAGATCGCAACTGCTTAACAATGGGCTTACGAGCCGTGAATCTTAGAGCACTTTTGAAATCTAATCCCCTCGAGCTACTTTCACGTTACGCCCATCACGCCTCAATTCACCACGCCTGCGCGGTAGCTCACGCCCGCGGCTTGTCATGTCATCAATCACAAAGCCATAAGCCCTACCCTTCATCCTATGTGCAATCCGCAATGCGTTGCGATAAACTGCCCGCAACGTGATAAGTCTGAACCGTTCGATCGTTCGTGTGACTGGGGTGTTGCTGGCCATGCTGATGGCCTGTGGGTACGCGCCGGCCAAGACGGTGATGGAGATTGAATCGGGTTTTGACGGGCGATTTCGACCCGGGCGATGGTCGCCGGTGTTTGTGACGGTAAAAAGCGATTCGCCACGCACTGCGATCGTCGAGTTGCGTGTTCCCAACGCCTCGGCCAGCGCGATGACCATCCGGCAGGCGATCGGGGTAGGCATCGAGCAACAAAAGTATGTGCTCTACGCCCCGCTTTCGATGCTCTATGACCCGCTTCGCGCGACGCTGATTGACGCAGAGACAGGCAAGCTGTTGGCGCAATGGCCAGAAAGTGATCGCGAGGATATTGATCGTGGCGGGCAGCAGGTCGGATTTATGATCGTCACGGCTGGGCGCGCGCCGCTGCTGCAATCCTATCGACGCACTGCGGCGCAAGGATCAACGATCGTCAGCCACCAACGCTATTCACTCTTGCCGACCACCGCGATTGGCTACGACTCGATTGATATTCTTTATCTGAATAATCCCGAATGGGATCGCCTGACCACCGATCAGCAGTGGGCGATGATCGCATGGGCAAAAGCTGGCGGGACGATCTTGTTGTATCCGGGGGCGGAAGTCGTTCCCGACGATGCGCCGCTGGCGCAAGTGCTTCCTTGCACGATCGGGACGCCCTCTGTGCAGACGCTCACACCCGAGCAACTCAAACAACTAAGTCTCCCCAAGCGTTTTGAATCAATCGCCGTGCGGGGGCTGATGCCTAACAAAGGGTCGCAGTTTATCTCTCTGCCGAACGATCTTCCCCGTGCGATATCAGGTCGTGTTGGCCTCGGACAGATTGTTGTCACGCCGATCGATATCGGAACGTTGCAGTTTAACGACGCGAACGTGTTGGAAAAGTTTGTCGGGACATTCATTGATGCGATCGTGAAATCGCCGGATAAACCAGAAAATTCATACAACTACTACGATGCGGACATCACCGCCGCCCATGCAGCGTTGAACCGGATCGGGGATATTCCCAATACGGGCGGGTTTGGATTTTCGTATATCGCATTGGTGGTAGGCGGGTTGATGCTGATCGTCGGCCCGATTGATTGGCTGGTGCTGAAAAAGCTCGGCAAGCAGCCGTGGACGTGGGCGACAACGATTGGCTGGATCGGCGTATTTACCTGCGGCGCGCTATACGCCGGACATTTGTTGCGATCGGGGGATTTGCATTTCAGGTCGATCCAATTGATCGACCAATCCAACGATCGCGTTATTGCGACCGAGGACATCGCGTTGATCTATGCCCCGAAAAGCGCCGATTATCAAATCACCTCCGATCCCACGACATGGTGGCAACCCGTCCCCAACGGCCAGCGATATTCCAACAATGCACTTACGCTGCCCATCCGTACCGAACAAACCTATCGCGGCAATATGCCAGATGCGATGTGGATCGATGTCTGGAATTGGCGGTTCCTGCGCGGCACGCGATATGTCGATCAACCCCCGATCGTTCAGTGTAATCTCACTTACGATTCCGTCACACAAACAGTCAGCGGAACGATCACCAACACCAGCGATTCATCCCTCAGCGCTATCCAACTCCGCATTGCGGATGCGTCCATAGAGATCGATGGAGCAATCCAGCCAAAAGAATCGCACACGATCAAAGGAAAATTCGTAAAACCGTCTGAAACCAACAGCGACGACAATTATTCATTCCCGCGTGGAAATGCCTATTACGGCAATACCCCCGATACCAGTTACGAAACGATTTTTCGTTTATCACCATCCCGCGCTAACGCGGCGGATCGGTTGCTGCGCGAAGGCGGGATCGTGATGTACGCCCAGATCGACCAACCCAACTCCGATGTATCCATCACCAACCCGTCGGCTGTGGTCGAGCACCGCGCGCTGCTTCGGGTATTAGTCCAACCTGTTATCAAGAACTGACTTATGAGCGATACCCCCGTCATCGAAACCCACAATCTGACCAAGCGATTCGGCTCGCTGATCGCGCTGGATGATCTGTCGCTGACGCTGAACCGCGGTGACGTATTCGGTTTCATCGGGCCGAATGGCGCGGGTAAAAGCACGACGATGAAAATCCTCACCGGTTTACTCGAACAATCGCATGGCGAGGCAAAAATCCTAGGAAAAGACGTCCGCGCCAACGGCGATTTTGTCAGGCGGAATGTCGGCTATATGCCCGACTTCCTCGGCGTTTATGACGATCTGAGTGTCACCGAATACCTCGATTTTTTTGCAAGCGCGTACGGCATCCCGCGTACACAACGTCGTAAAATTGTTGAGGATGTGCTGGAATTAACCGACTTGTCCTATAAACGCGACGCACTGGTCGATTCACTCTCGCGCGGGATGACTCAGCGGCTAAGCTTGGCACGCGTGTTGGTGCACGATCCACCCATTTTGTTGCTCGATGAACCGGCGTCGGGGCTTGATCCGCGCGCCCGCATCGAAATGCGCGAACTACTTAAAGAACTGCAACGCCTCGGCAAGACGATGATCGTCAGCAGCCATATTCTTTCGGAACTGGGCGAGTTTTGTAATAAGCTCGGCATCATTGAGCGCGGGAAGATGCTGGTTTTCGGTACGATCGACGATCTGATGTCCCAAGCTCGGGCACATCCGGTTATCAGCTTAAAGGTGATGGACGAACATGAACGCGCCCACTCGATTCTAAAGCGCGATAGCCGGATCGATCAGATTGAAATGCGCGCCGATGAGATGCAGATCACACTGCAGGATGTGAAGTTGCATCATCACTTCATCGCCGATTTGCTCGTCGCAGAGAAAATCAGAATCCACAGTTTGTCGCCGCATGTGCTGAAGCTGGAAGACGTGTTTTTGAAGCTGACGAAGGGGATTGTAAACTGATTCGATTTAAGGTTGATGCGCGCCTTCGTACCTGCGACGCCTGCGTCGCGAATTCGCGTCCCGCACACGCAGAAATGGGCGACTACACTGTATTCATCACTAACGGGGATGGAAGACCGCTCAACCCTTAACCGCCCCGGCAGACAGACCTTTGACGAACATCTTCATCGTGAACAGGAACAGGATAATCAACGGGATCGAACTGATCGTGTAGCCTGCCATCAGTTGGCCCCACTCTTTGGTGTATTCGCCTTCCAATCGCATCAAACCGACAGTGACCGTCAATAACGAATCATCGCGCATCAGAATCAGGGGCAGCATCAGGTTGTTCCAGTTGCCGATGAATTGCATGATCGCCAGCACACCCATGACGCTACCGGACATCGGGAGAACGATGTTCCAGATTTGCGCCAGATGCCCCGCCCCGTCGATCTGGGCGCTTTCAAATAATTCCTTGGGGATGTCTTCAATGAACTGGCGCAGAATGAAGATGCAGGTCACTTGTCCCCCGACCGCGCCGACGAGTACCAACGCGTAAAGCTTGTTGACCATGCCCATCGACTTGATCAGTTCAAACAGCGTCACTAGCGTCGCAGCCGTGCCGGGGAGGAACATCGTGCCGATGATCAGGTAATAGATCACTTCCTTACCCGCGAACTTGTACCGTGCCATTACATAAGCGGTCAGGATGGACGTGAACAAACAGATCACCACCGCGCCCATCGACGTGACGATTGAGTTGGCGATGTAAAAACGCACGGTGTCCCACGCCATCGACCAGTTATGCCATTTCCAGGCATTCATCGCATCGGGCAGAAACGGGTTGGCAATGAATTGCTGGTTGTCCTTAAAGCTGATCACGACCATCAAATAGAGAGGGAAAAACGCGAAGAATAGCACGAACAACACTAGCAGGTGTTTAAGCGTTTCTTTGCGTTTGGATATGCGATATGCCATGTCGATCCTTGATACCGAATCGCTACGGTCGCGATTTCTATTCTGTTATTTATCCACTTTCACATAGCGTTGGTAGAAGATCGTGATCGCCAGCAAGATCACGAAAAGCACCATGCCTAACGCACATGCGTATCCGAAGCGTTGTTCGAGAAACGCCACCCGGTACATGTATAAACCCGGAACCATGCCCTTGTTACCCGGGCCGCCGTCATTGCCGAGCAAGAGCAGGAAAAATCCGTAGTCGCTGATCGTGCCGATGGTTAAGAAAATCAGGTTGATGCGCACCTGCGTCATAATCAGAGGCAGTTCGATCGAAAATAATTTGCGAACTGGTCCGACGCCATCGAGTTCCGCAGCTTCATAAACATCTTGTGTGATATTTTGCAGACCGGCGAGATAAATCAGTACGCCGACGGTTCCGACCCACGGAAAGCCCCAGAAAATCACGCTGGGGATAATCAGATTTTGATTGCCAAGCCATGCCGGGGCGCCTTCGTCAAACACTGTTAATGGGCGCTGAGGCCAGGTGCAAAATAACAACGCCATCACGACCGCGCTCGCGAGCATCAACAACGCCCCGCCGGACAAATAGGGAGCAGCAGGGTTGATGCGGTTCTTTTTGATCGATCCGCTGACCATGCGGGCAATAATCAACAGCACGCCAATGATGATCATCCACCACAGTCCATGAATCCCGCCGATCGTGAAATGGTCGCGGATAGTCGATGCGGCACCGGTATTCACCAGACCGACCCATTCGCGCCCCTGGTCCGAACGACCGGCCATGAATCCGTCCAGCCAGGCTAACACCCGCATTAGCCCTGTCGCGTTGAGAAAAGCGTTGAGCACGCCAGTACCGGCTTCAAAAAAGCTTTTCCAGACCAAAAGACCTACGATGCCGGGAATGATCATCGGTACGACGAACAGCACACGGTAGATGTATTGCCATCGTTCGCTGCGGATGCGGTGCAGCACGATCGCCGCAAAAATGGATGGCCACATCTTTATGATGTTCGCACCCAGCAGAATCAAAACCAGCTTGAAACTTTGCCAGAAAAGTGGATCAACGGTGAAGGCCTCAATAAAGTTGCGAAAACCGATGAATTCTTCGGTCGTTCCGCCGTCCCAAGTATAAAGTGAATATTTGATCGCCCCGAACTGTGGATAGTAGGTAAATAGCAGTAACCCGATCAGCGAAGGCAGCATCAACCCGATGAGTACGATATAGATTTTACCGCGTTGCCAGAGACTGGCGGCGCGGACGGAAATCGACGTGCCGGTCGATCCCGGCGGGTGGATTTTGCCAGCACCACCTGCGGGAGCACTGGTGAGGCCTGTTGTGGTTGTAGACATCAGCGTCGGTCTCTTTTAGGGAAATACGGGTTGGAATTGGCTCCACGCCTGTGTTGGGTCGCCTTGACGATAAGTACGGAACAACCAGAGGTAATCCATCGCGTTGTTGCGCGTCACCTGCTGCAATATCGCGCGGCGATTGCGTTCGGGATCTCGCGTCCCGGGATGAATCAACTCCAACGTGTTATCTTGCGCCAACAAACGTTCTTTATTGCGGGTGTCGCGACGGCGTTGATCGTATTCATACCACCAGGCCCAATCGCCACCTCGATTGGGATCGACGATGACCTCCTGAAAGGCCTGTTCAAAATCGCTAAAGGGTGCATCACCTTGGTAGTAATTGATGAGATTTGAATCGGCGACGAGCAGGACACGCGAACCATAGTTCAGACTGACCCGCGCGTAATAACCGCGCGGATCAAGCTGGAAAGGTTTCATCAATTCCGACGCCTCGGCACCGATCGTGACCGGCGGCCATTCGGCTTTTTTGTTTAGCTGTTCGTTTCCACGACGGCTGGTGAGGAACATCAAAAAGTCGATTGCCTGATCGATTTTTTTGCTCTTTTTGTAAACGCCGTAGTTGCCCGCCCCGTTGCTGGAAGCTTCATTTGCCCTCCCACGCACAAGATTGCCGTTCGGTTCACTGGCAGCGGGGATTGGGAGCTGACAAATGCCAACTTCAAACCCCTTGGCTTGTGCCTGCGAGAAAATCCCGCTCACATCCCATGAACCGGTGTATGTAAACCCCGCCAATCCGTTGACGAATTTGTACTGTGCTTCCTGCCGATCCATCGCAGAGAAACCACGCTGCATCTGATCGCCGATTTTTTTAACCGAGGTATACAGCGCCTGAATTGACGGATCATTCAGCGTGACTTTTCCCTGTCTGAAACCGATGTAGGCTTCTAACTGAGATATCTCACCATTGAGATCAATATCTAATTCAGTTTCGTAAGACGAGGTAAATGCAACATCCAGCGTCGGTTGGATGGTGTTCATTTTGTAAGACGATGCGAACGGGACAACTTTCTTGCCGATTTTCTTGCCATAGGCGCGGAGGGCTTCGCATTGAGACATCCACTCGCCAAAGGTTTGGGGAGCAGCATCGCTTCCGGTGGCGGCTTTGAGCAGGTCCTTGTTATAGAAAAGCCGCATCGACAGCATCGTGGTGGGTACGCCGTAGTATTCCTGCAATCCTTCGCGGAATCCGCCGCGCATCCCGTCGATGAGCGTTTCTTTCCACGGCGTGTCTCGCATTTCATTGTCCGCGTTATACGGATTGACCTGCGTGATAACGCCACTTAGCGGCAAGAAGTATTTGACCGTGTATTCGTCCTTGGTTGCCAGATTGGACATCCCTAATTCGCAAAGATCAGGGGCTGTGCCGGAAATCAGATGCGTGTTCAGCCATTGGGCGTAGACGCGCTCGGTGACGGGCATCTGCTCAATCTCAACGCCGGGGTGCAGCTTTTGGTATTCTTCGATCACCGCCTGCATTGCTTCGCGGTAGCCGCGTTCGAGTTGCCAGTGGGCAATGCGGATGACGTTTCGGTTCGGTGCGTCCACGCGGTAGGTATTGATCGTCGCAACCACGAGGCTGACGACAAACGCCGCGACGAGGAGAAACAGCCCGATGTATTGGCTATTAAATCCTTTTTTTTCTTCATTGGAATCTTTGGGAGAACTCATGGGTTGCTCCTTTGTGTCGTCGGGACTGGCGATTCAAACATCGGAGATGATGGAACAGGTTTGCCGAGTCGCTTTAATGCCAGAATTGATTCGTAGGCTTTGCCGCTGTTGGGCGTTTCAACGATGATTTTGCGATAATATTTGGCAGCAATATCAGGTTGATCGAGATACCGCTCGGCGATTTGTGCACTACGCCAATACCACGGTCCTTGATTGCCTTTGTCCGACCAACCGAGTCGATCGACTTCCTCATAACATCGCAGCGCATTTTTGTAATCCGCCAGCGGCCTGAAGTAGGCATCGCCGGTGTATTGCCACATCACACTCTTAAGCGCTTCATCGGGGTGTGATGCAAGCCACTGTTCGAGCATGGCAATGCCCTGCTTCACCTTGGTGTAATCCGGTTCATCAAATGCCATGATCAGTGTTGCGGCGGCTCGCAAAGTTGCTTCACCAGCGATCGGGTCATTTGGAAAGGTCTGGACAACTTTCAGGTATTGCTCGCGGGCGGAATCAAAATTGACGACATCGTCGGGGTAATCGCGTAATTCGTCGATACGCCCGAGATTCATCATCGCACGTGCCGCCCATTTGCCGCCCGGCGACTGTTCAATCACTTTTTGATAAAGGGATTTGGCGTTCGCGATCGTGCCTCCGTCTGGCGGCTGAACGTGGTGGTTCGCGACCGCAAGGCAAAAGGTCGCTTCGGTGTAGATATCCGACCCGGCGGCAGCAGCTTCGCGGATTGGCGTGTAAAGCTTGATCGTCTGTTTCCAATCGATATCCACGATGCTTTGACGCGCGGCCTCAAGCTCCACGTCGCTTGGCTGGGCGCGCGCTACATCCCCGATAAGCAGGACAGCAATACACAATCCAAAAATTGAATGCTTCACGCGGCCAGTGCCTCCGAAATCGAAGTGCTCCATCGTAACGAAAATCGACCACTTACGCTACGACGTTACTGCCCGATTCCAATCCGATGACGCGACCATTGATATGACATTCTCCACGCACACCTGCGGGCAAAATCACTTCACCTTTCAGATTATCGTCATGTCTCGCGAATTCTGCGTGAATCATCCCCAGCGGGTGCACCATCGTCCCCGTTGCCGATTCAAGCGGGCCGAGTTGAGGGCGGACAACAACTTTTTCAAAACCGAACGACGCCGGACGAATGCCCAGAATGCTCGCGAAATAATGGTGCAGCGGATGCGCACCCCACGCGTGACAATCCGATCGTGACGGTTC
This sequence comes from Tepidisphaerales bacterium, assembly GCA_038210015.1. Taxonomy (GTDB): domain Bacteria; phylum Planctomycetota; class Phycisphaerae; order Tepidisphaerales; family Tepidisphaeraceae; genus BPJO01. The sequence continues at coordinate 44,590 of JBBQXB010000014.1, forward strand.
AGGTGATTCAAGCAACGTATACATTCCCATCGCTTCATGCTCAAACCAGACCTCCATTCGATTGACCAACGTGTCAATGCGTCCGACTTGCTGCAACGCTTCAAATGTATAATGGCTGAAATAGATGCTTGTTTCCGCGAGATCGCCGGGGGGAGTAATCAACGCCGATGCGACTTTTTCACGCAACGGTTGCGACAAATTACCGCTGATTAATGCCAGGACTTGCGCGTGTTCAGAAAACTGTTTCTGCTCCAGATCGTTGGCGAGCAACCCTCTTTTTGCGTTAAAGAATGCCCGTTCTGCGCTGGCAGCCAGCGCCGATGCGGTTTGGACGTGCCGCTGGGCTAAGAGCGGTTCATTCATCATCGTTTCCAGCTCTGCCGCGATTTTGAGTGTGTAGATCACTTGCCACTGCAGCACACCGCACGCCGATCCCGGTTTCATATTCGGCACGCCGCCTGGCCATTGCTTGACCCAATCGACAAAGTTCCAGCCCATCGGCATCCGCACCAGACAACCATCGTCGATTTGCTCGCGCCAACGTTCGATGATCGCGCGTACGCCCGGCATACATCCAAGCACAAACGCGCGATCCCCGCGATAGAGTGCGTAATCGTAAACCATCCCCACCCACCACATCGCAAACGGGGGAATCGTCTGCACTACGCGCGAAGGCCAACGCGAACTGGTCCATGTATCGCCTGTGCGCGACCAGTCAAATAATTTGATCCCTTTACGCACCAGCCGATCATCGCGCGCGTACGACATCGCGACCAGCGATTGCAGTCGCGTGTCGCCGGCGTAATTCAGTTGTTCGTAATACGGACAATCCATGCTCGTTTCATGGCTGCACATCCGAAGCGTTCGTAGCGCAAGCGGAATGACCTTCGCCAGTCGTGGATCGCTGGACTGAAAATCCGCCTCAAAATGATACGGATAGCCTGTTGTTACGATGTCGATGCGATTGATCGTCAACGGCTGATCCTGTGTTTGAACAATGACCTCGATGTATCGCCCCGCCGCCCACCACAAGGGATCGAATTGTCGGTTATCCCCGCCATCGGTGATGAAGGTGTCGCCGTAACCCACGAAATGCTGATTGTGAACTTCGTTTCGCTTTTTCAACTTGGCGTGTTGAACAGATGTGTCTTTTGCAGGATCAAATGTCACTAGCGATTCCGCCCATGACAATCTGACGCTTGATCCAAGCCCGCCAGTCGTGGTGACCGCGCTGAACGCGCAAACGTAGTCTTTTAAGTCCACGATCACTCGGCGACGCGTGCGCGGCGGAATGACGAGTGCCTCTCCCGCCAAAAGCTTGGACCAACCTATGGCCTCGTCAGGAAGGTGTGATTTTTCTAGGATGATCTGTTGTGTAGTCGGGACTTCATTAACGGCTTCAACATGCCTGACGATCGCGCCGACGTGTTGACGTTCTTGCATTTCAGGCAGCATCGCGGGGCGCAAAAGCCAGTGTGGATTGGATTCAGAAACCCGCGACGCCACCGCCGGTGCGTGGATTGGGGTGACGGGTTTCCAGCCAACGCCATGACCTGTTTCCACGCCCCACGGATAGGTGTGCCCGTCCAGAATGATTCGCGGATCGACCGCGTAATAAGCATTCGACACGCGCGACGGCGTAAACTGAATCGACGGGATCGATTTGATCTCCCATCTGGCAGAACCGGTGCTGACCTGCTCGGCGTTTGGTCCCTCGGCATACACCAAAAACGCTGGCCTCACGGTTTGCTGGGCTTCGGCAGGTTGCGTGGGCGCGAACGGGCTGATCCACCAGGTGATCGCCACCAGTGATTGGGCAGCGGTTAAGTCCAGATCGTATGAATCGTACATCCAATGTCGTTGATCGCCTCGTTCGGGACCGCGGCCAATCCGCTTGCCATCCAGAAACAGGATATAGCGTTGATCGGCAGAGACATGAATGCGCGTCTTGGCGACATTGTTTATGTGCAATCGGTAGGCAAATACATGTGTGCCGGACGAATCATAAGTTTCCGGACCCACCCACATCGCTTTCCATGGCGATGCCATATGCGTGTAAACGTCGGGATCAATCGCAATCGGATCGGTAAGCAATGGAGGGGTTCGCATGTCGCAAAGTTATCAGCGCGCAAACGATCAGCCAACTTAACCCGCAGCGACCGAGGAGAGGTAACGATCGCACATCGCGAACATTTCCTGCTGATTGATCGGTTTGGCGAGGAAATCGTCAAACCCGGATTCAAGACATCGTTTACGGTCAGAATCCATCACATTCGCGCTGATCGCAATAATCGGCAGGGTTATCCCAGCTTGCCGCAGTTTCTGTGCAGCGTCTGGCCCATCAGTGCCAGGCATTTGCATGTCCATCAAGATGAGATCGAAAGTTTCCAGTGTGGCAGGCTGACCGATGAGCATCGCCAGCACTTCATCGCCGCTGGACAGGGTTGTAGTCATCGCCCCGGCGTGCCTGAGCAACATGCTGATAAGCAACCGATTGTCTGGTCCGTCGTCTATGACCAACATATGGCGTCCCGTCAAACAGCTCACTTGATGAGGCGAATCATCTACGTTGGCGTCGTCGATCGGCATCTCAGCGATTGTGCGATTGGGTAACGTGAGGGTGAAAATCGCCCCGCCGCCTGTGCGCGGGCGCGCGGTCAGGTTTCCGTGCATCATTTCGCTCAACCGACGTGAAATGCGCAAGCCCAGTCCCGCCCCGCCGTATTTGCGGGCGGTCGCGCTATCACCTTGCTGGAATGGTCTAAAAATATGCGTGAGTTGTTCAGGGGTAATCCCCACGCCAGTATCCGCGACATCAACAGTTAATTGACAGGATTCATCCCAGTTGAGCGTAATGACAATCTGCCCGACCTCGGTGAATTTGATTGCGTTGCTCAACAGATTCATCACGATTTGTCTGAAGCGCACCGGATCGCCCAGAATGACCGGTACAGGATCGGGACTTGATACAGCAAATATTTCAAGTCGTTTCTGTCCAGCGAGCGTGCGGAAGGTCAGCATCACATCATGCACCAAGGCTGATGGATCAATCGGAATCTCTTCCAAATCCAGTTTACCCGCCTCGATTCTGGACGAGTCGAGAATGTCATTAATGATCGTCAACAAGTGCTCGCCATTGCGGCGGATGGTCGTGAAGGCTTCGCGTTTCTGCGAACGATCTTTCAACTGATCCTTCGCCAGCAAATCCACAAAACCGAGAATCGCGGTCATCGGCGTGCGTATCTCATGGCTCATGTTGGCGAGAAACTCTGACTTGGCGCGGGTTGCAATTTCGAGTTGCTGATTGGTATCCGATAGTTCTTTGGTACGATCGTTCACGACCGATTCAACCTGCGCTGCTCGGCCTGTCAAAATCATCAAAAAGCCACCCAGCAAACTAGTAAAAACCACGCCGCTGGCAAGCACTGTCCAAGCCTGCATAGTTTGATAAACGCCTTGATAGTGCGCATCAATCGTCGTTCGCATCGTCCACCGACGATCCGCCACCTTCAGTGTTCGATCAAACGTGATCACGTCCTCAGCGACACCAGCGTCAGGCACGTCCAACAGCGGTTTGAAATCGGGCTGCTCTGCCGATTCATCATACAGTTGGATCGTGATCCCAGACCGATCCATTCCCTCTACCGATGCGTTAAGCAAGTCTTCAATGCGAAACACCGCCACGGCAAAACCGAATAGATTTTCCCGCCTTTGTTCAACTGTTTCAGAAGGACCGCGATAAACAGGATAAAAAATCAAAATCCCGTTTTGTTCTCCGGTTTCCTGCACCAACCGCACCCTGCCAGTCAACGCGGGCAGTCCGGTTTCCATCGCGCGAATCTGTGTCTGACGATTGGTGGGTCTGGACGAAGTATCCAGTCCGATCGCGGGGGTATTGCCTTCAACCGGCTCGATCATCGTCACGACCATGTAATTCTCACGCCGCTGCGCGGGCGCAGGGGTGCGATCAAAATTTGATTTCACCTCAGTGATCTTAAAATCCTTGTATCCCTTTTCCCGCCATTGTTGTTCAAAGCCATCCCGTTCCTCGTCACGAACAAACTGATTCCATGAGATCGCCTGAAACCCGCGTTGATCTTGCAGAAGCAATTTCACGTAATTGTGAAACTCACCCCCGGTGACATTTTCAGAACTGGCGAAAAAGCTCGCGACCGATCGCGCTACGATTATCGCGGATTTTAGACGGACTTCGAACGATCGCACTAACGCGTTGGATCGTCGCTCCTGATTGCGAAAATTCGTCGCTTGCTCAACCTTGGCGGTTGCGAAAAATAGAGCGACGGTGATCGCAAACGCGATGATCATCGGCAAACCAACCGAAAACAGGCGTGGCCGCCAGATTGTGCGTGGCTCGGATGAAAACATCAGTAATATGGGCGTGAAGATCAGGATGCCGATCGTGTCCCCCACCCACCAGGTGAACCAGCAAAATGCCGCAGCCTCGGCTTGAATCTGCCCGGACGCACGCAGGATCAGCACGCCAACCGTGGAGGATACCAATGCAGTCACCGGTCCACCTAACATCAGAAACCGGACGATCTTGTCGTCGCGAATGAGCGGATCGGGAAAACCGACGAACTTGCGAATCAGCAAGCTGCCCATCACAGGTTGCAGCACCGGGCCGATCGACATCCAAAGCGCCAAGTGAAGCGAGTGCACGAATGCGGTGGAATTGCTGAGGGTGGAGAAATCAAGAGTGACGAGCAAGCTGCCGAGCACGACCCCGATCAGCATTCGAGGCCCGCAATGCAACACCGCCGCCAGCGCGATCCCCGCGCCGGGCCAGACCGCAGACGCTATCCCCCCGGGCACTGACAGCAGCAACGCCAGTTTGCCGGCCACTGCATAAAGCAATGTCACCAAGATGATGCGGCAGGCACATGAAACGCATTTCTGTCTGAACACTTGTCGTCCATTCTGCATCCGATGTGTCGCGACGATGTACCAAGATCACTGCCTGATAACCCTAGGCATGCAATTCACGGGTTGTACGGAAACATCTCATCCATCGGCGATTTTGCAAGCTCCGCAATAAAATCCCCGATCCGCGGAACGACAAAGCTCATCAAGCGATGCGCTTTTTGCGCAGTTGCTTCGCGTGGATCGCCGATGCCGGTGTCATGGCTCATTAGATGGAATGGGCGCGTGATTTGAATCCACCCTTTACGAACGGCTTCAAATCGCATCTCACGGATAGCGCCGGATCCAGCCTGATCCATCTTGACCCACTGCGGAAAAAACGCCAGTCCCATGCTGGTTTCCATTTCGTCGGCGTGTTCGCCGGGGTGCGTGAAAATATCGTCGCGCTCGGCAGCCGCAACCTTAAACCAATCGCAAACACACAAAAACATATCATTCATCGTGTGATGCAATTCGCGGATCAACGGTTTAAGTTCATTGCCGCCATGACCGTTGAGAAGCACGACTTTGCGGATGCCCGCGCGGTGCAATGCGTCCGTGAGGTCTGTCAGTATCTTCAGCAGCGTGGTCGGACAGACACTGAGCGCGATCCCCCCTGGCACTTTCAGGAAATTGGTATCCACGCCAAACGGTACAGTCGGCAAAAGCAGCACATTCGCGCCTTTTTCGGTCGCGTGCCGGCAGACTTCCCTCCCGATGTGATCGCACTGAAAGACGTCCGTTCCATAAGGCAGGTGATAGTTATGCGGCTCGGTCGCGCCAAAAGGCAGCACCGCGACATCCCACTTACGGCTGGCGACAAATTTGTGATCTTGCTCTGCTAATACGTACTGATTCATTTCGTTCCTTTTAATTGTGTGTAACTGATAAAAACAAACCGCCTCGCGCCGCAATGGGATGACCCATCATGGCGAGAGGCGGTACAGCGATCAAATCATTCACTCTGACCGAGCAGGAAAATAGTGAACAATCACTTCGTCTGTTCAAGCGTCGAAGCCGATTTCGCATCCTTTGCATAAGTCCATGTATAGCGATCTTCACCTTTGGCGTACTTGACAACGACGGTGGCGGCATCAACTTTTGCATCGAGTGACACACTGATGTCACCGCCCCAAGGCGCATAAGCCGAAGCGAATCGAACCGCTTTAGTCGGCCCGGTCGTCGCCTGCAACTGTTGCCATCCCAGCACTTTCTTCTTGTTGTCAGCCGTTGACACGCCTATCTTAGTTTGCAACTTCACATCCGAAACAACCTTGAACAGGCAATTGGCAGCTCCACTTGTCAACTCATACCCATCGCCTTTTTCCGCCAGCTTGGGTCCCTGCATCAGCCAGGTGACATCCACCGCCTCAGGCGAACGCACATCATCCAGCACCAGAATGTACGAGCCTTCTTTCCAAAGGAAAGTTCGACGGAAGCGTTCGATCTGCGGACGCTCGCCTCGCTTGGCGGGATAGCTTCCAGCGGCTTCGCCTTCGATCAGCAGCGTCTTGGGATCAATCTGCTTCCATGTAATGACTTGCGCGTCATCCAGCATGCTGTTGTTGCCGGATGCGGGTTGGCTCCAAACTTCACCTTCTTTGCGACCCTCGGCATACTGACCGGCGCCGTTGATCAAGATCGTATTGTGCGAACTCGATAATTTATGACCGGAGTAGCGACTCGTCTCTGCGACCAATTCCTTGCCCATTGCAATGATGAAAGTGTTGGCGTCGGGATCGCAATGTGCGACATTGATATAGCCAAAAGGCGTGGTTTCCTCGCGGAATTTATTCAGTTCAACCCCGCCTAGCGGCCCGCATTTGAACATCGCCGCGACAGCGTTGTCGTTCCATGAATCACGGATAAATGTAATCCCTAGGTCTTCATAACGACCCACTTTAGCCAGATCGTAATTCGTGTCCGATTTCAAAAGCGTCCCATCCCGCCAGACCAGGTCCATCCAGCTATAAGCAAAGGCATTGGGATTTTCTTTGCGAATCTTGTCGATCGCCGCGATGGCCGCTGCATCGCCTCGGGCGCTGGGACCGGCGTAAAGTGGGCCGAAGTAAAAGCCCATCCCCCCGGTGTCGCCGTAAGGCATGAAATCCCCAAGCCCAGGCATCATCGCTTGAGTCAAAAACCAAGGAGCTTTTGCAAAATACTCATGCTCCATGAACTTTGTACCCAGCACGTTGTCAGAGGCTTCAAAACTCAACACCAGATGCGGTAATCCGAAGATCAAATACCCCGGACCTTCGTGATTCGATCCGTCTAAGGGCAGCCATTTGTGGATGAAGGTCAATTCCTTGACCATGAACTCTACCGCCCACTGCGCTTCGGGTTGGCCTTCATAAACCGCCATCAACGCCATCGCCATCCCAGCGTTGCGATGCCAGCGATGATTATTCGCCGGGTCATTTTGCCAGTAATGCACGCCGGGATTTTTCATCAAATGTCCGCCATGGATTTGCTTGCGCGCTTGTAACAGCAATTTGGCTGCCACTTTGTCTCGCAGGTCGGCGGGGATTTGATGATAAAGAATATCATAAGTCATTGCAGCGCCGATTAAGACGTTAGCAGAGCTCATGCCGCTATCGAGTTCGCTGCCTGTTTCCCAGTTCGGCAGTTCGACGAGTTTTTGAAGGAACCCGATGGCTTTATCGCGGGAATCAGCGCTATCGGTCAGCGCATAGTGCATCGCGAGCGTCGGCATTTGCCAAAGTCCCTGACGTTGACCGTCGGTGGCGTCTGTGAGAAATTTGGGTTCGCTAAAGGGTTTGCATGCCGCGACGTATTTTTCAAGCCGTTCGCGGGCGACCGCATCGTCCTTGTAGCGTTGCCGCAACGCGGGGATCTCTTTTTCGGTGAATAATAATCGCGGATGTACACCTGCCATGCCTGCGCGAAGTTCAATTTTGTTGGTCGGCTCGGGGTCTTTATCCGGCACCACTGGCGGCGGTGGTGGCGGCGCGACGGGCTGGGCTTTCATATCGCCTCCCACCTCTGATTCAACATTACTTACCCAGATCGTTTGCCCACCTGCTTTGGCGGAGTCGCCGAAAATGATGATTTCGCTCATCCCGGCAATCTTTGATGTGTTCCAGTCGAACCGCTTGATCGGTTTATCGTTGACAAGCAACGACAGCCCTTTGTCGGCATCGAAATTGAATGTCCACTTTTGCCACCCATCGGCTTTGCGTTTTTCGCCGAGGTACTGCACCTTGCCGACCCATTCTGCCGCCGTAGCGCCGACTTTGGATTCGCTGGTCGCGTAGGTGGTATCACCGCTAAGATAGGGTGCATAAATATGTCCGACGACCAACGCCGCCCCGTCCGACTGAGCGATGCCCCAACGGGGGCCCGCCGATTTGGCTTTTGGATTTTCAGGCTTGGTACCATCATCATAGACCCAGAAGCTGACCTTGCCTGCGACGGCTTTGTCACTGAGTTTTTTACGAACAGAAGCACCCGGCGCGATTTTTAGCGATGCTTCTCCGCCTTCGCGCTTTTTCTCCGCATCAATGCTGACATCGCCGGTGGTTTCCCAGCCAGTCAGCGCATCCTTGTTTTTGAAGTCGGTCGATTCCCCACGCGCGGGTACCACGACCACCATCACAAGCAACGCAATAAGCCCCGCCAGCACATATGAATTGCCACGCGACGCCAACCAAACAATGGGAGAGTAAATCATCTGTTCCTTCTGATTCGAATTTCGGAAATCCGCCTGCGATGGCTGCATCCGCAACCACGCCACAAAATCATACGGTTGATAAATGATTGTTCAAGCCTCTGACGGTTCTGCAACTTCGGCTGTTGCTGTATACTTGCGATGCGATGCGTTTGTTGCATCCACAAGGAGATTTTGTGATGCGCGTGATGATTACCGGTGCAGCCGGGTTTTTGGGTGCGGGTTTGGTCGAGTCCTTTGCGGGAAATGAACTGCGCCTGTTTGATGTCGTCGAAGCGAAAGGCGACGGGGAGAAGGTCGTCGGGAGTGTGAGTGATCTGGATTTATGTCGGCGATCGTTGCGCGGGATGGATGGGATTGTGATTGCGCATATGGCACCGCGTGGCAAGGGTTTTTACCATACGCCGCAGATACCGTTTGAGGTCAACGTCGCCGGTACTGCCAACCTCTATACCGCTTGCCGCGAGGAAGGCGTGAAGAAAGTCGTACTGATTTCATCGATCGCAGCCGTAAAACGGCACCGCGATGCCGAGACATTTCTCACGCGTGATCTGTCGTTGCAAACCAACACCCATCCGTATGGTCTGACCAAAGCCTGTCAGGAGTTGATTGCACAGCAATTTTATCTGAATGACGGGATCGGCACCGCTGTATTAAGGCCCGCCTATATTGCCGACGAGACGCTTCGCACCGATAAGTACGGCCGACCCGCGACTGAAAGCAACTGGCAGTACATCGACCGCCGTGACATCGGCAAGGCCGCGAGGCTCGCGCTGGAACTGCCCGATCTCGCCTACGAAATCTTCTACGTCCTAGGCCACCCTGATTCACACAACCACGCCGATGTCGCCTACACGCAAACGCGCCTCGGCTGGACGCCCGATCACCCCTTCAACAAAGCGTGAACGCGTGTTAGGGATTTTTGAACAACCGCTTCATCCAACCTGTCGAGCTATCCCCATGACGATTCCCGAATTGTCATCAACCATGTGGATATCAAGTATTGAAAGCCTTGGTATGTTATGCTGGCACCTTTAAGAGTAACATGAGTACTGGAAAAATATGACGAAACCTAAAATCGCAATGATCGGTGTGGGCGGAATGGGCCAGGCGGCACATCTGCGGAATTATGCCGCGGTCCCTGAATGTGAAATCGTGGCGATCGCAGAATTACGCCCCAATCTCGCGGAGCGCGTGGCGGCGCGGTACGGCATCAAGCGGGTGTATCCGAATCATCAGGCGTTGCTCGAAAATGAGCAGGTCGATGCGATTGTGGCAATCCAGCCATTTGGAATGCACGCCAATCTCGTGCCCGATCTATTGCAAAAAGCCGTGCCGGTGATGATCGAAAAACCGCTCGCCGACACGCTTGAGCGAGGCGAGTTGATTCTCAAGGCCCGCAAAGCCGCGAACGTCCCACTTTTTCTTGCTTATCACAAGCGATCCGATCCTGCCGTCAGCTACGCTTTGCAGCAAATCGCCGCATGGAAAGCCAGCAATGAGGTGGGCAAGCTGAAATACATTCGCGTGATCATGCCCGCCGGTGACTGGGTCGCCAACGGGTTTGCGCAAAACCTCAGCACAACCGAAACCTACGTCGCCGAGCAAGGGATGGATACGCCTTACGGGGCTTTCGTCAATTATTACATCCATCAAGTCAATTTACTGCGTCTGCTGCTGGGCGAAAATTACCGCGTCACCTATGCCGATCCCCAAAGGGTGTTGCTGGCTGGTTCAAGCGATAGTGGCGTGACCATCGCGATGGAAATGTCGCCTTTCGTTTCAACACTCGACTGGCAGGAGCAGGCATTTGTCTGTTTTGAAAAAGGGTGGATTCGCATTGATCTACCCGCGCCGCTGACAATCAATCGTGCTGGATCGGTGACTGTTTACCGCGATCCTGGAAAAGGCGAGGTGCCCACCACCACCACCCCCACAATGCCGTGGGTCCATGCGATGTGGCAACAGGCACGCAATTTTGTCAGTGCAATCAAAGGCGAGAAAACGGTGTTGTGTACCGCTGAAGAAGGGTTGCAGGATTTAATCGTCGCGAGGCAATACATTGCATTGCTCGAAGAGTCGCAGAAGCATTAAGACAGGATACGCCCATGCCCGTTAAGTTTCGTAAACAGCTTATCTCCGCCCAACCCTATGAATCGGCAGCGGTGTTTGATGTCGATGGGGACGGCGTGCCCGACATCGTATCGGGCGCGTTCTGGTATCAAGGACCAGATTTTCGCAAAATGCGACCGATCCGCGCCGTGGCGGCGTATGGGGAGTATTTTGACGACTTCTCCACCATCCCGATGGATGTAAACGGAGACGGACGCATCGATTTTGTCACCGGCGGTTGGTGGGGTAATTCGCTTCGATGGATCGAGAACCCTGCGGATCTGAAGCATGAATGGAATGAACACGTCATCGCCAGCGGCATCGGCAGCATCGAAACGACGCGAGCGTGGGATATCGACGGCGACGGAGAACTTGAAATCGTCCCCAACACGCCGGGACACCCGCTGTGCGCTTACAAATTGATCCGCGATCCAGCGGGAAAACCAACCGGCGAGTTTTCAAAGCACATCTTATACGACAAAGGCGTCGGGCACGGTTTGGGTTTCGGGGATCTGGACGGAAACGGACGCGGTGTCTTCATCACAATCAAAGGCGTGCTCGCACCGACCGGACATCCGCTGAATGACCCATGGGATATCGTAGAAACAATCGACTTTGGCCACTGGGATTTGAGTGTTCCGGTGCTGATTGTTGATCTGAATAGTGACGGTCTGAACGAAATCATCGTCGGCCACGCCCACAGCTACGGGCTGGATTGGTATCAACAGTCGAAAGATGCCAGCGGCAAACGCGTTTGGACGCGGCATCCAATCGACCCGTTTTGCTCGCAATATCATGACCTCTGGTGGGTCGATATTGATGGCGACGGAAAACCCGAACTCGTCACCGGCAAACGTCACCGCGCCCACAACGGAAACGACATCGGCGAAGATGATCCGCTGGGTTGCTACTACTTCAAATGGACCGGCGAAGGCTTTGCCAAGCAGGTAATCGACTACGACGCATCGGGCGTCGGCGGAGGAGGCGTGGGTATCCACTTTTATCTCGCTGATCTTCGCGGCACAGGTAAACTCGATCTGGTCGCACCCGGCAAAGACGGCTTGTACGTCTATTTCAACGAAACGACAGTTTCTTCAACTTAAAGGCAGGTTCTCATGGCAGTGAAGATCGCGATGATCGGTGCGGGAAGCGTCGTATTTTGCAAGACTTTGATCTCAGACATCCTGGCAACCCCGGCACTTCGAGACAGCCAGTTTGCACTGATGGCACCGACGGAAACCAAGCTTCGGCGGATGGAAGCATTCGTCAACCGGATGATTCGAGACAATAATCTGCCCGCATCCTGCTACGCCACCACCGACCGCACCGAGGCAATTCGCGACGCCGATTTTGTCGTCGTGATGATTCAGGTCGGCGGTTTTGAAGCCTATGGGTACGACTATCAGGTCCCGCTGAAATACGGCGTCGATCAGTGCATCGGCGACACGCTTGGACCGGGTGGGATCTTCCGAGGATTACGACATATCCCAGTGCTGCTTGATATCGCACGCGATATGCAACAAGTCGCCAAGCCCCACGCGATCATGCTGCAATACGCAAATCCAATGGCTGCGAATTGCTTGGCACTGGGACGAGAGGCACCCGTCCCGTTTGTGGGTTTGTGTCACGGCGTTCAGACCACGCTCGACTTAATCGCAGGATACTGCGGCATTCAGAACAAGAACGAAATCACCTACACCTGCGGCGGAATCAACCATATGGATTGGTTTCTGCGTCTGGAACATCACGGCCGCGATCTCTATCCCGAATTGCGCGAAAAATTTGAGAAGCCCGAATATTACAAGAATGAGAAAGTCCGCGCCGAGGTCTTCCGACATTTCGGATATTTCATGACCGAAAGTACCGGGCATCTTTCGGAATACGTTCCCTGGTTCCGTAAAAATCGCGAAGCGCTCGATCTCTATTGCGACGAACCTGCGTTCGGCGGTGAAAGTGGCGCCTATTACAAGTGGGGCAAAGCGATGGCCGAGAAATACGCCACCGTCGATCCGCTGGAGTTTGAAACAACCGTGATCGAAGACCGCAGCGCCGAATATTGTTCGTGGATCATGGAGGCCGTCGTGACCGGCAAGCCATTCCGATTCATGGGCAACGTGCGCAACGATGCGTACATCACCAATCTGCCCACGGGTTGTTGTGTTGAAGTGCCCACCTTCGCGGATGATACAGGTCTGCATCCAAGCGTCATCGGTCGCATCCCGCCACAATGCGCCGCCGCCTGCATGACCAATATTAACGTTCAGGAACTTATCGCCGAGGCCGCGATCAGCGGCGATCCTGAACATATCGTTCATGCGATGGCGCTCGATCCGCTCACCGCCGCCGTTTGCACGTTGAAACAGATTCGCGACATGACGATTGAGTTGTTCGAGAAACAGCGAACATGGCTGCCATCGTTTGCGGGCAAATCAATCCAGCCTCGTCCAACCATCAGCATCCCAGCCAACATCAAACCTGTGGAAGTGCCGCTGGACCCCGCACTGGCGATCCACAAACGGTTTGGGCAACTGCTGTCGAATCAGGCGCCAGGAGGCGCGTAGCGTGCCGGATTAGACCTGCCTATGTCGCCGTTGAAACCCTGCGTTACAAAACGCCTGCACGCCGACGCAATAAAGTACGTCTGCAACATATTTAGGTCGCGTTCAGATTTTTGGGCAATTTTCGCTAGCAGATCAATCGGAAAACTATACACTAAGGACATTTTAGCGTCGATACCAATCGCGAGTTTCAAGGTTTGAGGAGTTGTAAATGATCTTGGTCATAACGGCTGTCGTGATGTGGTGTGCAGCTACTTGTTGGATGACGCGGCGGCGGGAGCAACTAATCATGATCGCGTTCAGTATGGCAGTTCCTTTGTGCGCGACAGCAGCGCCGCTAGACGGCGTGACACTCGACCCAGCAACTTTCCGCGGCACGGCGGGGTTTTTTAGAGTTGGTCAGGATACACAAAAAAACTGGTGGTTTGTCACCCCTGACAATAAACCGATGTACTACCGGGGCGTGACGTCAATCAATCGAGCCGGAACCTCTGGCGGACGTCGCGCTAAAGACGGTGTATATGCGACCGCTGTAGATGCGAATTATCCGAATCGCCTCGCCTTTGCAGAGGCGCAGGTACGTAGACTGCGAGAGTGGCACTTTAATGCGCTGGGTGCGTGGTGTACCGATGAATTTTACGATCTATCGGTTGACGGTTCACCAATGCCTTACACAGAAATTCTGGAGTTCGGATATGTCGGCCCGCAGATCGTCGGGCCGGGCATCTGGCTGCCTGATGTTTTTGACACGGCTTGGCAAAAGGCGGCGGACGAATGGGCTGCTAAAATATGCACGCCACACAAAACCCGTACCGCACTCATCGGATATTTCACCGATAACGAATTAACTTGGGCACAGTCCAGAGGCGAAGATCTGGCGCAGCAGGCGGACCCAAATGCCCGCAAACGTGGCGGGCAAATGCTACTACTGCAACACGCCCTGTCACTTCCAGAATCGTCCGGCACATTCAAAGCGGCATGGTCGTTCGTATCTGAACGCTATCACAACGATCTGCAAGCACTTTCTGAAGCGTGGGGCATAAAGATACTTTCCAGCGATACCGTACGCGCGATGAATCCGCGGTTTACTCACAGCGTCGTTGGGGATGGAAGCACCCATCCGGATAAAATCCTCCGAGCGCAACCACAGGCATTTGACGCCAAACAAGGCCCGCCCAATTTAATCACTTCAGCAAAATACTTCGCGGATCAAGAAGCCTTTTCGCGCTTGTTCGCTGAACAGTATTTTAGGCGTTGTGCCGAGGCGATACGCAAAACCGATCCGGATCATCTGATCCTCGGTTGTCGTTTCGGCGGTCCGCCTGGCAAAGCAGTGTTGCAAGCGATGAAAAAGGATTGGGTTGATGTTTGCTCAGCGAATAACTATCGCGAGAACATGGCCGAGCGCATGACTTCGTATCATCGCGCCACCGGCCTGCCCGTATTGAACGGCGAGTTTGCCTATCATTCAGGCGAATTTGCCTTGCGGGAAAAAACGCAGGAAGGCATGGCCAAAAGAGGACTTGGGTCGCTTCAAAAGTTGTTTGAAGAACCGGGTGTAATTGGCTACACATGGTACCGGTGGGTTCAAGGTGATGGCCAGCCGCTTTCATGTGGGCTGGTGAATATTGATGACAACCCGCGTCAGATTCATGTTCAAACCCTGACCGCCGCAAATGCGTCCGCCGATGAGATCGCATCCAAACGCGCACCCGCCGAAGGTAAATGATCGCACAGCGTCTGCGCGACTATGCAATGCCAACAGCTTGAGCAAACCCTATCCAGTCTAAGTGCATGGCGTGATCGCGCTTTGATTGCGTCGTTTTTCTGATACAAACAAGCCATGCGCCGCTATTTATTAAAATCCGCACAGGCCGGGGATCAGATCGAAGACGTGTTTGTGATCACCAACAAACAGATCGCCGCCACCGCGACTGGGAAGTATTACATTAAGTGTTTTGTGGGCGATAAATCCGCAACGGTCACCGCGAGGATGTGGAACGCGACGAAAGAAATCTTCAACCAAATCCCCGACAACGGTTTTCTACACATCCGTGGCAGGGTTGAAAACTATCAGAACAACAATCAGATTATTATTGAAGCCTGGGCGCCGGCGCGTGAGGGAGCGTATCAAGTCGAGGATTTGATGGCGCATACCAAAAAAGACATCAAGGCGATGTTTGCCCGTGTGGTGGAGATTTGCGAAAGCATCCAAAACCGCCATGTGGCAGCGCTCGTGCAGGCGTTTTTGGATGATAAGCAGTTGATGGCTGACTTCTGCAAGGCGCCGGCGGCGCAGTCGTTTCACCATGCCTACATCGGCGGATTGCTGGAACACGTGCAAAATGCACTCGATGTCGCCGACGCGGTGGTGAAGTTTTATCCCACGCTCAATCGCGATCTGGTTCTGGCGGGCATCTTCATCCACGATCTGGCCAAGACCTGGGAGCTAAAGTACGAAACAGCCTTTAGTTACAGCGACGGCGGGCAACTCATCGGGCATATCGTCAAAGCCGCAATGTGGATCGAAGAAAAAGCCAAAATCGCATCTGAAACCCTCGGCGAACCCATCCCGCGTGAAGTGATCGAAGTGCTGCAACACATTATCCTATCGCATCATGGCGAGTTAGAGTTCGGATCGCCGAAAACCCCCGCCACGCCCGAAGCCTTTGCAGTCCACATGATCGAAAACATGGACGCCAAACTGACGATGGCATTGGCAGCCACGCGCGATCCTGAATCGTCAACTGAGGGCAATTGGACGGAATACCTGAAGGCATTCAACGTTCGGATGTATCGTCCCGATGTTGCCCCCGCCGATGCACCGATTAAAGATATCCCAGATACCAAAGCCCCCCGCGACACGGCGGGCATTACCAACCCGTTATTCGGTCAACCAACACGCAACGATCGGCGAGGTTGAACCCCTTCGCACGAATCGTTCTTCCGCCGCTTTCTGGTGAACCGGTGTGAAAGACTCCGACATGACCCGCCACGCTGCAAGGTCGTATTAAACGTCCCTTGTTTCCTCCGCAATGAAGCCGCCATTTCGGGCGTGATATGGTACGCAACGGCTGAGGCTACTAATCTGTTAGACAGATTTTTTGACCAAACGAGTTGATTGGCATCGCTGAGTTCGTAGAACGCTTTAGACCTAAATGAGTTCGCCAAGCCCGACCCGT
>JBBQXB010000015.1:0-58524 GCA_038210015.1 Tepidisphaerales bacterium
GATTGAGCGTTCAGGGACGAGCGTACATCCTGCCGCAAGTTCTTGAGCAGCCCGCCGATTGGATCTTCCTCTCGGCAGGCTTTCAAATCCTGATCCAAAGCGGTCTCACTTGATCCACTATACCTGTGCAGAAGCGCAGCGAGTGCAAGCCACGCGACCATGCCTTTGGCGTCTCGCGCACGCGGAGCAGAAGTCGCACACAACGCGATAAGTGGCACAAGAAGCGATCCGGACCAGAGAATATCCATGTTCACGAGCCCGAGTTCACTCCGAATCAACCCGATGGCCTGCTCCGTGCCGCGCTTCGTGTCCTTCCAGGCGCGCAACACTTCACTCCGTTCGAGCTCATGCAACGGCGTCCGATTTCGCCCGTCTGGCTTTGCGACAAATGCGCATGCTCGGAAAAGATGCATGATATTCAGTCTGTTGAAGCCTTGCTGCCTCAGCGACGTGAGAAATGGTGCGACCTCATCAGCAATGAAGCCTGTGTGCCGTGAGGCCACATGTGCGCTCTCGATGTCCTGCTTCTTAAGCCTTACGCCGAGCGTGTTAATACGCTCAAAAGCCAAAACAGCGTCCTTAAACGAGTGGTCAACCATTCGGACCATCGGAACTTCGTAGTCCAGAATTTTTCGCACTCGCTCAAAACGCGCCTCGCACTTGTCTGCCGCACTGCCACCGTCAAGATTTCGCCGCAACTGTCGATAGAGTTCGTCGTCCCAAAGATCTGCGACTCGGACCCAATTCCTGTCGTTGCGTGTAGCGGCATTCGACAGGGCGAATCGATCCTCTTTGGGATTGAACACAACCTCGATGTCCTCGTCCCCACTCATCGTCCGTGCTAATGTAATTACCCTCTGTTGACCGTCTATGAGCCAGCTCATTGTCGACGATCTCACCGGACGTGGGTCTCGGCGCCTCGCTCGCGTATCCTCACTGCTCTGCCACAGCAACAATGAAGAAACAGGGAAGCCACGATACAACGAATCGACGAGTAGTGGTGCCTTGCTCTTTCGCCATACATACTCCCGTTGAAATTCCGGAATCACTACTCGCCCGGCGCGGTAGTCGTCAATCAACTCTTTCACCTTAACATTCTGATGTTCAAGTCGGGGTTCCGTCATGGCGCCGCCTTTCACTTAGTTGGTAGTAGAAGTTGCCGGTTTTCTTGAGGACGCGGGCGAGCTGCACGCAGCGGGGGCGCATGTATTCGATGTAGGCCTGCGTGCTGGCGTGGCGGTCTTCGAAGGCCCGCTTTTCCTTCGTCTCGCCCCAGAAGACTTCGTAGTTGCGGTTGGAGTTGAACGGCGGATCGATGTAGATCAGATCGACGCAGGCATCGGGGAGGTGGCTTAGTTGTTCGAGGTTGTCGCCGCAATAGACGACGCGGGTATCCAACAGCGACGACGCCTTGCCGAATGGAACCGATGCTTTCACCCCTTGCGCTTTCTTCGCCATACGCGAACAATAAAGAATCCCCCACAAACAGGCAAATACCCGCTTGCATTTCATCAGTGCGGATCGGTGTTCATCGGTGGCTAAATAGGGCTGTTGGGAGGGGGATTGATGCGATTGTGTCGCGGCTGGGCGGGACGGGTGAGGATCGTGTGAAAGTTACGGCGGCGCGGGTCGAAAGTTGTGATCTTTTCCGGTACACTCCCCGTCAGGAATCAGAAACCGCGGTACGACGTAACCCCTAGCAGAGAGCCGGATGAGCGAAACAGCAAAACTGATCTACGGAGACCAGACCCTCGAATTGCCCGTTATCACAGGCAGCGAAGGCGAAAAAGCGATTGATATTTCTCAATTGCGAGCCACAACCGGGCTGATCACACTCGATCCCGGCTACGGCAACACCGGGGCGTGCGAAAGCTCGATCGCGTTCATCGATGGTGACAAAGGCATCTTGCGTTATCGCGGGATCCCGATCGAACAAATCGCAGAGCATTCGCGGTTTGTTGAAGTCGCGTGGCTATTGATCTTCGGTCGTCTGCCCAAGCAGGAGGAGATGGAAAGCTTTAGCCGTCGCCTGACCGCCAACGCGGCGATTCATGAAGATTTCAAGTTTCACTTCGGCGGCTTCCCCACCAGCGCCCCGCCGATGGCGATCCAGTCGGCGATGATCAACACTCTCGCTTGCTTCCACCCGCAATTCATCACGCTCGGCGACAACGAAGCCTTTGAAGAAGCCGCCAGCCGACTGCTGAGCAAAGTGCGCACGATCGCTGCATATGCCTATCGTCGGTCGGTCGGCAAGCCATTTATCTATCCCGATCCAAAGTTAAAGTACGTCGCCAACTTCCTGCACATGATGTTCTCGATGCCGTATGACCAGTACGTTGTCGAGCCGGAAATTGAGCAGGCGCTGAACCAGATTCTGGTGCTTCACGCCGATCACGAGCAGAATTGTTCGACCAGCACCGTCCGTATGGTCGGCAGCAGCAAAGCGAATCTGTTCGCCAGCGCCGCTGCGGGTGTTTGCGCGTTGTGGGGCCCGCTGCACGGCGGAGCAAACGTCGAAGTGCTGGAACAACTCGAAGCCATCCACAAAGGCGGCCTAACCCCGCAAAAGTGCATCGAAATGGCGAAGGAAAAAGGCGGCGGCTTCAAGCTGATGGGTTTCGGGCATCGCGTCTACAAAAACTTCGATCCCCGCGCCAAAATCCTCAAACAGTCCTGCGAAAAGGTCTTCAACAAACTCGGCATCAAAGACCCGCTGCTGGATATCGCTGTAAAACTCGAGCAACTGGCGCTGAAGGATCAATACTTTATCGATCGCAAGCTCTATCCGAATGTCGATTTCTATTCAGGGCTGATCATGCGGGCGATTGGTATTCCGGTGAATATGTTCACCGTCATGTTCTCGATCGGTCGTATGCCCGGCTGGATCGCGCAGTGGAAAGAACAGCACGACGATAAGGACTCCCGCATCGCCCGTCCGCGACAAATCTACACCGGTGCGACCTTGACCGATTATGTGCCGATGGACAAACGATAACCGGATTGGCCGCTAAGCGTTTACGTTGTAAAACGTAGCGACTGTTTTGAAGATGCAATCCACCGCAGAGTCGCTGAGAACGCGGAGAGCAACTATTCGCGACAGCGTTTTTGAGGAGCATCTTTTACAACGAGCAACTGATTCCGCGTCATACAATGCAGTACGAACGGAATTACAATAATATTTCTCTGCGCTCTCAGCGGCTCTGCGGTTAATACCTTCTTCGCGTCGTAACTGCCGCCTCAGCGATTTGCAGACAAAGGAGTATCTCGACACGATGATGCTCGCCGCCGGTTCCATTCACGAGCTGCCACTCATCACCACAATGGCGACCGCATTCTTCGCGGCGTGGGTGCTGGGCATTATCACCCAGAAACTGAAGCTGTCGCCGATCGTCGGATACCTCATCGCAGGGGTTTTGATCGGACCACACACGCCGGGCATTCAGGCGAATGTTGATCTTGCACCCCAGTTGGCGGAAATCGGCGTGATGCTGCTGATGTTCGGCGTGGGCATGCACTTTGACGTCAAAGACCTGATGGCGGTCAAAGGCGTCGCGATCCCGGGGGGCATCGTCCACACCATCGTAGCAACCCTGCTGGGCGGCGCGATGGCGTACGCGTTTGGATGGTCATTGGCCTCTGGTTTAATCCTCGGCATGGCGATGGCGGTCGCCAGCACGGTGGTGTTGGTGCGCGTGCTGACCGACAACCGATCGCTCGAAACCGAGGCCGGGCATGTCGCGGTTGGCTGGTTGATCGTCGAAGATGTGATGAGCGTGATTGTACTGGTGCTGATCCCCGCACTCGCCGCGGCGGTTAATCCAGCGCAAGCCGAAGGCGCACCGAATCTGCTGATCGCGTTACCCGTCGCGTTGCTCAAACTCGGTGCGTTTGTCGCGATTCTGATGATCGCCGGTCAGCGGATTATTCCGTGGATCATGGTGCGTGTGGCGCGATTGCGATCACGCGAACTGTTCACACTCACAGTGTTGGTGATGGCGATCACCATCGCGGCGGCGGCGTACTACGCCTTTGGCGCGTCGATGGCGTTGGGGGCGTTTCTGGCCGGTATGGTCGTTGCGCGATCGCCAGTCTCCCATCAAGCCGCCGCCGATGCCCTGCCGATGCGCGACGCATTTGCCGTGCTGTTTTTCACCTCCGTCGGCATGCTGTTTGACCCAATGTTTGTCGTCAATCAGCCGCGATTGCTGCTGGCGGGACTGGGAATCGTGCTGATCGCCAAACCGATCGCGGCACTGGTGATCGTGGCGATCCTGGGACATTCCGGAAAAGTCGCGATCACCGTCGCGATTGGTATGGCACAAGTCGGCGAGTTTTCATTCATCCTATCCGACCTGGCACGCAAAGAAGGGCTGCTCGGAGACGACGGACACCACCTGCTCGTCGCCTGTTCGATCGTCTCCATCACGTTGAACCCCCTGCTGTTCCGCACAATCCCCGCGATCGAAAAATGGCTGCAACGCCTGCCCACGATCTGGCGATTTATGAACCGCCGCGCCCTGGCGCGCTGCGCATCCATGAACGCCGATACCGAAGAGGAATTGGAAAAAAGCGAAACGCCAGTCGCGGTGATTGTCGGCTACGGTCCGGTTGGCCGCGCAGTCGATGCGCTGCTGCGCGACAAAGGGTTGGAGACGGTCGTGATCGACATCAATATGGACACGATCACCGCCTTGAAATCCCAAGGCCGCTTCGCGATCTTCGGCGACGCGTTCAACATTGAAGTGCTCGCCCCCGCACTCGCCCGCGCCACGCACATGGTCGTCACACTCCCGCACTCTGCCAACCGCTCGCCATTGATCGCGTCGGCAAAGCTCATCAACCCGGACCTGGTGATTTACGTTCGCGCCCATTACGTCGCCGAACGCGAGGAATTGGAGCAAGTCGGTGCCGACGCTGTCTGCTACGAAGAAGCCGAAGCCGCCGTGGCGCTGTCGCGATTGGTGCTCCGTGGACTCGGCGACAACGACGAAACCATCCGCGGCCAGGTCGCCCGCCTTCGCACACAGTTCAACACCCACCTTCCCGCGTCACCAACGATGTGACCGTTAGCAAGGCAGACAATCAAAATCTCCTTAGAAATACGATGTTTCTCAAAGCCGCGAGCGTAAGCTCGCGCGTCTACCGTAAACGCACACGCCCGATCACGTCTTTGCTTATTGTCACCCCAGCGTCCAAGTCCGCAGGAGCTTAAGCTCGTGGCTTGGTCTATTCATACAGCCCGCACCACTACACCGGCCCGATCGCAAAGTAATAGCGCACAAGATGGAAAAACACCGGCGCCGCAAACGCCAGCGAATCGACGCGATCCATCATCCCGCCGTGGCCTTCGATGAGTTGCCCGTAATCTTTCACACCGGCGTCGCGCTTGATCGCGCTGGCGACCAATCCGCCGAAGAATCCCATCACGCAAATCACCAGACTCATCACGCCCGACTGCCAGTAATTAAATGGCGTCAACGGCGTCAGCATCACCCCGATCAAACTGGCACTAACCACCCCGCCGACCAGGCCTTCCCACGTTTTGCTCGGACTCAACTTCGGAATCACCTTGTGCTTGCCCAGCGTTTTGCCCCACACATATTGCAGCACGTCGCTCATCTGCACGACGATTACCAAGTATGCCAACAGTGCCCAGCGGTGCGATTCATAACCGGGTATTTTAAGGAATAAAAGCGCCGGTGCATGGCTTAGACAGTAGACGCAGATCATCACGCCCCAATAGATTTTGGCTGCGCGCTCGAGATACATTGTTACGTCCCCTGCAATCGCGCTGCGGATCGCCAAAACCAGAAACCCGTAGACAGGGATCATCGCGACGAACAGGCCGTACCATTCACGATAAACCAACACAAATTGCAGCGGCACCGCAACAAAAAAAGCCCAGAACAGCGTGTGATGATCGCCACGCCGCGTTGGGGTCAGTGTCAATACCTCGCGGAGTGCAAGGAATGAGATCAGCCCAAACAGAACAGTCACCCCGCCCAGCCCGCCACAAAGCGACAGCCCGAAGATAATCGCCATCACCCACCAGGCGCGCGTGCGGGCGTTAAGATTCGCGACCGTTTTTTTGCCGCTTTCAGATTGAATCGTCTTCGCCAGGACCATCCCGATCACACTCGCCAATCCAAGCAGAATCAGCATTGCGACGATCAACTTCACGGCGAATGGGTTGAGGTCAGGCATGGCAATCCCCACTATGTTTCAGATCGATCACCGCCTTACGAGCGCGGTGAAGGAAAGATTCTTTCGTATCATCCGCCAGCAATTCCACCGCGTTACCGAAGCGCGCAGTCGCAAGAAGCGGGATCAGGATAAATTCGCCTTTGGGCAAAATGCGATTCAGATTTTCCAAATAGACCGGGATCAACTGTACCGTCGGGTCTTTTTTCGCCAGATGATAAAGCCCAGGCTTAAATACACCCATCTCAGCGGTTTCATCCTTGGTTCTGCCGCCTTCGGGGAAAATGATGAGTGATTCGCCGGCGTCAATCGCTTGCTGCATGACGAGGATAGGGTTACTCGATCGCGTGACTTTCTTGCGCTCGATCAGCACGCAATTAAACACCCGCTTAGCCAGATACCGCCGGATCGCTCCGGCGTTCCAATAATCCTGCGCCGCGACGGGTCGGGTCTGATCGCGAATCGCTCTAGGCAGCGCCGCCCAGATCACCGCGCCATCGAGATTGCTGGTGTGATTGGCAAAAAATACTCGCCTAACCCCGTCGGTCTGCAGCGTCTGTGCGCCATCACCCACCCACCGCGCCTGCACGCCGGTTAATAGCCGAATCAATGTCGCGACCATCGCAGCATCCCTTCATATCCCTGCCGCACTATATCGAGAGTCGCTATTGCCGCGAAATCGTGGGTAGATGAAATCAATAAGAATCACCCGCAGATGGACGCGCATAAACGCAGATCAATGCGGTAAATGCGTTTATTGACATCTAACCATGCGACCTATCAACAACAACCACGAATCATCCATCGTCAGGCGGTATTAATGGCAGCACCTGAAATCCCCGTGCCAACTCGCCACGCTGAGACCCAGAATCCATCACGCGCACAAGGACGTAAACAGCAAGAAACACGAAACCGATAGCCATCATCATAAATGCCATGATCGGCGGGGTATCGTCGATCGGATCATCTGCCCACGCGGTGATCGCCCCGAGCAATGCATAAGCACCGATGCAAAACAAACCAATGTGCCGACCAAGAATTTGCATAAGGATGTCAAAAAACCTGTTCAAATGCCAATGCCGACCAGCGTTTTAGTTTACCACATCGCACTGCATTCGGGCGATCCATCGCAGCGCCTGTTTATCCCGCTGCCGATTGACACTCGATATGAAAGCCCCGGCCACCACGACGACGCGAGCGACGGATCAGCCAAATCAGAGGCAGTACCATTGCGATAACCAGCGGATATACCAAGCTCAAAGACAGCGTCCAGTGGAAATCCCCATTCGGCCAGCGAATCATTCTGTAGTAGATGCCAGCCACGTCGCCGATGCCAGACACTTTTGCGCCGTTTGGACCAGGAGCCATGCTGATAATGCTGCCTAGAAAAGGTCCGTAGCTTGCGTCGTTGAATAGCACCAACCGTGCATCCATATCGCGTGCATCAAGGCTGATGTGACAAGCATCAGAGAGACTGATGAACTGCGTAAGCGCGTCAACGTGCCCTGCCGCGATCCATGCGATCACGAATGCGCAAATCGCGATCGAGCAAATGACCACTGCGATATTGAAAAGGCGTTGGAACAAATGTCGGCTGCATTATTATACCGCCGCAGCGAATCATTCCAGCCGCAGATAATACGGCTATTCTGACGGCTTAAATCCGCCGTGCGCTTTGACCCAATCATTCCAACCCTCGTTGGCGGCTTGAAACCGCTCCTCAGCGGATTTTTCGCTTGGCGTGAATACTGCGCTTTTGATGGTCTCAGGTGCGCCAGAATAGTGAAGGGTCAGATTTCCAGTATCAAGGAAATAGGTTATTCCGCTCGCATCACCGCCCGCCGGGAGGTTCATTATTGGCCACGAGCGATACGAGTCTAAATGGTTCGCCGCCACGACTTCGGAAACCGGGCCGTGCAGCGTTTGAACGTCGATTGATTGCCTAGTCGCGCAGCCAAAAACGGAAAAGATTAGGCTGGCGATGAAGAGTTGCTGTAGTCGCATAACTCAAATCTTTCACTGGCCGCAGGTGCCATAGACCACCCACATTAGGTTTGGAAACTATTCTTGATGAAAAAGGTTGTCTGGTCAACAAAACTTACTTGACAAACTAGATATATGTTTGGTATATGTTAGTACCCGTGGATTGTTGAGCAAGTTGTCTTTACGGCACTTGAGTATTCGGCGGGGTGTAGCATAGACTGGGGATCGGGAAGGACCGCTTTCGGATGTCTACGGCTGGGTTGGTTGGCGAAACATCGTTGGTACTTCATCGCGTGGGCAAGACCTTTGCCGGCGGGGTTGAGGCGGTTGCGCCCTTGTCACTACGGATCGAATCGGGGGAGTTTGTCGCATTGATCGGTCCAAGCGGGTGCGGGAAAAGCACGCTGCTGCGGTTGATCGCGGGGCTGGAAAAACCGTCGGTAGGTCAGATCGAACAGCCTGGGCGCAATCCAAGTGACGTGGCGTATGTATTTCAGGATGCGCATCTGTTGCCTTGGCGAAAGGTGCTGGGGAATGTGTCGCTGCCGTTGGAGTTGCTGGGGGTGGATCGATCGCAGCGCGAAGCGCGGGCGCTGGATGTGCTGAAGCAGGTGGGGTTAAGCGGCCTAGAATCGCGATACCCTGCGAATCTATCTGGCGGACAGCGGATGCGCGTGTCGCTGGCACGGGCGATGATCACGTCGCCGCAACTGTTGCTGCTCGATGAACCGTTCGCGGCGTTGGACGAGATCACCAGGCAGCAGCTCGACGAGTGGCTGCGCCAAATCTGGGTGCGAAATCGGATGACCGTGCTGTTCGTGACGCACTCGATCAACGAGGCGGCGTTTCTGGCGGATCGGGCAATCGTCTTTACGCAACGCCCGGCACAGATCGCGCTCGATCATGATCTTTCAAAACATCTACCCGTTGACCGGCGCGCCGATTTACGCGGGACGGCTGAGTTTGCCGAGCAAACGCAAACGCTGTATCAGGCTTTGGAAGGCGGGCACGTGGCATGAAGAAATTCATCGGCCAGATTCTTCCGTCGGTCCTCCCGCCGGTCGTGCCGTTTATCGTGTTGATGCTGGCGGCGGAGATCGTCGTGCGGGCGGGTTGGATACCGGCCTTTTTATTGCCCAAACCGACCGATGTTTTTCGATCTCTTGCCAATAATGGGACAGAGATATTAGAGGCTTTGGGTGAGACTGCGCTGGCGTCGGTGGTGGGGTTTGCGATCAGCACGATCGTCGGCATTGGCATCGCGGTTCTGCTCGCCAGCGGCGGCTGGGTGCAGCGGGCGTTTTATCCGTACGCGGTGTTTTTCCAGACCGTTCCGATCATCGCGGTCGCGCCGCTGTTGGTCATCTGGTTCGGATACGACATCACCGCGGTGATCGCATCGGCGACGGTCGTTTCAATCTTTCCGGTGATCGCCAACACGCTGACCGGGTTGCTCTCAACCGATCCGGCACTCAAAGATTTGTTCCTACTGTATGGTGCCAGTCGATTCAAAACGCTGATCAAACTTCGGCTGCCCTTTGCGATGCCGAATATTCTCACCGGCCTGCGTGTGGCTGCGGGATTGGCGGTGATCGGCGCGATCGTTGGCGAATTCATCACCGGCGGCGGCCTGGGCGGGCTAATCGACGTGTCCCGTCAACAACGACAGATCGAAAAGGTGTTCGCGACGCTGCTAGTCGCATCATTGCTTGGAATCGCGTTGTTTGCTGCCATCAATCTCGTATCCTATCGGCTGCTTCGTCACTGGCATGCTTCAGAAAAAAAGGATTGAACACATGGCACGCTATATCTGGTTGCTTTTAATCATCCTGACCCCTTTCATCCCCGCATGCGATGTACGCGGACCGGACGACACGAATAAGAAAGTCACCCTGCAACTGAATTGGAAACCCGAACCGCAGTTCGGTGGATTTTACGCCGCCGATTACAAAGCACAAGGATTGGATGTTGAAGTCCGTCCCGGGGGCGCGGGCGCTCCGACGATCGAATTGCTGGGATCGGGCAAAGTCGCGTTCGGGATTGTCAGCGCCGATGAAATCCCCCGCGCGCGGCTTCAGGGTGCGAAGATCGTCGCGCTTTTTGCGGTCTATCAAACGCACCCACAGGGCATCATGACCCGCGCCAGCCGCGGGTTGAACGATATCGGGGACATCTTTAAAAACTCTGGCATTCTCGCGATGGAAAAGGGTTTGCCTTATAGCGATTTTCTGAAGAATAAGTACGGTTTTGACAAGCTGAAGATCGTTCCGTCGCCGTTTGGCGATCTGTCGGTCTATCGCACGGACGAGAATTATGCCATGCAATGCTTCGTCACCAGCGAACCCTTGGCGGCCGCCAAAACAGGGATTAAACCCAAGACATTCCTCATCGCCGAATCGGGCTATAACCCGTACGCCACGGTGCTGGCAACGAGTGAGGATTATCTGAAACAAAATCCCGCGACCTGTCAGAAGATGGTCGAAGCCGTTCGCGCCGGATGGCGGAATTATCTGGACGCTCCTGCTGCCACCAACGCAAAAATGCGTGAGTTGAATCCGACGATGGACGCCGAAACCTTCGCAGCCTCGGCAGAATCGCAAAAGGTATTGATCGAAACCGCCGAGACCAAAGCAAATGGATTAGGCGTAATGACAACGGATCGTTGGCAGACGTTGATCGATCAACTCACCACGCTGAAAGTGATCGATAAACCGATCGCGCCCGCCGAGTGCTTTCGTGATGTGACGAAATAAAAGAGTTAACCGTAGACGACGCAAATTTCGCAGACAAATGCACCGAAAGATATGCAATAGCAGGTGCGGTGAGCCAACGAGTATCCTCATTAAACCGGGCGTATCCCTAACGTAACAACACGGAATTTCCACGTAAATACGAGTGCAAACTCCACAATTTTTGACCTGCGCCGTCTGCGCAATCTGCGTAATCTGCGTAATCTGCGGTTGCATTTGCTACCGTGGGACTACACCAAGATTGCGGTCGCGGCAGAGTTCGCCTGGGGGATTCATCGCATCAACGGCCTTCATCTCGTCGGCGTTTAGTGACACTTCTAACGCACCCATGTTGTCCTTCAACTGCTCGACCGTACGCGGGCCGATGATCGGGCAGGTGATGCCAGGAATATGCAAACACCACGCGATCGCGAATTGGCTGCTCGTGATATTTTTCACATCCGCCAACCGATCGACCCCCTCCATCAACGGCCACTGACTCGTCGGGAAGTCGGTCTTTTTCTGGGCGGCGTACCAAGTGCCATCGGGGATTTTTCGACCATTGCGGGTGTAGGTGCCCGCCAATCGTCCGCGCGCCAGCGGTGCCCATGTAATTGTTGCGATTTCATACTTACGACAGAACGGCAGGATTTCAGTTTCGATCCTGCGGTCGATGATATTGAATTGCGGCTGTTCGATATCGAACCGCGCCACACCCAACTCCTTAGCGATGAAATGCGCCTCAGCGAGTTGCCACGCCGCAAACACGCTGCTGGCCAGATAAAGCACCTTGCCCTGGCGCACCAGATCATCCAGTGCGCGAAGCGTCTGATCGATCGGCGTATCGTTATCCGGACGGTGGATGTGATAGATATCGATGCGTTCGGTTTTCAGTCGCTTCAGTGAATTTTCGACTTCACGAACGATATGCCAGCGATGATTTCCCGCGTCGTTGACATGCGGGCTGCGTCGGCCATGAACTTTAGTGGAGAGGACGATCTGATCGCGATTTTTCTGCTTTTGCATCCACTCGCCGATGATCGTTTCGCTGCGGCCGTCGTTGTACACGTTGGCGGTATCGATAAAATTTCCGCCTAAGGAAACGTACTGATCGAGAATTTTATTTGATTCGTCGGCGTCCGTTCGCCCGCCTAGGTTCATCGTGCCGAGGCAAAGCGGGGTGACTTTTACCCCGGTACGGCCGAGAATGCGATAGTTCATATTTTGTCCTTAAACGGCTTGAAATGTCATCATCCCATTGCAATCTTGGGATTATACCCGCGATGGATTCGCGGATTTGTCGTGCGGATTGACCAATGAGATCGGTGGGGTTCGAACCCACGACCCTGCGATTAAAAGTCGCATGCTCTACCAACTGAGCTACGATCTCAACATTTCCCTTCCATTTTCCGAAGGGTCGGGAATAATAGTATGTTGCGGGCAATAACTCAACTGATGTGCATAACCTCTTTAGTCAAAAATGCATTTTTCGAAAGAAAAAGGAGATCAATCAGTTGGTGTACGCTTTCGCGCTACATCGAAAATGATGTTCGCAGGATTCGTGCTACGTCGGCGTGGATCTCTATAATCCCGACACGATGGCAAGCAGTCGGGATCGGGCAATTTGTCTGCGCACGGTGAAGTTCAGCGAAACATCGCAGATTCTCACCCTCTTTTGTCGGCGTACCGGCATCATCCGGTGCATCGCCAAGGGCGCGCATCGACGCACCAAAGCAGGTGCCAGCAGTTTCGACGGCGGTGCTGATCTTCTCGATGTCGGCGATTGCGTGTTTATCCATCACACCCAGCGCGATCTCGCCACGCTCACCGAATGGAAACTGATCGAAGGCCACCTTCATCTGCGCAACAACCTCCGGGCAGTCTACATCGGACAATATCTGGCGGAAGTGATCTCGCTGTTGCTGGCTGAACTTGATCCGCATCCGGTGATTTTTGATCGCATGCGCGTCACGCTTGCGGCGATGGGCACGCCGCGCATTGAGGAGGAATTTCTGGCGATGCAGCTCGATTTGCTACAGGACGCCGGTTATCTGCCTGATTTTAATGATCCGCATGATGAGGCGCAAGCAAAGATCGACCCGCGGCTGATTCGTATCGCCGACATGGTGTTAAAATTGCCGCGAGAGCGTTCCGTCCCCCAGCGTCTTCCCCGTCTGACTCGCGCCCAAACCAATCCGCTGACTGCCTATCTTGCGTTGCACATCCAAACGATCATCCAGCGTCCTTTACACACTGCCAAGTATGTGGTTCGATAAGTTGACATTACACTTACGAAATAATCCGTTGACGAGTGGATTTGCCTAAAAACCCCACGGGTGATACAATACTTCGCTTTCGATGTCCGGACATACGCAAACCCTGTAGATAGAAGACCTTATGATCGAAGCCCTCAAGAGCGACGAAATTGTGAACAAAGTCGGTGGCCGATTCAAACTGACCGCGTTGCTTCAAAAGCGCATGCTTGAATTGATGGATGGCGCACGTCCGCTGGTTGATCGCGATGACAACATGACCGACCTAGAAACTGCGATTCAGGAAGTGTTGCAGGACAAAATCACGATCGATTACGAAAACTCGGATCTGGTCGCGCCTGAAAAAAGCAAATAGTCGCGTTGCTTACGATACGACTGCACGCACAGTCGCAGCACAGACATATTGCGGAACTGCTCTTGCGATCGCGACATCGCGCGTGAGGCCATCGCCATGCCCACAGAAATCACACCAACCGGCAGCGAATTAAAAGGCCGCGAGATCATCGTCGCGGTGTGTGGCGGAATAGCGTGCTACAAAGTGGCGGAGGTCGTTTCAAAACTCGTCCAACTCGGTGCGGGCGTCTCGGTTATGATGACCCGCGAAGCCCAGAAATTTGTCACCCCGCTGACCTTTCAAGCGTTATCAGGCCGACCCGTGCGGACCGACACTTTCGATCTGGTTGAATCGTCCGACCCCCAGCACATCAAACTCACCGAACACGCCGATTTAATGCTCGTCGCCCCGGCCACCACCAACATGATCGCGAAAGTCGCACACGGTTTGTGCGATGATCTGGTCAGCCTGATGATCTGCGCCGCCGCCTGCCCGGTGGTATTTGCGCCTGCGATGAACACCCGAATGTGGGAAAACCCGATCGCGCAGGACAACTACGCCAAGCTCGCAAATCTCGGCTATCGTTTCATCGGCCCTGATGCCGGTTGGCTGGCGTGCCGTAATGTGGGGTACGGACGATTGACGGATCCTGCCAAGATTGTTGAGGAAATCACGCGGATGCTGACCGAAACTGGGGCACTACCCGAACCGATCACCCCGCTACTTGAAGAACCGGGCGAGGATGATTGAACTGCACGCCGTTTTGCGTTGCCCGCCCGATACCGTAACCGCTTTATCAATACTATAATGGATTTTTCCGCAGACCGATGCGTTGGATTATTGGCGACATTCACGGCATGTTAAAACCGCTTGAGCTTCTGCTCAATGCCGTGGGCAAGCGCGATCCGCATGCACAGTTGATTTTCGCAGGCGACTATGTGAATCGCGGGCCGGATAGCAAAGGCGTTGTCGATCTGCTGCTGAAACTAAAACGCGCCCGCTTCGTGCGCGGCAATCACGACGATACTTTCGATCTGCTACTCAACGGTAAATGCTTCGCGCCGCACGACCTGCTGACAACCCTCGTACCGACCTTTGAACATTTCATGAAATACGGGTTGGAGCAGACGCTGCTCAGCTATGGGATCGAGTGGGCATTGATCGATCAGGTTCGACGACACCCCACGCCGCAAAGCATCGCGATGCTGATTGATCCGGTCCCGATGTCACACCGCGAGTTTTTCCGTAAGCTGCCGGTCGTGCAGGAGGAGGATGATTTTTTTGTCATTCACGCCAAATGGGATCCGGACGAAAACTCAGGCGAACCAAGTTTTGCGCAGCAACTATCCCGATCGGTGCATCTGCGGCACGAAGTGATCTGGGGACGTTTTACGGCTGCTGAAATACAGTCGATCAAACCGTGGGATCGCATCGGGTTTTTTGGCCACACGCCGGTGACGATGTACGTCAGATCCGACGACATCCCGCCAATTGTTGGTAGCAAATGCGTGCTACTCGATACCGCCTGCGCCGTCAGCATGGATGGCAGGCTGACCGCATGGTGTTTCGAAAATGAGACCTACCTTCAAGCCGATCGACAAGGCCAATGGGTGAAAGAATGCACACCATCCCGCAAGGCTTAAGCACGCGATGACCGACTTGCCCGCCCATCGTCTGTCCGTTGCGTTGATTCATCCGCAAATCGCGCCGAACACCGGCAACATCGGCCGATTGTGCGTCGCCACCGCCACGGCGTTGCATCTGGTCCGCCCGATGGGATTTATTCTGTCGGATAAAGAACTCAAACGATCGGGCATGGACTATTGGCCACGCCTAAACGTCACCATTCATGATGATTTACCCGCGTTTCTTCTGGCAATGAAGGACGTGCGTCTGTGGATGTTCACCAGCAAAGCCACGCAAAACCATTGGCAGGCCGACTACCACGACGGCGACTGCCTCGTCTTTGGCAGCGAAACCGCCGGGCTGCCTGCAAGTATGACATCAGACCACCCCACCCAACTCCTTCGCATCCCCCAAAGCCCCACCGAACGCTGCCTAAACCTCTCCACCGCCGTCGGCGTCGGTTTGTACGAAGCCCTGCGGCATGTCCATTCGCCATCGCTTCGTTGATCGCAGCATTGACCTGCTCGCTGAAGAATGGGAACACAGATTTTCACAGATTACGATGGATGGCCACAGATGAATTCCTCGCCTTTCACCACATTCCGGCACTCCCGACTCCGCCTATTTGTGGCACGGGTTTTCAACCCGTGTCTTTTTTTCAAGAAAAGGGGACACGCATTGAAAACCCGTTGTACGTTGATGATGCGAAAGACTTAGGATGAGAGTGACAGCTTCAAGTCGCCCGTCCGTTTTGCGCCACCCTCACTACATTTGCGACTGACCTCCGCATTCACTTAATCACCGCTGAAACCGAATCGTCACGCGATAATTCTCGGCCTTCAAACTCGTGCTCGTGAACTGCAGCGTCGCGGGGGAACCGGCTTCGAGCACGATGGGAAGCCAGCCGATCGGGCCTTCCACTTTTCGGCCAACCTCATCGAGAAACTCGTACTGATACTCCAGATATAGCGTGTCGTTCACCGCACTGCGGATCGGGACAACCACCGTCAACATGCCGAACTGATCGCGATCGACGCGATCGCCGAGTATGGCGGTGGATTTGCGGAGGCGTTCGCCTTGCTCTTTGCTGAAAAAGACCTTGTCGTGCGAGGTGATGTCTGCCCTGCCGCGTGCGGGGGGTTGAACGCCCTGACAGCCCGCCAGCATGCTGACGCCGATGATGGATGATACTAAAAAAGTGTGGATGATTTTCACTGGATGATCCTTCAATGGGGACATATTACTCCGCAGGCACTGGCGGAAGCGTTTCAAAATTTCGCTTGGGTTTTCGGATTGGTTCAGGTGGCAACGGTTCGTTTGGCTGGGTTGCGGGTTGCTCCTGTGGCGGGGGGATTTCGGTGACAGGCGCTCGCTGCGGGGCGTTGTTCCAAGTGCCGGTCATGTCTTTCATCAATTTGCGAGCCATAAACCGTGTGTATTCATTGATGACTCGTTTTTCGAGGATTGGCGGAGCATCGACCACCGCCCTGCCGATTGATTCGCCGCCGACGGTGTTGATCGCTTCGCCGATCAATCGCACTTCAACGCCACGCGGCGTTTGTTTGGTCTCAGCGGCCTGGACGAAAATCAGCACGTCGATCTGCTGTTTTTCTGAGAGTTCTTTTAGGGCATTGTGTTCGCCTTTGGTCACGGCCTGCACCTGTGCTTCGCTGAGCTTGGCTGATACCAGGGATACTTTTCCGCCAGCGGCGAACCAGTCGGTGAGGATCGTTTCAACCGCGTCGTAGTCGATCCGTGCTGGGGGTGGCAATTCTATCCCACCCGCGCCCGCCTGCTCGCGGCCTTTATCAGGCGGCGTGGTCGG
Organism: Tepidisphaerales bacterium; assembly: GCA_038210015.1. Taxonomy (GTDB): domain Bacteria; phylum Planctomycetota; class Phycisphaerae; order Tepidisphaerales; family Tepidisphaeraceae; genus BPJO01. The sequence goes on from JBBQXB010000015.1 coordinate 16,975, forward strand.
CGGGACGGTCGCGATACCTGCAAGGGTTCGATTGACGAATAATGCAATCCGCGGATTGCCCACTTTCGCATAGGCCTCAGTAAACGCCGGTTGCTCGGGGGGTGCTTGCGTCAAGAGTGCCTCATCTTTGAATGGCGGCTGATAATCGGCTTGCTTATCTTGATCGGGTAAGGGCTTGGGCAATTCACCTCGCAAATGCGTATACGTTCCGACCGGCGGTACCGATGATGTCGGCGGCGGAGGCGTCGTGTCCTGACATCCCGCGCTTACCAGCAATATCATTCCCAAACCGCTATGAATGGTCGATCGTTTCAAGAGTAACTCCTTCATTCGTGTCAGACACCCACAACGCCGGAAGGATTGTGACACCATCCCAACGAATGAACAAGCCTGGCGGTCCGACGCCCAAAACGCAGCTTTCAATGAATCAAAAATGGTGCGGGAATGGACGGTATCCCACTTGATGAATATGCTTAAACATTGATGTCTACAGTCATTACCAACCCCCCGCGTCTTCCCGCCCATTTTGGCCAATATGGCGGGGTATATGTCCCCGAGACCCTCGTATCCGCCCTTGAACAGCTTGAGGATGAATACATCCGCGCCAAGGCGGACACGCAGTTTCAGGATGAGTTTCATAAAATACTGCGCGATTTTGTCGGTAGACCCTCCGGCTTTTACTTCGCACGCAGGCTGACCGATAAAATAGGCGGTGCGAAGATTTATCTGAAGCGCGAAGACCTGAACCACACTGGTGCGCACAAAATCAACAACACCATCGGCCAGGCGCTGCTTTGCCTGCGGATGGGCAAAAAAAGGATCATCGCTGAAACCGGTGCCGGCCAGCACGGCGTCGCTTCGGCAACGGCGGCGGCGTATTTCGGGCTGAAGTGCGATGTCTACATGGGCGCCGAAGACGTGCGGCGACAAAATCTTAACGTGTTTCGCATGAAATTGATGGGCGCGAACGTTATCGAAGTGCATAGCGGATCAAAAACGCTCAAGGACGCCACCAATGAAGCGATGCGCGATTGGATGGGCAGCGTCGATCACACGCATTACATCATCGGCAGCGTGGTCGGCCCGCATCCGTTTCCAACGATCGTGCGGGATTTTCAGGCCGTGATTGGACAGGAAACAAAGGTTCAGTGTCAGAAAGTTGAAGGCCGGCTACCGGATTATGTCATTGCGTGTGTCGGGGGTGGAAGCAACGCTGCAGGGATTTTCGCGCCATTCGAGCACGATAAAAGCGTCAAGTTGATCGGCGTCGAAGCCGGTGGACGGGGTTCATCCCTCGGCCAGCACGCAGCCGCGTTATGCGCGGGAAAGCCCGGCGTTCTCCACGGATCGCTAAGCTATGTTTTACAGGACGACGACGGCCAGACCGCCGACGTTCATTCCTGTTCTGCAGGACTGGATTATCCCGGCGTCGGACCAGAACACGCATTCTGGAAAGACAGCGGCCGCGTGGAATACGTGTCAGTCGATGATACGCAAGCGTTGGAAGGCTTTAGTTTGCTCGCCAAGTCTGAAGGAATTATCCCCGCATTGGAAACAAGCCACGCGATTTATCACGCGGCGAAGCTCGCCAAGACGCTTGATAAGAATCAGATCGTCGTCGTGAATCTGTCAGGTCGCGGGGATAAGGATTGCCAAGAAGTCGCGCGATTGCTTGAAGAACAATAGAGTGTTTTGGATATTGCACTTCGCACTGCTATGTCACCTTGAGGGACTACGAATGGTCTAGCTGGCGGGCGAAACCACATGCTTTTTTCGGGTCAAGTAGATGCTTCGGAGTACCTCAGCATGACGCACTGTATAGGCAAAGGCTTGATCGCTTATCCCTACAAAATCGTCGCGATGATCTTGCGGCGTCGTGGTCGTGTATCAAAATCGACAAGTACCGGCTGTTGATATTCGCCGGTCAGTAATTTGCCGTTCTCAAACGGGATCGAAAGACTGGGGCCAAGGAATGCTGCGCGCAGGTGTGAATGCCCGTTATCGTCATGCCAGGTGGCTTCGTGGTGGTAGTGCACGTCGTCAGGGATCAGCCGTTGCATCAGGTCTTTGAGATCGTGATGAATCAGCCCGGGTTCAAACTCGATTGTTGTTAATCCAGCGGTGGAACCCACCACAAATAAATGCAAAACGCCAATGCCATTCAAAAGCTTGGCATGTTTGGCAATTTCTGGAATGAGATTGATTACTTCATTGCCGCCTTCGGTCGCGAAATCGAGTTCAAAGCGGTTGGTGGCATGTCGATTCATCTTCCTATTGAACCAGTTTGCCGCCGGTTCGCAAGTGTTGCATGAACGCACCATTAATTCAGACGTTATCGCTGCTGATCCGCAATGACCGAGCGGATGATTTGTTCCAGCGACCACTTTGGGGAAAAACCTATCGCTTTTTCGATGCGTTCAAGATTGGGTACACGCCGCGGCAGATCGTCGAATTGCTGGCCATACGCTTCTTCGTAGGTGACGTGGGTGATCGTGCTTTTCGATCCGGTGATCGCGATGACCTGGCTGGCGAGATTTTCAATCGTCGTTTCCTCGCTCGATCCCAGATTAAACACTTGCCCGCGACTCGCAGGCGTTTGCATCAGTTGCACTAACGCGTCGACAATATCCAGCACATGGCAAAAACAGCGGGATTGCGTGCCATCGCCATACACTTGCAGCGGCTTGTCTTGCAACGCCGCCTCTACGAATCGAGGCAACACCATTCCATACATCCCAATTTGTCGCGGTCCGACCGTGTTAAACAACCGCACAATCGTCACAGGCAACCCAAACTGACGTTGATATGCGATGCCGAGAAATTCGTCGATGCCTTTGGCATAGGCATAGCACCATCTGGTGTGCGCGGTTGATCCCATCAGTACGTCATCATTTTCCGCAAACGGCACGCGCGTGCCCTTGCCATAGACTTCGCTGCTGCTGGTGATGAGCACCGGACGGTTAAACCGATAGGCAGCCTCCAGTACAACTTCTGTCCCGCGAATAATCGTGCGGATGGTTTGCACGGGTTGATCGACAATCAGCTTCACCCCCACCGCCGACGCAAGGTGATACACGGCGTCGCAATTCGCGGTCGCAAGATCAACGGTGCGCTCGGAAGCGACCGAATCGCGAATGAACTGAAGATTTTTGTTGTCGATCAGGTGCGCTAGGTTTTCCGCCCGGCCTGTCGATAAATCATCCAGCACCGAAACGCGATGTCCGTCTGAAAGCAAACGTTCAACCAGGTGCGACCCAATAAATCCGGCACCGCCGGTGACGAGGTAGTTCATAATTGGTTCACTTCATCAATGAGTGGTGACAATACGTTGTCACCGATGCGATTACACAATGCCGTTTACACGTTTGTCATCTTGAGCGTAGTCGCAAAAGATCTCCATTCGCACGCACGCAGAGATTTTTCGAGAGTACGCTCAGAATGACACTTTTCCATATCACTCTGTCACCATAAAATTGCGGGTTAATCCGCGTATTTTTGGCGTAGTCGGGGTGATAGCCGCAGCATCAACTGGATGCGTTCAAACTCCGCCAGCCAATCGGCGAGGGTGGCTGCGCTTTCGTCTTTATCGGGCGGCGCGATTCCAACTGGACAGGACGCACCCAACTGACGTGACGCGATGGCACGATAGCGTGAGAGCGTGCGATCGCCTAAAACGCCGCAAAATTCGAAATCTTCTGCCAGAAAGATCACTGTGGGGACGCGATACCCGCCGTTGAGTTTGAATTGGTCGCTGAGGTCTTTATGCAGATCGCGGTCAACAAACCGCAGGTCAATTTTGGAGGGATTTTGTTTTGCGATAGCGGCGAGCATCGGACCTTGCTGCACACAATCGCCGCACCAGATCCCGCTGATGCATAACACGTGCATCGCACGTGAGAACCCGCCAAGCAACGTCTTTTGGGCTTCGGTCAACGTGAGAAGTGGTTCAACGGTCTGCCAGCGACGTTGTTGTTCTTCCGTGCCGGTTTTCAAATAATTGTCGTAACTCAACGCCACTTCAAACTTGGATTTCAAAAAATCAGCGGTCATGCACAGGCCTTTCCTTGTTGCTCAGGGGCTATCGTTTCACCGATGCGGTTACATTCTTCAATCGTTCGGGACGGTTTTCCTTAATGTTCCACCAGAGTTCTTCAAATGTCCCATTGCTCAACCCGGCCTGATCGAACATTTCAACCGGTCGATTTTCAGAACCTCTCGCGATAATGCGATTGGCCGCCGGATCATAGACCGCAGTGGCGGCATCGAAGCGGATTTGCGGGCTGGTGAAACTCGCACCGCCCTCGGCACGCACCGACTTTAACTGCTGCTGATCACTTCCCGCGCCCGAATCGAGTTGTGCGATCAACTTTTGAGATCGCATCTGGACTGGCTCTTTCCCCGGCTCGCGATGTACCACCACGACGTCGCCCACCAGCACCACCTCCGCCGCGGCAGGATCGTAGGTCATGGATTTCGCCCATTCGATCGCGACTGCTCCGCGGATCGCAGCATCGCCGGGCTGGGTGGCGCCTGCGGCGTCACGACGATCCTCGAAAAGCATTCGTCCGCCGGTCGGAATCGTGACTGGCCCGATCCCGCCTTGTTTATCCATCGTCACTGTAACGCCGGGCGCAAAAAGGTGAATGCGACGGAGCAGTTTTTGCGGATCGTTATCCACTAGCAATAACGATGACACTCCTACATCCTCCGATAACGTGATCGATTGCACAGTTTTCTGACCAATGCTTTGCTGATCAGGCTTGGCATCTGTCACGTCTGCAAGCGCGATCACCATTTTTTTTCCGGTCGCAAGTTGCTGGGAACCGTCACTCGCGACCGTACGAACGCCCACGTCGCCTGTGACTGTCGCGACATTCTTCGCGGCCAGATATTCAAACGAATCTTTCCATGCCACCGTCATCGGTGCCGACGCCTGGCCGCTTGCGCTGGCGAGTTTTCCTTCGAGTGTCCCCGCACCGACCACTGAAGCCTGCGAACCGTCTGTAGCGATCTTAATCAACCCGCCAACGATCTTGCTTTGCTTGTCGGCCACGCTTGCATTTTTACCTTGCAGTGTGATCTGTTCGACGCCCTGTTTGGTTTGGATCATCAACACCTCGGCGTTGGCTTGCGTGCCGTCGGTACCGCTAAAAACCACGTCGCCTTGGGCGTTCAACTGATCGATGCGCACTTTAGACGGGTCTGCTCCGGGGGTATTCAAGAAAGTCGCATCGACCTGCTTAGCGGCCAGCTTTTGCTTTGCATCTGCCAAGGTAACGCCGCCGGTTGCGTTGAATCCGCTGAACGCGAGTTTGCCGTCAGGCTGGGGCAAGGCTTGCAAGCTCAACGCACCCGCGGTGATGGTTTGCTGTTGATCCTTGTTCAAAATCTCAGCATGCACGCTGCCGATCGCATCGAGTTTTTTAAGCGAAGGATTGGCCCCTTTTTCTCCCGGCGCGAAACGAAGTGCGAGTTGATCGCTTTTGAGACTTAGTTCCGGATGTAATACATCAACCCCGCCGATGAATGTCGCCTGATCGACGGTTCGCTGGCCGGTCTGATCGGTGACAAAATGGATCGTGCCTTTTTCTTTCCATGAAGTGAGCAACTTCTGTGGCTGATTTTTATCATCGGCGACGGTCATCTCGGCGCTGCTCGGACCGATCAACGTCGCGAGATCTTCGACAACATCAATCGCCGGGGTGACCAGCTTCATGCCGGTGGGGTCTTTGAGCAGGATCGGCCCGGTCTGATCGCTTCCGCGTGCGGAGAATCGATTTCCCGCTGATGCCGCAGAAACACTCGCTGCCTCAATCTGGCTGCCTTGGCGGATCAACCGCACGGGCGATCCTTCAAATTGCATCGCCCGATCATCAAACGATCGCAATCCCGATTCGTCAAACCGCATCGGTACGACGACCAATTTACCCGACCATCGGATTTCGATCGGGGGTTGCTCGACCGGTGCCTCTGCCGGGGCGACCTTTTTGGTGACGGGCTTGGAAGCGGCCTTTATCGTGGGTTGTGTCGCGGGCTGCGTCACGGGCTGCGTGACCGCGGGCTGGGTGGTACTGGGCTTGTCGGCGGATTTTTCTCCCGCCTCGGCCGTTGCTGCGGGCGGTTTGTCAAAGGTGAAGGTCGCCAGCATACGTTCGGCGGTTCCTATTTCAGTTTCGCCTTCGAATAGCTTCACGTCGTTGTTAAACGTGGCGCGATAGGCGACTGGTTCAACCGTCTTTTGGGTCGCAGCCAGCGCCGCCGCTTTCCGCGCTGCTGCCAATCGCTTTTGACGACGACGCTCCATCTCCTCTGCCGACATCTTTCGCGCATCGACCTCATCGGCATTCACCAATTGAATCGCAAGCGCCGCATCCAGCGTATCAACCTGCGGGCGCATCAATGCCAACGGAAACTTTCCAAACGCCCCCGGCTTTTTCACCACTAACCGTTTTCCATGCGCGATTTCAAGATGTTCCAGCCGTTGATCGCGCTGATTCCAACGCATCGACAACCCTTCACCATCAAAATCATATTCATCGCCACGCACCACGATCGGCACGCGGTCGGCGGGGATGATTCTGCCGTCGATTTCGGTCTGCTCGGTATTCAGACGCAACGCATCGTTATCGAACGACAGGATGGGAATCGTGCAAACCAACGACGGCTTGGCGGCGTCGGGATCGTCCAGGATGCCAAGCGTCACCTGATTAAGTGTGCCACGCGTCGGTGGAGCGCCTTGGATCGCATCCATGCGATCACTTTTTTTGGTCGCTTCGGGCATGACAACCTTCCCGTCGCGGGCGGAGATCGTCAGCACCTGTCCGCTGCGCGTATAGAATCGCGCCTCGGGACGAATCACGTGCACCACCCCATCAACCGGCGGATCGTAACGGGCGGCGCGAAACTCGTTAATCAACGATCCCGTTTCGCGATCGTATGTTTGAATCCATACGTCTTCGCCGGTGCCTAAACCAGAATTATTGCTGGTCTGCGTGGTCGGCGTGGGGGCGATCGTGCCCTGCGTAGCGAGGTTGTTTTTCACCGGCGTGCGGTCTTTGGGCGCATCGGATTGGACAACTTGCTTGGAAACGGGCGCGGATTGCACCGACATATAAAGCGCAAACCCGCCCACCAATATCGCCAATACCGTAACCGTGAGAATGATCGATCTCATCTGTTCATCCTTGCAAACACAACTTTCAACGCGCACTACATCTAACGTAGCCTACCATCATCAGCAGATGAATGAACCACAGAAACGCAAAGGCACGGAGAAAAGCCCAACAAACAATTCCATCACAAAAGCATCTGCGCATTTACTTGTGACCCCATACAGGGTTCGTGATCGGCTTATCTTCAATTCTTCTCTGTGCCTCTGTGTCTCGGTGTCTCTGTGGCCCATTAATCCCGTGTCACGGTTCGACATCAAACATCTTCAAAATCACCAAATCCTGCACATCAATTAACCCCACAGGACGATCCATCTCGTCCACTACAGGAATTTCATCAACGCGGTATTGTTTCATCAACGCCATCGCCTCGCTCGCCAATGCGGAGTGGATGATGCGTTTGGGGTTGTGCGTCATCACGCTGGCGACCGGCTGCTTCAACGCTGTCCCGTCATCGGCAAGCACCAGACGCCGCAGATCACCGTCAGAAAAGATGCCGCTGATCTTGCCCGCGTCATCAACCAGAATCACCGCCCCGCTGCGCCGTTTGATCTTGCTGACCTCACGCAGCACCTCGCCGACCGTATGCCGATCCGATGCCACCGGCAGGTTCTCATTCAATTTGAACGTCATCGCCTCTGACACCCGGATCAACTTTCGCCCAATCTGCCCGGCTGGATGATACACCGCAAAGTCCTCAGCCGTGAACGCTCGCATCTTCATCACAGTCAACGCCAGCGCATCGCCCAATGCCAGCATTGCGGTCGTCGATGCGCTGGGTGCAAGCCTTAACGGGCAGGCCTCTTCAATCGCGCCGGTTTTGATCACCACATCCGCGTATCGTCCGAGCGTGCTGGTGTGGGTAGCCGTGATTCCGATGACCGGGTGCGATAGTTTTTTAACGATATTCAATAGCCGTGTGATCTCGTCGCTTTCGCCTGATGCTGAGAATATCAATATCACATCGCCATCGCGGATTGATCCCGCGTCGCCGTGCGCGGCGTCGGATGCGGAGATAAAATGCGAAGGTGTACCGGTCGAAGCAAGCGTCGCAGAGACCTTGCGGGCGATATGCCCCGCCTTGCCCACCCCCGCGGTCAGCACCGATGCACGGCACTCCAGTATCAGCCGCACCGCACGCTCAAAATCGGCATCAATCGCGCTAACCATCCCCGCGACGGCGCGTGCCTCGGCATCAATGACTTCGCGGGCAAAAGTTTGCAGTTCCTGATCCATTCAGATGGATCATCATACGCGAATCCGTTGGACGGGCATAGATTGAACGCCTCACGCTATGGTCCGATGAACTCCCGATGAAGCCCCCTGTCTTGGCAAACCGTCGGACCTTTTTCATGCGCCCAACGGAATGGATGCAGTAGCACGGTCGTCCCGACCGTGTTCACGGGCGAGACGCCCGTGCTACGAATTACGCTCATCCCACGTGGCACGGGTTTTCAACCCGTGGTCTTTTTGCCAAGCCGAACACGGGTTGAAAACCCGGGCCACGAATACTCTACTTCTCCGACTTGCAGCGATTGCAGCAGCTATGTCTTCGTAGTTTTGTACGTCCTGTTTTGCAGGCCGTGCCCAAGTCTTGTAGATCCATATGGCGGGTGTCGGAAACGGTGCGATTCATCGCACATACCAGTTTTCGCCACTTGCGATTTAATCGCCATACGCGAACGATAATGAATCGCCTAACGGGAGGCAAACGTGGGGGTCGCGGGGTGGAACGAGGCCTAAGCATGCACGCGGGCGGGGTTGTCGATAAACAATATTTTATGTTGGACAACGCTTAGCGTTTTTCGGACTACTATTGTAGATAGATTTTATGGGAAGCACGGTGAATCAATGTCGAACTACACGTACGCGTATGTAAACTTGCTAACACTTCACACGATCGGTCAGCATGTGTCTGCGGTGCGGCGGGGTCTGCCCAACGCGGGTACGCTGTCTGAAGCGATGAGCAACAAGGTTGTGGATCGCCAGTGGCGATTGAATGTTCCGGCCTTGGTGAACATGTTTTGCGGGAACGACGCGTATCAGCGATGTTTTGCGAATGTGTGGACATCGCCGCAAGTGCTTGCCGAAGTCGGTGAGTTCCACACGACCCGCAAAGGGGTCGATTGGCATATGCACCAGCACCCCGGCGATTCGTCAGCGATGAGCAAGGAGATCATCAAGACGCTGCTGTCCGACGTCGAGCCGTATGGTCCGAAACCGGAGGACGGCCCGCTTGCGATTGTGTCGGGCAACCCGCTGCTGGTGCCGTTGGTCAATCAGTTAATCGAGCTAGGCTACGAAGTCGATGTAATCTTCTGGAGCGATATCGGGTCCGATCTGCGACACGCGGCGACACGATTTGTATGCCTGGACGAACACTTCAATCGCATCACGCTACACGAACCGGCAGAATCTGCTTCGCCTGCGAGAACTGTGTAAATGATGATCCGGGGCGGCTTCAGCCGCTAGCATCAATGCCAGAGAATCAGCCCCGGTTCAAACGGGGTCGCCAGATCGGTTAAACCCGGGATGATTCGCATCGCAAAACCCTGTCTGCCCGATGCCGCGCATTCGATCCTACCGGTAAACAGATGCCTGCCGGGCGCGACTTCGCGGGTGTGCGACATTTTAATGATCTGCGGGTTGTCGATCTCATCACCGGCACCGCCCATCAGACCGGAGCACAACTCGATCGACACATCGGTCGGCTGCAGTTCAGGCAGTTCGACCAGTGCTTCGACCTGCAGCGATTCGCCGACTTTGTAATGTCCGTTGCCGGAGGTGTGGAGGCCGAGCACTTTGATCCCGCCCCATTTGGCGCGCAGAGAAGCTTTGGTGTGCCAGAGTTTAACGCCCCGCGCCATCGCATCTTCCGCCAACAGATCGCCACGACGTTTGGCGGGCACATACAGGCGCTCGGCGTATTCGCGCACCATGCGGTTGGTATTGAAAACCGGTGCCAGCACGCGCATGCAGGCTTTCATCCGGCGCACCCACTCGTGCGGCACATTATCCATGCCGCGATCATAAAAGGTCGGCACGATCTGCTTTTCAAGAATGTCGTACAGCGACTGGCTTTCGACATAATCCTGGTAATTCGCATCGGGATAGGTTTCGCCATGCCCGATCGCCCAGCCAGTTAACGGATCGAGTGCGTAGCCTTCGACCCACCAGCCGTCGAGGATCGAGCAATTGAGAATCCCGTTCGCCGCCGCCTTCATGCCGCTGGTGCCACTGGCTTCATACGGACGACGCGGATTGTTCAACCAAACATCGACGCCTTGCACCAGATAACGCGCGACGTTCATGTCATAATTTTCGATGAAGATAAACTTGCGTCGATACGCCCCGTCACGGCCAAAATTAGCTAGGGACTTGATCAGTTCCTTGCCTTCTTGGTCGGCAGGATGAGCTTTGCCCGCAAAGACGAACTGGATCGGGCGTTTGGTGTCATCCAGCAGTTTCTTCAGGCGATCGAGATCGCGAAGTAGGAGCGCTCCACGTTTGTACGTTGCAAATCGGCGTGCAAAACCGATCGTCAACGCTTCGGGATCAAGCACGGTATCGGCCACGGCAGCCGCTTCATAGGTCGCACCACGGCGCGTGAGTTGTTCGCGCAAAACGTGCCGCGTCCAGACCACCATTCGCTCGCGACTGCGCTCATGGGCACGCCAGAGTTCTTCATCGGGGATTTGGTTGACATCCTCCCAAACTTCTTGGTTGGTTGGATCGTTCTTCCATCTTTCGCCGAGATAACGATCCAACAGGAAGGTGATTTCCGGGCTAAGCCATGATCGGCTGTGGATGCCATTGGTGACGGAGGTGATCGGCACTTCCTGCACCGGCACGTTCGGCCAGATGTTATGCCACATTCGTCGCGATACTTCGCCATGCAATTTTGAAACGCCGTTGTAGCTGTCCGCCAGCCTCAGCGCCAGAACCGCCATCGAAAAGCCCTGCTTTTTGTTCCCGACATCTTCGCGTCCCAACGCGAGAAAGCCTTCCTCATCCAACTTAAGGCTCGGGTAATAATTCTTGAAATATTTGACCACCAACTCCGGCGGGAACATATCAATGCCCGCAGGGACGGGCGTGTGGGTTGTGAATACATTCGTACTCATCACATGCTGACGCGCCTCATCGAAGGTGAGATTGGAATTGGTTAGCACCTTGCGGGTGCGCTCGAGCGCGAGGAACGCTGAGTGGCCTTCATTCATGTGGAAGATGTTGATTTTTAATCCCAGTGCATCCAATGCGCGTACCCCGCCGATGCCGAGTATCAGCTCCTGCCTGATACGCATCTCACTGCCACCGCCGTACAACCGGGAAGTGATTTCACGATCAGCAGGCGAGTTTTCTGGCACGTTCGTATCGAGCAAGATCAGCGGGATACGCCCGATCTGCGCCTTCCAAATTCGCGCATGCACAACGCCATCGGGCATATCGACCTGGATTTGCAGATTCGATCCGTCTTCATTCTTTTGTGATTCGATCGCAAGCTGATAAAAATCCAACTCCGGATAGCGCTCCTGCTGCCAGCCATCCGCAGACAAATACTGTTCAAAATAGCCATTGCGATACAGCAACCCCACGCCGGTTAACGGCAGGCCGATTTCGCTGGCGGATTTCAGATGATCCCCCGCCAGCACACCCAAGCCGCCCGAATAAATAGGTAACGACTCATGCAATCCAAACTCGGCAGAGAAATAGGCGACCCGCAAGCTCGCGTCGGCTGCGTGATGCGTCGCAAACCATCCCGGTTCCTCAAGATGTTGTTTGAATTGCTGGTAGACGCGTGCCAAATGCGCCAGATAACCATCATCGGTCGCAGCCTCTTGCAACTGTTCCTGAGGGATTGTCCCAAGCAGCTTAATTGGGTTGTGATAGACCTGTTCCCAGCGTTTACGATCCAACCGTCGGAATAACTCCACCGCATCCGGCTGCCACACCCACCAGAGATTCTTGGCGATCTCCACCAAAGGCTGTAACGAAAGCGGAATATCAGGAAATACTTGAAACGTGCGAATATTGATGTGCGAAAGTGATGTCATAAAGCTTTACCTAGCAAACGAGCATGGCTGCGGGGTTGGTTTCCAAGCCTCAGTATAGAAAACGGCTTGGCCGTGTCGATACGCCTGCTCACGCAGACGTTGTTAAATCCATAATCGGCGTAAATTAGTAGATGATGAGGATCAAACTACCCCCTGCGACGAATCGCCCACAACAATCACGTCAGGCTATTTCGTCGCTTCGATTCGTTTCAGATAGAACTGGGACTCACTTGCACGTTGGCCGACTAGATGCAGGCAGACGGGGTAAGGCAGTTTGCACTGGACAAAAAAGTCGAAAATCCGCTGGCCATGACGAATCTGCCGTTCGATGTTGTCATCCACCTGATCCGACAAATCCGGTAGGATCAGCCGCTGGCGGTCATAATCCCAGTGCGGATCAATCCGCACCAACAAATGCGCCTCAGCCCAGTCAATCGGATAACCAAGAATGTAGCCCTGCCCAGTGTTTGGAATATAAAACCAGAAGCAGAGAAACCGATCTTTCCAAACGGTGCTGGTGGCGTTGTCCGCGCCGGTGATCAGCCGCGCGTGACTCGTACGGATCGCCTGACCGTTCAGGGGTTTTGCAACCCAAACCTTCCGATCCCGGCAATCGTACAGCCCGACGTGTGGATATTTGCCATTAAATTGATTCGTACAAAGCTTGCTCGAAACCGCCGGTTCATCCGGCGGCGGCGCGTCAGAATCTTTCTTTCCAAAACCAAACATGAGCGAATCAACATATCCAATTTATCGCGTTAAATCGAACGTTAGTGCACGCGAAGAAAGAATGGAACACAGATTGCCACGGATTGAATTGGATAGGCACAGATCATACCGCTCTGATCTAAGGTCTGCCTCGCTGTCAAGGCAGGAAAAAGACATGGTTTCAAGCGTTAATATCGCCGCCAACTAAATCAGAGGCGATTTCACTGGTGACGGAAACCGGGACCCGCGACCTGCACGAAATACCGTAGCGATAAGGGTCCGAAGCAGTTGCAACGTCCATCAAACGCCAACAGGCCGGTTCGTATGAACCGGCCTGTTGGCGAAAATCGGGGTGACATGATTCGAACATGCGACCTCGTCGACCCGAACGACGCGCTCTAGCCAAGCTGAGCTACACCCCGGAACTTACAGACAATCGTGCAAAGATAGCCACTTCACACGCAGTTGCAAACGACATCTCGTGCTGACAAACGTCAAGTGCCTGAACCTGGACTTGAACCAGGAACCCGCTGATTAAGAGTCAGCTGCTCTGCCAATTGAGCTATTCAGGCGATGCGAGTCGCATAATCTACAGGGTGCGCGAAAAAATTCAAGATTTTGCATCAATCGGCTTTAGACTTCTTCGACTTGTCTTCGGATTTGGTGGGTTTTGCGACTGGCTTTTCTGCCGGAGACGAAGTGGGTTTGGACTCGGCTTTGGCATCCGATTTACCGTCTGACTTTGTTTCTGATTTAGATTCCGACTTGCCTTCAGATGATGATTTGCTGCCGTCGGCGTCTTTTTTCGCGGCGTCGGCGTAGCCTTTGGATCGGTAATCGGTCTCGTAAAAACCGCCACCCTTGAACAGAATCCCCGCGCCGCTGCTAATTTTTCGGCGAACTTTGAGTTTCTTGCAATCCGGGCACTTACGAATCGCCGGCGCGGTGATTGACTGGAATTGTTCGAACTCGTGCTTGCAGGCTTCGCAGATGTATTCGTAGGTTGGCATGGGGTCGTGATTCGGGGTTCGTGACTCGTGGTCGTGAAGCAAGTTGACGCTAACTGTACTGTCGCATCGCGAATCGTGGATTTGATTTTCTACGATCCTTTGGAAACAACCACCAACGCCGATCGCACAAGCTTACCGTTGAGAGCATAGCCTGTCTGAGCGGCGCGGGAGACGGTGCCTTCGGGTTGGTCGCTGGGTTCTTGCATGACGGCTTGATGAAACGTGGGATTAAAGGGTTCACCGGGCTTGGGTTGGATCGTTTCCACACCAAAGCGTTTGAGCAGATCAATCCACTGGTCATGGACCAGTTGCACGCCCTTGAGCATGGCTGCGGCATCTGGTTTGGAAGGATCGACGCCGATGGCGCGCTCGAGATTATCGATCAGCGGCAGTTGGCTTTCGATCAATTTAGATAATTGGTACTGCACGCGTGTTTCCAGATCAGCTTCAAGCCGCTTGCGTGCGTTCTGAAAATCAGCCTGTGCGCGGGCGAGTTTTTCAAACAACGCATTTTTTTCGGCGCGGAGATTCTCGATCTCCGACGCATCGTTAGCTGCGGCTGGGGGAAGGTCGGTGAATTCGGAGTTTTCGTTGTCGGGTACGTCTTCGTTCATGTCGATTCTCTCTTGCGATTTAATGAGGCACACTGGCGATTGTTATTCGCCGGTGACTGCGCCTTTTAGTTTATCCCAAAACCCCTTCTTCTGCGGCATAACTTCGTTGTCTTCGGTAGAAGCAAATTCACGAAGCAGGATTTTCTGTCTTTCGGTGAGTTTTTTGGGGATTTCAATAACAATCTGAACGATTTCATCGCCGCTGCGATGCGAGCGGACATCGGGCAAACCCTTGCCTTTGATCTTAAACACCTCGCCGTGCTGCGTTCCAGCGGGGACATCGACGGTTTCATTTTGCTTGAGCGTTGGGACTTCGATTTCCGCGCCCAACGCCGCCTGCGTGAAGCTGATCGGGACTTGGCAGACGATGTCGTTGCCGTGTCGGGTGAAAATGTCGTGCTGTTTGACGGTGATGTAACAATGCAGATCGCCAGCGGGACCGCCGTTGTCGCCGGGTTCACCTTCTCCGGCGATTCTGACGGCCTGTCCTTCATGCACGCCGGCGGGGATGCGAACAGTGACGACGCGTTTGCCTGACACTCGGCCGACGCCAAGACATCCCGGACATTTGTCTTTAATCACCTGCCCGCGCCCCCGGCAATTGGGACAGGTGGTGACCATGCGAAACATGCCGCCAAATCCTTGTTGCGCGACGCGGCCTTGTCCACCGCAGGCGACGCAAGCGACCGGTCCTGATCCTTTTTTTGCACCCGATCCGTTGCAGGTATCGCAGATCTCCTGCTTTTCAAACTCGATATTTTTTTCAGCCCCCATCGCGACTTCCGACAGCGACAATTCGACTTGAGTTTCCAGATCGAATCCGCGTGTCGGGCGATTTCCTCCGCTGCGGGCTTGTTGACGCCCTCCGCCGCCACCTAAATTGCCGCCGAAGATGTCTTCAAACATCGAGAAGATGTCGCCGACATCCATGCCGGAGAAATCGTGTGCCTGCCCCTGCACGCCTTGATGGCCGAACTGGTCGAAGCGTTTGCGCTTTTGGGGATCGCCAAGCACTTCGTAAGCCTCAGCACACTGCTTGAACTTGACCTCGGCTTCCTGATTTCCTGGATTGCGGTCGGGGTGGTACTGCATCGCGAGCTTGCGATAGGCGCGTTTTATTTCTTCGTCACTCGATTCCCGAGAGACACAAAGTACTTCGTAATAATCGAGCTTGACTGCCATGCGCTATTTCTTCCATGTCATCTTGCCATCCTTGATCACGGGCAACTGATCAAGCGGCACTTTATCGACTGCCATTTCAAGAACGTCAAGAAACTCATTTTCAAGCGAATCGCTGGTGGGTAGGCGAGCCGTATTTCCCGGTGCATCTGCTAACGGACTGCGTTCCACTTCGACCCACACTTCGGTCTTCGCACCATTGTGCACGGGCCGGAATGTTCCACGCATACGATAGCCGTTAAAGCTACCAGGGTGCGTGCCTTCGAAAGTTCCCTTGATCGAATTAACTAAGAAGGGTCGCACATCCCCGGCTTCGGCGATCACCGGTAGCAAGTCCGCGACCCTCTCGGGGGTCGCATTCACTATTCGCGTATTCGATACGCAGCCGCTACATGAGAGCAGCATCGCGAGCATTGGAATGACTAGCCAGTTCATTTCATTCCTTCCATCTCATGTAGAGAAAATTGTCGCTCAGCGAGCACCACTCCAATGGCACTCAGCATACCGCGCCACCGCTTAGACAATTCACGAGGCACGGAGACACGTCTCGATCGCTCGCTCCGTGTCTCCGTGGTGAAAACTTCAGTTGAACGAAAGCACCTGAACCTATGCAACTGCGTCTGCGACGAGGTTGGTAGGCTTGCCGTCTTTTTCCTTCAGTTCGGTGATCAACACGTCGGTGGTCAACGCAAGCCCTGCGACGCTGGCGGCGTTTTGCAAGGCGGTTTTGTTGACCTTCGCGGGGTCGATGATACCGAACTTGTATAGATCGCCGTAATCGCCGGTGGCGGCGTTGTAGCCGTAGGCGCCGGTTTTTTCGAGGATCTGGGCGACGACGACTTCGCCGTCTTCGCCTGCATTATCAGCAATCTGCCGGCACGGTGCCTTGAGTGCTTCTGCCAGGATATCAAACCCGACCTTCTCATCGCCTTTGGCTTTGCTGCGACCGGCTTCGACCGCTTCAATAGCACGCAGGAACGCAACGCCGCCGCCGGGGACGATGCCGCTTTCGACCGCACCGCGCACAGCGTGCAGCGCGTCGTCGATCAAATCCTTACGCTCTTTCATTTCGGTTTCGGTATTCGCGCCGGCGCGAACCACGGCAACGCCGCCGGTCAGTTTCGCGAGTCGCTCTTGGAGTTTCTCACGATCGTAATCGGAGGTGGTTTTTTCGATTTGCACGCGGATCTGATCGGCACGGGCAGCGATCTCCTTCTTCGTGCCGGCGCCTTCAATGAGCAAGGTGTTTTCCTTGTCCACGACGATCCGCTTGGCGCGGCCGAGGTGTTCAAGTTCGACGCTTTCAAGTTTCAAGCCCAGATCTTCGCTGATGAACTGTCCGCCGGTGACAACCGCCAGATCGCCCATCAATGCCTTGCGGCGATCGCCAAAGCCCGGGGCTTTCACCGCGCAGACCTTGAGAATGCCACGAAGCTTGTTCACAACCAGTGCGGTCAACGCTTCGGCATCGACATCTTCGGCGATGATCAACAGCGGCTTACCGCCGGCGACAATCTTGTTCAATAGTGGCAACAACTCAGCGAGGTTGCTGACCTTTTTCTCGTGCAGCAACACATAGGCATCTTCCAGAACCGCTTCCAAAGAATTGGGATTGGTGAGGAAATAGGGGGACAGATATCCCTTGTCAAACTGCATGCCTTCGGTGTATTCGAGTGTTGATTCGGTTGCTTTGCCTTCATCGACGGTGATGACGCCTTCCTTGCCGACCTTCTCCATCGCGTCGGCCATCAGAGCGCCGATGTGCTGGTCGCCGTTGGCGGAGATCGTGGCGATTTTCTGAATGTCGTCATGGCCTTTGACGGGCTTGGCGATCGCGTCGATCGCGTTGCAGGCGACTTCCGTCGCTTTCATGATCCCACGTTGAACGATCACAGGATTGAGCGCACCGGAGGTGACGTATTTCAAGCCTTCGAGGTAGATCGCCTCTGCCAACACAACCGAGGTGGTCGTGCCGTCACCGGCTTTGTCGCCGGTCTTGCTGGCGACGGTGTTGATGAGCTTGGCGCCCATGTTTTCAAACGGCTGGGGAAGTTCGACTTCCTTGCTGACCGTCACGCCGTCCTTGGTGATGCGGGGTGAACCGAATGATTTGCTCAGGATGACGTTACGACCACGCGGGCCGAGGGTCGCTTTGACCGCCCGTGCCAGTTGCGACAAACCCGCAGCAATTTCCTGCCGGGCGTCGTTTTCGAAACACATTTGTTTAGATGCCATGATGAAACTCCAGTGAATAGTTGATAGTTAATAGTTGCCAGTTGCCCGTACGAGGAATGCTTGCCATGCCTGGCAATTCGCACTCCACGACTGACAACTACTCCGCCACGCCGAGCAGGTCCGATTCGCGCACGATGACGAGCTTCTGCCCATCAACCTCGACTTCTGTTCCGGCGTATTTGCCGTAATAAACGACATCGCCGACCGCGACATTCAGCGCGTGCAGCTTGCCTGTATCCTTGTCAGGCTTGCCGCCGCCCACGGAAATAACCTTGCCCATTGTCGGCTTTTCCTTGGCCGAATCAGGCAGCAGGATGCCCGACTTGGTTTTGGTTTCAGCCTCAGCGGGTTTGACAACAACACGATCATGCAACGGTTTCAGCTTCATAATTCAAATCCTCGTTCTCTTAATTTGACGGGCGTTCTGGCCCGTCGTCCTTATTTCAAATCCATCACGGGCGAGACGCCCGTACTACAAATTTCGTGGCACGGGTTTTCAACCCGTGTTCCGATTTAAATCTCAACGACATGGGTTAAAAACCCATGCCACTACTCACAGCGTCGTTGCAGGGTGGGTTTCAACCCACCACTTCCATACTCACGCCGATTTCTTCCGCTTCACCTTGTCAGCCGTGATGCTGACCAGCGTTTCTCGCATCTTCAATAATTCCCGCAACGCTTGGTTCACCGATTTCTCGTTCGGAAAGGCTTGTCCGACATCCGGTGCAATACGCACGACATTCGACCCTGCCATCAACTTGCTATACATCAAACCCATTACGCCGCGTTTCATCTGCTCACGCGTCACAGGCGGGATGTCGAGGTCCGCATCAGCGGTTTTGGAGACGGTCTTTGATTTCGTCTTCATAATCACTCACCTCTCGTCGCGTCGCTTTTCGGGCACTGATGATCCATATGGTGTCACCATCCCGTTTCGCACGAACCACAAACAACACACGTCGTTTGGTCGACCGCCCGATCGCGATATAGCGATCCTCGCTCACTGAATGCGACTCATCATCGATCACGATGACAAGCGCATCCAAAAAAGGCTCACATGCTTCTGCGAATGAAACACGGTGTTTGGCAAGATTTCTTCTGGCCTTGTCCGGGTCCCAATCGAATCGCACGCACTTCCTCCATTTTTCGTAGCACGGGCGACTCGCCCGTGTTCATCTCAACTCAATCCACGGGTGAGACGCCCGTACTACATTGTACGCTTACAGCGAACCGACGAACGACTGGCCATTTCGCATCGCGAGATGAAATCCCGACCTACGCACTCCAGTGCACCACAAGCGTTAGAATCCCAAGTACGATATATGCCGCAGATAGCATTAGAACATACAAGTTCTTCAGATTACGCGCGCCGTCGCGGTCAGGCCCAAAACTTTGTTGCGTTGTCTGGTCGAGGCGAGCGTGTCCAAACGCGTATTCGAGATTTCGCTTTAGTCCATCACTCATACGCATTCATTACATCATGTCATCCATCCCGCCGCCGTGGTCGTGGTCGTGGTCGCCGCCGGAGGATTTGGGGGCTTCGACGACGATGCAGTCGGTGGTGAGGAGAAGGATCGCGACTTCGGCCGCGTTCTGGAGGGCGGTGCGTTCGACCTTGGTCGGGGTGATGATCCCGGCCTTGAACATATCGACGAAATCGCCGGTCAATGCGTTGTAGCCTTCTGAATCCTTGCTTTCCAGGACTCGACGCACAATAACCGCGCCGCTGGTTCCGGCGTTCTCGGCGATCTGCTTCAAAGGGGCCATCAAGGCGTTGCGGATGATCTTGGCACCGATGGCTTCATCGCCTTCGAGCTTCAGATTGCCGTTGCAGACCTTGGTGGCACGGATCATCGCGACCCCGCCGCCAGCAACGACGCCTTCTTCGACCGCTGCACGGGTCGCTTGCAATGCGTCTTCGATGCGGGCCTTCTTTTCCTTCATTTCGGTTTCGGTCGCAGCACCAACATTCACCTGCGCGACGCCGCCAGCGAGCTTGGCAAGGCGTTCCTGCAACTTCTCGCGGTCGTAGTCGCTGGTGGTGCCGTCGATCTCCCTGCGGATCTGTTCGATGCGCGCTTGGATATCCTTGGTCTCACCCGCGCCTTCAATGATGGTGGTGTTGTCGTTGTCGATCGTGATTTTCTTGGCGGTACCAAGGTGTTCGAGTTCGACTTTGTCGAGTTCGATGCCCAAGTCTTTCATGATCGCCTTGCCGCCGGTGAGGACGGCGATGTCTTCGAGCATCGCCTTGCGACGATCGCCATACCCGGGGGCTTTGACAGCGGCGACATTCAAGATGCCACGCAGCTTGTTGACGACCAACGTCGCCAATGCTTCGCTTTCGATATCTTCAGCGATGATCAGCAGTGGCTTTTTCACCTTCTGGATTTTTTCCAGCAATGGGATCAGCTTTGCAGCCGCCGAGATTTTGTCTTCAAAGATCAAGACTAGCGGCTTTTCCAGTTCGACGGTCAGATCATCAGGATTGGTGATGAAGTTCGGCGACAGATACCCGCGATCGAATTGCATGCCTTCGACGACATCCACTTCGGTGTTGAGTGACTTGCCTTCTTCGACGGTGATAACGCCGTCCTTGCCGACTTTCTCAAATGCGTCGGCCATGATCTTGCCGATTTCCGGGTCGTTGTTGGCGCTGATGGTGGCGACAGACTGGATATCGTCCTTGCCTTTGATTTTGCGGGATTGCTTGAGCAGGTCAGCAGAGACTGCTTCGACCGCTTTGCGAACGCCCCGGGCGACCGCCATCGCGTCGGCACCGGAGGAGATGGCTTTGTAACCTTCTCGGAAAATCGCTTCGGCGAGCACGGTCGCGGTGGTGGTTCCGTCGCCGGCGACATCGGAGGTCTTGCTGGCGGCTTCTTTCACCAGTTTCGCGCCGATGTTTTCAAATCGATCTCGGAGTTCGATTTCTTCCGCGACGGTCACGCCATCCTTGGTGATGGTGGGCGATCCCCAGCCTTTATCGATCACGGCATTTCGGCCTCTCGGGCCGAGGGTGACTTTCACCGCGCGGGCGAGTTTGGTCACACCTTCAAGTAGGGATTTTCGTGCATCAGCGTCAAAGGACAGCAATTTGGCGGCCATCGGGTCTCCTTCGTTTTTTCAACGTCTTTTGTAAAACTAATTCGTGCGTTCCATCCCGGGACATACCCGGATACAGACAGTGCTAGACCATCTGCGCCGTCTCATGTAACAACTGGCGCGCCACGAACAACAATTACGCCGCATGTGGCATAAGCTTAGTAATATCAGTCACTTAGGTAGAGGTGCACAAAGCCATCATTTATGGGATTCGCTGTCAGCCTGACAGTCTGTATCCGGCGTATGTCAAAGTGACAGCACGTATTTTGAGTGCAAGAGTACACTACTTTCGCAACCCTAGCCGTTCATACTATCATACTCACGACCCTTGCAGAGCACTGACCTATGCCCAGCACAAATACCAAAGTAGACGCCTATATCAGCAAATCCAAGCAATGGCAGAGAGAGTTGATCGCACTCAGGCGGATCGTTCTCGATTGCGGATTGACCGAACAACTGAAATGGCGTCAGCCTTGCTACACGTTGGAAAACAGCAACGTCATCATACTGGCCGAAACCAAACAACACTGCGTACTCAGTTTTATAAAAGGCGCTTTGCTCAAAGACCCGCAAGGCCTTCTCGTCAAACCCGGCGAAAACACGCAGGCCGGGCGCGTGATCCGATTTTGCGACAGCAAAACGATCATCAAATTAGAAGCGGCCTTGCGCGCCTACATTCTCGAAGCGATTGAAGTCGAAAAAGCGGGATTGAAAGTCGAATTGAGAAAACCCGATGATTTTTCCATCCCCGATGAATTACAATTCAAGTTCAACTCAAACGCGGAATTGAAAACGGCATTTTTCAAACTCACCCCGGGACGACAACGAGCCTACGTGATACACTTCAACGCCGCCAAGCAGTCCACAACCCGCGACGCGCGGATTGATCGCTATACACAGCATATCCTCTGCGGAAAAGGCATGAATGATTGCGTCTGCGGGCTATCGAAAAAAATGCCCGCCTGTGATGGGTCACACAATCAGCTCAAGTAGTCGCCATTTGCGCGCTGCCACATCTATCGCGACACATGTTGCCTTGCATAGGCCGCCCGCGATAATCCGTTTCGCATGATGAATCAGCTCCACTACGGCGTTTGTTATTTCCCCGAACATTGGCCAGCGCGCGATATCGCTACCGATGTGAAACGCATCGCGGATTGTGGGTTTACATACGTTCGCATCGGCGAAGGTGCGTGGTGGTATTTTGAGCCGCGAGAGGGGCAGTATCAGTTTGATTTGTTCGACCAAACGATTGATGAGTGTCGCAAGCATGGGTTAAAGGTTGTTTTTGGTACGCCCACTTACTGCGGACCGGCGTGGATCGGACATCAATATCCAGAAGTTTATCGCTGGGATTTTCAACGCACGCCGATGAAGCACGGCAGCCGTCGTAACTACAACTATACGTCCGAAAAATACCTCGATTTATCTGACAAAATCGTCACCGCATTAGCGAACCAGTACAAATCAGAAAAGCAGATCATCGCATGGCAAATCGACAATGAATTTAATTGCCACATGGATGTCAGTTACGCCCCCAGCGATACGCAGGCGTTTCGTGTGTGGCTAAAGAAAAAGTACCGGTCGCTGGATCAACTTAACGCCGCGTGGGGAACGAAGTTTTGGAGCCAGGTTTACGATGCTTGGGAACAAATCGATTTGCCGCACCCCACCGCCACTTATCACAATCCGACGCAGTTGCTGGATGAATCGCGATTTATCAGCGACACCGTAGTGGCATACTGCGCGCG
Organism: Tepidisphaerales bacterium; assembly: GCA_038210015.1. GTDB lineage: Bacteria > Planctomycetota > Phycisphaerae > Tepidisphaerales > Tepidisphaeraceae > BPJO01. Next base: position 39,800 of record JBBQXB010000015.1, read on the forward strand.
GCAAAAATCCATCCTAAATTCAGTCAATCCGAAATGGCCGCTGACGCATAACGGGATATTCAGCAACGTCGATGGCATGAAGTTGATGCAGCAACTCGACTTCTTTTCGCACGATCAGTATCCGATGTTTCAAGACGAGTGGACGAAGTTCGCCTCGCCATTGGTCGCGGCACGCGCCTATTCATTCCCGTTTGCGATCATGGAACAACAGGCCGGTCCCGGCGGGCAGATGGGTTATCTATTGCGCTCAGGAAAACCCAACGAAATGCGATTATGGGCGCATCAATCTTTCGCACACGGCGCCAAGGCACTCAGCTATTTCTGTTGGAAAACCTGTCCGTTTGGCAGCGAACAGCATTGGCATGGATTGCTCGATCACGACGGCAAAGACAACGGGCGCATCGACGAAGCCAAACAGGTCGGCAAGGAAATTTTCGCACTTCCGAAAGAGATCTGGGACGCCCCGCCACAGCGGTGTGTCGCAATCGTGCGGGACTACGACAATGAGATCAATGACCGCCGAATCAATACGTATGTGAAACAAGGCGCGTGGGATGCCGGGCATTGGATGAGTGCACTGTTCCGCCTACACGTCCCCACCGATCAGGTTTGGCCATCCAGCGACTGGAACGGATATCGTGTGCTGATCGCGCCGCATTTGAAAATGATCGATCAGCAAATGGTCGTGAAGTTTGATGAGTTTGTTCGCGCCGGCGGTATGTTGGTGATCGGCGCACAGTCGGGGATCAAAAATCGCAATCTGCACATGGTTCAGCAAACGCCGCCGGGCTTGCTCCGCAAATTGGCGGGGGTGGAAGTCGAGGATTGGACGACCCTTCAGGCCGATGAAACGCGCGAACTCGCTTTTTCAACCGGCCAGACGCTTTCGCTACGCGGGTTCGTCGAAAAGCTGCGTTTACGCGGCGCCGAAGCCATCGCAAACTGGACGTGCGCCGATGATTTATTAGCCAACGCCCCCGCCATCACGATTCACACGGTCGGCAAGGGCAAGGTTGTCTACATTGCTGGTTATTGCGCAGACGATGCCGCCAAGACGTTATCGCAGTGGTTGATCGAGCAAATCACCTTCACGCCGATTGTCGAAGCCGATCCCAACGTGGAATTGATTATCCGCGAGGGCAAACGCCACGATTATCTGTGGTTTCTCAATCACAGCGGCGAAACGCAATTCATCGTCACGCCGCCGGGCCTCGATCTCATCACGCAACAACCGGTCGAAACCAAGGTAAAACTCGAACCGCGTGGCGTGGCAATCGTCGAGATTCGTAAACAGCCCAAGCAGTAATACAGACCTGGTATGAAATGCACGCTTATAAATGCGACAAGCGGAGCATCAGCACTAAAAAGAGTGGGTGGTCGATCAAAATCGCTGATAAATCGCCATCAACACCGTGACGAGCATCGCCTCAATTACGAAGCTGACATCCGTCCAATCTCGTAGCGAACGCTTGCCCATCGGAATCAGCAACAGCGCAAAAGCGACCGTCACGACCGCCCACGCCACACGCACCGATGCGGGCGAGCGGGCAACCGCCACGATCAACCCCGCCAGTAACACCTTGGCTGCGATCGCGATCCAAAGCGTGTTTCGCCGCCCGATGGTATTCGCCAACGTGCGCGTGCCGTGGGTGCGGTCTGATTCAGAATCGTCGATATCGCAAATCGCAGCGTCGATGATGACGCGAATCAAAAGCAATGTCGCTGCGTCCAGGATTGGGATAATTCGCAATCGTGCGGTCGTCCAAAAGGCTTCACCTTCGACTTTACTCAATGGCCCGACCAGCGCCGTCGCCACGATCGTCAACGCGACAACGCCGAGCGCGACCCAGAGGTTCTTTAATCCCAATAGATCTTTCGGACGTGGCAAAGATTTTCGCGGCCCCGGCGCATAGACGACCACCCCGACCAGAGATAATCCGATCACAATCGGCAGATAATGCGACGCCTGCATCGCAAGCAACATCGCACTGATGAGCAGCGCAAACGCCAGCACGCGCACAGACATTGAATGACGGGTGAGGAATGCGTAACGAACAGGTTGTGCCTGCAAATCAGCCGGGTCGATCAGCTTGTCGTGGAGTTTCACGCGGTCGATCGCATACACCGCTGTCGCCGCCATCGCGACGGCGATAATCGCCAGCACCGGTGGCCACGATCCGCTTGGTCCTGCACCTGCGAGTTGCCAAAAGCAGACGTGCGCCCCGATCACATACAACCCCGCCCACAATCCGATATGCCCCGGCATCGCTAAGATTGCTCGCAAGCGGGAAGGAGATTTCGGGCTGAACGTCATCACCTGCTAAACTACATCAATCCCGCCAAGCCCGCGACGCATCTGCGGCATTTAGCCGCAGCCCGATGCCCATTGCAATGTGCATCCGCAATACGATGCGCCTATCGTCGCCCAACTTGCCCGTCGGTCCTCCGGGTGATTAATCAATCCTCTATCGGAGTTTCAAACATGCTCGGTGTTCACGATCAATATCCTGCCTTTAAGTTACAAGACTGCGTTCCATGCCGCCGCAACGCTTTTGGAAGTGATGGCGTAGGCTTTTGTTGATTTTTGACTCGCTTCGACGAACAAGACCATTTGCAAATTGCATCCCCAGCCGGTAAGAATACGCGACTCCCGATTGCGTGGAGATGCCAAAAGTTTGTCGCGGCTATGGCGGAATTGGCAGACGCTCTAGATTCAGGTTCTAGTGGGCGCAAGCCCGTGCTGGTTCGACTCCAGTTAGCCGCATCCCTAAACCCCCGGAAATCGGGGGTTTTTGTATTTTACTCCGCAAATCCGGTAAAATTATTTCTTTCATTTTCTGCTGTCCTCCACGATATTGCCCTAAAGATTGCTGCGGGTTGCCGTACAGCATGCGACTGGCAACGGGTCACCGCTGCTGCGGGAATGGCCGATCGTTTGGTTATCGTTTTTTGAGTTAAGCGGTAGGGCATAGCCGCTGATTCCATGAAATATATATCGCAGGGTTACTCTCTGCGGCGTAGGTGCATCGGCCCTTCTTCGGATAGAGGAGACTCTTCCCCCCTGCCACGATAACGATTATCTGAGAGCGCCCAGCGCGTCGGCGAGCACTTTGAAGTCCTTGGCGTAGGCGGCTTCATGCGCGGCCAGTTCGGTCTTGATCTCGTCCAGTGGACGCTGGCTGTTGCGCTTGGGCAATGTCAGTTCAAGACTGAATGCGCGATACCGACCGAAGAAGGCTTCATCAAACACTCGCTCTGCCGCCGCACGCAATGCGGCTTGGTGGCGGGGTTTGACATCGTTCAGGTAAGGCTTGACGGCATCCACGCGGTACTGGTCCAGTTGTTTCTTGAACGGCAACAGCGAGTAGTACCGGTTCTGCGCCGCGATTCGGTCGGGCAGCGACATCGCTTTCCACTCATCGGAAATGAACGGGTCTTCAGCCTTGGCAAGCCACGCGGTCATCTCGGCTTGCATCTCCTTTTTCACACCGGCGGAGGCGGGATCATCGAGCAGATTCTTCAACTGGTACGGATCGTTAATGTTGTCGTACAAAAACCACTCGCCATCGGCGCGGACGGCGTATGTGTGGGTTTTGGATCGCACGGCTCGGAAGGGGTAAAAGATATTAGGCTTATCGGGATCAAGCTGGGTGCGGTAGTAGTTCCGCTGGAAGTTATTGATCAGAAGGAACTGGGATTTGGGGTCAGGGGCGTCGGATTGATCGAGCACGGCCTTGGTGAAATCCTGTCCGCCGCAGTGTTTGGGGGCTTTGAAACCGGCCAACCCGCAGAGCGTGGGGTAAATATCCATCGTGCCTAGGTTATGATCGGCGATGCGCTCGGATTTGACCTTGCCCGGCCATCGAATGATGAATGGGACATGGGCGGATTCATCGTAGGGGTTGGCTTTGCTGGTGACACCGTTGGACCCGAATGAACTGCCGTGGTCAGAGGTGTAGATGAGGATGGTATTGTCATCCAATCCCTGCTGCTTGAGCGCATCCATCACCCTGCCAAGCTCTTGATCGACGGCAGCGATGTGGGCGTGATAGTGTTGGTAATGCAGCAGTTGCTCATCCTTCTTGTATTTGTCGTCGGTGACGTTGGGTCGGAAGGGAAGCTTGTCCTGCGGGTACTGTTTGAGGAACTCCGGCGGGGCATCGTCCCATCGCCAATGGGGCGGATTGATCGACAGCATCAGGAAGAACGGCTTGTCGTCTTTGGCGTGATCTGCAATGAAGGTCACGGCGCGGTCGGTCATGGTGGTGGCGTTGTATTCGGTTTCGACTTTGTATTCGGTTTCGCCTGCGGTGATATTGCGCACCTTGCTGTTGTAGTGGTCGTCGCCGTACAACCAGTGATGGAAGTAATCGAAGCCGGTGTGGAAGACATTTTCTTCGCCGAGATGCCACTTGCCGACATAGCCGGTGGTGTAACCGGCGTCTTTGAAGGTGTGGCCGATGGTGGGGGCTTCTTGTCCGATGATTTTGTGGTTGCCGAAGTAGTCGTTGCTGATGACCGAGCTTTGATGAGGCCACATGCCGGTGATCAACATCCCGCGATAAGGCGTGCAGACCGGGGATGACGCGCAGCAGTTGTCGAAACGCGTACCCTGTTTGGCGAGCAACGCCATGTTGGGCGTGCGGATTGCGGGCATCTGCGTAAACGGCAGGCTGCACCAGCGATGTTCATCGGAAAAGAAGAAAACGATGTTGGGGCGCTTCGTGGCGTTGGTCATGGTCTGGCCTTGGGTGGTTTGGCTCGCCAGCGCCGCGATGGCGGCGGCGGAACCGAGTTTGAGAAAATCACGTCGTCTAACAGAATCTTGGGGATTAGCGTTATTCATCTGTATGCTTCCTTTGATCGAATTCGGCCGCGACAGGTCCCGCCTGACAGATCGTTAGAGTCGCGGAGAAACTAATTTTCGCACAAGCTCGACACGCACTATTGCCCTGAAAAATGGCAGTCAACGGTGCGGATGAATAAAATTGCCGGCCTCAATTTTTCCACGACAAAAGTAACTTGCGGTGTTCAATGACATTTTGCGTTCTGTTTGCCTGCGTGGCTTATCCCATTCTTTCCACGCACGCTAAAACTTACAGTTATTCGGCGTGCGTGGGAACGGGATCACGTCGCGAATGTTCTGAATGCCGGTCGCGTACAGGATCGTGCGTTCAAATCCCAGCCCAAAACCGGCATGGGGAACCGTTCCATAGCGGCGCAAATCGCGATACCACCAATAGTCTTTCGGGTTCAATCCCATCTCCGTCAATCGCCCGTCCAATACTTCCAATCGCTCCTCGCGTTGGCTGCCGCCGATGATTTCGCCGATGCCCGGCGCGAGGACATCCATCGCACGGACAGTTTTGTCGTCTTCGTTCAGTTTCATATAGAAGGCTTTGATCTGCTTGGGATAATCCGTCACGATGACCGGTTTGCCGACCAATTTTTCGGTTAGATACCGCTCGTGTTCCGTCTGCAGATCGATCCCCCACTTAACCGGAAACTCAAACTTTTGATTCGCTTTTTCAAGATGCGCAATCGCGTCGGTATAGGTCATTCGCTCGAAATCGCTGTTGACGAGTTGTTCCAGTCGGTTGATGCACTCTTTGTCGACCCGATCGACGAAAAACGCCAGATCGTCCTGACGTTGATCGAGCACGGTCTTGAAAAGGTATTTAAGAAACTTCTCTGCCAACGCTGCATCGTCTTCGAGCGTGGCGAACGCGATTTCAGGTTCGATCATCCAGAACTCGGCCAGATGTCGAGGCGTGTTGCTGTTTTCTGCCCGAAACGTCGGCCCGAACGTATAAACCCGACTCATCGCCAGACAATAGCACTCGACATTAAGCTGACCAGAAACCGTCAGATGCGACTCATGCCCGAAAAAATCTTGCGAATAATCGACCTTACCATCAGGCAATCGCGGCAAATTGGATTGATCCAACGAGCTGACGCGAAACATCGCGCCGGCACCTTCGCAATCAGACCCGGTGATGATCGGCGTGTGAATCCAGAAAAAATCCTCGGTATCGAAAAACCGATGCACCGCCTGCGCCAGCGTATGACGCACGCGGGTGGCAGCGCCGATGGTGTTGGTGCGCGGACGCAAGTGCGCGACTTCGCGCAGATGCTCCATCGTGTGCTGTTTCGGTGAAATTGGGTAGGTATCGGGGTCTTCGACCCAGCCCACCACCTCAATCGCATCGGCCTGCACTTCAAACGCCTGCCCTTTGCCTTGCGAGGCGATCAGTTTGCCGGTTGCGATGATCGAACAACCCGCAGTCAGGTGCAGGACTTCGGATTCGTAGTTGGATAAATCTTTCGGCGCGACGATCTGTAACGTCGCAAAGCACGACCCGTCGGAGACGTGGATGAAGCTCAAACCGGCTTTGCTATCCCGGCGGGTGCGAACCCAGCCAGCAATTTTAACCGATTGATCGACCGGCAAACGACCGGTAACAACATGCGAGATGGGGGTGTGCGTCATGTTTCTCTCTCAAGGGATCCATAAAAATCAGCATTGTCATACTCATCACAGTGCAATGCCGATTGTACGGCAAAACTGCTTTATGACACCTGTAGCATTTGCAAGTTCAGCCGCCCGTCCCACGCTCCGATGAAATCGGTGGTTACGCATCGACAATCGGTGCAAAGGTCTACGAAAAGGAGTCGTACTATGTCGTGCTGGGTTGTTCCATCGCTGGCGGCTGAATACTGGGGCGTATCGGTCGAGAATATCATGCAAAAGTTGACGGATGGTGATTTACCGACGCGCACAGAGCACGGTTTTACGCTGATCGATGTCGCGCCGACCAGCCCACGACACGAAATCAATCGTCCGCCCGTGTATCCTCCCGCGAGTCCAAAACCCTATCACGAATCACAAATCCCAGTAGCGGTTGAAGATATCACCGAATCATTCGAGCGCGATTCGTTCGGCGATTTCCGACTCGCCCGCATCCAAACCGCACGCCTGCGTAAAGCGCCGCACGCCAGCACGCTCAACTGATTTGTTGCTCACACAATTTTGTATTGGCTGACATCGACCAGGGGCTTTGGGAAGTGCAAATCCAGCCCGCTGACGGTTTTCAGCAAAATGTCGCTAATAACGTAGTTGCGATACCATTTTTTATCGCTGGGGATGACGTACCACGGCGCGTGGGGTGTGCTGCATTTTTCAAGCACATCGTCAAATGCGTCCATGTAATCATCCCAATACTTGCGTTCTTCAAGATCGCCGGGATTAAACTTCCAGTTTTTCTTCGGATCGTCCAGCCGCGACTGCAACCGTTCTGCCTGTTCTTTTTTGGAAACGCACAGATAGAACTTGACGATGGTCGTGCCTTCGTCGGCGAGCATTTTTTCAAAATTGTTGACATGATCGTACCGATTTTTCCATACCTCTTTTGGCGCGTATCCACGCACGCGCTCCACCAGAAGACTTTCGTAATGCGACCGGTTGAAAATGCCAAACATCCCTTTGGCAGGTGCGTGCTGATGAATCCGCCACAGAAAATCGTGTGACTTTTCTTCAGGTGTCGGCACTTTGAAGCTCGTCACATTGCAACCCTGAGGATTCATTCCTGAAAAGATGTGCTCGATCGTTCCGTCCTTGCCCCCGGCATCCATCGCCTGCAAAACGATCAGAATCGCGTGCTGGGATTGGGCGTACAGCACTTCCTGAAGATCGTGCAACTTTGCCAGATTCTTCTGAGATTCGTATTCCGCGTCCTGGCGATCTTTGAAGTCGCCGGTGTCATCGGTTTTGAAATTTTCGAGCTTGAATTTTTTGCCGGGTTGGATCCGATATTTGCTTTCGAACACAGTGCATCTCCATTCGCATTTACGACTCAATTCGCGCTTTTTGTCTGCAAAAAAGGCAATTCTACAACTTCAGCCGCACGCATCGCGCCTTCAGCGGGAACAATCAACTTGTGGCCGACTTCAAAATGCGGCTTGCGAACCAACGCCAACGCAATGGCAGCATCCGACAATACCGGCGACATCGTACTACTGGTGATCGCGCCGATCTGATTATCGTTTTCGTCAAAAACATGCTCGCCCGCAATCGGCAGCGCATCGCCTGCGATCCGTAATCCCACCAGCTTTCGCGCATATTGCCCGCGAGCGTGCATCCGCGCGACTACTTCCTGACCAAGATAACAGCCCTTGGTGAAACTGACCGCACGATCGAGCAAACCCGTCTCGGCGGGCAACACGCCTTGCGCGCGGGGAGTGTCTGGCGCCGCAGTGACAGATTGCATTTTCGCACCGGGGATGGATGGCTCGGCGAGTTCAAAATCAATCCCAAACAATGGCGTGCCCGCTTCGATGCGCGTCGCGTTATACGCAGCCCAACCCGTGGGTCTGAGCAGACGTTTTCCTAATTCAATTTCTGCACCATATCGCGTATTCAGATGATTCCACACTGACGCCGCCTGAGCGGTAGGTAGGATCAGATTCACGCCCGGCACGCCACACTGATCGTTTCGCCACGCGATCGCGTCCACCCCGATGATTCGACCCGCACGTGCGCGATCCGTCGAATCGATAAAATCGGCAAATCCTTCCCCGTTCAACACCTCCCCCACGCGCGGGCCATGCAAACCGATCTGATGGAGCACGCCCACTTGCGATGCCAACTTCACCTGCTCAGCAAACAAATACCGATCCAGCAGCTTTGCTAACATGTCTACGAGACGCACATCCAAATCCAACAGCAGCCGATCGCCCAGTTCAATCGCGGTCATGTCCAAAACGACACGGCCTTTCAGATTCAACAAAAAAGCGTAGCGCGTTTCACCGACAGCTAATCCTGAGCGGGTCGATTTATTCCACAGCTCTTGGCTGATTAGATTATTTAGAAAAGTATGCCGGTCTTTTCCAGTCAATTCGAGCAAGCCGCGTTGGGGCAAATCGATCATTGCAGCCGACTTGCGGATCGCAGCATATTCCGCCTGCGGCACACCGAATGTGCTGACAATCTCGATTTCATCGTAAAACTGCGTTTCCGTGTCGGCGGATTGGTGAAGTTCAAGCAGCGGATTCATCGTCAGCAGTGTAGACGGTTAAATTGGTGTTGTAACGCACTCATTTCAAACTAATTGATAAGCCAGATTGCCTTCGATCAGTCAAACAATTGACTGACTACGACACTCATGGATGAGTGTATGCTTGTTTTTTGCCCGACCCTTGGTTGCTATCGAGTGTAAAAATGCCGTGTTTACAGTCGGTTTAGTATTTTAATTACGGCTGGTTTTATACTCAGAATCGCTGGGCAATGACAGAATTGCATGGTTCTGCCAGGCATTTGCCAGACGGCTACCAGTCGACTTATTGGTGCATTCACAGAGAATCTACAACGTGATAAATTCTGTGCGGCGTCTTTAAGCGGCGCGTGTACAAATAATATGGAGCAGCGCGGTGTCGGTTTCGCTTTTCTCCATATTGTTCCGTTTCTAATTTTATCGTACTCGAGTCCACTGAGTTCGGTAGGATACCGATTGTGCCCTCGATAAGCATCCCAGAATCTGCGCCGCCGTTGACCCGAAGGTCGCGCCTCTCCATCCATCTGCTGGTGGCAGCGATCGTGCTGCTTCCGATCGTGGTCGTCTCTGTCGCGTTGATGATGCTGGCGACCTACACCAATCGGCGGGTCGAATTAGAATTAGGCACGGCGCTGGTGCGCACGACCGCGCAGCGCGTCAGCGATAATCTCGCATCCGTTTTCCGAATCGCAGAGCGCACGAGCGACTTGTACGCCCATCGCGTGCAAAGCGGCACGTTGCCCGTTACGCCGTCGGACGCGTGGGAACGATTGATCTATGAATCAATGATTATCCGCCCTGCCGTCGGGTCAATCACTTACGCCTCGGCTGACGGGCAGGCGGCCTATGTCATGCGACTCGGTGATGATTTCGTCGCGGGCAGATCAACCGGCGCGGGTGTAAATCAGACCCGCGAAGTCATGCTGGATGCCAAAGGAAATCCGTCGCAAACCACGCTGCGGACCTACACCTACATTGTCAAAGAGCGCCCGTGGTACAAAGCCGCGATTGGGAGTGATTCACCTGTCTGGACCGACATCTACTTCTGGTTTTCCAGCCAGCCTGCAAGCTATAACAATCCTAAAATTCCCGGCATCGGTTATGTGCGACAGATCCGCGACGAACAAGGCAAAATGGTCGGAGTGATATCGGTGGACGTGAAGCTGGAAGCACTCAGTCACATTCTCACCGAAATGGAGATCGCGCGATTTGGGACGGTGATGATTGTGGATGCGCAACATCGCGTTGTTGCAGGATCACTAGCACAGCAGCAGACAGACACGCCGTATCAGTTGGTCAATCTGGCGGACCAACGCGATGACAATTCCGTCGCTGCATTGCGGGCGCTAGAGTCTGAACAACCTGCGTCACGCACGGTGCATTTACGCGATTTCGGCAAGCACGTCTATGTCGAACCTCTGAGCGCAGCATCGGGTTTGAACTGGTGCCTCGTGACTATTCTTCCCGATGCGAATGTAACCGGTCAAATCCAGCCCATGCAACGGAACGCGATTCTAGTCGGGGGTGCAATCGTCGCGGCAGCACTGGTTTTGGGGCTTTTTCTATCCCGGTTCTTGTCACGACCCGTCGCTAAACTCGCGGAGCACTTGCGGTCGATCGGTGAAGGACAATTCGATAAACCGATTCAGCTAAGTCATACCGTGGAGTTTGAGCAACTGTCAGAAGCCGTGAACGAGATGACTCGGCGGCTTGGGCATCAGGTGCGATTGCAGGTCGAGAAGGAGGCCGTCGAACGCGCCAGTACCGCCAAGAATGCGTTTTTCAATCGTGTGACGCATGAACTCCGCACGCCTTTGAATGCGATTATTGGCTATACCGAAATGCTCGAAGAACAAGATACGTTGCGAAAGAACCCCGTTGTGTTGGAGGACCTGCGGCGTGTCATGCGCGCCAGCCAGCAATTGTTGACGCTCATCAATGAACTACTTGATCTGGCCCGCGCCGAATCGGGTGGGATTCAACTGCGATTAAGTGATGTCGATCCAGCGGACATTGTGCGGCAGGTCGAAGAAATCGCGTTGCCCTTGGCGCGCCGCAACGACAATAAACTAAAAATAACGCTCAACTCCGCTCCTGCAAAAATACATACCGATCCTCAAAAGTTAAAACAGGTTTTGCTCAACCTCGTTGCCAACTCTGCAAAGTTTACTGAAAATGGTTTGATCGAATTATCTCTGAAGGGGGATAGCAATCATCTGCTGTTCACTGTTCGCGACAACGGAATCGGCATCCCAACCGACAAGATTCAACGCATGTTCGAACCCTTCGCACAAGCCGACATGACCACCGAAGGCACGGGGCTTGGCTTGTCAATTTGTCGGCAGTTTGTCGAACTGCTCGGCGGAGAAATCCTGATCACCAGCGACAAGGGTGTGGGCACAACCGCGTATGTGGACATCCCGATTCGCGCATTATCGTTTGACCCGTCACCCGATATGCCGAGTCCTTCGCAACAATCCCCACTCATAACAGGAGGCTCGCTGTGACGCATCAAGGTAAAATCATCGTTGTCGAGGATGAAGCACTCAGTCGCGACATGCTGATACGGCGATTGATCTCGCGCAACTACGAAGTCGATGGATTCGCCACCGCGCAGGAGGCGTTTATTCATCTCGAAGAGCATCCCGCCGACCTCATCCTAATGGATAACGCGTTGCCGAATATGAACGGCGTGGACGCGGTGCGACTGCTGCGCGAACACTGGAGTCACGATTCGCTGCCCATACTGATGGTCAGCGCGATGATCGACAGCGACGATGTGGTTGAAGCGCTTGAAGCCGGTGCGAACGATTACGTGATCAAACCCATCAACTTCAAAGTGTTACTGGCACGCATTAATACTGCTTTGCAAATGAAGCACACCGTCAGCACACTGGTTGAGGCAGAGCGTCAGCGGGTGATGATGCAAAGCCTGGCCCGCGCCGTATCCACCATCGCGCAGCCGCTGAACAAGCTGGTTGATGAACTCGAAAAATTGATGCAAGACCGTTCGCAAGATGCCGAACAACTACGGGCAGGATTGGAAAAACTGCTAGGTTTGACAGAACAAGCGGTCGAGGTGATCGATCAGGTGCAGACAATCGCGTCGATGCGCGATGTGCCGTACACCTCGCGGATGGATTACCTGAATGATGTATCGACGCCGCAGGATCAACCGAGCGAAAAATGACGAAGGCGTCGCGATCATGGGGTCAGACGAAGGTTTAGGACCTGTATCACCTTGGCGGCTGTTTCTTCGACTGCGCTGGTGGTGACATCAAGCGTCGGCCAACCGCGTTTGGTGAACAGTTGTCGACTCCATTTTAATTCGCGTTGCACGTGTCCTGGATCGACATAGCTGGTTGCGGTCATATTCCAACTGCGTTGGCGTGATTGTCGCACCTCGATCAGCCTCAGCGGATCGATCAATAAGCCGACAACCTTTTTATGCTTTATTGCGAGCAACTCCTCTGGGACTGGCGCTTCGATCGCGATCGCGACATTCGCGGCCTTGAAACCCTGCTGGGCGAGATAGATACAGGTTGGGGTTTTACTGGTTCGCGATACACCGACCAATACCACATCCGCGTCGATCAAACGGCTGACACCAAGCCCGTCGTCGTGCTGCATCGTGAACTCGATCGCTTCGATGCGGCGCTGATATTCTTCCGACACCTCATGCAATGCTTTGACGTTTTGCGAAGGTTTTGCACCCGATGCCTGGGATAGAAACCGGACGAAATCGCCGGTCATGTCACAGCAAGAGATTTTCGCCTCGCGACACCATTTTTCGATTATTGCTTTGTGTTTCGGAGACACCACCGCGTGCATGACCGCACCGCGTTGCTCGCCAATCTGCGACAACACTTTCTCGACACGATCATCGGTACATATAAAGTTCCATACGCGCGTTTCAAAAGTGGCCGACGCAAATTGGGTCAGAAATGCCGTCACCATGTGGTTGCTTAGATTTCCGGTCGAGTCGGAAATAACATGTAACAACATGGGCAATTTGGGTTGCTTGGGGTATTTGCGCGCCGTTTTCTTCGCTTTAATCGGTTTATCTTTCATTGATCATGTGTAATTTACGCATTTTTGCCCGCTTTCAAACCGCCGGTTACTTTCACACCAGCCTGCGATGGGGTATCCAATCTGCATCGGATCTCCGAATTGTCTCATGTATCGACCCAGCCGAAAAATAACCCGCTTCGATTTTGAACCCGGACGCACCGTCGCGGGCAAATACACCATCGAGCGCGCATTAGGATCAGGTTACGAAGGTGAAGTCTACGCGATCACCGAAAAAGCGACCGGCATCATCCGGGCTGCAAAGTTTTATTATCCCTTTCGCGATCCACAGGGAAAAAGCGCCATCGTCTATGCACGCAAGATGGATGCACTTCGTCACTGTCCGATTCTGCTGCAATATCACCATCAGGAATTTGCGACCGTTCAGAAAAAGAAAGTGATCGTCGTCATCTCCGAATTATTCGATGGCGAAAAACTCAGCGAGTTTCTGGCGCGCCAGCCCGGCGGACGACTCACCACGTTCGAAGCACTCCACGTGCTCTACGCCCTGGCGCGCGGGATCGCACCGATCCACTCGCGTGGCGAATATCACGGCGACATCCATGACGACAACATCATGATCCGCCGGCAGGGAATCGCGTTCGATCTAAAACTCGTCGATTTCTTCGATCTTGGAAAACCCACCAGCAGCAAGATCAAAAAAGATGTCCTGAATCTGGTGATGGTGTTCCACACGATTGTCGGCGGACGACTGAACTACCGCAAACAACCCAAAGTCGTCAAAGATATTATCCGCGGATTAAAGGACTCGCTGATTCTCGAACGCTTCAAAAGCGCGGGTGACTTGCAACGCCATCTTGAAAATCTTCATTGGGAGTAGGTTCGTGTTTGCTGCTTTATCGTCGTGATGTTTGCATGGAACACTTCGTTGGTCGAAAGCAACGCGATGCAAGCATCGTGGCTACACGTCATGGATAATGCGATTATTTCGATGCCTTTTGAGCAGTATTCCGCAGTCCGTCGTGGTGACGGGACATGTAGTAAAACGACATCGTTTTTGATTTTTCGCCTAGTGCAAAGGTGAACTCGATTCGATACCCACCGCGAGGCCATTCCGGGCCTTGCAGGGACAGGGCGTTAATTGTGGTTGAAACGGATTCGCCGGGTTTTAAAACCGCTGCCGACACGTCGCCTTTCACGCCTTGGCTTGTCGGCACGGGGTACGATTTATCCTGACAGACAATCGCCAGGCTGTCATTCCAAAGGATTTTCCCATCCTGCATCAACAGCGCGGGCACGGGGATCGGTTCTTTGGTGGGATTGCTGACGGTGATGGTGTATTCGCCATCGCCATCAGGATTGGTCCATTTGATCTCTTTCGCCGGCGGAACCGCCTCGACAGAGAATTGGACTTTTGATCCCGCCATCAATGCGGGACGATTGGTGATCGCGCATACAATCGCGGGCTTGTCATTATTCGTCAGCGTCGCGTCCCATGCCTCTTTACCCATCGACGCCCAAGGCGACACGATTTTCTTATCTTCAACATGCCATCCCACCGGCAACGAGCATGCGGTTTCGACTTCCTTGACCAGAGCCTCGTCTGCTTCTGCGATTCGCATGACCGTCCATCCGCTGCCGCGCGAATTGGACAGTGCCAGAAGATATTTTTCGCCGATGCGATGGTTGTAATTTGCCTCATTACGGTAGGAATGATTGACGTTCAGCGTTTTGTCGTCGAGTTCGCCACGAAAAACCTTGTCGATTTTCAGGCTGAGTTTGTTCGACCAGATTGGCGGCATCGACTGCGCGACCGGGCCGTTCACGACATCGGTGATCACCGCCACAACAACCAGATCGGATTGATTCCACGCCTTTTCAACTTCTACCGCCACAGGTCCGTCGAAGCGGTCGCGCTCGCGTCCGCCGACTTGGGGAATCAGCGGTCCATTGGCACCCGGTGCTGCTGGCACCTCATTCTGTGCAAGCGCGCTTGTGCATACGACGGATACCACAACAACCGATCGAGCAAAAATGCCAGTCATGATCATTCTCCTAAACCCAAGACGCACCCCCCAGCCATCCGTTAGACGCCGTACATACCCGAAAGTTCCAGTTTTATTTTTACCACGCTCGTGCGCCGCGCGATTGACGCACCTGCGACATCACGCGTTGATTCCAGCGTTCGTAAATTGCAGGATCGCGTGCTTTGCGGAGAATTTCCAGTTCCTTTTCGTTGCCGAGATCGACTGGTTTTTTCTCGTGATAACCCATCTCGCCGTCCAAAAGCAGCAAGTTAACGGCACTGGAGGATTCCAAATCCTTAACCTGACGATCGAACTGCGCCTTGCGGTCTGCGGTCGCGTTGGCGGGCAATTCGGACTTTTCCTTCTTCAAATCCGCAATTTGGGTCGCGATCTGCGATTGCTGGTCGATCAATCCGTTCACCCGTTGCCACCACAATGCATCAATCGCAGCGGCCTGCAGTTTGTCTAATTCCTTTAGCTTGGGGGAATCGGGATTCGCATTGCGAAACTGCATGTAGTGAAACAACGCGACGGGTGTTGGGGATGAATCACGATGCTCAAGAATCTGCGCCCAGGCCTCGCCCCCTGGCTCGACGGGCTTGGCGGGATCGAGCACAACATCGTCCTGAGGCGATGCTGGTAGCGGCGGCTTGATCGCGGGGGTGTCGGACGGAGTGCCAGGCAAACCTGCCGCAACGGGAGGTGTCGGCGAGACCGGCTTAATCGTCGGCGGGTTCTCGCCAGCGGGAGCTGCAGCGCTGGAGCCCTCCATAAATATCGTCTTTTTGCCCGAACCCTCTGCTTTCTTGACGATCACCTCAGTCTTGGCGTTGGCGTTCTGACGAGCAATGTCATCGTTGGCAGCGAGTTTGTTGGTGTAAACCACGTATGCCCAGATTCCGCCGATCACGCCCACGCCGATGAGTACCGCACCGGTTATGGCAAATACGACAGGTAGATTCGTATTTTGCGTCTTGCCATATCGACGCGTCGCAGCGACCGGTGCGGGAAACACCACGCCATCCAAGGCATCAAAAGGCGGTTCGGCGATCGCGTCTGCCCCTGCGGCGGCGGTCATCGGGGCAGAGTCTTCAAGCGACAACACTTCGATCGTCGCGGCACCAGCGCCGGTTCCGAGTGTGATTTTGTTGCCCAAATCAAGCCGTTGTGCTTCGCCGCAAGGTTCGCCATTCAAAACAGTACCATCGCGGCTACCAGAATCCTGCACCATCCACACGCCATTATGCACAAACATGACCGCATGAGATTTGGAAATGTTGATCGATGGAATTTGTAAATCGGCTTCGGATGATCGACCAACCACAACCGGATCATCAATCTGGCGCGGCGGGATGTCATAATCACGCGCGGTGTTTGCATAAATTAAGCGAAGTCGCATGGCGGGCATCCTCGGTCTGTAAACTAATGCTGATTAACGAGTTCGGCGCTACTTTACCCAAACCCGCGTCGGCGTGGTGGGGTTATTAACAGGTTGGTACATATTAACCGCTGGAAATCCGAACGAAAGAGGATTACAACATGCAAACTCATACCTCAAGGAGCCACGGATGGCTGTCAGCGACTTGCGAATGAAATGCGTTCGATATTTTACGTCCAGCCTACTTGCCTGCGCATCGCTGACGACGGTGGGTTGTCAATCGAACATGAATATGTCATCCACGGCCTTACCGGGACCGAACTTTGCCGGTCCAGTGGTGAATCAGGCACGCGTGATTAAACCGGCCGAAGTTGTCAAAGTCGAATATCCCAAGCCACAACCCCAGCAGCAACCGAAAATCGGCAACATTCCGTCCGCGTGGGTTCCTCTAGCCAGTGCCGTGCCACGTAAGTGGAACTGGATCGTGGTCCACCATTCCGCCACCGCAGAAGGCGGTGCCGCGCGCTTTCAAAAAGCCCATCAGGAAAAAGGCTGGGATGAACTCGGTTATCATTTTGTAATTGGTAACGGAACGGACACCGGCGACGGCGTAGTTGAGGTCGGCGGACGCTGGCCGGTGCAAAAACACGGCGCACACGCTAAAACCCCCGATAATCAATACAACGAACACGGCATCGGGATCTGTCTGGTCGGCAACTTTGATATCACTCGCCCCACCGCAAAACAGATGGCGTCGTTGACGAAATTGGTCGCGTTCCTCGCAGACAAATACAACGTCCGTCAGGCCGACATCATTGGACACCAGATGACCGGCAAGCAAACCGATTGTCCGGGCAAGAACATGGATATTGCGGCGCTACGAAACAGTGTCGCGCGTCAACGAACTTCGCTGGTGGAAGATAAATCCATGATCGACCCCGCTTCCGAACTGATGCAGTCGGCATCACGGTGAGGCGGAGATCGGTGTCAAATCCTTCTCAAGCGACACCGTCATGTCCAGCTTGAGTTGGTTGAATTGCTTGTTGTGAGGCGGCGTGTAGGTCGTGATCCAGCCCTTGGTTTGTGCTTTGACAAAATCGCGTGCCAAATAAAACGGTCCTGCCCCGCGAAATTTCACGCCGCGCATCACCCCGCTGACCGATCTGAGCATCACATGATCGACATCGTACTTTCGGCCATTGAGATATTTCAGGCTGTAGAAATAGTCGATATCCCCGCCGGGCAGGTAAAACTGTTCGATGCGTTTGGGAATGCCATCAGCGTTGTTTGAGCTGGAAATGCGGTAGGTTTGGATCGGTTCCTGCGACGGGTCATTGATCACCTGCATCACCGCTGCCGGGCAGGTGAGCAAATCGGGGGTGACGCCGTAGGGTTTCATCACGCTGAGAAAGCTGCGTGGATCGGTACGCGGGTCGATCGACATGTCGATCTTGCCTTGTGTGGGCAGCGTGGTCCACATTGGTTCGATCACGTCAGGTAGTCGGCCGCGATGATCCTGCGTGTAGAGCAGAATTGAGTTGCCCACTTGGCGTAGATTCGACGCACACAGACATTTCCAAGCCTGCTTACGCACCGCACTTCCTGCTGGCAGCGCGATCGCGGTCAGCACCGAAATAATGCCAATCACGGTGAGCAATTCGATCAATGTAAACGCACGTTGACGCATCGGACAAAACCTTTTCGCATACCTAGCAGACACAAAACATAACCGAAAATTTTGAAGAAATCATACCACTCTATTGTCAGCCTGAGGTACTCCCAAGGGTCAACCTGAAGCGGAGGAAACAGAGGCTTCTTACCAGTCAAGTAGATGCTGCGGCGTACCTCAGCATGACAACTCGCCTTGTTCAGATGCTGTAACCGACACTAGCGACGCCGACGCAACAACAACGATGCGATTGAAAGCAATCCAAGCGTAGCGGGTTCAGGGATCACCGCGATATAGGGACGCAACGATGCAGTGGTATCACCCGCACCTGCGAAGAAAACGCCGACGGGTTTGACATCCTCCGTTACGGCAGCATACTGGATGATCGCAAATCCTTCGTAGCTCCTAGGCTGCAAGCTGGCGAGGTAGTCAGTGATGTCAAACTCAACCCATTGGTTGATCCCACTCACCTGCACGCTGGCGACTGCGGTATCGCTGATAAACCCTCCCGCACCGTGCTGATTCCATGTGATATCTTCGTTCCACGATCCGGTCAGCGGATACAACGACAG